>JBEKKO010000001.1:0-134245 GCA_050010695.1 Bryobacteraceae bacterium
CCCAGGGAACGCGACCTCCCCGAAACATCGAATCCACTCTAACCCAGCTCCTCCAGCCGCCCCCTCAAAACCGGACATTTCTACTTTGCTGGGAATAGGACATTTCTACTTTGCCTTGACACTATACTTCGCCTTTTTTATGCTATGCGGTTCGCGGGGGCCGTGGAAACAGGGCAGGCGGGTGGCCTGCCCTGCCTGTTACTTCTTTTTTGCCGGCGGATGATGAACCGGGGGCGGGATACAGGGGGACATTTTCAAGCCGACGATCTTGGCCTTTTCCACGTCAATCGTCAGCAGGAACGGGTCCTTGGCGAAGGCAGACGGCACGCCCTCGGTCCAGGTCAGCTCCAGGTCATCGTCCGGCTTGCCGGTGAGCGGGGCGTCGAGCTTGAGGGCGATTTCGGCGGTGTAAGGCGGCTTGGCGTCCGGCAGCGGCACGGCCACCAGCAACTCCTTGGAGTGGCAGGCCGGCCGGGCTTCCACCAGCGTGCCTTTCAGCTTCGGCACCGCGGTGTCCTTGAGTTGGGTAGTGAAGTAATCCTGGCCGCCGGTGTCGGTGAGTTGGGCCTTGATGTTCAGCCACAGGGCCAGATCGGGATACTTTTGGGCAAACTCCTTCTCCTTGGCAGCCATGACCTCGGAGGCGCTGAGGATGTGGAAATCCGCCGGCGGGGCGGGCGCGGCGAGCGACTGCTGCTTGAGCTGATCCAGGCCATCGTCCGCGCCATGGTATTTCACGTATACGTTCTTGAGATAGGCGTCCACTTTGTCGCGCGCCTTGGGATCGGCGAAATCGCTCTTGGCCGGATCGATGCTGACAGCGCGGGCGATCTCATACAATCCCAGAGAAATCTTGGCCGGGTTGGTGGCCTGCTGGGCGAGCTCGCAGCCACCCAGCTCATAGGCTATCTGGGAGCTGTCGGGATACTGCGTCTGGGCGGCCAGAAACGCCGTCTCCGCGGCGGCATAGTCCTTCTTCTGCTTGGCATCCGCGCCGGGCTTCATCGCCATGTAGAGCAGCGCTCCCTTGGCGGCGGCTTGCAACTGCGCCCGTGCGGCCGCCCAGTCCGCGTCACTGGCGCCGGCCGGTTTGGCGTTGTAATCCATCAACTGGTGCGCCGCTTTGGCGGCGATGGCCAACTCGTCTGCCGTCGGAGCGGGCACTTGAGCGATCACCGTGGTAACCGTGAACAAAACCGTCAACTGCTGGCTGGCACCGGTCTTGGGGTCGTTCAGGACGATGCTCAAATCCTTCGCCATCAGAAGACCGGCTTCGTCCAGCGCCTTGGCGGGCTGCCCGCCGCCGGCGTAAGCCTGGATGTAGAAGACCGAGCGGTCATCCTTGAAATCCGAAGCCGGGTACTTCTGCTTCCAGGTGTCGAGATCGGTGATCGCTTTGGCGAAGTTCCTCGCCAGCATGTCCTTGGTGACATCGTTGTAGATGTCGTATTCGCCCTGGTCCTTCACGGTCTTCTGGACGGGGGCATTTTGCGCCGGCGCAGCTTGCGCGGGCGCGGCCGCCTGGGCGCGGGCCGGCCTGGTCCAGCCGCCCGCCAGAGCTGCTACCAGCGCCACTGCCGCCAGTCCGCTCCGAATCTTAGATGAGAGATGATGCACGTGCTCCTCCTGAATGGTTTCCCGTTTGGTCATGAGTAATCAACCGTCGAACGCCGTTTCGCAACCTTGCACCCGATCCGCGGTCCGGCGACGGAGCCTCCGCCACACCGGAGCCTTGCCCTGCCGCCAGCGATCACCACAAGACATTCGACTCCGTATCGAGCCGCCAGGTTCCGAACACAAATCATAGCAAATCAACGCTATCCTGGAGGTCGCCCGTCGCATGCATTTTCTGGATCTGGCCGTTATTGCCGCTTATCTGGCCGGCATCACCTGGTTTGGCGCACGCTTCCGCACCGGCGAGAAGGGCCTCCGCGAGTATTTTCTGGGAGGCCGCGAAGCCCCGTGGTGGGCCATCGCGCTTTCCATCGTTTCCGCCGAAACCAGCACGCTGACCATTGTCGGCACCCCAGCCCTGGCGTTCGCGGGCAACCTGGGATTCCTGCAACTGGTGCTGGGCTACCTGCTGGCCCGGATCCTGATCTCGGCTGTTTTCCTGCCCCAGTACTTCCGCGGCGAGATGTTCACCGCATATGAATTGATGCGCCGGCGGTTCGGCGAGCGCATTCGCAAGCTGACGGCGGCCATCTTCCTGGTGACGCGCGCGCTGGCCGAGGGCGTGCGCTTGTTCGCGGTCTCGCTGGTGATTTCCATCGTGCTGGGGACCGGCGAAATGGCTTCCATCGTTCTCATCGCGGGGCTGACGCTGTTCTACACCTTCGAAGGCGGCATGACGGCGGTGATCTGGACCGACGTGGTGCAGATGTGCCTTTACGTGTTCGGCGCCGTGCTCAGCCTGGGTGTGATTCTGGGCAAAATTCCGGGCGGCTGGCCGCACGCGGCGGCGGTGGCGGGGGCGGCCCACAAGTTCGCGATCTTCGACTTTCATTTCGCTCCTACCATGGAATTCCTGGCGCGCCCGTACACGTTCTGGGCCGGCATCGCGGGCGGCTGCTTCCTGACCACCGCCAGCCACGGCACCGATCAGCTCATGGTGCAAAGGCTGCTCAGCGCACGCAACGAGCGGGACAGCCGCAAGGCGCTGCTGGCGAGTTGGGCGCTGGTGGCTTTCCAGTTCACGCTGTTTCTGCTGATCGGCGTCCTGCTCTGGGTTTACTATGGCGGCCTGGGCCGGACTGCGCCGGCCGCCGACCGCATCTATCCCCAATTCCTCTGGAGCAGCCTGCCGCCCGGGTTGGCCGGCCTGGCGATCGCGGCGATTCTGGCGGCGGCGATGGCCAACCTGAGCGCGGCGCTGAATGCGCTCTCGTCAACCGTGGTGGTGGATTTTCTGGGCGGCGGCGCAGGCAAGGCCGGTGAAGCCGGGGCGATGCGCCGGGCGCGCCTGGCCACCGTTGCGTGGGCGGCCATCCTGGTGGCGCTGGCGTACGCGGCGCGTGACTCGCGCTCGGTGCTGGAGGCCGGACTGACGATTGCCGCGATTCCATCGGGCGCCCTGCTGGGCGTGTTCCTGCTGGGTGTGCTGACGCGGCGGCCGGGCGAACGGGCCGCCATCGCCGGGGTGGTTGCCGGGCTAACGGCGGCGCTGTTGGTCCGCTTCGAAACCCCGGTCGCGTTTACCTGGTATGTCATGATTGGAGCCATCGTCACTTTCGGTTGCGGTCTGGCGGCGTCCTGGCTGGGACGCGCCCTGGCGAGGATGCGATGAAACCGGCTTTTCCGATCGAACTGAAACGAGAATTGGGCCCCTGGGCGGCGGTCTCCCTTGTAATCGGAACGGTGATCGGCAGCGGCATTTTTCTGGTTCCCCACGACATGATCCTGCGCGTGGGCAAGCCCGGTTGGGTGTTCGTGGTGTGGATCTTCGGCGGCCTGCTGACGCTGGCCGGCGCGCTGAGCTACGCGGAACTGGCGGCGGCCATCCCCGAGGCCGGCGGCGAATATGCGTACCTGCGGGAAGCCTACGGTCCGCTGTGGGGATTCCTGTATAGCTGGACGCAAATGTGGGTGGCCAAGAGCGGCTCCATCGCTGCGTTCGCCACGGGGTTTTTCTATTACCTCGCCACTTTCTTTCCAGCGCTGGACAACGTGTTCTACCGGCTGCCGCTGCCGCTGGGGCCGCACGGAGCGCCGCTCGATTTCCGCTGGGGCCAATTGCTGGCGATCGGGCTGATTGCGGCTTTGGCGTGGCTGAACTATTTCGGAACCAAGCTGGGCGGCGACGTGCAAGTGGCGGTGACCGCGGTCAAGGTGGGATTGATCGCGGCCATCATCGTGGCCGGCCTGGGATTCGGCAGCCCGCACGCGGCCGCGCCCGTTTTCGCGGCGCCGATCACCGCAGCCGGCTTCTTCGCCGCGCTGGTGGCGGCTCTGTGGGCTTATGACGGGTGGAACAACGTGGCCATGGTGGCCTCCGAGGTGCGCGACCCGCAGCGCAATCTGCCGCGCGCGCTGATCGGCGGCACGCTCGCGGTGATCGCCATTTACCTGCTCGCCAACGCCGCCTATTTTCGCGTGCTTTCTCCCGCGGCGGTAGGGGCCAGCCCGCGCGTGGCGGGAGAAATGATGCGGCGCATCCTGGGCGCGGCGGGCGCCGGCGGAGTTTCGATTGCCGCCATGATCAGCATCTTCGCGGCTCTCAACGGCTCCATCCTGACTGGCGCCCGCGTGCCCTACGCCGCCGCGCGACAGGGCTACTTCTTTCGCGCCATTGCCAGAGTGAATGAGAAGCATCGCACGCCGGGCGTATCCATCCTGGCCCTCAGCGCGTGGTCGGCCTTGTTGGTGCTCTCCGGCACTTACCGCCAGTTATTCACTTATGTAATTTTCGCGAGCTGGATTCTTTACGGCATGACTGCCGCGGCGGTGATTGTTTTACGAATAAAGAGACCTGAATTACATCGCCCTTATCGAACGTTTGGCTATCCGATTGTGCCGGTATTATTTGTTTTGGTGGCCGGGGTATTCATCGTTTCCACGCTGTGGGACTCGCCTCGGGAATCGCTGATGGGAATTGCCCTGATCCTGCTGGGCCTGCCGTTCTATGCTTACTGGAGCCACCGGCGGCGCTCCAGTGCAATCGACGGTACTTCCGCCGATGATATGGAACCACACACGTAAATCACCAGACTTCAGTGCTGCATTGTTCACGAAATTAGTGATTACCCCATCGAAAGTCGGGGTGTATACTAAGGACAATTGAAGGAGTCTTCCGATATTTTGATGGTTGGGGATCAGTGAGTCCCTATTATCTCGGAGGGGAGTAGTGAATGGACGTTGCCAAGATCCTTGAAGAACTGAAAGCGGAGCGCCTGCGGCTCCAATCCGCCATCGAAAGCCTGGAGAGGCTGGCGCTCGGCCGGGTTCGCCGCCGGGGAAGGCCTCCAAACTGGATGACCGAAGCCAGGCGGCGAGGGCGCCCGCCGGGCAGCAAGAACAAAACTCAGAGCGCAGCACAGAGAAGCAGCACTGCGGCAGCGTAAGAGGCGTCGAGAAGAGTCTCGACGCTGCACGCAGGAGTGCGACGCAGGAGTGCGTGCGCCACTTCGGGCTAGAGACGCCGCAGGGCGAATGCGTAAGCGCCGATCGCCACGGCCTCACTGGTTTCCAGGCGGGAGATGCCGATGGCAGTGCGCGCCAAGGGATCGTAAACAACGGCGCGCGCCGATCCGGGGACGCAGATCTGGCGCGTCTCGCCTCTTAGAAACTGCTCGCGTTGTGACGGATCCTCGATATTGTATGCACGCGCGCACAGGCGGTGTTGGCCGGAATCGTAAACGCCGTTAACCGCGTCCACCAGCGCCGGCAGGAACAACGGATGAGCGCCGGAGATGCCGCCGCCCACCACGCCCAGGCCGTCAATCAGCGTGAGCGCCTGTGCCATGGCGTCGCCGGCAACTTCGCCGAGCCGCCGGAAAGCTTCGGTGGCCGCGGCACGGTCCCCCGCGGCGAGCCCCATCCCGATATCGAAGATTCGCTTGGGGTCGGGCGCCTGGTCGAAGGCGATTCCGGCGCACTGCGCATACACGCCCCGCACGGCGCGGATGCAGGCGCCTTCTTCGGCATTGATGCCCGGGTCGAGCTTGTTGCGCAGCAACCAGGCCTCGCCGGCGATCGAGTTGTCACCGGTGAACAGCTCCCCATCCCGAACGATGCCGCCGCCAAAACCAGTGCCCAGCGTGACGCCGAAAAGATTGCGGTAGCGCTTGGGACTGCCGGCCTCTTCGAGCAGGCCATTGACATAGGGCAGAAAGCCGGCGATAGCTTCACCGTAGACGAACAGGTCACCATCGTTGTTGATGTAGACCGGCATGCCGAACCTGTCTTCCAGCATGGGCCCGAGCGCCACGCCGCCGCGGAACCCCGGCAGATTGCCGAGGTCGCCGATGATGCCGCGCGGGTAATCGGCGGGACCGGGAAAGGCAAAGCTGATGGCCACCGGAGGCGCCGGCATGGATTGCCTGACGTGTTCGAAGCCCTGCACGATGTTTCCCAGGCAGCGGTCCAGGTCGGCCGCTTCGCTGGGCAGACTGAAAGATCCGATCAGCGGCCGGTTGCCGCGCACGGCGGAGAATTTCAGGCTGGTGCCGCCCGCATCCAGCGTCATTACGATGCGAGAGTCAGTTGCAAAGGCAATCGGCATTCTGTGGTTCCTTGAGAGGCAACCCTCATTTTGGCGCGTTGTCCTCGCGAAGCGCAAGTATAATGAACGTTGGTCCGAGAGGTGCGATCGCGAATGCGGAAGAGTCGGTTCGCGCAGGGCGCTGTTCCCGTCACTTGTGCCGTCACGCTGCTGTCGGTGATTGCGCTGTGCCAACCTCTTAAAGTTGCGAGTCAGTGCACCGTCCTGCCTGAGTACCTGAAATGCGAATGGCGGACCAATCCGCTGGGGATCGATGCGGCTCATCCTCACTTCAGTTGGAAGCTACGCTCGGTGGTGGCCGGCACTCGGGGCGCAAAACAGACTGCGTACCGGATCCTGGTTGCTTCTTCTTCGCAGTCCCTGGCTGGCAGTCAGCCGGACGTTTGGGACAGCGGCAAGGTCTCGTCATCCCGGATCTTTCAAATCGAATACGGCGGCAAGTCTCTCCAGCCGGCCACACACTATTACTGGAAACTGCGCGTGTGGGACGAAAAGGATCGCCCATCCGCGTGGAACGCTTCCGCCGAATACACGACCGGGTTGCTTGCACCGGACCAATGGAAGGCCCGTTGGATAGCCGCCGAGCCAGACAATGCACACCCAAATCAAGGGCAGGAATCGACTAAGTCCCTGCCAATCTTCCGGCATGAGTTTTCAGCGCTAAAGAAAACCAGCCAGGCGCTGGTCTTCGTTTCCGGACTAGGTCAATACGAGCTCCACATCAATGGCCGGAATGCGACCAGGAACGTTCTCACGCCGGGATGGACTAACTACCGAAAGCGGGTCTCTTACGACACTTACGACATAACCGACCTGCTCAGGCCCGGACGTAATGCCATCGGCGTCCTGCTCGGGAACGGTATGTATAACGTTCCGCGGGTTGGAGACCGTTATACCAAGTTCACTGGAACGTTCGGGCAACCGAAGCTGATCCTCCAGATCGACTTGCGTTACGCGGACGGAGCAACCGAGGTGATTGGCAGCGACAAAACGTGGAGGACTTCCGCCGGCCCGATTACTTTCACGAGCATCTATGGCGGCGAGGACTACGACGCGCGCCAGGAACAAGCGGGCTGGGACATGCCCGGGTTTCATGACACAAGCTGGCAACCGGCTCTCGAAGTGCAGGGCCCCGGTGGCGAGCTGGTCACAGAACAGTCTCCGCCAATCGAGGTTATGCACACATATCGCCCGGTGAAGACAGCGCAGCCCAAGCCGGGCGTGACTGTGTACGACCTGGGACAGAACTTTAGCGGGTGGCCTGAGATTACGGTGCGCGGCCGCCGGGGAGCCACGGTTAAGATGATGGCCGGTGAATTGATCGATGCTTCCGGGCTGGTCACACAACATAGCGCCGGCGCCTCGATCGAATCCCAAAACCGTTTCTCCTATACGCTTGGGGGCAACGGCCAGGAGTCGTGGCATCCTCACTTCAGCTACTACGGTTTTCGTTACGTGCAAGTGGAAAGCGCGAGTGCACCCGGCACGCCGGCGGATGACAAGCCGCGGGTGGTTTCGCTGAACGGCCAGTTCATTCACGATAGCGTGGCCACGGTGGGCAGCTTCGAGACCTCCAGTACTTTGCTCGGAAAGATCCATCGGCTGATCGACATGGCAGTGCTCAGCAACATGGTGAGCGTGCTGACCGACTGTCCTCACCGCGAGAAGCTGGGTTGGCTGGAGCAGACCTATCTCGCCGGGCCATCTATTCTGTATAACTACGACGCGATCGCTCTGTATCAAAAGATGGCCCAAGACATTCGGGATTCGCAGTTGGCCGACGGAATGGTCCCCAGCATTGCGCCCGAATACGTGGCATTCGTCGATGAGCATGGAGTGAGCAATGCTTTTCGCGATTCTCCCGAGTGGGGCAGCGCCTCGATACTGAGCCCATGGACGGCATATCAGTTCTATGGAGACAAGAGTCTGCTCGAAGGCGCGTACAGCAGCATGCGCGCCTATGCCGGATATCTTCGCGGAAAGGCAACCGGCCACATGCTCTCGTACGGTTTGGGAGACTGGTACGACATCGGCCCAGGGCCGCCGGGCTACTCGCAACTTACCGGAAAGGAACTGACGGCAACGGCTATCTACTATGAGGACCTGACGGTGCTCAGTAAGGTTGCTGCAATACTGAACAGATCCCAGGACGCTCAAAGCTACGCGACGGAAGCGGCACAGGTGAGAGACGCATTCAATGCCAAACTGTTTCATCCGGAGAGCGGCGAATACGATCGGGGAAGCCAGACCGCGAATGCGATGCCATTGGCGCTCGGCATGGTGCCGCGCGGACACGAGAGAGCAGTCCTCCAGCGCCTGGTTGACAATATACGCAGTCATGACAACCATGTCACTGCGGGTGACATCGGGTTCCATTACGTCGTACGCGCGCTGACCGATGGAGGCCGCTCCGATGTGCTCTTCGATATGCTGTCGCGCACCGATTCGCCGAGTTATGGCTACCAGTTAGCGCGCGGCGCCACCACTCTGACGGAAGCCTGGGATACCAATCCGAACAGCTCGCAGAACCACTTCATGCTGGGACACGCCGAGGAGTGGTTCTATCGCGGACTGGCCGGCATCAGTGTCGATGTCGATCGGCCGGAGGCGGAGCGCATCCAGATTCGGCCGATTCCTGTGGGTGCGATCGAGAGCGCATCGGCATCTTACCAGTCAGTCTTCGGCGAGGTTCGGAGTGCCTGG
This sequence comes from Bryobacteraceae bacterium, assembly GCA_050010695.1. GTDB lineage: Bacteria > Acidobacteriota > Terriglobia > Bryobacterales > Bryobacteraceae > Bog-375. The sequence goes on from JBEKKO010000001.1 coordinate 8,924, forward strand.
ACACACCAGGCGCACCGCTTCACGCTGCATGTGAGAATACCCGCCGGGTCTGTTGCCACGCTGGAAATCCCGGCCTCCAACGCCGCGTCGGTGATGGAAAGCGGCCGGAGACCCGATCAAGCGACCGGCATTCTAAACAGCCGCGCATCAGAACATGGCGTAATCTGCGTGGTTGTCTCGGGCGACTATACGTTTACTTCGGAACTATGATCGACGATCGCGGCGGCGGTCCGGGCGGTTCGGCGCCCCAGGTAATGGTGAAGGAGGCCGTCTCATCCACGATGGTGTAGCCGGCGGGCGGCACGAACAGCGCGGAGTCCGGCTCGTGTGTGTTGAGATCGGCGATCTTGAGGGTGGTCACGCCGGAGCGCGGGTCGTCGGTCGTCGAGAGCAGCGTGAGTCTGAGGTCCGGAGCCCACCGACCAGGATGCCTTCGATGGTCCTGGTTCCCAGCTCCTCGGTAATGACTTGCGACCCCTGCGGACCGGATGTCGGTTGGACCGCGTGTTCGCCGGAGACGGAACCGGCTGTGCCCGTCCGAACGGCGACGCGGTTGGCCGTCCGCGCCGGCTTGACGGACCGGGGTCCTCCCGGAGGAGGCGGCGTCGCCACGCGATGCGCCACTTTCTTCTCGCTATCCAGGGTGTAGATGTACCCGGCCACTGGATCGGTAATCTGGATGACCGTCGGGACATCCCGCCAGGAGGAGGCAAACTTCCCCAACGGGCTCTCCGTCCTGGTGCGGCCCTGCGAATCGCGCCAGGTCTTCCGGAGCGTAAGAGTACGGTTGATATGAACGCCATTGGCGAGCGTTTGCACGTGCTCCGAGATCTCCTCACCGTAGTAAGGCGCGCCGACTATCGGACGCGGCACAAACCGGGGCGGCTGGAATATGGCCGAACCATGGGAAGGTCCCTGGCGGGATCCCTTCGGTACGGCGGGAGGCGACGTCGTGATGATCGTCTGCCCGAATGCCGCGGCGGCAAGGAGCGGTAAGAGGGACGGAATAGCGCAGCGACGTTGCATGCGGTGCCTCTCCGTTATTGAGTCTAGTTCGCGCGCGGGCTGGTGACAAGGCGGGAATCCAGCGCGTTCAGCACCCGCCTGCACTTTTGTGTTAGCACAGAGTACTTGGGGGGCGCGCGCAGGTGGCGAAATATATCGCAGCGATCGATCAGGGGACGTCCAGCACGCGGTTCATGGTGTTTGACCGCAAGGGCGCGGCAGTCGCGGTGGCGCAAAAGGAACACCGGCAGATCTATCCCAAACCGGGGTGGGTGGAACACGATCCGGCGGAAATCGTCAGCCGGACGCGGGAAGTGGTGGCGGAGGCCATGGAGCGCCGCGGCCTGGCGCCCGGCGACCTGGCGGCCATCGGCATCACCAACCAGCGCGAAACCACCGTGGTGTGGGATGGCAAGACGGGCGAGCCCGTGTACAACGCGCTGGTGTGGCAGGACACGCGGGTGGCGGAGATGGTGGCGGAGTTGGCGCACGATGGCGGACAAGACCGTTTCCGCGCGCGGACCGGCTTGCCGCTGGCCACTTACTTCAGCGCCGCCAAGATCGGCTGGATTCTCGACAACGTGGCCGGAGCGCGGCGGCGCGCCGAAGCGGGCGAGCTCAAGTTCGGCAACATCGACACCTATCTGGCTTGGGAACTGACGGGCGGCGTGAGCGGCGGTATCCACATTACCGACGTCTCCAACGCCAGCCGCACACAGTTGATGAACCTGGACTCGCTCGATTGGGACGACGAGATGCTGCGCGCGTTCGCGATCCCGCGCGCCATGCTGCCTGAGATCCGCTCGAGCAGCGAAGTTTACGGGACGGCGACATGGGATGCGGTGCAAGGTGTGCCGCTGGCCGGAATACTGGGCGATCAGCAGGCGGCGCTGGTGGGGCAAGCCTGCTTCGAGCCCGGCGAGGCCAAAAACACGTATGGCACCGGATGTTTCTTGTTGATGAATACCGGCCGGCACCCGGTCGCATCCACCTGCGGCCTGCTCACCACGGTGGCTTACCGATTGGGCGGCCAGCCGGCGCATTATGCTCTCGAAGGCAGCGTCGCGGTGACTGGCGCGCTGGTGCAATGGCTGCGCGACAACCTGGGCCTGATTGCCGCGAGCGATGGCATCGAAACGCTGGCACGCACCGTGGAAGACAACGGCGGCGTCTACTTCGTGCCCGCGTTTTCCGGGCTGTATGCGCCCTACTGGAAGGATTCGGCGCGCGGCGTGATCGCCGGTCTGACGCGGTATGCCAACAAGGGCCATCTGGCGCGGGCGGTGCTGGAAGCGACGGCCTTCCAGACGCGCGAGGTGCTGGACGCGATGGAGCGGGATTCGGGCATCCACCTCGCCACTCTCCGCGCCGATGGCGGCATGGTGGCCAACGAGCTGCTGATGCAATTCCAGGCCGACATTCTGAACCGCCCGGTGGTGCGGCCCGCCATGCGCGAGACTACCGCGCTGGGCGCGGCGTACGCGGCGGGGCTGGCGGTGGGCTACTTTGCGGATCTGGCCGATCTGCGCGCCAACTGGGTGGCGGATTGCACCTGGCAGCCCGCCATGGATGAGCTGCGGCGCGGCCGGCTTTATCGCCACTGGAAGAAGGCCGTCGAGCGGAGTTTCGACTGGGTGGACGACAAGGAGAACGGCTGATGGCGTCACCGTGGTTCGGCGAGTTCATGGGGACATTCATCCTCATTCTGTTGGGCAATGGCGTGTGCGCGAACGTGCTGCTGAAGCGGTCGAAAGCCGAAGGCGCGGGCTGGATGGTGGTCGCCACCGGATGGGGACTGGGGGTCTTCGCCGGCGTCTTCACCGCCATCGCCTGCGGTTCGCGCGATGCGCATCTGAGCCCCGCCATCACGCTGGCGGTGGCAATCAGAACCGGGGATTTCGCCAAGCTCCTGCCGTATGCCAGCGCGCAGTTGCTGGGCGCGTTCACCGGCGCGGCGATGGTGTGGCTGCACTTCTGGCCGCATTGGAAGGCGACCGAAGACGCGGAGGCGAAGCTGGCCGTGTTCGCCACGTCGCCGGCCATCCCCAACCGCGCGGCCAACCTGGCCAGCGAGGCGATCGGCACCTTCGTGCTGGTGCTGGTGGCGGCGGCGCTGGGCTCGAAGGCCGTGTCCGCGACCGGAACCGCGCCGGGCCTTGGCCCGTACCTGGTGGGCTGCCTGGTGTGGGCGATCGGGCTGTCGCTCGGCGGCACCACCGGTTATGCGATCAACCCGGCGCGCGACCTGGGTCCGCGCCTGGCGCACGCCCTGCTGCCGATTCACGGCAAGGGCGATTCCCATTGGAGCTATGCGCCGGTCCCGATTCTCGGCCCGCTGGCGGGCGCCGCGCTGGCCGGTTGGCTAGTCCGCGCGGTGGGGTTCTAACGCGTGGCGGAGAGCGCCGGCCCAATCACGACTGACGCCACCAGCGTTGCCGCAGCGTGGAGCAGTCCGGAGCGGCAACCGGCCGGAAGTGGTCGCACTCGATCCACCATAATAACTCACGCCGGCCCGGCATCAACGGCGGATAACCTTCATCTCAGAACTCCCGCGGCGGCCGGGCCTACCAATTCCCGTTCGATCCGCTCCAGAGTCTTGCCCTTGGTTTGGCCGCTCGGTAGCATGGACTCGTTGAACGAGTTGTCCACCCGCACGACCAGCGTGTTCGCCTCGCCGTAGCGCAGGTGCGGTCCCAGGTCGAACACAAACGCGGTGTATCCCTTACCGGCGTGCCGCCCCGCTTCCACGCCGTTCACCCACACCGTAGCCGTGTGGAAGACGGCTTCGAATTCGACGCGAACGGCGCGGCCGGCCCAGGCCGGGGGCGCCTCGAAGTTCCGGCGATACCAGGCCACTCCTCGGTACTCGGCGTTGTCGGGCTCAATCTGCCAGGTGTGTGGTACGACGACGGTCCGCCAGCCCTCCATCGCTTGCCCGGTCCGGTTCCAGCCCCGGGACTCCCCGGAGTTCTGCGGATCGATGCGGAAGATCCATGCTCCGTCCAGCGAGATCGGCCCATCGCAGCCGGTGACAGGCGAGCTGCCGGCCGTGGCGGGGGCGCCGGCCAGCGGCGCCAGGGCGCACAGTTGCAGAAGCTTTCGTCGGGTGGTCATCGGTTGCCCCGGAAACTGTCGTGCAGGTTAACGGCAGTATTTTAGTCGCCGCCCCGCACTTCATCGGCTTCCGAGGCAGGCTCAGGCTCAGCCCGCGCCGGCATTTTGCGGCAAGGAGTGGTCGGCGAACAGTCTGCTTCGTCACGGCTCGGCCAGACCGGTATCGGCGCGCGGCCTCGAATGCAGGCTCGCACGACTCCCCGGACGGGCGTCCATGCCCACTCGACGAAATAGCGAACTGCGTGGCGGCGGTTCAGCGAAAGGCCGTAGGGCAGACTCGCCGCATACGTCACCGGCGAATAACGAAGAGGCTGGAAGAACTGATCGCGGCCATCCTTCCGGTAGGCCAGGTATCCGAATACCCACGACAACGGAACATAGCCGTAGTGTTTGCCCAACGACGCCATCGAGACCTCAAACACCTCGCCGCGGTGCGATAGGGTCAGGTTATCGCGGTGCATGCGAGAGTTGGCCAGATGCCGGGGTACATACTCAAATCGGCAACCGTGAAGGGCCATGCGGATCCAGAGGTCATAGTCGAACGACACGCTGAGGGAAAGATCGAGGCCGCACCCGGCATAGGCCGACGCACGAAAGAACGAAGCGGGTTGACAAATGAAACAATCCCGCTCCAGCGCCGAGGGATGGAACGAAGTGGTGGGATAAGGCCGGAGCGGAGCGCCATACTGGTCGATCCAGCAAGCCCCGCCGTACACGACATCGGTTTCGGGATGCGCCAGGAAACTCTCAACCGCCGTGCGGACGGCTCCCGGCTCATAGGTGTCGTCACCACTCAGCCATGCTAGTATACTGCCACGGGCCTGGGACAAACCAGCGTGGATGGCGGCTGCCGGGCCCTGACGCGAGACCCGGATCGACCTGACCCGGCCTCGATAGCGATTGAGAACATCCTGAGTCTCGTCGCTGGAGTCGCTCGAGACAATCGTGTATTCGATGTTCGGGTAGTCCTGCTCCAACACGCTCTCAATCGCGTCCGCAAGAAATCGGCCCGCGTTGTATGCGGGCGTCACGATACTTACGAGGGGCAGGTCCCGGAACATCAGATTAACTATACCAGAATCGGGCGCCGTGTTCCCCGCCGAAATGAACGACTGTAACTTACGATAACTCGCCGGGAAAGTCCGAAAGCTAAGTGGCTATATTGGCTGGAGATCCTGGCAGCATGCAGCATGAGCACCGGCCGACCCGCGCTCATGGCCGGCTTCGAAACGATGGAGCGCCACGTGCTCAATCGTCCACCGTGCCGGAGATGCGGAACCTTCTACTTTGCACAAATTGGAACTTCTCACATCGCCGCAGCAATGCAAAGCTCGAAGGTTGACAACCTATATAGCGCCTGATACAACTGGAGAATCATGTCGCAGAGGAAGGCTCTGATCACCGGCATCACGGGGCAGGACGGCTCCTATTTGCTGGAACTGCTGCTGGCCAAGGGTTACGAGGTCCACGGGGTAGTGCGGCGGGTGGCATTAGAGGACCCCGAGCACCGAATGTCGCGGCTTCTGCCACACCTGAATGAGGTGCAATTGCACTCGGCCTCGCTCGAGAGCTACGCGAGTCTGCACCACGTGCTCGCGCGAGTGCAGCCCGACGAGTGCTATCACCTTGGCGCACAGAGTTTCGTCAGCTATTCTTTTGACGATGAGTTCTCGACCTTCAATGCCAACATCAACGGGACACATTATCTTCTGGCTGCGTTGAAACAAGTCTCGCCGCACTGCCGGTTTTATTTCGCCGGCACGAGCGAGATGTTCGGCATGGCGGAGGAAGTTCCGCAGAACGAGAAGACTCGCTTTCACCCGCGGTCGAGTTACGGAATCAGTAAGGTCTACGGCTTCGATCTCACGCGGAACTACCGCGAAGCTTATGGAATTCACGCGAGCAGCGGCATCCTCTTCAATCACGAGTCGCCGCGCCGCGGTTATGAGTTCGTCACGCGGAAGATTACCTCGGGGATCGCCCGCATCCTGGCCGGGGAGTCGACCGAATTGCGGCTCGGCAACCTGGACGCCAAGCGCGACTGGGGGCACGCCCGCGAATACGTGGAGGCCATGTGGCTCATGCTCCAGCAGTCCGAGCCGGACGACTATGTGATCGCGACCGGCGAGAGCCACTCGGTTCGGGAGTTTGTGGAACTGGCGTTTGACCACGTGGGGCTGGACTGGAACGCGTATGTGCGCACATCGGCGGAGCTGTACCGCCCGGCGGAGGTGAATTTCCTGTTGGGCGACGCCTCAAAAGCGCGGGCCACGCTGGGCTGGCAGCCCAAGATAACCTTCGAGCAACTGGTGCGGGAGATGGTGGAAGCCGACTGCCACGCGCTGGGAGTGGCGGTGCCGGAGGCCAGCACCGCTCCGTCCCGGCAATCCGCAATCACGTGAATCTTCACGGAGCGACGGATAACTCGCGCGTGTAGCCGCTTCATCGATTCCACTCAATGGCTTCAAACAGCGCTCTGAGCGGCCGGGCTTTCACGCGGCTTACCATTTCAACGAAGCCGATGCGCCCTTCCAGGTGCGCCCGGAAGTTGGGGAGCGCAGCCCGGTTCTGCGATTGGGGGCCGAAGCGGATGCAGTTAGTCAGGATGGCTTCCAGTAGTTCGAGGTCGCGCCGGCAGAGGCTGACCTTTTGGTTCACAACAGTTCCGGCAAGATGCTGGCGGACGCCCTGGCGCATGATGCGGGTCTTGCGGTGATTGACGATGAAGCCTTCTTCGAGCGCAATGGCCGCTGCGTGCGCCGAGAATCGTTGGACGGCGCGGCTGAATCCTTGGCCGCCGGAGAACGCCAGGTCGTCGGCGTAGCGCGTGTACACCGCGCCGGCGGATTTGGCCAAACCGGTTAGCCGGCAATCCAGGCGGTACCCCATCAGGTTGGCGAGCGCCGGTGAGGTTGGTGCACCCTGCGGCAGGTGGGGGCGCGCGTACAAGGCCCGCGCTTCGCACCATTGCATCATGTCCATCTCCGGCGGACGGCTGTTCCAGACATTACGGGGAACGGCGTTGGTGCAGATGCCGCCCAGCAGGCCGGCGACCTGCTCGGGATAGCCGAGGGTTCGAAAGAGGGCTTCGACACGCGCAGCGGGAAATGCCGGAAAGAAATCCTGCAAGTCGAGGCGCAACAGCACGTGTTGGCCGGCGTGGGGCGCGGCAAAGGTCATGATCGATCGCCGTTTGACAAATCCATGAACCGCAGGGTGGACCGGAATCGGGTCGAGAATTCCGGAGAGAATCCGGCGCTGCAGTTCCTTCAGGCGCGGTTTGGGGCTCTCAGTCAAACGGATGCCGCCGGATCGCTTGGGCAGGATGCGGTAGCGGTAGTGCTGGAGCTTAGGAATGCGAAGCTTGTAGCCGAGCCCTTTCAGATCGGCAAACCACTCCAGTTCGCCGACACTCAGGGACAACCAATCGGCGAGATCGCCCACCGATTCGATGACGGGAAGGCGCCAAGTCCGGGCCGCAGCCACGGGCTGCATGGGCTGCGGTTCGGCGAGCCACTCGGCGATTGACAGTTCGTCGCGATATTCCGCCCGGGCGCGTTCGAAGCCCTTATCCTCGAGAAGGAATCGAACCACATCGCGATGGCGGGGGCGCGCGCGGCCGGCGAAAGCCTCGACGTAGCGGCGGGTCAGCGGCCGAAGCCAGCGCCAGGATCGGCCGAGGGTTCGCACGGCGCGCGCATGGACGCCATCGGCCGTCGGCTCACCAGCCAGAAAGCTCCGGGCGAGGACGCCAATCACGGCCGAGGCTGGCATAAAAAGTGGCGGCGAAGGACACCAACGAGTCTGACTTTGCGTGAGCTAAGCTGCCTGTCATCGCAGTAAGGCTCACGCGACGAAGTGGCGATTCAATACCCTCCCCCGGGGTAACCCCGGAGAGGCGAACCGAGCCCGGAAGCCCGATCCGACCAAGCTTGAAGTCTCCGCCGCCAAGGACATCATATAATAGCAGCCACAGCGCGGAAAGCCTCAGGCCAGACTTCATCCGGGGTGTTCGCCGAACCTGGGCTTTTCGAGGGGCCCCAGTCAGCTTGCCAACCGCGCCCGGTACAGGTAAACTCGATATGCTTGCCATTGAACGCTTGCAGCTTGCTGCGAGCGCGAGCTCTCGGATAAGAGGTTCGGGAGGGACATACGACTCAGACGCTCCTTTTACATCGCGCGCTGGCGTGCCTGCTTGTGTGCGTATCCGCACACGCCGGCATCTTGGTTTACCGGTCGGAACAAGGTGTCCAGTTCACTGACGCGGTAGCCGTAACCGTCAACGGAAAAGACAAAGCGATCAACCTGGGCAGCCAGCCCGTGGCCGGCGGCGCAGCCTCCAAACTGCCGGCGGTTCGCCTGGCGGGGACGCTGCTGAAAGACAGCGACGCCGGTGTCCTGGTGCAGTACGAACCTGGCAACGCCGCCTACCTGCTGCCCGAAGGCCTGCCTAAGAATGCGCCGGACGACCCGGCGGGCGTCTGGAAGACGGCCAGGATCGTGTACAAACAATCCGCTTCCGACAAGGCCGGAACCGAGGTTCCCCTGGCCAGTTTCGTGGCCTTCCTGCCGGCCGGCGCGGGGGATCTGGCCGCGCTGTGCAAGGACGCCGGCGCGTTGCAGTTGATCGGCGGAAAGGGCAAGAGTTTTTCCACCCAGGTGGAATTGATGTCGGCCGCGGCCAAGGCTTACGCCGCCGACCCGGCGATGGTTGCGCTCGACAGGTACGTAGCGGACGCGATGCGCAGCCGATATGAGGCCTTCGAAAACGGCGTGGGCGGTGTCGAGCTTCTGAACCAGGGCCTCGAATTCGTCACGCTCTCGCAGGCGGTGTACCCCAATTCGCCGAAGCAGGACGAGTTGCGGCAGCAACTGACCAACCGCAAGGCATGGCTCGACCGCAAGATCGCGGTGCAGAAGGCCTTCGCCGCGGCTGCCCAGTGGGACGTGTTCCTTTTGGGGGACCGCGACCTGGAGCGTTACCAGCAGGCCTTTCCAGAGATAGCGAATGCGCACAGGCAGGCCCTGCAAGGCAGCCTCCAACTACACCTGAAGCTCGCCACGGCGCGCCAGAGCGAGGGTGATTATGGCGAGGCATACCGCGAGTTCCAATTGGCCTGTCTCCGCAAACCATCCGACTCCGGGCTGCGCGATCGGGCCATGCAGGCCTGGACGGAGTATTCGCGCAGGAACGCCATGGAGCTGCAGTCGAAACGGACCAAGCTCAGCGCCGGTCCGCAGAGCACCGTGGAACGCGCGCTCTACTTCGCCGACCAGAATAAGCGGGCGAAGAAGCTGGACGATGCCCTGAAGAGCGTGCAGGACGCCGAAACCGCGCTGCGAACCGCCCAGCCGGCGGGCAGCGTCAGCAGCGCGACCTTGAAGGTATGGTACGCCGAGGCGGATATCCTGGCGGCGGAGGATCGCATCGCCGAAGCCCTGGCGGCGCTCGATACGTACGATCTGCATGCGGTCGACGAGGAGCGCGCATCGGCCGAGGCGCTGCGCAATCAACTCCTGTTCAACCTGAGTACGTCGCTGAAGAACTTGAAAACCAGGCTACAGGCGGCCTGGTCCGAGGGAAGTTTCAGCCAGGTCTCCCAGTTGGCGGCCGAAGGTTTGCGGATGGATGCCGAGGATGCCGATCTGCTGTATTATGCAGGCATGGCGGCGCTGATCCGGCGGGCACCTAAGCAGGGCCATGACCTGCTCATGCACTACCTGGAGGCCTCCGACACCCTGGATGCCAACCTCGAGAAGCGGGCACTGGTCAGCCGGCTGCTGCCCTCCATCGTGACGTCCCCGGTTATCGCGGGTGGCGACCCAAACTGGCTCTCCGGAGAGAAACTGCCCAAGGGAGTGTTCTATTCCCCCGTCAGCCTCGCCTTCCAGCCGCGGATAGACCATATCGACGGGTCCAACAAGTTTCACGTGGCGTTCGAATGGGACGGCGAACGGCTGAAGTCCATCAGACCCAACTTTGAAAATGCCGCTCACGCAACGGGCGAGAAGACTATCTCGTTCGGCTACGAAGACCATGTGCCGCAAGTGGTGTGGGCCTCCGACGGCGACGAAGCCCGCTCGCCCGTACCGGCCGACCCCGACGAAGCCTACAAACACTCTTCCGTACTGCTGCTCAACAGCCCGTTCGTGGATCCGACGGCGGTCCAGCGCATCACCGGAAAGAGCCTGGCGCTGGCTATCGCCGGCAACCCGTTCTTCAACCCGTTCGTATGGGAGAAGCTCCACTACTTCCGGATCGTCTACGACGATAGCGGACGAGTCAGCCGCGCGCAGGAACTGAGCGGTCCCACAGGTCCCCCCGCCGAGCAGGCGCTCGAGTTCGAATGGAACGGGATGCAACTGACCGCCATCCGCGGCTATCTGGGAAAGACCAAGAACTACGAGCGCACGATGCAATATGAGGATGGGCGCCTGGTAGCGGAAGAAATTCAGGGTCAGGGCAAGCCCTCGCACATCAAGTACGATTACTCGGGCGATCGGCTGGTATCGGCAGAGGCGGCCACCGATCCGACTTTGGATAACCGCAACCGCAAGGTGACGTTCCTCGGGAACTCACCATCGACACTGGTGAAATGATGCGAATCGTTCGATTGACCGGGCGGTGCAAGTCCGTTTGGCTGAAATGCACTCTGCTGTTTCTCGCCGGCCTCGCTCCGGCGCTCCACGCGCAGGAAACCGGCAACCGGGTGGCGTTGATCATCGGCAACGACGCCTATCCCATCAGCCCGCTGAAGAACGCCGTGAACGATGCGCGCGCCATGGACAAGGCGCTCAAGAGCGCAGGCTTCCAGACCGTCACCCTGGAGAACGCCAGGAAAGCGGACATGGACCGCGCCATCGGCGAATTCCTGGACAAGCTCGGCCCCGATGAAACGGCCCTGTTCTTTTTCGCCGGCCACGGGGTCCAGATCGAAAACGAGAACTTTCTGGTGCCGGTGGACTTCCCCTCGGTTGCGACCATATCGGCGGCCAAATTCGCCTGCATGTCGGTAGCCCGGATCTTCGATGAGCTGAAGCGCAAACGGGCCAAGCGGAACATCGTAATTCTGGACGCCTGCCGGAGCAATCCGGTGGCTGCGAAGTACTCGCTCGAGGCCGGCCTGGCAGATCCTCAGGACGCTCCGAAAGAATCGTTCATCGCTTTCTCGACAGGTCCGGGCCAGACCGCCGCGGACAATCCGAACGGGCGCAACAGTTGGTTCACCGAGGCGCTGGCGGACTACATCTCGCAATCGGCGCTCACGGTGGAAATGAACGAGGTGTTTACGCGCGTCAAGAAGCGGGTCTCCGAGGCAACCGAAGGCCGGCAAACGCCCTGGACCACGTCTAGCCTCACCAGCAGGTTCTACTTCCAAGTGCCCGCGACGGGCGAACCCGACAGCGACTCCACCATGGCCGAGAAATGGATGGAGGACGCCCGGATCCGGGAGCAGCACGGAGAGTGGGCCGATGCGATTGAACTGGTGAGCCAGGTTGTGCAGAGGAAACCCGGCGGAGCTCTCGAAACGCTGGCCAAATGGAAACTGCCATACCTGACCGCCCGCAAATCCGCCCAGGCTCGCCTTGAAGCCGGCGACTACGCAGCCGCGGCCAACTTTTACGAACAGGCCCTGAAGTCGGACCCGTTCGCGGTGGACGCGGCTTTGCAGGGCGCCGACAGCTACCTGCTCCAGGACCACTTGCCGGAGGCCGTTGTACTGCTGAGAGCCATCCGCGTCCGCGGCACCTCCGAGGCCGTCCAAACCGCCGACCAGATGCTGAAACAGCTGGCGGCGGTATCTCCCGAGGCCGCCAAGGAGGTTCAGTCAGGCGCGCCGCAGCCACCTCCCATCGAGGAGGTCTTCAGCGGCACGCACTTCGGAGTTCCCGATTGGGCTGCCGGGAAGCGACACTTCGAAGCCACGCCGATTGACATCACGCGCTGGACGAAGGAACTGAAGATGGAGGTTCCCATGCCGACGCTGATCGTCTCGATTGCGACGCCGCCACCGGCCGTCGCGGAGACCGCGGTGCAGGCTCCTGCCGAGGTGGCGCCGGCGGACCACGCAGACGACGCGCAAGTGGCAGCGCAAGTGGCAGCCGTGAACAACGCCATCTTTCACCTGGAGGTGGTTCCCACCGAAGACACCAGGAACCTGCGGCTCCGCTCCGACGCCCCTGCGGAGTTCGGCTACGTGCAGTTCGATGGACCCGCCGCCCAAACCCCGGTGTTGTTCGCCGGCAGGCAGGTGGTGCTTCCCAACAAGCTCAAACTCCCCGCCGGAAAATACGAAGTCCGCACCGTGGACGAAGGGAAAGTGGTCAGCCGGCAGGATCTGGAAGTGAAGCCACTCTCGACGCAAACAATCAAGGTAAAGCGGCCATGAGAACCCTCGCCCTCACGCTGCTGTTGGCGGCTTGCGCCACCGCGGCAAACTGGACCGACCGCAAGGAATACGACCTGGTCCTGAACATCCGGGCCGAGCCCTCGCCGCAAAAGAAGCTGGGGCTGCTCGACCAGTGGAAGAGCCAATATCCCACCAGCGAATTCCAACAGGTCCGCCTGGAATTGTACTTGGCGGCCTATCAAGCGCTGGGAGACGGCCCGCACACGCTGAGCGTGGCTGGCGAGATGCTGGCGGCCCGGCCAGACAGCCTGGTTGGGGCGTATTGGTTCACCCTGCTGCTGCCGGAGGAGAAGGCGCCGTCAGCCGAGCAATTGGGCATGGGCGAGAAGGCCGGCAGCCGGTTGCTGGCCGATCCGAAGCCGGCTGGCGGTGTCGAACCGATGGCGCACCGCACGCTCGGCTGGATTCACTGGCAGCGGAGCGAATACCCGCAGGCCGAGGAGGAATTTCAGAAGTGCCTGCAACTGGATCCGACCGCCGCCGAGATTGCGGCCTGGTTGGGCACCGTACTGGCGACTGAGCAGCAACCGGACAAGCGGGTGCCCGCGCTGTGGCAGCTTGCGCGCGCCTCGGCTTACCAGAATTCGGGGGCACTGCCCGACGGGATGCGGCGTCAGTACGACGCGGTTCTGGAACGCCTGTACACTTCTTACCACGGCGACAACGGCGGTCTGGATCAACTGCGCAGCGCGGCTGCCGCAGCGCCGTTTCCGCCGGCGGGGTTCGACATTGAATCGGTGGCGGCGGTTGCCTTGCGCAAGCAGGACGAAGAACTCAGCCGCACCAACCCGCAACTGGCGGCGTGGGTTCGCTTGCGGCAGAAGCTGGAAGCGCCCGATGGAGACAAGTACTTCGCGGAAACCCTGCACAACAGCCCGCTTCCCAAGTTGAAGGGCACCCTCATCAAGTCCGACCCGCCCGGCAAGCCGAACGAGCTGACGATTGGCGTCATCGCCCCGGCCCAGGCGGAGATCGTGCTTAAACTGGCAACCGAGTTCCCGAACGATGCCGATGCCGGAACCGTTCTGGAATTCGAGGGAACAGTGGATTCCTTCGTCAAGAGCCCGTTCGGATTAACCGTCGTTTCCGACGCGTCGAAGATCTCGGGCTGGCCTGCGCCGCCGCCACCTCCGCCGCCGAAGGCCGTCCGCAAGAGCACCCATAAATAGCGTGCGCCACGTTAATTGTGGAGGATCTCTATTTTGGTCACCAGGGTGGATGCGGGTTTGGAACCGTTCACCACGTACACGGCGTGCTCCAGTTCCGGCTTGTCCGCCGGTTTGGCGGTTGTCTTCCGGACCGGCTTGGCCGCCGGCCTGGTAACCTCCGTGAACGGCAGGTCGCGCGTGCCATATTCCTCGGCCACCCGGTTTACGGCGGAGTTGATTCGTCCGGCGGCGGCAATCTGGGTCGGGCCCGACGATGGCTGCGGCCGATCCCCTGGGCCCTTCATGCTTTCGGACAATTCGTAAATGTCGCGGGGGTCCCTCGACAGCACCACGAACAAAGTCTCTTTCCCGGGCGGGTCGTCGATTTCAAAGCACCCGTGCTTGGGTGTCCGGACGAGCTGGCCCGGGTCGATCCGATTGCTCTGATCCGACAGTTCCGGCGTGGGGAAAAGCGGGACCCAGTCTCCGCTGGACTGTTTCGAGAGCACATACAGATACCCGGACCGGTTCGCCTCGAGTTCGACGGCCACGCAATCGCCTTTGCGGAAGTTGCGGTCCGGGTCTACCGCCTGGCCGCGGTCGCCGCGCACGCTCACCAGCAGCAGGTTATACCGCAGCCCCAGGTGCAGCGCACGCAACGCCGCCGCTGGATCGGCGGCCGAACCGGACGCGGCGCGCCCAGTCGCGGCGGGAGGTGCGGTTGCCGGAGCGGCCTTGGCCGGCGCCGTGGCTTTACGGACCGGAGGCAATTCATCCTTCGGCGCGGCGCCGGCGAAAAAGAGCTCCCGCGCGCCCTCAGCCGGCGGCGCCTGTTGCGCCGCGCACGCAGTTACGCCGAGAACGGTCACCAGGCTCAGTAATGTTCGCAGGCGTTTTGTCGCCATGATGGGTTCCTCCGTCTCTATCCTGCCTCATTCGCAGCCGAAAGCTGTTATGGTATAGTATCGAAAATCGCATGCGCGTGGAAGCCCCGAGTGATCGGAGCTGTTGAAAGATCTCTTTCACTTTGATGCAACTGCCCGCCCGTCTTGGTAAATACGAACTGCAGGAATTCCTCGGTGGCGGGATGTCGCACGTCTACAAGGCCTTCGACACGGTCATCGGCCGCACGGTGGCGGTGAAGATTCTGGTCGAGCCGGCGGCGCAGGACCCCGACGCCCGCGACCGGTTCCTGGCGGAAGCACGCACCGCCGCCAAGGTGACCCACGATAACGTCATCAGCATTTACGATTTCGGTATCGACCCCGAGAAGGGCCTGTTCATGGTGATGGAGTTCCTGCAGGGCGAGGATCTGCGGCACGCCATCAAGAACGGCCATACGGGCGACCTGCGCAGCAAACTTCAAATTGCGCTGCAAATCGCCCGCGCTCTCGATTTCATTCACAAGAACCGAATCATCCACCGCGACATCAAGCCGGAGAATGTTCACATCAACGCCGCCGGCGTGGTCAAGCTGATGGATTTCGGAATCGCCAAGAGCGAAGATCTCTCCCGCACGCAGCCGGGTTACGTGCTCGGGACGCCCTACTACATGGCGCCCGAACAGGTGCGGGGGGAGCAACTCACCGGTCAGGTGGATGTCTACGCATTCGGGGTTCTGCTGTTTGAACTGCTGACGGGGCAGAAAGTCTTCGTGGCGGATTCGGTGGACCGGATCTTCTACAGCATTCTGAATGTCCCTCTGGACGTGGGGCCATTGCAGAGCGCGGGCGTGCCCGAACCGGTGATTCAACTGGTGGCGGCCTGCAACGCCAAGGCCGCCGCGGAACGGCCGCAGGGCTTCGCTCCGATCGTCGCCGACCTGGAGCGCATGATCGCCGAGCTTTCCGGAACGACGCAAGCAACCGCAGGCGGACCGGCATCCGCCGCGCCGACGGGAATCCCGCGGTCTGCGCTGCTGGCCGGTTTGGCCGCCATGCTGGTCATAGGGATGGTCGGCGGATATTTCGCCCTCAAGCCCGTGGCTGCACCCAAAGCGGTGGAACTGGCCAAGACCATCTCCACTCCCACCGGCGAGATGGTGTTGGTGCCGGCCGGGGAGTTCCGGTTTGGGGAGAAGAAAGAGGTGTCCTCTCTTCCCGCCTTTTACATAGACAAGACGGAAGTGAGCAACGCCGCGTATGGCCGGTTCTGCCAGGCGACGAAACGGCCGCTTCCCGAGGACTTTCCCGACAAGCAGCCGAGCTATCCGGTGGTGCTGGTGACCATCGGCGACGCGCGGGAATTCGCCAGGTGGGCGGGCAAGCGCCTGCCGACCGCTCTCGAATGGGAAAAGGCCGCGCGGGGCACCGACGGCCGCATCTATCCGTGGGGCAACGAAACGGGGAACGCGCGGGCCAACACGGGCACCAGCAAACTGCAGCCGGTCGACAGCTTTCCATCGGGCGCCAGCCCGTACGGCGCTCTGCAGATGGTCGGCAACGCCTGGGAGTTAGTAGACACGCCGCGCACGGCGCCCGCCGACCTGGGCCCGTTCAAGTCCCTGAAGCCGCCTTTGCGGCCCGGCGAGGCCTGGTTCATGATCCGGGGCGAGTCCGCCTGGGAGCAACTGGTTGACGCTGCGATCTGGGATGCGACCGCTGTTCCCGAGCGTTGGAAGAGCTTGAGTGTGGGATTCCGCTGCGTGAAAGATGCGAAGTAGGCCGTTGCGCAGGTTCGATCCCGTGGGCGGGCACGGGCCATTCTCTCTTGTAAGATCCGCGAACAGGCCGGGCCGGTCATGCCCGGCCCTTACGGCCGGCGCAAGGATGGGTTAGAGTATTTGCGAGAGGATGTGCTAAGGAGGTAAGTTGGCCAAAATATCGTTGAGCAAGAGAATCGAAGCCACCAAGCTCCACCCGCGGACTCTGGCGCCGCTTACCGGGCCGGAAGTGAACATACCTTTCGGAGCACTGGTGGAATCGATAAGCAGCGATCACGAGCGTGAGAAGTTTCTCTTCCTGGGCGAGCCGTATTCGGTGCGTCGCGAAGTATTCCTGGACGCTACACAGGCCGATGAGGTCGCCAAGGCGCCGGTGGTCGCGCCGGCAGTGGCTCCAGCACCGGTGGAACCAGAACAGCCCGCACCAGCCGCCCAGGAGGCCCGGCTGCAGTTTGAGCGGCTGGATGCGGGCGGCTACGTGATGGCGCGGGCCAAGGTTCCGGGCGGATGGTTGGTGGCTTGCGGCTCGGGTGTGACGTTCTACCCGGACCCGGGGCACGAGTGGGATGGAGCGTCGGTGGAGTGAGGCCGCGATGGGCTGCGCGCCAGCCGGCGCCAGCAAGACCTGCCGGTGCGGGAGTCGGTGCGGGAAACCTCCCCAGGGCGCAATAATTCGATAGAATGTAGAGCGCGCGAAGAGGAGGTATTCGGATGCCGATGCAAGTCTGCATGGGAGCCAGCATGATGTGCAGTTTTGGGGTAGCGCCAAGTTCGCTGGTGGTGCTGCCGGTCAACCGGGTGACGACTTCACAGGTGCCCGACGCCAACATCATGGACAACGTTCCCATGGTGAACATAATGCCGTTCGGAATGTGTATTACGCCGTCGAACCCCGCCGTGGCCGCCGCTACTTCGGCGGCGCTGGGCGTGCTCACCCCGGTGCCCTGCATTCCAGTAACGACCGCGCCGTGGACTCCGGGCGCGGCGACTGTGCTGCTGGGCAACATGCCGACGCTGGACAACGTTTCCCAGTTGATGTGCACGTGGGGCGGGGTGATCGCATTCGTTACGCCCGGCGAATTCACCGTGATGGTGCCGTAGCGCGGGTGCGACACGATTCCGTCAGAACTTGGGCATGGCCGGCGGCTTGGGGAAGGCCGGCGCCTTGGGCAAGGCCGGTGCCTTCGGGAGGGCCGGTGCCTTCGGAAGAGCCGGTGCCTTCGGCATAATCACTTTGTATCCCGGCGGAATCTGAAAGGCCGCCGGGTGCGGCTCACCGGGAACGGCGCTGTGACACACCTGCGTCATCTGTCCGGATGGGCCGTGCATTTTGGTCAGCATGGGCAGGTGCATCTTCGTGCTGGTCCAGGTTTCCACCATGGTCGGCGCTTTCGGCGTTTGAGGCGCCGCGGGGGTCTGCGGCGCTGAGGGCGCTCCCGGGGCGGCCGGCGCTTTCGGCAAAGGCGGCGAGCCCGGCATCTGCGGGGCCTTCGGCATCCCCGGCATCTGAGGTGCTTTCGGCATTCCCGGCAGTTGCGGCGCTTTTGGCATCCCCGCCATCTTCGGGGCCTTCGGCATTCCCGGCAGTTGCGGGCCTTTCGGCATGCCGGGCGTCTGGGGCGGGGCCGGCGGCGGAATTACGTAGCGCTTGCCCTCCACTTCATGGCCCTGGAAGACGCTCTTGCCCAAGTCCTGCACGTGGACGCCAGGCGGCTGAGGCGCCGCGCCCGGGAGCGCCGGAGGGCTGGCCTGCGGCATCTGCGGTGCGGGCGCCTGGGGCGCGGGCGGAGGCGTCGGCGTCACCAGCGCCGTCTTCTTCACGTGGTCCAGCAGGATGGTGTGCCCGGCCGCGGGGTTCGAGATCATCGACGTGGTGCCGGAATCGACGCGCGTCTTTCCGTCGCTCGAGCGGTGGAAACGATATGCCGACTGTACCGGCGGCGCGCCAGGTTTCGGCGGCTGCACCGAATTCGTGTACTCGGCGGTGGCGGGAGGTACGGAGGGTGGCGGGAATGGCGACACAGCACTCACAGCTTATCACGGGCCGAGCCGGCGGCAAGGTCGCCCTGGCCGCTTTTCGGTTCGGCGACGGCCGCTGCCGCACGGTTGTTCGGGAATGTTTCCGCGTTCGAGTACGTTTCGTTTTCATGCCCTGTGCGATGCCCATGGTATAATTACTTCCCGTCGAGCCAGGTTGGCAAGCCGGTTGAAGATCGCCGCAGAAGACGGGCGATGGAGGTAAAGGTGCCACTGCACGTCGCGACACAGGGTGAGACGATCGCATCAATCGCGGAGGACTATTCCTTGGCCGACTGGCACAGGATCTACGATCATCCAGATAATGCGGCATTGCGGCAGAAGCGACCGAACCCGAACCTGATCTTTCCGGGGGACGAAATCTTCGTGCCGGATCGGGACTCGCGGATTCACGGAGGCGCCGCTGATCAGCGCCATAAGTTCGTTTACCACGCGCCCAAGCAGTGGCTTCGGATCGTCGTAGAGGATCACTACACAAAGCCCCTGGCTAACACGCCCTATGAGCTGAAGGTCGGTGCTCGCCAATACCAGGGCCAGACGGACGGGGACGGCCTTCTCGAAGAGCAAATCGAAGTCAGCGCTTCGACGGGGCGCCTGAAGATCGGTGATCACGTCTTCGATCTATCGATCGGGGACTTGAATCCGGTGTCCGAGACGCCGGATCAAGGAGTCTCGGGAGCTCAAGGGCGCCTGCTGAATCTCGGATACCCCGTCGGCCCGATCGATGGGGTGATGGGGCCCAAGACGAACCAGGCCATCCGCTTTTTTCAGGCGGACGAGCACCTGCCAACCACCGGCGACTTGGATAGCGCCACTATGGCAAAGCTGCTCAAGGTCTATGGAGGGTAGGAAGAGGCTGCAATGACGCATCCAGTGGCTCCGGGTAAGGAAATTCAGAACCTGCTCAGTAAGCGGTATCTCTACCGAGCCGTGATCCTGCTGGGAGCCGGCGATGATCCGCCGGCCATCCAGGGTCCATTGGTGCTCGAAGCCAAGGACGGTTCCTACAAGTATTCCTTCGAGTTGAAGGATGGCACCCAGGATGGCGATCACTTGATATTCGACTTCTATGTGAAAGACCGCGACAAGGAATACGAGTGCTACCTGGCCGGCGACTCGCGCCGGTACCGATGGAAAGCGATTCCGGAAGATCCGGCTGGTCTGGATCAGATTGCGTAGAAGAAAGCCCAGGAGAGAAGATGGCCCGCCTCAAGCAACCCCTGAATGCCGACGCGGTCGCGGCCGCCGACGACGATTTCTATGACCTTCATCCCGAGATGGTGGTGGACGGGCAGCGGCAGCCAATCGATTCGTCGCAGGTGAGCCTAAAGAACCAATGGGTCCGCCTCTATGTACAGCATGGGGGCGAGCTCGAGAAAGACCCTCCTGCCGATCTTGATTTCGAGGTTACGTGGGTCCCGGACATGAAGCACGACCAGTTTCGGGAGGGCGCGCACAAAGGAAGTGCAATCACAGCCGTCAAGTCCCACGTCTACTTTGTCCGGGCTTCGCGGCTGATGGTCGCACAGCAGTGGCCGCTGGCCGAGTACTACGCCTACATCGATACCGATCTCGCCGAAACCATCGACTTCGACACCCTGGGCCTGCTTTGGACCGACGAGAAAGGCTTCCCTCATTTATGCGACGGCGACGGCAAACCCCAGGAGCGGGTCGAGTTCTTTCCCTTCTCCTATTCGACGCAGGCGCAGGACGCGACGTCCTGCGTTCTGATTTATGACACCGATCTCGGCCGGTTGAAGAAAAAACGCGCCAGCCTGCAGGGGACGAACGGCAAAAACAGCGAGCACCGCGTCAAAGAGCTGTTCTTCTACAACGCAGGGGCGAGCGCCGCAGTGGCCGATATCCAGGTTCCCAGGGACAATGACATACTGCCGGTCGACGAAATCATCGGCATCGCGCGAGAGTGTGACGCCCTGCTGGTAAAGGCCGAAGGGGCGCGCGACGCTCTGAAGCACTTCATGGAGGAGACTCCGGAACACGGTGTCATGTGGACGTCCCGCGAGGCCATCAACGGCTGGCTGGCGATGGACGACCATCGCAATTATCTCACCCGGTTAGCCGACGGGCGCGCTACCTGGGACGTCGCATGCGAGAACTTCGACAGGGAGTTCAAGAAGCTGACAACGGCCTACGAAACCGCGCTCGAGCCGCTATATGACAAGCTCTCGGACAGCGAAGTACGCCGGAAACTGTTTCTCTGCGATTACGTAGTCCAAGGTTGGGACGACACCAAGGGATATCACGGATTGTGGAGCTGTCACTTCTTCCTGGATGCCATAGGGATGTTTGCCGGCACCATGAAGCACAAGGAGGTGTTCGACAACTTCGCGCAGCCCTTGCTCATGGGCTTTGCAGCTAACTGGGGCCAAAGCCGGGGCAAATGCAAGTGCCCGACATGCGGTGAGATCGAACAGGTCGACGATCCTTTCGCCAAGGTCAAAATGGCCGACCAGTTCGGCAAGGTGAATTTCAAGCTGAAGGACCTTAAGATCGCCGGCAGCACGGTCCAGCGCGTGGTGAATGTCGTCACCAAGTTCTTGCCCAACTTCGCGTTGATTATGGCCCAGAGGGCCAATTTCACAGCCAGCGATGTCTCGGGGATCGGGTGGCTCGGCCCCAATATCTTCAAGCGCGGTGGCATGGTGGGAAAGGGTCTGTTCAAGAGCTTAGCCGAGGCTTGGTCACAACACGTGGCGGAGGTCGTCAGGCGGAGTAAGGAGTTTGAGGCTCACGCCAAGGAACTGGAGGATGCGCACAAGGCGATCTTCCAGAAGTATTTCAAGGTAAGCCCCGGTAAGCTCGGGGACACGTTGTCCATGCTGGGCGGTGCCATTCAAGTGGTGTACTTCTTCACCAAGGAGGGCCGGAACACCAAGGATTGGGCCGACTTGTTGAAGGCCTCCACCGATATCGCCAGGGGTGGGCTAGGGTTAAGCAAGGACAAATTGGTCGAGAAGCTGGCGGAGAAATACGGCGAGGAGGTTGTAAAGAAGTTCGCCGAAAAGGTGGGCAAGGGTCTTACGCTGGGGGGCGCCGCATTCCAGTTCGGCTCGGCTTACCTGAGCCTCGAGGATGCCGCCAAGAAAGCCGACCGTCAAGCATTCGTTTGGGGCGCGGTGCAGTATATGGGCGCCGATATCTATTTGACTGGCGCTGCGGTGGAGTTCACGCCATGGTTAGGTGTCTCTCAAGCCAGTGGTGCCGTGGTCATTGTGGTCGGCGCGGTGGTCTATCTCACCGGCCAAATCGGCGAGTTCATCACCCGTCCGGGCAATGAAGAGAAAATTCTCCGCGGGTTCCTCTACTATGACGACAACGACCACCGGTCACCGGAGGAAAAGGAGGCCGAATGGCAGCAGCGTCAAGAGCGGCGCCGCCAGGAGCGGGCCGATCGACTCTGGCGCTGAGGTGAGTATCCAGGAAGCGTGAGTGGCCCACCCTTCGCCGCACGGGTCATTTCGGCTCCCAGGCTTCCTTGTCCTTGTTCGGGAAAGTGATCTTGCAGTTGCCCGGGTCGATGTGATCGACGCGAGCGTGGCCTTTGTCATCCAGGGTTCCATCCGCCACGGTGGTTCCGTCCGGAAGGGTGACTATGTACGGCTCTCCGGCCACCGGATTCCCTTCTTCGTCCTCCAGGTTGATCTCGATCCAGTGGGTCTTGTCCTGGTTTTCCGGCGCCGCCGGGTTATGGGTCGGTGCGTTGGAAGCGGGCGATTGGTTGCCTGCCGCGGCGGCGCCGGCTCCGGCGGAAGCGGCAGCGGGCGAAATCGAGGACACGGCATAGCTGGCTTGCGTGAAGCTGCCGCCTGACGGAGGCGCCCACTGGCCGGGATCCGCTTTGTCGGCCTGGGCGGGATCGGTGGGTGAGAGCGGTGACACCAGCGAGCCCGCCGAGCCGGACAGTGCGGATCCGGCGCTGTTGATCTGTACCATCGGCGTGCCCGAAATCGCAATTCCCGACGGGTCAATGGTAATGAAGTTCGAGCCCGCCTTGATCGTGAGGCCCACGGCGGCTTCAATCACCACCTGCATTGCCTTTAAGTAGAGTTTCTGGGCCACCTGACTGCTGTGGTTGCCGCTGAACTGTTCGATCACGTCGCCGGTCACGGCCAGGGAGTGCGAACCGGTGATCGAGACGGCGGCCTTCCCGCTAATGGTCACGTGGTGGTCGCGGCCGATCTTCTCGATCTGGTCGCGCGTGATATCGGCATGAGTGTCGCGCTGGACCTGCTCCATCTTATCGCGCGTGACGATCAGATGCCGGTCCTCCCCGATGAACTCTTTGCGGTCGTTCTCGATGCGTATATCGATGTCCTTTTGACTGTGAATGAAGATCTGCTCGCTGCCTTTCTTGTCTTCGAGCCGGATCTCGTTGAATCCGCCGCCGCCCTTGGAGCTATAGGACTTGACGGTGCTCTTGGTCTGCTGGTCGGGCAAGGGATAGGGCGGCATCTGGTCGGCATTGTAGACCGACCCGGTGATCAGGGGGCGGTCCGGGTCGCCCTCGAGGAAGCTGACCACGACTTCCTGGCCGATCCGCGGGATATAGATCGAGCCCCACTGATTCCCGGCCCAGAATTGGGCGACCCGAATCCAGCAGGAGCTTTTTTCGTCGGCGTTTCCTTCCCGATCCCAATAGAATTGCACCGTGATGCGTCCGTACTTATCGGTCCAGATCTCTTCTCCGGACTTGCCGACGACGACCGCGGTTTGGGTACTGGCGATTACCGGTTTGCGGGCCAGACGGGGCGGGCGGAATTGAACGGAGTTGGGAATGGCCTCGAACTCGTTGGAGTAGTTAAACGGTTCCGGCTTGCCCGCCCGATAACTGCTGTTCTTCGCATCATGATGCAGTGCGATCAGGGTGTAATCCTGGTTGGCGGCATCGCAGTAATGATCCGACAGGGTGAACTTATAGCCGCACTCGAGGCCCATGCAGTTGCTCTTGGCCCGCACGGTGGCCAGTTCGACTTCCCGTTCTTCCAAACGGAGCTGGGCATAGTGATCGCCATCGCTCTTGGTGTTATATTTGCCGGGATAGTCGTAGTACTCGGCGGGCTGGGAGCTGGAGAGAGTGGCATAGAGACTGGTGTTGGGCTTTTCAAAATCGTAGTCCGTGAGCGAAGCTGTCCCGGTATTTACTTTGTTCTCCTGCTCGAGGGCGAAGACGGTGTCCGCATCGAGGACGCCGCCGATGGAGGGTGAGTATTGAGCCGTGGCTTTGTGAGGGCAGGCCTTGAAGGCGGCCTTATCGTCCGCGAGCACAAGCGTGTGCTTATCCTCGGTCTGTTCGAAGAAATAGAAAATGCCTTCGTCCTCGAGCAGGCGCGAGACAAAGTTGAAGTCGGTCTCGCGGTATTGCACACAATACTCCCGAGGCTGATAGGTGCCCTGGAGTTTGAGCTGATAGTCGGTGTAGCCCCGGTCCTTGAATATCTGTTCGACGATGTCGGGCACCGATTTGTTCTGGAAGATGCGGCAATTGGAGAAGATGGTGAGGAACCAGAGCCAGGGCACCAACTCGGCCTGGTAGAGGGCCATGCCGTCTTCGCCATACTCCATCAGCGCAATGCGGTTGAAGAGCCCGTGAATATGCCGCTCGGTTTCATCATCCAGCTTGATGGACAGGACCGCGGGCTTGGTCAGCAGGCTCTTCATGTCGATGTTGGGATCTTCGGACAGCAATTGCAGGACGAAGCGGTAGGGGGTGGAGACGCGCTCGTAGCCGGTGAAGCTGCTCAGCAGCAGGGCGTCGTCGCCCAGCGTCGTCTTGATGCGGAATGGACGTTCAATTTGCGTTGCGGCCAATTTATCGTCCTCCAGTCAGCCCGATTGGCCGGGCCGGCGCCGGATGCCACCTACGAATAGGTGAATTCTCCGTCTTCGCCGACGCCGACGTGAACCGCATCGGGTTTGAGTCCTTCGGCGATCTTGCCGAGGATTTGGGTGGATATCTCGGGCAACATCGTATTAGTCAGAATATTATCCACGTTTCGGGCGCCGCTTTCCACTTCGGTGCAGCGGCGGGCCACTTCGTCGACCAGGGCGGCGTCCCAGGTGAGCGTGACACGGTGGCCTTCCTGAAGGCGGCGCTGGATCTTGGCGAGCTTGAGCCCGATGATCTTTCTCATGGCTTCGTCGCGAATGGGGAAATAGGGAATCACGACCAGGCGTCCCAGGAAAGCGGGCTTGAAGATCTTGTCCAGTTCCGGCTTGATGGCTTTGACCAGCCCTTGCTGCGCGGGCATGGTCTCCGGATCGGCGGTGAGCTTCATGATGCTATCGGTGGCGGCGTTGGAGGTGAGGATGATGATGGTGTTCTTGAAGTCGATCTCGCGGCCTTCGCCGTCTTCCATTTGCCCCTTGTCGAACACCTGGAAAAAAAGCTCGAGCACGTCGGGATGAGCCTTCTCGACTTCATCGAGCAGCACCACCGAATACGGGCGGCGGCGGACGGCTTCGGTGAGCACGCCGCCCTCGCCGTAGCCCACATAACCGGGAGGCGATCCCTTGAGGGTGGAGATGGTGTGGGCTTCCTGAAACTCGGACATATTGATGCTGATCAGGTTCCGCTCGCCGCCAAAGAGGAGGTCGGAAAGCGCGAGCGCGGTCTCGGTCTTGCCGACGCCGCTGGGGCCGACCAGCAGAAACACGCCCACCGGTTTGCCGGGATCGTCCAGACCCGCGCGCGCGGTGCGCACGCGCTGGCTGATCATGGCGAGGGCGTGGTCCTGGCCGATGACGCGCGAGCCGAGGTGCTGTTCCAGCGTGAGCACGGTGGCGATTTCATCCTTGAGCATTTTGCCGACGGGAATACCCGTCCAGGCGGAGACCACTTCGCCGATGATCTGGGCATCCACGCACACGCGCAGCAGCGGCGTTTCGCCCTGCATGGCGATCAGTTCCTCGTTGAGAGCGGCAAGCTGGGAGCGGAGTTGCTCGGGGTCGGGCGCGGGCGGCGCAGGCGGCGCGGCGGCTGCAGCAGCAGCGTCAGCGGCGGCGGGCGGCGCGGCTGCCCCTGCGGCGGCAGCGGCGGCGGGGGGCGCTGCCTCGGCGGGAGGCGGTGGCGCGGGGGCGTTGCCGGCTTCCAGTTGCGAGCGAATTTCCCGAATGCGGTTGACCAGGTCGCGCTCCTTCTCCCAGCGGCCGGTCAACTCATTGAGCTGCGCTTCGGTCTTGGCCTTTTTCTCGGCGATAGCGGCCAGCCGTTCCGCGTGATCCGCACCCGCGGCGACTTCCCGCTCCAGGATGCGGGCCTGCACGGCGAGATCTTCGAGAGTGCGAGTGGCGTCCTCGATGGGCGGAGGGGTGGAGTTCTGACTCAGCGCCAGGCGGGCGCAGGCGGTATCGAGTACGCCGATGGCCTTGTCGGGCAACTGGCGGTCCGGCAGGTAGCGGTGCGAGAGCTTGACGCCGGCCAGCAGTCCTTCGTCCAGGATACGGACTTTGTGATGTTTTTCGAGAGTGGGGACGGTTCCCCGCAGCATCAGCGCGCATTGGGTTTCGGTGGGCTCCTCGACCTTGACCAACTGGAAGCGGCGCGCCAGGGCGGGATCCTTTTCGAAGTACTTCTTATACTCGGACCAGGTGGTGGCGGCGACGGTGCGCAATTCGCCGCGGGCGAGGGCCGGCTTGAGCAGGTTGGCGGCGTCGTTCTGGCCGGCCTGGCCGCCCGCGCCGATCATGGTGTGGGCCTCGTCGATGAACAGGATGATGGGCGTGGGCGAGGCTTTGACCTCATTGATCAATCCCTTGAGGCGGTTTTCGAATTCGCCCTTGACGCCCGCCCCGGCCTGCAGCAGCGCAAGATCCAGGGTCCGCACCGTGACGTTCTTCAGCACCGGCGGCACGTCGCCGTGCACGATGCGCATAGCGAAGCCTTCCACCACGGCGGTTTTGCCGACACCGGCTTCGCCGACCAGAATGGGGTTGTTCTGCCGCCGGCGGGTGAGAATATCGACCACCTGGCGGATCTCGGAATCGCGTGCCAGGACGGGGTCCACTTTGCCCTGACGGGCGTTCTCGGTCAGGTTAACGGTGTACTGATCCAGGTTGGGGGTCTTGCCGCCGGCTCCGGGGCGCTTGGCGCCTTCCGGCGCGGCAGCTTCGGCAGCCGCCATTTCCTGGCTTTCCTCGGAATTAGCGACGATCGACAGGAAGTCCTTCTTGAGAGAGTCGGCCGTGACCTTCTGCAGCTCCCGGCTGACCTCGCGCACAATCCGCGCCAGTTCCTCGTCGGAGACCAGCGCCAGGATGGTGAAGCCGGTGCGGATGCGGGTAGACTCGAAGTCGATCGAGCCGATGGTCCAGGCCTGGGTGAACATCTTCAGCAGCGACGGGCTCAGCGCCGGCGTGCGTGCGTTGCCGGACTTGAGTTTATCGAGGCTGCGCGTCAGCTCCGCCGACAAGCGCGACTTGTCGACTCCAAATTGTTTCAGGATGAAGGCGAAGTCTCCATCGCTGGAATCGAGCAGTTTCATCAGGTAATGCTCGATTTCGACGTCGTAGTGAGTCCGGGACAGGCAGAATCCCGCGGACGCCTCCAACGCCAGGCGCGCCGTGTCGTTCAGTTTCGCGATGAGTGATCGTAGATTAAGCCCCATATTTCCTCCTCTATGCCAGCAGCAACACCGTATCCGCGGGCGCGCGATCGAAGTCCGGCCCGGACTTCATCCAGGTGAACCAGCCCAATCGCGGCCCTGCCAAACTATCTTCCCCCAATTTGCAGCGCGGCACTACCGTCCGCCGCAAAATTAATTGAATTTCGATCTCGAGATGGGAGCCACAAGAGAACCGCGCCAGCTCGCGTAAGGGTTCGTAGGCGGCCCCGCCCGGCAAAAAGCTCAGGTACTGTTCCTGGGTGAGGGGGCCCAATTTCAAGCGGATCCGCGACTGCTGATCCCAGATTTCGTCGCCCACCACGGAGGCCACCCCGAGTTGCGAGCTCAACGGCGCGCCGCTGCCCAGATCGCACTGGTCGGCTTTCCCGAGAGGCTGCCAGGTTCCCACGAACTGCTCCACCTCCACCGGGACGCCGAAATAGTCCTGGAGCACGCCGCGGACGGCGACGGCGGAGCGCGGCTGCAGGGACAGCAGGCCGCAATAGTAGAGCATCGAATCGTCGCGGACCACCAGGCGACCCTGCAGGCCGTTGGTGCCAAGGCCGATCAGCGACATGAAGTATTTCGAGACGCGGTCTCGTCCGTCGCGCTCGTAGGCCACCGCGGAGCGGTATTTTTCCCAGGCCTGGTAGAACAGCGAAATCATGCGGTGGTTGAAGATATCGAAAAAGTCGGCCAGCGTGCGATCGCGGGCGCGAATGCGGGATAGGATCAGCTCGGTATAGACGGTTGGGAGCACCCCCATGGGGCCGGTCAGGCCCATGAAATTCACGGTCATGGCCGGCTGGGCGCCATCCCAGTCGATGGACTCGATCTGGCTGGTCGGAAACGCGAGGGTGTTGTTGACGCGGAAGTGCACGGCCTCGCTGGCGGCAGAGGTGAAACCGCCGGGCATCTCACGCTGGTTGAAGATCCGCAGCAACAGGCGCACGGCCTGGAAGAACTCGAAGCGGCCGGGATACTCCTCGATGTCGCGCCGCACCTCGGCCAGGGAGGCGGCCGGCGGCGTCAGACCAGGTTTTTTTGTCCCGCTCTTGGTGGCCATTCGCGGATCACCTCCTTCCTCTGCCGGGTTCTGGCGGTGAGTTGGGTGAAGCTGTTGAGTGTCGCGTAGAGAGCCAGAAAATGCTCGATCACGCTGGCAAACAGGTAGACGCCTCCGCCCACGAATTGCTCCTCATCGAGCTCGAGTTCGACGCGCGTACCGCGCGCGAAGGTCACGCCGTTTTCGGTGACGATGGGGGCGAAGCGCGGGCGGCTCTTCAAGCCGGTGATCCCCTCGATCATCTTCTGGGCGAACGGGGAACCGGTGAAATCGTAGAGGCGCAGGATCTGCTGGAGGGCGTCGCGGCCGTCCTCCACCAGGGACAGGTGATTGAGCGAGAGATGCGAGACCAGGTGCCACAGCGCCATCTTGGAGGTGGGAGGCCGCAGCGGGAGAGTGGGTTTGGTCAGGGCCACGATGCTCTTGATCGGGGTGCTGCCTTCCAGTTCGAAATCGCCGTCGGCATTGCCGAAAGGCAGGCGCGCGGGCAGGTTCCGGTTGGTGCACGTGGTGCGCACCGTCAGCGTGTCGACGTTGGGGAAAGCCGTGCGGCCGGAGCGGTCCACCAGCGAGATGTACATGTCCGAAGCGTCGTCGTTCAGGCGATTGGAAGCCCGGCGGTTGGCGATCCAGTAACATTCCTTTCTGGTCGCGGCGGCTTCCTGACGGTAGGAGTAGAACGGGCGGTAGGTGACGATCTCATGGGTATCGGCGTCGATGGAGTTGACTTCGTCGACGGAAAAGACCTCGGTGGCGGCGGGGCGCCGGATGTCGGGTTTGATCTGGTATTCGTATTTCCGCTGGTCGAGCAGGATGGGCTCGGTGGTCTGGGGGTACAGATTGACGATGGGAACGCAGCCGAGGCGAAATGTTTTGGGCGAAACTCCGATCTCGAGGCGCTGCACGCGCTCCTCGTCGCCGGGGCTGGAAAACAGGAAGACGAGTTCGGCGCTGTTCTGGAAGCCCGCGCCCCACACCTCGTCCAGCCCCGTCAGGTCCACGAAAAGGAACTTGGCTGGCAGCGCGAAGAACTCCTGCAGGATTCGATAACCGATGTGCGAGTGGAGCGGGTACGGCGCCATCCCTTCGTCTTCGGCGAAGCCGACCGGGCGCAGCGAGGAAGCCGGCAGAGTCACCGGCGGGACTTTGGGGTTGTTGGGGTCGCGGACCACGATGCGGGTGAGCTTGGAGCAAAGCAGTTCGTACAGCGCGTGCACCAGGTTGTTTTCGCCGGTGAGGTGAAAGCGGAGACGGTCGAGCCCCAGCTTGGGCAGCGGGGCATCCGGCGTGGAATTCAGCACCAGTCGAAGCGCGTAGGCGGCATCGGACGCGCGCAGGGGAGGGCGCAACTGGTCGGGGCTCGTCCAGGCGGCGGCCGTCACGCTCAACGGCCACAGGGTGGAGTCATAGCAGGTGCGGAACTTGCAGGGGACGCCGCCGACGGGACGGGAATAGAGCACCGTGCCGCGATCGATCTTCAGACCGGTGGTCAGCTTGCCGCGTTCCAGGTCGAGGTAGAATTCCACGATCGACATGGAAGGAATCGGCCGGATGAAATGCGGATAGACGATGCCGAGAAAGGCTTCGGTGATCTCGGGGAAATCGTCGTCCATCTTCAGATGCACGCGCCCAGCCAGAAAAGCGAAGGCCTCGATCAGGCGCTCCACGTGGGGGTCCTCGGACTCCTTGGACTCCTCGAGCATGAGCCGTCCGGCGATTTTCGGGTACTTCCCGGCGAACTGCGCTCCCATCTCGCGCAGGTATGTCAGTTCGCGTTCGTAATACAGCAGGACGTCATCCCGCATTCTGAACCTCGTACTGGTTGGTGGTCAGTTGCAGGACAGTGTCGAAGGAAATGTGTTCGGGCGCGGGGTCCATCATGAGCAGGGCTTCGATGCGGAAGCGGAAAGTGCGGGTACCGGTGACCAGCGCCTCGATCGGCACCACGCGCACCTTGGCCAGCCGGGGCTCGAAGAATTTCAAGGCGGCCTGCAACTGGCGGGTCAGCCTGGCCTCGGCGGCGGCCGACCCCAGGCTGTATCCGGTGAAATCCGGCAGCCCGTAGATATACACGGAGCGGTTGAGTTCGCGGAGACTTTCGGGGGGCGGAAAGGCCACTTGCCGGGTATTGAGGAGCCACTCGAGGTCGCGCCGCACGCCATCGCGCAGCATCCGGACGGACTGCGCGCGCGTGAAGGGCGCTTCGCTCGAGTTCTTCGGGTCGGCGTCGATCAGCCGATCGAACACCGACAACGTGACTGCCGCATCGGGACCGGGTCGGGGCATGGTTTATACGGAGAGCGCCTGAACGGGATCCAGCCGGCAGATCCGCTCGAACAGCGCCTGTTTGGCTTTTACGTCCGCCTGAATCTTCTTGCTGTTCTGCAGCAGGAAAACTAGGGCCCGCGCAATCGTCTCGCGATCCTCCCAATCGTCCAGCTTATGCGCATCGACGGCGGCCGCGACATCCTCGAGCAAGAGCTGGGCGATCGGGTCCTTGCCGGCGGAGATACAAATTTGTGCCAACTGCATTTTGCGCAGGAAGCGGGCGCGGCCGCTGGCGGCGCGTTCCACCTCGTGTTGCAAAATCTCGACGGCTTTCTGCTGCTGGCCCGTCCGCATGGCCTCCTGGGCGAGGGCCTGCGGATCGACAAACCGCTTCTGCCAGCCGGGCGCGCGCGAGTCATCGGCGGCGGGACCGTGTGGCGCACCGGGGAGCGGAGGCGCGTCGGAAGGTTCGGCGAGGAGTTCGCGCAACCATTTCTGCGTTTCGGAATTGGCGGCGGGCGTGTCGTCGGTCAGAGTGGCGTCGAGGAGTTGCGGGAGGTCGCGCAACAGCGTGCGCAACTCCGAGCGGATGGCGACGGCGATCGAGTTGTAATTATCGCCCAGCGCCGTGCAGGCCTCCACCACGAAGCGCTGCAGGTCGAGCCAGGCACGGCTGCACGGAAGGGCCATGATCTGTTCGGCCAGGTCCAACAGCTCGGCCCAGCGGTTGCGCATCGCCAAAGCCTTGATCTGTTGGCGAAGGTCGCCCGGCGGCGCTTCGAGGACGACGGGATCGGAGGAGCCGCGCAATTCGCCCCAGCGGAGGCCTCGCAGCATCAGGTAAGCAGCGGGGCCGAAGGGATCGCGCTTGCGGAGGACGGCAGCGGCCGCCACGGCGGCTGCGATGGCTTCGCGGCGCTCGGCCGGTTCCCCGGATACCAGAGAGCCCAGCCCGACGGATACGCCCTCACCCCCGGCTGCCGCGGCTTCCGGGGCTCCTTCGGGCGCAAGGACTTCCGGCGGAACCTCCTCCACGGGGTCGGGCTCGGTTTCCCGCTTCTTTTGCAGCAGGCTGTGGACTACCTGGCGGACTTCCGCCAACCCTTCACTGAGCCGGCCGAACCCCGGCGCCGCATCGCCCAATTTTTGCTCGCAGATTTCGTCGAGTGCGGCGACTGCGGCAATGGAGGCGTCGAATTGCTTTTCCTGGTCGGCGTAAAAGGCCTTGGGTGTTTCGACGAAGGACCTGTCGAAAATCTCGGGCGCGAGTTTGCCCTCTTTGAGGGCCTTGTCGCGGGCGGTTTTCTGATCCTTGTTGACCGCCTGATCCTCGAAACCGACGACCCGCGACTCCTTATACTGGATGAAATTGAAGCCCTCGCGGCACAGCGGAACGCTCTTGATCGCGACAATCAGCCTGGAGCCAAGCCAGTCCAGCGGGGCCGCGCGTTGCTCGGCGTCGCCGTCGTCCAGTTCGGGATAGAGAGTGTCCCAGAACGTATCCAGCAGGCCATGGCACAATTTCAGGCATTCGCAAAAGCCGCGGATGCCCTCCCGCTTGAGAACAGCTTCCGAGAGCCAGACCGCCAGTTGCAGGTCTTTGCTCTGGGTGGCGATGGAATCCTGGCAGAGCTTGGAGACCTGAGGCCAATCGGCAACCTTGCGTTCGTACTGCCAGGCGCCCTGATTCAACTCGTCGTCTTCGCGACGGGCCTCCTTGATCTTGTCGTAGATGGGATCGTAGCGGAGGCTCTTACCGCTGGGGTTATCGCCCGGGATAGGATTGAGAATGTCTTCACGCAGTGGCATCGGAAGTGAACTCCAGCGACCGGACCTCCAGCAGCGGAACTTCCTCGCCATCCACGATGAACATTTTTTGCCCGACGGGGAACTCGTGGCCCTCGTCGTCGGCAACCCACTCGGTGGTACGACCCAGCCAGACCGACTCGTCGTCGGACTTCCACGAGAACGGATAGATTGCGGGAATCATCACCTGCCCGATGTCGGTTCCCTTAAAACTCGGGCCGGTGAGGACGAAAGCCGGAGTCCACAGGGTGTCGCGCAGGACACGAGGAGGTACGATTTGAACGGACGCGATGTGCTCGAACGGGATCCACAGATAGGCTCCGGCGGCATACATTTCCAGGCGCGGACCGATTGCGGGGTCTGCGTCGCCGATGGATTGAAACGGTTTCCCATTCAGCGTTCCGGGCGGGGACGCGTGTGCCGGCGCCTCGGGAAACTCCTGCTTCTGAAACATCGAATTGCGGGTCTTTTCGCCGTGCAGGGCGGAGTAGTAGAGCACCGCACCCATTTCGGCTTCGGGGCTGCCCTTGGCCAAAACGCCCAACTGCTTCTCCGCGCGGTCGTACTGCCCGGAGAAGCAGAGGAGCTCGAAAAGAAACGTCCGCTGCGCGGTATTCGCAGGGTTGTCGCGGAGAAAGGCGCTGAGGGCTTTCTCCGCTTCCCGGACCTTCCCGGCATCGAGAAGTTCCTTGGCTTTCATGTCAGGGCCTAAGTATCAAAACTTGGCATCCGCCGCAAAATTGGCCGTCCCAGTGGAAAGGTCGTAGCCCTTTGGCACGGCCGCCCCGAGTGACCCGTCATCGGCCTCCGGCTTGTAGGCGATTTCCACGCCCTGGTAAGCGAAAGTGACCGACTCGGTGGGGTTTTCGTTGCTGCCCGACAACTGCACCGAAGTGACGAGCGCATCCTTGATCCAGACGCGGAAATAATCATCCTGCTTGTCGCCGACCGGCTTGTCGTACAGGATGTGGACTTCCTTCAAGATGTTGCCGGTGGCGCAGTGATCGAACAATAGCGGCGTGGTCGCATCCAGGACCTTCATGATGGTCAGGTTTGAAAAGTCGGCGCGCCCGGCTTTGGCTTCCTTGCCGGATGCACCAGCGCCATATACGGCAGTCTGACTCACACCCCAACTGAACGACAGAACGTCGATGGCGCCCGTCTTGCTTGTGCTGGGCCCCGTGATACCGTCAACAATTAAATACGCGTTTACAGCCATAGCTTTCTCCTTGCCTCCGTCTCCGAATTCAACTCTTTACATACAAAACCGCGACAGCGCGCCCCTACTTGGCCGGCGCCGGCAGATCCGCCACAAGACGCAGCGAAACCGTCAACTCCTCAAGCTGGAAGTGCGGCCGCAGAAACGCGACAGCCCGGTAGCACCCGGGCTTCCCCGGGATTTCCGACACATCCACGCGAGCTTCCCGCAACGGACACCGGGCTTTCATCTGAGCCGACGCAGTGTCGTCGGGAACCACATACTTGGTAATCCAGCGATTGAGAAAAATCTCGGCGTCCGTGCGCGACATGAAGCTGCCGATCTTGTCGCGCATCATGGCCTTCAGGTAGTGCGCAAAGCGAGAGACGGCCATGAGATACGGAATTTGCGTCGACAAACGGGCATTGGCGTTCGCCGAATCGGTGTCGTACAGCTTGGGCTTCTGGCAGCTCTGGACGCTGAAGAACGCAGCGTAGTCGGTGTCCTTACAGTGCACCAGGGGAACGAAGCCGAGGTCCGCCAGCTCTTTTTCGCGCCGGTCGGTAATCGTCATCTCGGTGGGGCACTTCATGGCCACGTCGCCCTCATCGGTGTAGAAGTTGTGCACCGGCAGGCCGGTCACCAGGCCGCCGCCTTCCACGCCGCGCATAGCGACGCACATGCCAAACTGCGAGAAGGACTGGGTCATCCGCGAGGCGAGGGCGAAAGCCGCGTTCATCCACAAATATTTCGAGTGATCGCTTCCGTCCACGTGCTCTTCGTAACTGAATTCTTCGACCGGCTTGGTATCCTTGCCGTAAGGCAGCCGGCCCAGGACGCGAGGCAGGGCGAGGGCCACATAACGGGAATCTTCCGACTGGCGGAAGCCCTTCCACTTGGCGTACTCCGTGCTGTCCATAATCTTCGCCAAGTCGCGAGGGGCGTCCAGAGCGGTCCAGGACGGCAGGTTGAGCATGTCGCAGTTGGCCGCGGTGCAGAAGGGCGCATGGGCGGCCGCCGCCACATGGGAAACCTGGTCCAATAACTCGATGTCCTCGGGGTGCTTGCCGAATTCGTAGTCTCCCACCAGGGCGCCGAAGGGGGCGCCACCGAAGACGCCGTACTCTTCTTCGTAAACCTTCTTGAACAGGGCGCTCTGGTCGAATTCCGGTGCGCGCTGCAGATCCTTCAGCAACTCCTTCTTGCTGCAGTTGAGCACGCGGATCTTGAGCATGACGCCGGTTTCGCTTTGATCCATCAGGTACTTGAGCCCGCGCCACCCGGCCTCCAGTTTCTGAAACGAGGCGTTATGCATGACCTCGTTCAACTGGATGGACACCAAGTGGTCGATTTGCGCAATGCGGGCGTTGATCATCATCTCCGCATCGCGCGCAATGGTCATGGAACCTTCCAGGACCTGCGCTACGAATTCTTTCACCAGGTTCTTGCCGCGCTCGCGTGAAGCCGGTTCTACGCCGAAGCGGCCTTCTTCCACGATCTGATCGAGCAGACTCTTCTCCTGAACCTGTTCGCCGGCGGCTACGGCAGCCTGTGCACTCTTCCCCTCAGCCATTGGAATCGCCTCCCTTACCCTTTCCCATTTCATCCTTCAGCCTGTC
Organism: Bryobacteraceae bacterium; assembly: GCA_050010695.1. Lineage (GTDB taxonomy): Bacteria > Acidobacteriota > Terriglobia > Bryobacterales > Bryobacteraceae > Bog-375. The sequence continues at coordinate 43,879 of JBEKKO010000001.1, forward strand.
CAGTTTCTCCGTATTGCCGACACTCTCGAGGAGTAACTCCTCCAGCTTGTCGTTGCCCTGCAAGCTACCACGGAGATCGGCCAGCCGAGTCCGCAGATCGAGCAGTTCCTTCAGTGGCTTGACCTGGCGCGCCACGTTCTGCGGCTCAAAATCTTCCAACTTGGCGAACCTCAAGTCCACCTTGAGGTTAGCGGCCTCCGGTTCTTCGCTCAGCTTATTCTCCACCGAAAAGTTGAGATGCGGTTTCATTCCCTCCAGGACCGTGTCGAAATTGTCCGGATTAACCTCGACGAACTTGCGGTCCTTCAGTTTAGGAAGGGGCTGCTCCGGTTGGCCGGTGAAATCCCCTAACACTCCGACCACGAAAGGAAGCTCCTTCAACTCGATAGCTCCGCCCACTTCAACGTCGTAAGTGATCTGTACGCGTGGGGAGCGTACCCGATCCAATTTATGCTGTGTACTTTCTCTAGCCATGGAACCTCCTGATAAATCGCTCAGTGAGTCACACTATATGCGAGCCGAAGCCAAACGTCAAGTTTTTTGGCCGATCCCAGTACCAGACCTTCCCCTAGCGACCCACTGTGCGAAAACTCACACCAGCACCAGACGGCGCTCTACCAGTTTCCGCATCACCGCGCAACACTGCTGGCGCACCTGTTCCGGATCGATCTTGACCGTCGCCGCCAGATCGCGTCCCAGGTCGCCCAAAGTCCGGCTCCCATCACACCTACGCAGGAAATCGGCCACCAACGGATCAAGGGTCAGGGAACTGGGAAGGCCGCCGGGCCGCCTGAGCTGCATCAAGGAGGGCTTCCACTCCCCAGCCTCCAGGTGCAACTGCTGGTCAATCCGCACATCGGATGGCAATCGCGGTTTCCAGGCCATCATTTGGTCCAGGGAGCGATCCGTTTCGAGCCTGTCCTGGTTGGCGAATAATTCCACGACGGACTCGCCAAACGGCTCCGTGAAGTCCGGATTGTGCACCTCCTCGATGCGGATCCAGTTCTTGCCGGACCTGCGCCGCATGGCCAGAATTCCACCCTGGACCTCTTCGACGCCGCGGGCGTGATAATAGGCCATCCATTCGTCGAACCTCTGGTTGGCGGTCAGCGGCGAGTACGGCATTATCCTGCCTATGCGTTCGGAGGCGTAAGCGGCGGCTGAGCGGGCGTAACTGCGGAGCACCCAGGCATCGCAGCCGGTATCTTCCAGCCAACCCGCCAGCCGGTCCTGCCAGGACTGCCCTCTCACCTGGACCCACTCCAATGTGATCTGCAGAAAGCCGTTTTCGTTGAGATAGCTGGGCGCTGCCCGGATGAGTTCCCGGCAGTAACCGTCCAATTCCATGCTGTTTTCGCAATACATCTGCTCCGAGGACGGGGTCACGAAAAACGGCGGGTTGCTCACGATCAGGTCGAACGTCCGGCCTTGGACGGGCTCGAAGGTGTCGCCGGTCAGGCAGTCGACGTTCTTTACGCCGTTGAGCCAAACGTTGAAGCGGGCAAACTCGGTGGCGCGCGGGTTCAAGTCCGTCGCCACCACCTGGCGGCTGTGATGCGAGGCGAGGACCGCCAAAATTCCGCAGCCGGTGCCCAAATCCAAAGTTGCCTGGGAAGGCCGGCGGATGGTGAACATCTGCAGCGCGCGCGTGGTAGGATTGGGCCACGAAACCATCGCGGAGGCCTCCGGAGACTCCAGCGTGCGGGCCGGATCGGCCGCGAACAGAAGGTTTTCAAGTGGCGTCAGCATGACCGTGGGAGTGAGCCGGCCGCCGTCCGGAATCAGCATTCCCATTTCCACCATCTGGGTAACCAGCGGCGCCGGGACGAGTCCCGCGACGGACTCGCTCTCCAGCGGTGCGCCGAGGAAGAACCAGCGCAACAGAACGTGCAGCGGGGTGAGTTCGGCAGTGCGCCCCAGGAGGTCCGGCAGATTGCCGAGGCGGCGCGATGGCAGGTCGCGCAGCGTCGGGTTCCGCTTGAACTGCTCGTGAGTGAAGCCGGCTTCCCCGAAAAACTCGACAAGCTGCTTTGGACTCGCGCTGAGTGGAGTGAGCATGGGCGTCCTCATGACACTTTACCGCAGAATTTTTAAACCAGTTGGCATAACCGGCAAGTTCTGGTACTGTGAATGCGAATGCGGCGATTGCAACCGGTGATCTGGACCAAGGGAACGTTCCTGACTCCCCAGCACCTGCAACTCCAGGATCGCTTTCTCGAAAACCTCCTGGAGTTCCACCTGGAAAGTCTATCGTTCCGTCCCTGGGGCTTCGCCACGCTGCAAGTCAGCCGGGAAGCTCTCACGGGCGGAGTGTTCGGTATTGCCAGCGCGTCCGGGCTCCTGCCGGACGGGCTGATCTTCGATATACCGGGGTCCGACGGCGCTCCGCCACCCAAAGAGCTGGCTGATTGCTTCGATCCGGATCAAACTACGCTCGACATCTACCTGGCCGTTCCGCAATACCGCGATCGGGGTCTGAACGTGGCCTCTTCCACGCGCGATAGCGGGGCCAGGTATCGCGCGGAAATCGAGGTGTTCCGCGACGAGAACACCGGCATGAGCGAAAAGCCCGTGCAGGTGGCGCGCAAAAATCTGCGGCTGCTGGTGGAGGGCGAGAATCGCGACGGCTACTCGACATTGCGCGTGGCCCGAATCCTGCGCAGCGAAACCGGCACCTTCCAACTGGACCCGACCTTTGTGCCGCCCCTGGTGGATTTCGCCGCTAGCGACCACCTCGTTTCGATCGCGCGCCGCCTGGTGGAGATTCTCACCGCGCGCTCCAGCGCCATCTCCGGCATGCGGCGGCAGAAGAATCAGAGCCTGGCGGATTTCACCGCCGCCGATATCGCCAATTTCTGGCTGCTCTATACGGTCAACACGGCCTTCCCGGTTTTCCGCCACCTGTTCGAAACCCGTCGCGGGCATCCCGAGGCGCTCTACGCCGCGATGCTCTCGCTGGCCGGCGCGCTGTCCACATTTTCCAGTGCCATCCACCCGCGCGACCTGCCGGCGTACGATCACGACAATCTGGGCGTCTGCTTCACGGACCTGGACGAGAAGCTACGCACATTGCTAGAAACCGTGGTACCCACTAATATCGTGTCACTGCCGCTGAAACTGATCCAGCCGGCCATCTACGCCACCTCGCTTGACAATGAGAAGTACCTGATCAACACCCGCATGTACCTGGCGGTGAGCGCCGAAACCAGCCAGGCGGAGATCGTGAGCAAGACACCGCCACTGGTCAAAGTCTGTTCGGTGAGCCACATCGACCACCTGGTGCGGCAGGCCCTGCCCGGCGTCCAATTGACCTACGTTGCGACGCCGCCCAGCGCAATTCCGGTCAAATTGAATCACCAATACTTCAGCCTGAGCCAATCCGGCCCCGCCTGGGAAGCCGTGCAGCGCGCCCGCAATCTGGCCGCTTACGTCCCGGCTGATCTGCCCAACCCACAACTCGAGCTGATTATTCTCCTGCCGCAAGCCAGGTAAGTACAAAGCGGGGACTGGCACGAATTTCGCCGCCTTTGCGAAACTTCGTGCCAGTCCCCGCTTTGCCTCAGTGCCGCATTACCAGAAACACGACCAATACGCCCAGCAGAAACATCAGCAGCCCCACAATCAAAATCAACAAAGTGTTGGTGGGGGGCGCTTTGACCGGCGCCGGCGGTGGTGGGAACTGCGGCGCGGCCGGCATCTTGGGTGGCGCCATGCCTGGCATTGGCGGCGCCTGCGGCATGGCAGGCATGTTGAGTTGCGGCATTTGCGGCATCTGCGGAAACCCGGACGCCGCCGGTGGCGCTGCCGCCGCGCCGGGAGCGCCGGCTCCCTGAAGGGAGGCAATCGACATCATGCGGGTGTACTCGCTGGGCCCCTGCTGTGCGCCGGGCATCTCACCCTGCTGCGGCGCACGTGGAACCACAAACGCCTGCGTCGCGCCAGCCTGCGCGGCATACCGCGGCGGAGATGGCGGAGCCACCGGCGCTCCCGGCGCGGACGGGAATCCGGAGGCTGCCGGCAAAGGAGTTCCCTCGGCTCCCAGCGGTGGGGCCTGAAAGAATCGCGTGAATTCGCTCCCTTGTGGAGGGCTCTCCGGCGGAGGCGGCGCGGGCGACTCTGACTGAAACATGCCGGTAAAACCGCTGCTCTGCGGCGGAGGCGGCGCTGGAGACGGCCAATCCCCAGGGTCCGGTGCGGACGGAATGTGAGCTTGAAACATCCGCGTGAAATCTCCAGGGGAAGTGGAAGCGGACGGAGGTTGCAGAGGTGGCGCGAGCTCTGCCCCCGGTGTGGCCGGCGCCTGAAACAACTGGGTGAATTCGCCAGGCTTCGATCCCGTTGGCGGAGGCGCCGGCGGCGGACTCGCCGGCGATGCGGCAGGGTGCGGCAGCGTCGCAGCCTGCGGCGCCGGCACTTCAAACAGTCGCGTAAACTCTCCCGGCCGCGGAACAGGCGCTGCGGCGACCGGTGCGGGCGCTGGCGGCGGCGGAGCGGGCGGCGCTGGCGCGACGGATGGCTGCGGGATACTGGCGACTGGCGCAGGCGCTGGCGATGCTGGTGCAGCCGGGGCAACCGGCATAGCTTGAAACAGTCGCGTGAACTCTCCCGGCTGCGATGCAACTGGTGGCGGCGAAACAGGCGCTGCGGCGACCGGTGGCGGAGCAGGTGGCGTGGCCGGCGGCTGCGGCTTTGGCTCCGCAGGCGCGACCGATGGCTGCGGGATATTGGCGGCCGGCGGAGGCGCTGGCGATGCCGGCACAGCCGCGGGACCCGGCACAGTTTGAAACAGTCGCGTGAACTCTCCCGGCTCGGAAGCGGCGGGTGGCGCGGCCGCGGGCGGACTCATCGCAGGAACCTTCCACGCACCCGCGCGAGTGGTACTCGGGGCCTCGACCACCGGGGCCGGGGCTGGTTCCTCCTTCACAAACACCGGCGGCAAGATCGCCGGCGCTACGGGGGGAGCCTCGACCACCGGGGCTGGGGCGGGGGCCGGTTCCTGGTCCTTCAGCCACTCCAGCAGGTGCTGGAAGGGTGGGGCGACCGTCACAATGTAAAGCACGCCGTTGTTATTCCCGACCTCGATCAACCGAGCCATGGAATCCGGCGGAAGGGCGCGCAGCCGGGTCAGCAACGCCTGGTTCGCCGAAGTTTGTCCGCCCACCAGAAAGTGCACCGTCACATCGCGCGCGAGGCCCTTCTGCCGAGCCCGGAAGCTCTTTGGACCTTCCCCGGGCAGCGGTGCGATCAACTCGTACTTTTGTTCAAAGTCCATAAGCCCGCTCCGTTTCCAATAGACATCGTACCGCGCCTGGCGCAAAATCAGCTCAACACCCGGCCGCTTATGGTACTCTAATCCGCAACGGGCTTATGAACTTGCTATCGAGGGTGGTGTGGTCGGAAGGCATGTACCTGGGGCCCCATCATTTCCAGGTGCAGAGCCGCTATTTCGAAGACTCCATCCAGTTTGCCACTTCCTCCCTCTGGTTCGCTTCGTACGGCCTGGCGGGTGTGGAACTGGATGTCGAGGCGCTCCGGAACGGCACCGTTTCGCTGCTGCACGCGCGAGGGATCCTGCGGGACGGCCTGCCCTTCAACATGCCGGAAAGCGATGCGCTGCCGGAGCCGCGGGTCATCGCGGACCTGTTTCCGCCCACGCGCGACGGCATCGTCGTGATGCTCGCGATTCCGCCCCGCAAGCCCAACGGCTTCAACTGCTCGCTGCCGGAAGGCGAGGTCGCGGATGCCCGCTACACCGCCGAACCGCGGGTCTTACACGACGAGAATACCGGCGCCGACGAGCGCACGGTGCAGCTCGGCCGTAAGAACCTGCGCCTGCTGCTCGATACCGAACCGGCCGGCGACCTGCTCACCATGCCAATCGCGCGGGTGGTGCGGGACGGCGCCGGCCATTTCGCTTACGATGCCAACTTCATCCCGCCGGCGCTGCGAATTTCCGCCTCGACGCGGCTCATGCTGATGGCGCAGCGCCTGATCGAAATTCTGGACGACAAGAGCGCCACCCTCAGCCAGGGCGCGCGCAACACTTCGGCCGGACGCGCGGAGTTCTCCACGCGCCAGATAGCCAGCTTCTGGCTGATGCATGCCGTGAATTCCGCGATCACGCCGCTGCGCCACCAGCTGATCGCCAAACGCGGCCATCCCGAAGAGTTGTTCGTCGAGATGTCGCGCCTGGCCGGCGCCCTGTGCACCTTCGCTCTCGATTCGCACCCGCGCAACCTGCCGCTGTACGATCACGACAACCCGAGCGATTGCTTCGAAAAACTCGACCAACACATTCGCACGCACCTGGAAATCATCGTTCCCACCAACTGCATTTCGATTCCGCTGAAACGCACTGAAGATTATTACTACGAGGGCGAGGTCACCGATCAGCGCTGCCTGGGCCGCTCGCGCTGGCTGTTTGCCATCCGCGCCCGCATGGGCGACGCCGACCTGATGGTCAAAGCGCCGCCGCTGATCAAGGTCTGCAGCCCGGCCTTCGTGCGGGAGCTGGTGAGACGCGCCCTCCCCGGACTGGCGCTGACTCATCTGCCGGTGCCGCCGCCGGCGGTTTCCGCCCGCCTCGAAACGCAATACTTCGGGGTGAGCAAAGGTGGCCCCTGCTGGGACCACATCAACCTGACGCGCAAAGTGGGCGCGTACGTTCCCGGTGAGTTTCCCGATCCCGAAATTGAGATTTTAGTCGTGCTGGAAAAATGACATGAGCCCTTCCGCCAGTCTTCGCAGGCCGGAAAACCTGCCGCTGATTTTCCAAGAAGTCTTCACCGCCATCGAACGGCTGCGCTCCAATCGCCAGGGCGTCACCGATGCGCAGTCCTTCCGGCATCACACCCGCGAAGCGCTGAGAACCGCCGCCAGCCAGGCGCTGGCCGCCGGTTACCCATCCGACGACGTCAAGGTCGCCACCTTCGCCACGGTCGCGTTCCTGGACGAGTCCGTCCTCAATTTGCAGAACCCCGTATTCTCCGATTGGCTCCGCAAGCCGCTGCAGGAGGAGTTGTTCGGTACTCACATCGCGGGCGAGGTCTTCTTTCAGCACTTGCAGCAACTCCTCGGCCGCAACGATTCCGAGGACCTGGCGGACGTGCTCGAGGTCCACTATCTTTGCATGCTGCTCGGTTTTGGCGGCCGCTACAGCACCGGCAATCGCGGAGAATTGGCGCAGGTGATGAGCGTCATCGCAGAGAAGATTCGCCGCATCCGCGGCCAGTTCGGACCGCTTTCGCCGGGGTGGGCGCTGCCCCAGGAAACCGTGATCGCCCGCGCGGATCCGCTGGTGCGAAAGTTGGGCTGGCTGGCCCTGGCCTGTGCGATATTGATGTTGCTGCTTTTCGTCGGCTACAAACTCACTCTGGGTTCGGGAGTGTCGGACGTTCAGACCATCGCCACGGCGAAATAGTTAGGAGATCCACGTGACCATTCTCTACATCGCGTTCGCGGTTGCGCTGGTGGCCTTAATCGTCCTGGTCACCGTTTTCTTCCTCAAGAAGAGGAAAGCCAAGGCCGCCGCCGCTGAGCCGAGCGAACCCACGGCACCGGGCGGAGACGAGATTTCGGTGCTGATACATGCCGCCGAGGCCAGGCTCTCCGCGGCCAAACTCGAAGAGGGCGCCCGGATCGCCAACCTGCCGGTTTATCTTCTGATGGGCCAGCCCGGCAGCACCAAGACCAGCCTGATGATTCACTCCGGTCTCGACCCGGAGCTGTTGGCCGGCCAAGTCTATCAGAATGCCGACGTGGTGCCGACGCGGACTGCCAACCTGTGGTTCTCGCGCCGCAGCATCTTCGCCGAGGCGAGCGGCAACCTGCTGGCGGACTCGGGCCAATGGACCCGTCTCGTGCGGCGGCTGCAGCCGCGCTCCTCGGTGGTGGGCAAAGGCGGGCAGGCGCCGCGCGCGGCGGTGGTCTGCTTCGACAGCGAGACCTTCACCCGCGCCGGCGCCCAGGAAGCCGTGGTGAACGCGGCTCGCACGTTGCGCGCCCGTCTGGGCGAGATTTCCCAGGCATTCGGCATCAATCTGCCGGTCTATGTGCTGTTCACCAAGATGGATCGGCTGCCGTTCTTCGCCGAGTACGTGCGGAACCTGAGCAACGACGAGGCCGCGCAGGTGGTCGGCGCGACACTCCCGATGCTGGCCGGCCGCAGCGAGGGCGTGTACGCCGAAGAAGAGACCGTGCGCCTGACCGGAACCTTCGAGCGGCTCTTCCGATCGCTGGCCGACGCCCGCCCGGAGTTTCTGTCGCGCGAAACCGACTCCACCAAGCTGCCCGCCACCTACGAGTTTCCCCGCGAGTTCCGCAAGATTCGTCCCGCCGTGGTGCAGTTTTTGGTGGATCTGTGCCGGCCCAGCCAGTTGAGCGTGGGGCCGATTCTGCGCGGGTTTTACTTCACCGGCGTGCGGCCGATCATCATCAACGAAGCCGCCCCGGTGGCTGCCGCGGCGCCGCCGCAGCAGCAGGCCGGCTACGGGACGGCCTCGGGCGCCACGGGTATCTTCAGGATGGGCCCGCAGGCGGCGCCGGCCGCCCAAGCCCCGCCGCCGCAAGTGGGCGGCACGCGCAAAGTGCCGCAATGGCTCTTCCTGAGCCATCTCTTCACGGATGTTCTGCTCTCCGACAAGACCGCCATGGGCGCCAGCGGCTCCAGCACCAGGACCAGTTTCGCGCGCCGCGTGCTGTTCCTTGCGGCGGCCGTGCTGTGCCTGGCGCTCTCGATCGTTTTTACGGTTTCGTTCTTCAATAACCGTGGCCTGGAAACGAGCCTGCGCACCGCGGCGCAGGGCAGCCCGGCCACGGGCGCGGCCGGCGCCAATCTCGCGCCGGCCGACAGCCTGCGAAAACTGGAAGCGCTCCGCCAGTCGCTCGAAACATTGCGCAAGTACCGGCGTGACGGCGCTCCCCTGTTTTATCGCCTGGGCCTCTATGTCGGCGACGATCTCTATCCCGAAGCGTGGCGCCTTTATTTCGGCCGCTTCCGCCAGGTGCTGTTCCTACAAACCCAAACCGGCATTCTGCAAGGGCTGAGCGGCCTGCCGGCGACTCCGGGACCCGAGTATAGTCCCACCTACGACGCGCTGAAGGCGTACCTGATCACCACCTCACACCATGAGAAAAGCATCAGCCAGTTTCTTTCGCCGGTGCTGATGAAGTGGTGGGCCAACGACCGCACAGTCGATGCGGAGCGCCAGCAACTCGCTCAGAAACAATTCGATTTCTATGCCGACGTACTCAAGGACGAGAATCCGTACGCGGAAACCAACGACGCTTTCACGATCGAAAAAGCACGCCGGTATCTGAACCAGTTTGCCGGCACCGAACGCGTCTACGCTTTCATGCTAGCGGAAGCCCGCAAGAACAACCCGCCCATCAACTTCAATCGCCAGTTCGCCGGATCGGCGCCAGTGGTGTTGGAGACGTACGAAGTACCCGGCGCGTTTTCCAAGGGCGGCTGGGCTTTCATGAAGGACGCCATCGCGCACGCAGACCGGTACTTCAACGGCGAGCAGTGGGTGCTCGGCGACCAGGCTTCCGCGAACATCGATCGCGTCAAGCTGGAGCGGGATGTGCGCGCCCGCTACAACGACGACTTCATAAAGAACTGGCGGAACTATGTCAAGTCGGCCTCGGTGGTCCGCTACGCCAGCCTGGCGGACGCTTCGGACAAGCTGATGCAGCTTTCCGGCAATCAGTCGCCGCTGCTCGAGTTATTCGCGCTGGCATCGCGCAACACGGCGGTAGACGACCCGGCTGTAGCGTCGGTGTTTCAGCCGGTACAGACGGTGGTCCCGCCGGACAGCACGGACCGGTACATTCAGCCGCCCAACCAGAATTATGTCACCGCGTTGGTGAACTTGCAGGCCCAGCTCGAATCGATTGCCGGCCAGGGTGGAAACCCGAGCGATGCAGCGGCGGCGCCGGTTCTGCAGAACGCCACGCAGGCCAAGGTCACCACGCGCACCATGGCACAGGCCTTCCGCATCGATGCGGATGGTCACATCGAGGCCGGAGTGCAGAAGCTGCTGGAAGACCCAATCGTTTACGTGGAAGGCATGCTGCGCGCGCTCGGGCCCGCCGAGTTGAACGCCAAAGGCAAGGGGCTGTGCGGACAGTTCCACGCGGTGTTGTCCAAGTATCCGTTCAACACGAACGCCACCGTGGAGGCCACCGTGGCGGACGTCAACGGACTCCTGCGCAAGCCCGATGGGGCCCTGTGGAGTTTCTACGATCAGAACCTGCAGAAGCTGCTGGTCAAACAAGGATCGCAGTTTGCCATCGGTCCATCGGGCGGCGTAAACCCGGCATTCCTCGCCTTCTTCAACGCGGCCACGGCGTTTTCAGACGCCATCTACGCCGGCGGCGCGCAGGACCCGCATTTCGGTTACATGCTCAAGCCGGAGCCTTCGGAGAATATCCAGACGGTGAACCTGCAGATTGACGGGCAGGGTCTCAGTTACTCGGGCGGCGCGGCCACAGCCAAACAGTTCACCTGGCAAGGCGGCGGCTCGCACGGTGTGAAAGCTTCGGTCAAACTCGGCGGCCCGGACATCTCGTTCTCGGATGCGGATGGCCTCTGGGCTGTATTTCGCTTCTTCAACAGGGCCGACCATTGGACGCCCGCCGGCGGCGGTTATTCCCTGGAATGGATCATCCGCGCGGGCAAGGACCCGATGAAGGTCAACGGCAAGCCCCTCATCGTCCACTTTGAACTGGATATGGCCGGCGCACCCGCAGTCTTCCAAGCCGGTTATTTCACGCACCTCGCCTGCGTAGCAGACGTCGCGCGGTAGCGGAGGACTTATGTCCGAACGTATCTCAAAAGTATCCGTCGGTATCGATGTCGGCGCGGGCGCGCAGCCGATCCTCAGCGTGCCCGAAGCCGACACTCCATTTCGCATGCTGATCCTCGGGGATTTCAGCGGCCGCGGTTTTCGCGGCGAGCGGGCGCCCATTGGCGGACGCCGCCCGGTGGCGGTAGACAGCGACAATCTCGACCAGGCGCTCTCGTCGCTTTCGCCCTCCGTCCAGCTTCCGCAGGGCACCCTGCGATTCCGCGGGCTCGACGATTTTCATCCCGATCGCATCTATCAGCACGCCGCTGTCTTCGGAAGGCTCGAGAACCTCCGCAATCAGCCAGCGCCCGTTCCGGCGGCGCCTCGGGAAAACCCTCAGCCCGCCGCGCCCGCGGTTCAACAGTCGGGCCGGAGCCTTCTCGAAAGCATGATGGAGCGGGAGGACGAAGAGCCGGCGTCGCGCGTGGTGGAAGAACCCGACGCGATGGCCGAATTCATTAAGAGAGCCGTCGAGACGCATCTGGCCGCCCGCCAGGATCCGCGGCAAAAGGAATGGGCCGCGCGCGTCGATGCCGCAGCGGGCGAGCAGATGCGCGCCATCCTCCACCACCCGCATTTCCAATCGCTCGAAGCCGCATGGCGGGCGCTTGCCATGCTGGTCGACCGGCTGCAGCCGGATACCGATCTCAAGATCTACGTGTTCGACGCGACGCTCGAAGAGCTGATGGCCGACGCCCCCGCACTCGAACGCTGCCTGGGTGGTTCCTCGGCCCCGTGGTCGCTCATCGTGGGCAACTTCGTTTTCGGCCAGACTGACGACGATGCCAGCAACCTCGCATGGCTGGGCCGCCTGGCCGCGTCGTTGGGCGCGCCATTCCTGGGCGAAGCAGTGCCCCCTTCCGATCTCAGCCCCGGCCCGCAGTGGCAGCAATTCGTCCGGTCTCCGGAGGCGCGGTGGATCGGCCTCGCCTTGCCGCGATTCCTGCTGCGCCTGCCTTACGGGAAAGACACCACGCCGGCGGAAGAGTTGGACTTTGAAGAGATGCCGGAGAGCGCCCACGCGGATTATCTGTGGGGCAACCCGGCTTTCTTTTGCGCCTGCGTGCTCGGTCTGGCCTTTCGCAGCGACGGCTGGCAAATGCGTCCCGCGCTCCATCGGGAAATCGGAAGTCTGCCGCAGCACATCTATCGCGCGGATGGCGAATCGGTTGCCAAACCCTGCGCCGAAGTGCTGATGACGGATACCGACGCCGAATTCATCCTGAGCAGCGGCTTCATGCCGCTGGCTTCAATGAAGGATCGGGATTCGGTTCTGCTCGTCCGTCTACAGTCCATCGCCGTTCCGCCTGCACGCCTGTCCGGCAGGTGGGCCGGCTAGAGCTAGCCTGATGGATGTTATGCGACTGCGGCAGCCGTGACGGGGCAGCGGGCGCCAGCAGGAGTGCCGGCGCGGCACGCAGGAGCGCGTGCTCCACATTTGCCCGCCCTTTTCCCCTCAGTCTCGATAGCGCAGGCTGGCGCCGACCCCGCCCACCGCGGCAAGCAGGGTTGCATCCGCAATGAGTCTGCACCGCGCCCCGGTCTGCGTGGCCTGCGCCATGATGGTTTCCGACGTCGTGTCGCCCTCACCGGAGTAGGCCGCGCCCTCAACCCATGGGCCAGGCTTTTCTTCTTCGTCTCCCCGGAGATGCTGGAATGACTCGCTCAAGAGCACTTCCTCCACCTGGCCCTTGGCGAGCGCCGCGAGCACATCGGGAACGCCCACCACCGCCAGCCCGCCCGACCGGTAGTCTCCGATCAGGTGCTCTACCTTTTCGGAATCGTCTTTGGCGTCTTGACGGTGCATCGCCGCCAGAGTCTTCTCCAGAACCTCGCGCTCGGGCGCGTGAACGTCCAGCCGCACTACATCGATTACCTTGGCCGCGAGAAAAGGCGAGAGCTGCTTCTCGAGAAGTGGAATCACCACCTGGTCGCCAGCGAATACGATGTACTGAATCTCCTCCTTGCGCACCACCCGGTCGAGAACTTCCAGGACCTCTTTGGCGTGGTGCTGGTGATAGTTCTCCATATGCCGCTGGTAGCGTGCCTGCGCCCAGCCGCCCATCTGTGTGCGGCTCATCTTGTCGCTATCCACCCGGTCTTCGGAGATGGTGGCGCTCAGGCCGAAGACGAACAGGCGCGCCGAATTGGTGTCCGTGACGACTGCCGCGTAGCGCGGGAATTGTTTGTTGACGAGGGCCAACGTGTAAAGATGCGGCACGTGATCGACGTAGATTTCGTGCCGTTCGAGCGGAGCGTTCAACTGGACCGTCTCGAAGAAGTTATCGGCGCCGGCGCAGGCAAACAGCGCGAGACCGTTGGTGGAGGGCCGCAACTCGGTCGCCAGATATTTCTCGATCCGCTCGACGTCTTGCACGAAACTGGCGTGTGCCGCCGACTGCGGCGCAAACGTCCTGGCTCTGCTGTGGAGTTCCTTCTTTATGAAGGACGCAAAGTGGTCCCGGCCATGGTCGTCGGATTGTGTGTTCAGATACAGGCTGATCACCGGCAGCGTGGTGGGAGCGAAAGCCGCCAGAGTATCGATTTGTTCGGAGAGCAAATTGGGCATAGTTTGAAGACCGCTCTGGATGTAGAGCACGAGACGGACCAAGTACGCCCGGGCGGCCACTGAACGCATCCCCGCTAACCCGCGGCTCCGCCAGGGAGCATAACCCATGCGGAGCAGAAATAGTGAACCTTGGGGCGACAGCAAGTATCGCACTTCCCGGTGCAGCTTCTGCACTCTTCGCAAGACAGATTCCGGCCGTGTCACGCCGCGGCACGACCAGTGGACGTGCGGGGATCTTTCCTTCGGCTTGCGCCAGCCTCTCCTGCCGAGCGGCCATCAAAATGCCCTTACTCCAGCGAGCACCGCGTGCCATCGGAAACTTGTTAGTCCGCACATCTATACCGGGGGCGGTTCGAATCCGGACTTGGTCCGGTTGCTCTTTCGCTTCAGTTTCCGCCTGGAGGGCGGCGGTTGAAGCCGCCAAATGACCGTCACGCGTGACGGGCGGGAGCCCCGAACGCACGAAGGAGATTTCCATGTTTCTAGCGCTATTTGTGATTTTGCTTGTACTGTGGATGCTAGGTTTTCTTGCGTTCCACGTTGCCGGTGGGTTGATTCACCTTCTGCTGGTCATCGCAGTGATTGCTTTGATAGTGCACCTCTTCAGAGGTCGTAGCTTGGCGTGAAGTCAGGCCGCGTTTGACGGTTGGCATTCAGGTTTGAGCGAGTTCGCAACTTAGGCTGTCTCGGCGGTGACCATTTTTGCTGCTTCCGGAACATCCTTGGCCACGCCGAAGAAGAGCAGCGTCAGGCGTGGTACGGGACAGTCCACCGAACTTCTTATTGGAAGCCTTTTCTACCGACTGAAGCGGCGGTTCCAACGCGAGCATCGAATCGGATAAACTGTGCGCTATGACTGCCGATTTCGCCGCCGTGTTTGCCATACTGAAGCCTGTATTCGCGAGGTATGCTGATCGCCTGGCCGCGAAGGCGGACACCGCCATTGAGTACACGCTTGTCACGAAATCCCCGTCGCCTTTCCAACAGCACAAAGGGCAGCCCATGTACTTCGGTTCTGTGCGGCTGGGTAAGGCGTACGTGAGCTTTCATCTGATGCCGCTTTACATGTGCCCGATCCTGACGAAGAGCATCTCGCCCGCGCTGAAAAAGCGCATGCAGGGCAAGACCTGCTTCAACTTCAAGACTGAGCCGGAGCCGGAACTTGTCACCGGCCTGAAGCAGTTGACCGAAGCGGGATTCAAGCAGTGGCGCGAAAAGGAGTGGGTGTGAGCCGAGAACTCGGTTGGCGGGCGAAAGCGCCTGCCCCACACAACTGCAAATCCTTCGACGGCTGATTGGGACCGACGCTTTCGTCTGTCAACCTGCCCGTCCGCCCGATTTTTCCCACTTCAGTGCATGGTGGCGGCGATGATCCAGCACAGGCCGAGCGCCACGGCGCCGGCCAGAATCGCGGCGGCGACGTTGCGCTCCTGCACGATCTCCTTCCACAGGTGGAAGGGCGCGAGCTTGACGAGAATGGCGAAGGCGGCCACGAAGGCCGCCACGCCAAGCGCCGTGTAGAGGATGGCATTCAGGAAACCGGATTCGGTCATACGCGCCTTCCTTACTGTAGGTGGAGCGCGTGGCGCCGGGCAACTGCGTGGGGCGGGCGCCCTCGCCCGCGTCGGACCCGCCGGCCCGACAGCCGAGCCAGGGGGTTCGGCGCGGGTCACGCGAGCCGCCCCACATTCTGGGCCGGCCACAGCCCTGGTTGAAGTTGCGGGCGAGTCACACTAAGCTGGAGTACTTGAACATTATGACTCCAACTTCCGAACGTGTGGCCGCATGGGGCCGCCGCGCCTGGCCGCGCATATGGCCGCCTCTACTGGTGGTGGCCGGCGTGGTCGCGGTTTTCTGGAAACTCGCTCTCACCAAGCAATACACCTTCCTCGCCAGTCCCGACCTGGCCAATCAGGTGATGCCGTGGCTGGGGTTGCAGGTGGAGGCCATTCGCCACTGGTCGATTGTGCTGTGGACTCCGTATGAGTGGTTCGGCCAATCGCTGATCGGCCAGGTGCAACCCGGGGTGACCAGCCCGTTCACTTTCCTGCTGGCGTTGGCGCCGCTGCACGACGGGCAAATCCAAATCTTCTATGTTCAACTCTGGTACGTCTTGATCCATTGCGCGGCCGGACTGTTCGCCTATTGGTTCTTCGCCGATCTGGGCTGCGCGGCCGGGCCGGCGGTGCTGGCAGCTATTTTCTACGCCACGGGCGGTTTCTGCGGCAACACCGAATGGCCGCAGCACCTGGCGCCGGCTATCTGGGCGCCGCTGGTGTTCCTGTTCCTGCTGCGATCGCTGCGCGGACGGGCGCCGCTCAAAAACGCCGCATGGGCGGGAGCGGCGCTCGGCATGTCATGGCTGTGCGGCCATCACGCGCCGTCGCTGGCGCTGACCTACGCGGTGGCCGGCGTGGGCGTGGCCGCCTTTTTCCGCCGCGGTGTGCGCGCGCAAGCGGCATTGCGTCTGGGCGTGCTATTCGGGGTAATGGGGCTGGTAGCCGCCGTGCAGGCGCTGCCCGCCGCCGAGTACGGCAAGCTGGCCAAGCGCTGGACGGCGACCGGGGCGCTCACATGGAAAGACAAAGTGGAATACCCCGAGCACGCAGACAGCGGCCTGGGCCCCACCGACCTGCTGCACGTGGTGATGCCTGGCGGCAGCGGCTTGCGCTCCGACCCGTTCACGGGGACGGTGGCGCTCAGCCTGGCGGCCATCGCGGTGTGGAGCTCGTTCCGCCGGCGCGAGGTGCGCATGTTCGTGCTGCTGGGCGTCGCCGCGCTGCTGTACACAATGGCCAAATTCGATCCTCTATACGGCATCATGTACACGCTGGGGCCGCTGGTCGAGAAATCGCGCGCGCCCATCGTCACCCTTTCGCTCTTTCATTTCGCCATGGCGTCGCTGGCGGCGCTGGGCGCCAACGCTCTGATTTCCGGCGGCGCCGCGCATTGTCGGGCGGTTTCGAAAGCGCTGCTCTGGTTCGGCGGAGTCACCTTCGGACTCTTCACGCTGGTGACTTACCTGAAGCCAACGGTGGGGAGCGTGTTGGTGGATGGCGATCCGCGCCCGGGCATGATTGGCCTGGTGGCGCTGCTGGCGGCGGGGCTGTATTACGCCTGGTTCCGTGGCTTGCTGGGCCGCCGATGGCTGTTCGGGTTGATCGCGCTGCTGATCATCATCGAACAGGGAAACGAGGTCGGCTGGGGCTGGCCGCACTTCCGCGACACCAATCACATGACGCTGGTCAACGCCTTGTACGAGACCAGCGATCTGGCCGTCTTTCTGCGTTCCCAGCCGGGTCAGAAGCGCCTGGAGATTAACGACAAGGACGTGCACTTCAGTTTCGGCGACTGGTATCAAATCCCCGCCGGCCACGCCATGACGGCCAGCATGTTGACCGCGACGTCGGAGCTGGGCGGCTGGTGGGACGATCGCGTCGGCCGTATGTATGGCATGAACTACGCCGTGAGCCGCACCCCTACCCATGGCGGCCAGCAGGAAGTGTTCACCGGTAAAAGCGGCATCAAAATCTGGCGCACGCCGGACACGTTCCCGCGCGCCTGGACCGTGCACCAGACGTTCATGGTGGCCGACGACAGCGTCGGCGGCGACAACGTCCGCTCGCCCCTGTTCGATCTGCGCAAGATGGCCGTCACGGTGAAGACTCAGCCCGCCCTCGAACAATGCGGCCAGGAAGATCGCGTGACCGGCTTCGCCGAGAACCCTTCCCAGGTTTGGGTCAACGTCGAAATGGGGTGCAAGGGGATGCTGATCGTCAGCGACAACTGGTACCCCGGCTGGCGCGCCGAGGTGGATGGCCAGCCGGCCGAAATCTGGAAGGTGAACACGGTGATCCGCGGTGTGGTGGTTCCCGCGGGCAAGCACGCGGTGGCGATGCGGTACCGCCCGTTTTCGGTCTACTTCGGCTTCGTGTGCACGCTGCTGGGGCTGGCAGCCGCGGTGGCGCTGCAAAGGCGCCGGGAGAAGGACGGCGAGGACACCTTCGGCGACGTACCAGTAGCCGACTGACCAGATTCGTCACCTGGTGAAGCTAAATGGGCTTAAGATATTGGGCGAGGCCGGCGAGAACAGCCCACCATGTGCGGCTGATTCAGCAGAATGGGCTTCCGAGGATTCCCCATGCCGAACCATGATGTTTCGCGCAGATCTTTCTTGACATCGGCGGCTTCAGGAGCCGCCGCATTCACGATCGTTCAACCCGGGCTGGTGCGCGGGGCGGGCGACGAGAAGCTCAAAGCCGGGTTGATCGGCTGCGGCGACCGCGGCACGCAGGCCGTGCAGAATCTGTTCACCGGCTGCCCCAACGTGGAGCTGGTGGCGATGGCCGACCTGTTCGAAGACCGCCTGGCGCGGTCGCTCGGCAAGCTGGCGGAGTTGCCGCCGGAGCTGGCCGGGCGCGTCAAGGTGGATCCGGAACACCGCTTCACCGGGTTTGACGCTTACAAGCAGTTGATCGCAGCGGACGTCGACATCGTCATGCTGGCCGCCACGCCGGCTTATCGGCCGATTCATTTCGAAGCCGCGGTGGAAGCCAGGAAGCACATCTTCTGCGAGAAACCGTTCGGGACGGACGCGGTGAACGTGCGACGATTCATGGCTGCCGCGAAGAAGTCCGAGGAGTTGAAGCTCACCGTGAAATCGGGCGCGCAGCGGCACTCGCAGGCCTGGTATCTCGAGCAATGCCAGCGCGTGCGCTCCGGCGAGATCGGCGAGATCGTGGCTCTTAACGCCAACTGGGTGGGCACCCCGGTGCTGCAGTGGCTCCACTGGCCGAACGAAAAACGAAATCCGGCGTGGAGCGACATGGAGTTTCAGAACCGCGGGTGGTATTCGTTCTTGTGGATCTGCGGCGACCAGATCGTCGAGCAGCACCTGCACAACATCGACGTGTGCAACTGGTTCATGGGCGCGCATCCGGTGGAAGTGGTGGCTTCGGGCGGCGCATCCTGGCGGCCGCGACAGGAAGAGTACGGCAATATCTACGACCACCTGACCGCCGATTTCGTATATCCCAGCGGCGTTCACATGACGAGCTGCTGCCGCCAGTATCCGGGTAAGCCGATGGCGCAGAACGTGAGCGAGCGCATCGTCGGCACCAAGGGGCTGGTCGATTCGATGTCGCAGCGCGGCGCGCACCCGGCGGTCGATCCCTACGTGCAGGAGCACATCGACATGGTGAACAGCATCCTAGGCAAAGGACCGTATTGCAACGAGGCGATGGCCGTCGCCGAAAGCACTATGACCTGCATCATGGGCCGCGAGGCCGCCTATTCCGGGCTGAAGATCACCTGGGACATGATGATGAAATCCACGCGGAACCTGCTGCCGGATTCCTTCGACTTGAAGGCGGCCGTCCCCGTCACGCCCCTGCCCGTGCCAGGGCAGTATCAGTTCGCGTAGGGGCAATGCTGCGAGCGTGCCAGGGAAAGCCGAGACGAATCTCGGCTCAGCAGGCTTGACAGCCAGAGCCACGGCTAGAGGGCTCGGGACAGGTTCGGCGTGAAGGTCAGCCACGGGGTGTCGCGCGGGTCCACCGCGATGCGCGCGCCGGGGTGCGCGAAGCGGTAGGTTCTTCGAGTGAGTGGGCTGACTACCGTCATCGCGGTCGCCCCCTGGTACTCGAATGTCACGCCCGTCTGGCGCTGGCGCATCGCCGCCGGCGGAACCACCGCGGGTTGTATATCCAGAAACGTTGCTTTGAAGTTCATGAGGCGCGTCCTCCCTGCAAACCGATGGGTGGCCTCGCGGCGGAGGAATTCCGCGAAATACCGCACCGGATGTTAGTGAAGTTCACCAGGCAAACGTATCCGGAAAAGCGCATGCGCCACCGGCGGAAGACAGGCGACCCAAACCGATCGCCTGTCCTACCGACACACTGGTATCATCGTGGAGTATCCGAATGGATAAAGGGATTCTATTGACCTGTTTGCTGGCGTGTGTGGTTATGCCGCGGTCCCGATGACATCGATGGCAAGGCGATCAGGGAAAAGATGCCGGCTTAATTCAGGGCCTTAATCCCCGCGCTATTCCACTTCGCGCGGCGCCTTGTATCCGGACTTGGTGAGAATCGCGTACTTGACCGGCTTGCCTTTTTGGTCTTTGATGGGCAGCGGCTTGCCGTTCGGGTCCACCAGTTCCACCTTGATCTTGCGGAAGGTCCCGTCGTGCGTCTTGTTACTCGACGAATAAGTGATCACGTACTGAGTGCCGAGCGCCTGGCGGAGGTCGCCAAACACCCCAGGGTACTCGCCGGGAAACTTGGGAAAAAACGCTCTTCCGCCGGTCTCCTTGGCGAACGTATTGAGTTCGTTGTCCGCCTGTATAAAACTGATCGGCGTTGCCATCGCCATTTCGCGCTGCAGCCCCATCAGCGAAATC
The DNA here is from genome assembly GCA_050010695.1 of Bryobacteraceae bacterium. Taxonomy (GTDB): domain Bacteria; phylum Acidobacteriota; class Terriglobia; order Bryobacterales; family Bryobacteraceae; genus Bog-375. Next base: position 63,698 of record JBEKKO010000001.1, read on the forward strand.
GAGTAGACCGGCACGCCCGCCTCCTGCAGTTTCTTGCGCGTCTGGTCGTAGGTGAGTCTGCTGAAGGTGTCGATGCCGGTGGTGATCAGCAGGATCGCCTTCCTACCCTCGATCGCCGACATGCGGTCCGCCGTATCCGTCACCGCGTCGAACATGTTGGCTTCCCGCCACATCGGAATGGTTAGTTGCTGCAACGCCTCCTGAATCTTCCGCTTGTCGGCCGTGAAGTCGGTGAGGATTTCCGGCTTCATGGCATAGGTAATCACCGCGCAGTAGTCTTCCGGCTTGAGCGAGTTGGCAAACGTCCAGACCAGTTGCTGCGTTTGATACCAGGCCCCGCTGTACAACTGCTGATACCGGTTGCTGAATTCCACCAGGAGGGCAACCGTCAGCGGCGCTTGCGCCATGTCCACTTTGCGGATCTGCTGCGGCACGTTGTCTTCCAGCACGCGGAAGTTGCCGCCCGGGATTTGCGGAATAAACTGCCCGTTGGGTCCGATCACCGCCACATCGAGAGTCACGACATCCACGTCGCTCTTGAACAGCGGCACCGAGCCTGCATCCGGATTGCGTTTGTACTCGGAGGGGATGGACGGCTGATCCGAGTCTGCGGGTTGGCCGCTCGCGTCGGCCGGTTTCTTGGGCTTGGCCACCGTCTGCCCGGGGCCATTGAGCGGGCCCTGGTCCTGCGCGGGAAGCGATCCAGCCAGCGCAGCCAGTGCGCTGACGCACATAACAATTCGAAGGGTTCGCATAGGCGTATCCGTGACGTAACTATAGCAGAAGACGCGCCAGGGGGCGCCTGGGTTGCGGCTGCGGTTGCCGAAAGAAAAGCCGAGACGACTCTACTCACTCTCGGCTCAGCAGGCTTGACAGCCTGCGTCACGGGCTACCGTTGCGGCACCTGCACCGTGATGTTGCGGAAGCGCAGGCCGCCGGTGTGGTCGCCTTGCAGATAGATCGGACCGGGTTCGCCTTCGTTGGAATCGAGCGCGCCGCCGGTAGTGCCGCGGATTTCCTGCTTATCGAGAATCGTCACACCGTCGCGTACCACGGTCACAATGCGTCCCACCAGCGTCACGTCGAAGCTCTCCCATTGCCCCGGCTTGCGCGGCATATCCACCGGAGTCAGGAACCCATAGATGGAACCGATCCGCCGCTCGGGCGGATTGAACGAGAGCGGCTCATATTCGATCTGCACCTCATAACGGCCGCGCAGGTAAACCCCGCTATTGCCGCCGTCCGGGCAATTGAATTCAATGTGCAACTTGAAGTCGTCCAGGGTGCGGGTGGTTTTCAGATTGGCGCCGTGCGATTCGTTGACGAGCTCGCCATCGCGGGCCAGCCAGTGGTTGTGCGCCGGATCGAGCGGTTCCCAGCCGGTGAGGTCCTTGCCATTGAACAGCGGCTCGGGCGCGCCCCAGGATTTAGGCTCGGGCCGGATCAGCGCCGGGGCGCGCACGCCGATCACGTTCCCGGAAGCGTCACCGCGTTTCTGGATGCCCGTCAGCTTGTCGCCGCTCGCGTCCACTTCCCAGGTCAAGGCGGGCTGGCTGCCGCTGGCTTCCTGCAGGACCAGGCTCAAATGCGCTCCGTTTGCTTTGAAGTTCTTCACCTGGTATACGTTGCCGCCCGGCGGCTGATACCAGATATCGAGAGCGCCATCTTTTTCGGTGACGCCCAGCCAGTCGACGAGCGTGCCGTGCGGAGTGGCGACCGTGATGTCCCAACGCCCGGCGAGCGGGCTGGCCCCCTTGAGCGGGAGGCCGAAAACGAGGAGCGCGGCGGCGAGAATCAGAGCTGCGAGGATCTGTTTCATACACAGTAGTGTGGCACGAATCACAGCCGACGGAGATTCGAGTGGCGGCAGCGCCCCGGTGATTTGCGGCATACTCAGAGTCATGCCCGGCAGGCTGTACCTGGTAGCGACACCGATAGGCAACCTGGAAGATATTACGTATCGCGCGGTGCGCGTTCTCGGCGAGGTGGATCTGATCGCCTGCGAGGACACTCGGCAAACGCGCAAGCTGCTGGACCATTACGCCATTTCCAAGCCCACCATCAGCTACCACGAACACAACGAGGCGCAGCGGGCGGCGGAACTGGCCGAGCGCCTGGTCGCAGGGGCTTCGGTGGCCCTGGTCTCCGACGCCGGCATGCCGCTTGTCTCCGACCCCGGCTACCGGCTGGTGCGGGCGGCCATCGACGCCGGCATCGCGGTCGAGCCGATCCCCGGCCCATCCGCCGCGCTGGCGGCGCTCGCGGGTTCCGGCCTTCCCACCAATGCCTTCCACTTCGCGGGCTTTCTACCGGCCAAGACCGGCCAGCGTGCCAGGGCGCTGGAAGCCCTCAAGGAAGAACCAGCCACGCTGATTTTTTATGAGGCGCCGCATCGTGTACTGGAGACGCTGGAGGCCATCGCGCAGGTGCTCGGGCTGCGGCCGGTGGTGGCGGCGCGCGAGCTGACCAAGGTGCACGAGGAGTTTCTGCGCGGCACGGCGGCCGAAGTGGGCGCACAGCTCGCGGCGCGCGGTTCCATCAAAGGCGAGTTCACTTTGCTGGTGGGCAAAGCAGTGGAGCCGGCGCCGGACGATACGCCGGTCGGCGAAGCGGTGGAAGAACTGGTGCGGGGCGGCGCGGTGCGGATGGAGGCCATTAAACAGGTGGCCAGGCGGCGCGGCCTCTCGAAAAGGGAAGTTTACGAGCAGGCATTGCGGGATCGATAGGAGCCTGCCGGTGTCGTCTCAGCCCCACACGTACAGCAGCACCATCAGATACAGCCACACGCCATCCAGGAAATGCCAGAAGACGGCGGTAGCGTCGATGGTGGTCCGCTTGGCCGGCCCCAGCCGCAGGCGGAGGGCCTGGATGTCGACGTAGACCAGCGCCCCTACGCCGCCCAGCAGATGCGCGGCGTGGGCCGCCGTCAGCAGGTAAAAGAACGAGCTGGTGGGGCTGCTGGCGATGAATACGCCGGCGTTGTTGAGCTGGTGCCAGACGATTCCCTGGCCGACCAGGAAGGCGATGCCGAGCGCGGTGGCGACGGTCCACCAGAAGTTGAAACCATCGCGCTGGCCCCTTTTGAGAGCCACGCGGGCGCGGTCGAGAACCACGCTGGAGGCGAGCAGCACCGCCGTGTTGACCCATAGCAGCGGCGGCTTGCGCATGCCGATCCAGTCGTCGGATGTGCTGTGGCGCATCCAGAAGGCCATGCTCAGGGCCGCGAAGACCATGCCGGTGGCGGCCAGCAGCACAAACAGGCCGATGAACGACGCGCGCCGGTCCGCGCCACGTCCCTCCGGTCCGCTGCCGCCTCCGCCTCCGCCCCAGTCCGCCGGCGGCGGCGGTGGACCCTGGATCACGCCCGATGGCAGAGAGCTGCGCATAACTCTTCTTTAGGATCGCACCGACGGGACAGCACGCGCTTCCTCAGGACGCAGTGAAAAGTTGGCAGGCGAAAACGCCCGCCCCACGGAGGGTGCTTGTGGTGAGAAGCGGGCGTTGGCAAGCTGAAGCATGCCCCACCAAGGGCGTTTCAGGACGGCGGCGGCAGCGTGAGCCCTGCCTTGGCAACCGCCCGCTCCAGGAGATTGAGGGCGTGCACCCCAGGAACCCCGCGCGCCAGCGAGATCTCCGAAACCAGCATGTGCCGGGCGCGCTCCAGCATCTTCTTCTCGCGGAACGAGAGCTGCTTGTCGGCCTGCAGCAGCAGCAGCGCTTTGAACACCTGGGCCGCCTGGAGCAGGCTGCCGCTTTGCATCCTCTCCGTGTTTTCCTTGCAACGAACCTTCCAATCCGGATGGATCGAGCAATCTCCATAGGACAGGTACGAGAGCACGCGCGAGATCTCCCGATCCTTGTTCACCCGCCGCAGGCCTATATTGGCGGCGTTGGAAAACGGCACCAGCACCGTAATACTGTTGTAGCCAATCCGGAGCAGGTAGTACTTTTCGAAGGCGGATCCGAAGGAGCGAGTGCTGATGTTCTCAATGATCCCAACACCCTGATTGGGATAGACGACCTTGTCGCCGATCTGGAATGTCATACGGGGTCCCCCACAAACCACCGCTACCCAAGTGCCGTTGCCGACAGACCGCAACGACTCTAAGAATGGTACGCTCCGCCTCCCGATCTGTCAAGCGCCGATCCAGCAGCAGCAGCAGGAGCGGTCGTAAGGTTGTTCGTTGCCCTTTGGTGCCGGCCGGCGCAGAACATTCGAGAGCCAAACTGAAACCACTTGACACGACCGGCGTTTAGGTTCAATCTACCAGTAGTTTTACTATGGGAAGAGAGGAAGCTACATCGCGGACTGAGATCCCACCTGGAACGCTTTACATGCTCATCCTCAAGACCTTGATTCAACTCGGGCCAATGCACGGTTATGGCATTGCCCAGCACATCCAGCAAACGTCGGAAGCCGTGCTCCAGGTTGAAGAGGGCTCGCTTTACCCGGCGTTGCAACGGATGCTGATCAAGGGCTGGGTGATCGCGGAGTGGGGCCAGTCCGACAACAACCGGCGGGCGCGGTACTACCGGCTCACGCCCGCGGGCAAGAAGCAGTTGAGCGTGGAAATCTCCGAGTTTGAAAAAGTGATGCGGGCAATCACACGCGTGATTCAACCGGCGTGATGGTGGACGTATGGAATGGCTTGGCGAGTTGTGGCGCAGGCTACTGTTCCTGTTCCGGCGGCAGCAGTTCGACCGCGATCTTGAAGAGGAGATGCGGTTCCATCTGGAGATGCAGGCTGCCGAGATCGGCGCGGTAGCGGCGCGAAGGAAATTCGGGAATGCGGCGCTGTTCGAGGAAGACAGCCGCCAGGCATGGGGCTGGGCGGGGGTGGAGGCGTGGGCAGCCGACGTGAAATACGCCATTCGTGCCTTGCGGAAGAACCCCGGATTCACGGCGGTCGCGGTGCTGACGATGGCGTCGGAGCGAGCACGGCAGTTTTCTCGGTCGTGAATGCGGTGCTGTTGCGGCCGCTGCCATTCCGCGAACCGGGCCGGCTGATGATGGTGTGGGAGACGCGGGAGACGCTCGGCGAAGACCGCGTCGTGGTTTCCTACGAGAACTTCCGCGACTGGCAGGGGCAGAGCCGGTCGTTTGAGCGGATGGCGGTTTTCGTTGGGGACGGCGTTCGGATGAACGTGGGCGGCGAACCGGCGATCATCCGGGGATCGCGGGTAAGTGGCGATTTTTTCCCGGCGCTCGGTATCCAACCCATGCTGGGCCGGACTTTTGTGCCCGAGGAGACACGCAGCGCGCGCGGCGAGCGACCAGGGTCGATCCGTTGGAGGCGCTCCGGCATGAGTGAGTGATGCGACTGCCGCGATGAGTCACCGTCCTACTGCACCGGCACGGATTCCGGCGCCACGTTCCAGCCATCGACCTCCAACAGTTTCGGGCCGGGACCCGCGTCGGAGATTCGCGATGTGGCGGCGATTTCCCGTTTCTCGCCCGGCAGCAGCGCGAAGTAGTTGTCCTGCCACAGCACGGGCAGCATTTCGTCTGCTGGCGCTCCCGGATCGCGCGGCGCGTTCGCCAGTTTCAGATGCACCGAGAACGCGAGATGCGAAGTGGGATTCTCGATGGTGACGTGCGTGGTCCGGTCCGCGCCGGCTGTTCCGTTGGTAGCGGCGATGCGCAGTTCGACGCGGGGCAGGGAATTGAGCGCGGTGAGATCCGAGAAGGCTTTGGTGGGAGTGCGGTACCAGGTGGAGTTCTCCCAGTCGAGCACATCCTCTTTGGTGGAAAGCCAGTAGAAGTTCGAACTCACCACTTTGCCTGCGGCATCGGCCAGCGTGAGTTTCACGAAGTATGCCGGACTCAGACCCTGGATCTGCGGGATCGCGAAGAGTGTGCGCACGCCATCGGCGGGAATGTCGAAAGCCGCTTCATGCGAGTACTTTTCGCTCAGGTCCAGGTTGTATATTTTGGCCGTCGCACGGAGACTCTGGAAATCCTGGTAGAACGAATTGACCACGGCGATGGAATGGTCGTCGTAGGAATACTGGATGTGCAGCGGCTCGCAGGCCTTCTTGGCGCCGAAGTAGGATCCGCCAGGGCGCAGATAGTAATCGTACAGGTGCCAGATCATGGAGGGCCAGGCGTTGTTGAGCATCCACTGAATCACTCCGGTGGCGCGGTACTTGTTCCGCCCGAAGGCCTCGAACATGGCGCGCTCGCCCTCGTAGCTCATCACTTGGGCTTTGGTTGCGAATTCTTCGAGGCTGGTGGATGGTCCGTAGCGCTGGTTCAGCGCGGTCCGGAAGACCGCAAGGTCTTTGAAGACGCCGCCGCCGGCGTGATAATCCCACCACGAATCGATGGGCCAGAGATGGTCTTCCGGCAGCATGCGCCGCAGACTGTCCATGGGTGGGATGGCGGGGCCGGGGCTGGTTTCGGTGTTGAAGCCGTGCGCGCCGCCGCGAGCCTGATCGAGCAGCCAGTAGCTGGGCGCGACGTATTCGTACGGCCCAGTCATCTTGACTCCGGTAGCCCCTGTCACAGTCGTCGGCCTCGCCGTGGCTGACGATTCATACGGGTTCGGCCAGTTCAGCTCCTCGAGAATGCCGATGTACATTTTTTCGATTTCCGGCGGCGGGGGATTGTCGCTGCCGTTCATCCAGTTGAAAGCCGAAGGATGGCTGCGCAGGCGGCGGATCTGGTCGCGTAAGGATGCAGCCGCCACCCGCCGGTCTTCGTCGTCCCAATCCTGCCAACGCTCCCAGTGATCGCAGCAGCACCAGCCGGCCAGGACGAGGATTCCGTATTCGTCGGCGAGCCGCAGGAAGTTGTCGTTCTCGATTTTGCCTTCCATGCGCACCGCGTTCAGATTCAGATCGCGGACGTAGCGCAACTCGTCCTCCTGGCGCTGCGGCGAGGCGCGGAGCAGCATGTCGAAGGTCCAGCCTCCGCCGCGAATCAGGATGCGACGGCCATTGACGCTAAAGATACGGTGAATTTGGGCGGGCGACCCAACGCTGGCGGTTTCGAGCTCGCTCGTGACTTCGCGGATGCCGAACCGCATCTCGCTGCGGTCCGACACAGCGCTGGCCGTTTCGAATTCCAGCTTGAGCCCGTACAGGTTTTGCGGTCCCACCTGGGCCGGCCACCAGAGGCGCGGGTTCAACAGATTCAGTTGAGCGAACTTGTCCGGCGCGAATGTCACCACTTTCGTTTCGCTTTTCTCGAGCGTGACCGACTGCGAGAACTCAATGTCCGCGATTCGCCCTTTCAGGATTCCCTCCACCGGACCGTCGGTTTGGTTGTGCAATTCGGCGGTGACCGTGAGGTGGGCTTTGTCGACGGCGGGCAGATCCAATTTCGTAATCACCTGCGGGAAGCGGATGGTCACCGGGCCGCTGCCGGTGAGGTAAACGTCGCGCCAGATGCCCATGCCTTTGTCGGGCGGGGCGGGGTTCCAATCGACGAAGGTGATGGCCAGGTCGTCGGGCGTGGGAGGAAACACCTCGACGGCGAGCGCGTTGGGCTTGCCCGGGATTACGATGCCGGTGACGTCGAACTCGAAGAGGCGCCAGGCACCGGCCATTTTGTCCGCACTGGCGATCTGCCGGCCATTGAGCCAGACGTTGGCGCGAAAGTTGATGCCATCGAAATGGAGCTGGATGCGTTTGCCCGCATAGTCCGCCGGCGCGGTGAACTGGGTGCGATACCACCAGGACGAGCGGAACGCGCTGCCGGGAGGCATGGGGATGTTGGAGAAATTCTCGCCAATCGGATAGGTGGCGCCCGGAATGGTGCGCAGGTTCATGCCGAAAGTGGGGTCGGGGTAAACGTGGTCGGCCACCAGCGCGGCCATCACGGTGGAGGGCACACTTGCGCGGTAGGAGTGCCGCGGATCAAACGGCGTGTTGGCCAGAACCTCGTCCTGAACCGCGTCGGTAGAGGGCTGGATATACCAACCGCTGCCGAGCGGCAGCCTGGTGTCGGCCGCGTGGAGGCAGGAGAGCGCAACGGACAGCAGAACGATGCAACGTTTCATGATTCCTCCTCGGCCGGGATCGAGAAATCCACCAGCTCGCCGCGAAAGCCGCGGGTTTTCCAGGCGCCGAAAGCGATGCCGGCCAGCATCCAGATGGCGCCGGCGATCTGCGCGGTGCGGCTCAGGTTCAGCCACAGCAACAGGCAAACCAGGAAGCCGATCACGGGCGGTATCAGGTTCACCAGTTTTTTTTCGCGTTCGCGCACATAGTAGCGCATCAGCGCGGCCAGATTGACGCCCATGAACGCGATCAACGCGCCGAAGTTCAACAATTCGGCGCCGAGGCCGAAGTTGCGAATCGCGAGCGCGCCCAGCAGCGCAAAGAAGCCGACGAACAGCACGTTGTTGCGCGGGATGCGGCGCTTCGGCTCGATGGCGCCGAAAAACGATTTGGGCAGAGCGTTGCTGCGCCCCATGCCGAACAGCAGGCGCGCCGCGCCGAGTTGCGCTCCCATGCCGGAGCCGAAATTCGCCACTACGAGGGTGAAGCCGACGATGGCGAGCAACGGCCGCCAGGCCCGTCCCGCGGCGTAGACGAAGGCCGTGGTCTCGTCCGGGAACGGCTGCGAGGCGGGCCACAATAACTGCGCCGCATAGACTTCGACCGCGGACAGAATGCCGATTACCACGCACGTCAGCACGGTCGCCAGCGGGATATTCCGGCGCGGGTTCTCCGCTTCTTCCGACAACGTGGAGATGCCGTCGAACCCGATGTAAGTGAGCACGGCGATGGAAGTGCCGCCGAGCACCGCGCCCGAGCCGAATGTCGCCGGATTGTAGAAGGGCCGGGTGAAGAAGGCGATTCCGTCATGCGCGCCGCCGAAGATGGTGCGCGCGGCAGCGACAAAGAAAATGACGATCACCGCGCCCATTCCGGCGGCGAGCCCGGTGTTGATCCGCGCCGAGGTGCGGACGCCCAGCACGTTCAGCCAGGTGAACACCAGCGCTACCAGGCCGGCCCAGCCCCAGTACGGGATGGCCGGGGCGAAGACGTGCGCCTGCTGGCTGATCCAGATGACGCAAATCATGGGATTGAGCATGTAGTCCATCACCATGCTCCAGCCGGTGACGTAGCCGAGCGCGGGGTTAATTTCCTGGCCGACGTACGTGAAGGCCGAACCAGCGCTGGGGTAGGCGCGCGCCATCCTGCCGTAGCTGATGGCGGTGAACAGCATGGCCACCATGGCGATAAGGATGGTGGTGACCACGTGGCCGCGTCCGCGGTCGCTGAGCACGCCGAAGACGGACATCGGCGCGGTCGGCTGAATCACGATCACCCCGTACAGGATGAGGTCCCAGAGGGTGAGCGCCCTGCGCAGCTTTGGCGCGGTGATGGCGGTTTCAGGCATCTTAGCCTAGCGTCCGCGAATGTCTCGAATTGCCGGCCGGCAACCCGGTTGCAGAAGCGCGGCTGGCAGACCCTCAGCTCGAAAGCAGATGCAGCGGACCATGCAACAGTTTATCGGATGTGACGCGTGCAAGGAACTCTCAGGCGCGGTCGAGGGCCGCATCCTGGTAGACGCCGTCTGCCAGAATCGGCATCATTTGGGAAGCGAACTTGGCCGGAGAAAAACGCCTGGCGTGGGCTTGCAGTGTGGAAGGGCGGAAGTGAGCCTCAACGTTTTCAAAGCGGTGGATGGCGGCTTCCAGGCATTCGTCGGACGCATCTTGGTACAACACGCCGCCAGACGCTGGAACGGTTTCCAGCGCGCCGCCGCGTCCCAGCGCGATCACGGGCTTGCCGCTCGCCAGCGCTTCCACCGGGGTCAAGCCGAAGTCTTCTTCGCCCGGCAGAATTAACGCGCGACACCGCGCGTAGAGTTCGCGAAGATCCTCCTCCGGCACACGTCCCAACAAGGTGATGTTAGAACCCGCAGCCGCCTTGAGCCGGCGGTATTCCGGTCCGGCGCCGGCAACCATCAAGCGCCGCCCACTGCGGGTGAACACGCGCACCGCGGTATCAACCCGTTTGTAAGGCACTAATCCCGAGACGATCAGGAAGTAATCGTCCGGCGGCTTCCAATAGAAGGAATCCACCTCGACCGGCGGGTGCACGACGTCCGAGTCGCGGCGGTAGGTCTTGCGAATGCGCGTCTGAACGTTGCGGCTGTTGGCGACGAAGTGGTCCACCCGTGCCGCGGATGCGTAATCCCAGAGGCGCAGGTAGTGGGTGAGTGGAGTCATGGCGGCGCGTTTCCAGCGTGAGCTGGTCCACTCGTTGCGATAAGCCGGATAGAGATCCCATAAGTATCGCGGAGGAGTGTGGCAGTAACAAACGTGCCGCGTAGAGGAAGAAACGATCACGCCTTTGGCCGGACCGGACTCGCTCGAGACCACCAGGTCGTAACCGCGCAAGTCAAAGCTTTCGAGCGCCATGGGCATGAGTGGCAGCAGCGCCCGGTGCCAGCGCCGCAGCGGATTCAGGAACGAGGTTGTAATCCGGTGCAGCCGGACTTCCTGGCTGAGTGTCTGCGGCGCCGAGAACAATGTAAAAATGTCCGCGTCCGGCAACAAGCGGCAAAGCGCGTCCAGCACCTTTTCGCCGCCGCGGCGATCTAACAGCCAGTAATGTACGATTGCTGCCCGCACTTATATCCAGCTTACTGCCGCTGGATTGACTTAGCCGCGGTTCGGGAGGAGTTTTACCGCTGTAACGGGCCTGCGCATGTTATCAAGGATTTGTGACCACTCACGACGCGCTGGGAATGGTGCGGCCCGACCCACTGCTCTACCATGTCGAGTTGCCCCTGCGACGGGCGTATCACCCGATTGGATTTCCGCTGCATCTGGCCACGAATGCGCCCGACGTGATCGACGCCGCAGACGAGTGCTGGCGGGACTACGGGCCGGAGTTCGCCTGCGAGCCGATGCAATTTCGCGTGGTAGTTGACACGGAAGGAGGGCCGGCAGGCCCGCCGTGCTTCCGGTTACAGCGAAACCTGCTGTCGATTGTCTCCGACGCGCACAATTTCGCGATGGTCGATTGCAGCACGCAGCTTGCCTGCATTTACGTATCGAAGGAAACCGCGGCGGATCACGATCTGCTGCGCTGGTTTTTCGTGGAGTCGATTGCCTACACGCTGCTGGCGCAGCGCCACGTGGCGCCGCTGCACGCGGCCACGGTCGCACGCAATGGAACCGGTATTCTGCTCTGCGGCGCATCCGGAGCCGGCAAGAGCACACTTGCGTTTGCCGCCGCATGCGCGAGTTGGACGTTTCTTTCCGACGATTGCACCTGGCTGCTGGCCGGGGGCTGCAATGCTACCGCGATTGGCAGGCCGCACCAGGTGCGGTTCCGTGAGGATGCGCCGGGCTTGTTTCCTCGCCTGGCAGGTTACGGCGCGCACCAGCGGCCCAACGGCAAGACAGGCATCGAGGCGCCCATGCGCGCCTTCCCGGAAATCCGGACCGCGTTGCGGTGCAGGGTCGGGGGCTTGGCATGGCTGGACCGACGCCGCGGCGTGCGACCGGCAATGGAGCGGGTGGAACCAGCCGAGGTGGTGCGGCAATTGCTGAATTCCTGCAGCTATGGCGCGGAGGTGGACTCAATGCACGAACGAGCCGCCCGCAAGCTGCTCGATCTGCCGGCGTGCCGACTGCAATACGAGTCGCTGGATGACGGGTTGCGGCTGCTTTCCGAGTTTGGGGCCGCCATCGGCGCTACGACCGCGTCAGGGGGCGCCGCTTGATGGATCGTTGCTGGGCGAGCCATGGTAGAACTCTTAGCCAATGACGACCACAGCCGCAACTGGCCAGCGGCCGAACCACTGGCCGGGATGCCGCGCCCTTCCCAGCGGGCCCGCGGATGTGCTGGCGGCTTTGCATCTTGCCGAGCCGGAGTTGAGCGGCATCGGCCGGCTCACCGACCGCGACTGGCGCCGGGCTCTGGATTACTGCGACCGCTCGCACCTGACCCTCGCCCTGCGGCGCGTGGCGCGGGACGCGATGCCCGAGTGGGTGCGCGAGCGCACGGATTGCAACGCGGCGCAGAATCAGCAGCGCCTGCGCCGCGCCGAAGAGGCGTATCGCGCGGCCGCCGGGTGCCTCAGCGCAGCCGGAATCGAGTTTCTGGCGCTGAAAGGCATCACCCACTGCGCCCTGTTTGGAACAACGGCCGCCGAGCGCGTGCAATATGATATCGATCTGTTTTCACCGCTGGAGAGCGTTCATGCGGCGGAAACGGCTTTACGCGTCCTGGGCTACGAGCGGATCCCGCGGATGGAAGGCTCCCCCACCGATCATCTGCCCAAGCTCATCCGCAAGACCGGCTGGGAATGGCGCGGCGACTTTTTCGATATCGACATGCCGCTGTCCCTCGAGCTGCACTTCAGGTTTTGGAACGATGCCGTGGAGCGGCTGCCGGCGCCCGGAACGGAAGAGTTCTGGGGGCGCCGCACCGGGCTGCGCATGGCGGATCTCGATCTCGACGTTCTGCACCTGCCCGACGCGCTGGCGTATGCGGGTCTGCACTTCCTGCGGCACGTGCTGCGCGGCGACACGATCGCCTGTCACGCTTACGAGATTGCCCGCTTCCTGGATGCGAGAGCCGAGGATGTCCAATTCTGGAACGAGTGGAGCGCGCTCGATTCGCCGCCGCTGCGCCGGCTGCAAGCGGTGGCGTTCCGATTGGCGAGCGAGTGGTTCGGATGCCGCATCGCGCCCATGATCGAGGCGGAGATCGCCGCGCTGCCCAGCGCCACCGAACAGTGGTTTGCCGATTGTGCGACTGCCCCGCTTGCGGCGGAATTCAACTCCAACAAAGAGGAACTGTGGCTGCATCTGAGCCTGATCGAAACGCGCCGCGATAAGTGGAGCGTGGCGCGCCGGCGGCTATTGCCGGGCAACCTGCCACCAGACGGCGGCGCGGTGCACGTTCCGCGGAGTGAATTGACGTGGCGGAAGCGTGCGCGTTACAAGCTGCGGCATTTGGCGTACGTGGCGCGGCGGGCGCGGCGGCATACGGTGTCATTCGCGGGAACGGCGGTCTCCGGCGCCCGGTGGTGGGGACGGGCAAACGGACTGAGCAGCCAGTTCTGGGTCTTTTTGGCGACCGCCATCCAGTTCAACTTCGGACTTTTCATTTTTTTCCTGCTGTACAACCTGCACCTGTTCGATCTGGGTTACCGCGAAGATTTCCTGGGCGTGGTGGGCGCCAGCGCCACCGTTGGGAGCATCGCAGGCACGATTCCCGCCGCCTTTCTGGTGCGGCGTTTCGGCCTGCGCAAGGTGCTGCTGGCCGACATCGCATGCACCGCTGCGATCGTCACCATGCGCGCCCTGGCGACTTCGCGGCTGCCGCTGGTCGCGTTGGCTTTCGGCGCCGGCGCGATCTTTTCCGTTTGGGCGGTGGCGATCAACCCGGTAATCGCCGGCGCTGTGGAAGAGAAACGCCGCCCGCTGGCGTTCAGCATGTTCTTCGCCGTCATGTTCGCGGTGGGGATCGCGGGCAACTATGCTGGCGGCTGGCTGCCGGCATGGCTGCACGGCCAGCGACCGGCGCTGCTGCTGGCCGCGCTTATGGTGGCGCTGGCGCTGATTCCGGCGTGGTATCTCAAACCGGGCGAGTCCCCGCGAGAGGGCGCCAAGGCTTATCCGCGCAGCCCGTTTCTGCTTCGATACCTGGCGGCATTCGCGGTGTGGAACCTGGCCACCGGGAGTTTCAACCCGTTCGCCAACGTCTACTTTGCCCACTTGCGGTTTCCAGCCCAACGCATCGGCTCGGTTTTCTCCGGCTCGCAAGTGGCACAACTGGCCGGCGTGCTGATGGCCCCCGCGATCTTCCGGAGGGCGGGGCCGGTGACCGGCATCGTGTGGATGATGGCCGCGACAGCGGTCGGACTGGCCGGACTCTCAACCCAGCCAACCGCCGCCGCGGCGGTGCTGGCGTACGGATGGTACATGGCGTTTCAATGGATGAGCGAGCCCGGCCTGAACGCGCTGTTGATGAGCCGGGTGACCGAGCGCGAACGCAGCGGAGCCTCGGCGCTCAACTACCTGGTGGCGTTTTCCGCGCAAGCCGTGGCGGCGCTGGCCGCCGGCCGGTTGCTGGCCCACTTCGGTTATGGCGTGGTGCTGGCGGGCTCGGCTTTGCTCGCGCTGGGCGCGGCCGGCCTGTTTCAGACCTTCGTCAACTCGCGGGCGGCAGAGCCGCGCGCCGCACACTCGATGGTCGCCAGCACGTCCTGATGGTATCTCTCGAGCGTGAATCGCCGGTGCCACTGTTCTTTCCCGGCTTCCGACATTAGGGCTAGCCTTTCCGCCGGGCCCGTCAGGAGTTCAATCGCGATCGCCGCCATTTGCTCCGCCGTTTCCGCCAGCAGACCAGGCAGGCCGGCGACCACTTCCGGGATCCCGCCGGCGGGAAAAGCAATCACCGGCACGCCGGCCGCGTACGCTTCCAGAATCACGCGCGTGGTCGCCTCGGCGGGGCTGGTAGACGGCACCAGCAATAAGTCAAGGCCGGCCAGCGCCGCGTGGACATCCGCCACCCATCCGGTGAATTCCACCGGAAGGACTGCCGCTTCCGCGCGGACCTGGGCGGCGTAACGCTGCGCGCGCGCGTCCGAAAACAGTGCGGCGCCGCACACGGTGAAACGGCAACGGGGGAGCGCGCGGTGGATGATCGACGCGGCGCGCAGGAATTCGCGCTGTCCCTTCTCGGGCGCGATCCTGCCGATGCAGCCGATGCGCGGCGCGGCGCGCCGGCGCTCGACGGTTCGCGGAGGCCGAGCCACACCGTTATAGATCACCGTCACGCGCTCGCGCGGGACAAACCTCGTCCACGGCTCCGCCACGAATCGGCACGCTGCGATAACCGAGGCATCCGCGCGGTGGAGCGCCTCTCCTGCTATCCATCGCGCCAGACCCGCGGTGATGTAGCTGTGGGAATGAAAAACCACGGGCAGGCGCAATCCCACGACCGCGGGCAGCAGCCGCGGGCCATTCACGTAAACCAAATCGGCCTGTTCCTGTTTCACCAATAGCCGAACCTGCCGCGCGAGGCGCGGTGTCCCACTAAGGAAGCGCAGCGCATCCACCGGCGATTTCCGGCCGGAGCCATAGGGCCCGCAGTCGATTCTTGCCGTCTCAAAACCCAGTGCGCCGATCTGGCCGAACAGCGGGCCATCGCAGGGCATGCCTACAGCCGCGTCCCAGCCGCGTTCCCGGATGGCGGGCAGCAACTCCACCAGCGCTTGCTGCGCGCCCCCTGGATCGCTGAACTGGTCGAGGATGAGCAGCCTCATGCGCGCGCCGCCAGCGCGAGAACCCAGAAGTACACCGGCAACACGCGCCAATAGGTGAGCAGATCGCTGGAGGCCATCTGCACCACTTGTCCCGACCAGAAGCAGAGCATCCAGGTGCCGAAAAACGAGCGGCGTGCGTCCGGAGCCCGCGCCGCGCGGCGCGCCGCACGCAGGATGGCAACATGCAGCCACACCAAAGCAGCCAGGCCGCCGATGCCGGTTTCCACCAGCAGGCTGAGGTACATGTTGTCGGCGACCACCGTGGTGCCCAGGTAATCGCTATACGGCAGCGTCTTGTAGCCCACACCGAACAAGAGTTGCCAGGGATGGGCGGCGATCCAATCCGCCAGGACCCGCCAACTGGCCACGCGTCCGGAGAGCACGCCTTCGGTGGATGAGAAGAGATACTGAGCCGACGCTTCCAGGCGCAGCCAGTACACCTGGATGAACGCCGGGAAAATCTTCCAGGTAAGCAGCGCCGCGGCCGCCGCACCGGCCGCCAGAGCGGGCGCCCTGCGCAGCAACCGCAACCGGCGCCGGTTCAGCCACGCCAGCACCGCCAGCGCCACGAGTACATTGACCAGCGATCCGCGAGAGTACGAGAGCACCAACGCGGCGAAGAAGACCGCGCCTCCCGCCGCCATCGCTTTGCGCGAGAGGGGCGCTTCGGCCCGCGACCGCGAGAGGCCCACCGCGATCATCACCAGAAAGAATGCGCAGAAATTGCCCAGCGTGCCGGCTTCATAAAAAAGCCCCTGCGCGCGGCGGTACACTCCCGAATCGAGCCAGACGAATTGCGGCCCGTAGCCGGCCGGGGCGGGGAACTGATAGTAGAAGTCCACGCAGGCGAACAGCGCTGAAACCGTCGCCGCCCCGTACAGCCAGCGGGTGGCGCGAAACGAATCGAAGGCGGCGGACGGCCCGTGCGCCGTGTAGAGGAAAACATAAACCGGGATCGCAAACAAAGCCACCCGCGCCAGGCTGCCGGCGGCGATTTCCGCGCCTGAGTACATGGCTGCCACCGCTACACTGGCGGTGAGGACGGCCGTCAGCGCCAGCAGCGCGGCGGTCACCCCGGACCACGCGAAGCGCCATTCGGCCAGCCATATCAAGCCACAAAACACTCCCCAGGCAGCCAAAAGAAGAGAGGGATGCGGCCCCGAATTGCCGATGGCGATTGGCAGCGGCGGCAGCAACAGCGCCGCCCCAAGAAACGCGGCCAGCCATCGCGCCGGCCGCCCGAGCGTCCACCAGGCGAAGGGAACCAGCACCGCGGGCGCCGCCAGCACCGCCTTGGCGGCCAAGCCCGGAACTGCCGCGATGGCAGCCGCCCACACGCCCAAGAACGCCGCCCACACCCAGGCTCTGTGCGATTCGGAATGGACGGCAGTATTCATCCGACATTCTCGCCGACCGCGCGAAACCCGCCGCGCCGCGAACCGGCTCGCTGCTCCCGATAGCTCATCTCCAGCGTCAAGTAGATCACCGGTAACAACAGACCCAGTAACAGCGCCGCCGCCAGGTTGAGGGGCAGATTCGGCGAAGACGGCCTCTCCGGGACAATCGCCGGATCGATGATTCTGAGCCGCTCGCCGCGGTAACCGGACTCGCCACGGGCTTCGCCGAGCCGTTGCTCCATGGCGGTCAACGCGGCCTCGGCGGACTGGCGCTCGCTTCCCAACTGGTCGCGATCCGCCAGCCGCCGCGCCAATAGCTTCTGCTGTTCCGTCTCCTGTCGATCGAGCGCATGCAGTTGTCTCCGAAGCTCGTCGAAGCGCGCGTGAGAAGCGCTCGCGACCATGCTGGCCGGAACCTGCCGGGCGCGGTCCGCGGATTCGGCACTTTCGAGTTCGGCAGTGGCGATCTGTTGCCGGAGATTCGACCGCAGGTCGGCCGCCACGGCCAGGTCCGATTGCAGCGCATCCACCGGCTCGTCGGCCAACACGTGTGCCCATACGGCGTCGGTCTCCTGCAACCGCGCCCGAGCCCGGCGCTCCTCTTGCGCGACGGCTTCCACCAGGTCGCGCGCACCCTCTATCACTACGGCCCGATTCATTTCCACCGTCTCTTCGGCCAGGAATCGCGCCAGCGCTTGTGCCCGCTGCGGGTCCGGCAGGGTGGCGGCAATCTCCAGAATGCGCGTGTTGCGCACGATTTCAACCCGCAACACACTCTTCTGCAACGATTCGATCGGGCGGTTGCCGAGTAACTGCCGCAGCCCGAAGCGTTCCACGGCCTTTTGAAACAGTCCGCCGGCGGTGGCAAAGCGCTCGTAAGTCCTGAGAGACTCGAGGTAAATCGGGCTCACCGCCATGGCGGCGCGAATGTCGGCTCCCGCCGGCGGATCGATGACGATGCGAGCCGTCGCCGTGTATTGGCGAGGCATCAGCAGAGTCACAACGAGCGCGAGAGCCAGCGCTATCGCGCAGCTTGTCGCGACTGATCGCCAGCGTAACTTGATGTAACCTACGTAACGAAACGCGTCCGATGTGTCCGCCATCCTGTTTTCTTGAGATAGTCTAACCTATATGACGTTCCTAGCGGTGCTGGTAATCCCATTAGTGGCGTTAATTATTACGCCCGGCCTGTTATTTTACTTTGATGTCACTCCCAAGTTAGTGGTGCTGCTCGCCATCGCGGCTGCTCTGCTGATTGCCTGGGTCTTTCAGAGCCCGGTCCGCATGCGGGGATTCCTCTGGTTTTCGCCGGTGCTGCTCCTCGGATTGGGATCGCTGGCTCTGTCCACAATCCTCTCTCCCAACCCTGCGCTATCTCTGTACGGCACCGCCTGGAGGCGTTTCGGCGCTCTGCCCCAAGCCAGCATCCTGGCTGTTACCTTTCTCATCGCCACTTACACTGCGGGGAAGGCGGAGCGGGCCACAGCCATTCTGCGCGGAATTTCAGCCGGCTCTTTGCTCGCCGCTCTGTACGGAATTGCCCAATACTGCCGGTGGGATCCATTGCTTCCGATCTCGGCATATCACATCGGGGAAGGCATCTGGACCATTGTCCGGCCGCCTGGAACACTTGGTTACTCCAGTTACTTTGCAGTCTGGCTGGATATGGCCTGCTTTGCCAGTCTGGCTGGGCTGGAGTCGGATACCAATGTAACATGGCGGAGGATTGCCGGCGCATCGGCTGTTCTGTCCGCGTGCGCGATGTTACTGAGCGGGACCCGTGGAGCTTACTTGGGATTGTCGGCCGGTGCCTGTGTGTGGCTCGTCTGGAGAGGATTCCGCCTGAGGCGGCGGTTGGTCGCGGGCCTGGCGGTGGCGGCGTTGCTTTTCCTGGTCTTCTATTTGTCGCCTTTCGGGTGGCAACTGCGCAGCCGGGCGCGGTGGTTCGCCGAAGATCCGTGGGGCGGCGCGCGGCTGTATCTTTGGCGCGACAGTGCGCGCATGGCGGTAGACCGGCTGGCCGCCGGGTATGGGCCGGAAGTCTTCAGCGCAGCGTTTCCGCATTATGAATCGCGACAACTGGCGGCGGCGTATCCCGATTTCGCCCACGAATCGCCGCACAACATTTTTCTCGACGCGCTGGTGGCGCAAGGGCTTCCCGGCCTGGCCGCGTTATGCTGCATTTGCGCCGCCGGGTTCGCCGCGGCATGGCGGTTGCGCGCGAAGAGGGGCGCAGTGGCCGCCGGGATAGCGGCGGCCCTGGCAGCGGGCATAGTCAGCCAGCAGTTTGTGGTGTTCACGATCCCCACCGCTATGACCTTGTATGCTATCGTCGCCGTCGCGGTCGGGCTGGCGTGCGAGACGGCCGTGGCGCCGCGGTGGAGGTTCTTGAGAATCCTGGGGCTCGTAGTGGCGGCGACACTGCTTTACTTTGGCGTGCGTTTCGCCATTGCGGATCGCGCCCTGGCGATGGCGCAGCGCGATATCAATTCGGGCGACGCCGCACTGGCCGCCGTTCACTACCTTCAATACGAACACTGGCGGCTTCCGGGAACCGCCGCCGACCTCTGGTATTCCCGTGCACTGCTCGATCTGGCACACCGGACCAGGAATCCGGTTGACGCCGTACGCGCCACAGGCGAAGCCGGAAGGGCCGCGCTGCGGGCAACCGGCACGGCGGAATATCCTGCCAACGCCTGGTACAGCCTGGCGGCTTTCTATGCGTCGCAAAACGATGCTGCCGCCGCCGAGATGAGCCTGCGCGGAGCGATCGCGGCTAATAACCACTGGTTCAAACCCCACTGGACGCTGGCGCAGTTGCTGCTGATCGAATCTCGTATTGACGAAGCGCAGCGGGAGGCTGCTTTGGCCGCAGTGCTGGATGGCGGCAAATTCCCTGAAGTTACTCGCACCTGGCGCGAGAGCAGTGCGAAACAAAGCGCGCGCTCCGCGCAACGTAAGTAAACTTGTCATCGACTGTCCGGGCAACCTAGGTAAAATCTCGCCGAGCAGAGTGGACCGGCGGTTCATCGCACTTAGAATAGGAGACAGGAGAACCTAAATGAAATCGATTTTGACGGCTCTACTAATTCTCATCTGCGCGGTCACGGTTTTTGCTCAGACGCCCGTTGTGGCACAGGGGGGAGTGCTGAATGCGGCTAGCTTTGCGCTGAACCAGGGAGTCGCTCCGGGTTCTCTGGTTTCGATCTTCGGGACGAACCTGGCGGCCAGCTTGGCGCTAGCCGATTCCATCCCTCTTTCCACGTCACTGGGCAACGTGAGTGTGCAGTTCAACAACGTAGCTGCGCCGATGCTGTTCGTAACTCACGATCCCGTAAATGGCGATCAGATTAACGCCCAGTTACCGTACGAGGTGGCCACTGGTAATGCTCAGGTGGTCGTCACCCGTGGCGGAACGGCGTCGGCGCCCGCGAATGTGAATGTGATATCCTCCGCGCCGGGCATTTTCTCGGTGCAGTTTGGAGTTGGCCAAGCCATCGCCTACGGCAATAGCGATGGCCAGCTTGCGGCGCCGCCGGGATCTGTCCCCGGTTTGACCACGCACCCAGCCAAGATCGGCGACACCAGCACCCTGGTGATTCTCGCCACCGGGCTCGGCGCGGTGAATCCCCCCGTAACCACGGGAAGCGCCGTCACCGACGGCCTGGTTCATCAAACGGTGGTGAATCCCACCGTGATGGTTGGCGGCGTTGAGGCCCAGTTAATCTTTTCCGGGATTCAGCCGCAGTTCCCCGGGGTCTATCAACTCAACATCGTCATTGCGCCCGGCACTCCGACAGGCGACGCGATTCCATTGCAATTAGCGATGAACGGAATCACCACCACGGATCAGGTTACTATCGCGGTTACGAACTAAGCGCGCAAACCCCGTGTGGGGCAGGATGGCATCCTGCGCGGTGGTTGCCAACCACCGCGTGGGCCGATTCCCAATCGGCCGGCAGCTTGCCAAGCTGCCCCACAAAGAAACACCGTCCGCAGGACCGTCGCCGCAACGTATGGAGCTAACACCAACTACCAGGAGTTAGTTCCGCGCAGCACTTCGGGGATGGTCCGTAACAGCACTTGCAGGTAGGTCCGCAGTGAGCGATTACGAACTAGCTTGAGGTCGAGGCTGCGCCGCTCGGCGTAGCTCAACCGGTTGCGCCCGGAGACCTGCCACAGCCCGGCCAGTCCCGGCTTGACTTGCAGGATCTCTTCCGCCGCCGCGCCATAGTGCCGATCGAGTTCGGTTGCGGTCAGCGGCCTGGGGCCGACCAGCGACATTTCGCCCGAGATCACGTGCCAGAGCTGCGGAAGTTCGTCGAGGGAATGGCGGCGACAGAAGCGCGCGAACCAGTTGGTTACGCGGGGATCCAAATCCTGCTTGTTCTGGGGACCTTCGTCATCGTGGATATACTCGATCCAAGCCGGGCCTTTTTCGGACGGCGGCGAGTCCTGGTCCCACATAGTGCGGAGCTTGAGCATCCAGAGTGTCGAGCCGGACCACCCGACGCGGCGGTGGGCGATCAGCGGCGCGCGGCGCGATAGAAGCGACACCGCCAGCGCACTGGCGCCGATTACCGGACTTACTGCCGCGAGTAAGACAGCGGAGGCAACTCGCTCGCCGATGCCGACCGCCAGCCACACCAGATCGACGGTGGGCGGCGTTTCGCGGACAATCCCGATCGAACCCATAGCTACACCTGCTGCGATGTTAGCGCCAGCGCACTTCGGGCTTGTTGGAACGGTGTAAACAGAGCGTAAAATCGTGGCCGAAGCGGCTTCAGGCCGGCAGCCGAACCAGAAAACGAGCGCCGCTACGCGTGGTCGAGTCGGCCCAAATCTCACCACCGTGATCGAGGATGGTGCGTTTCGACAAGGCTAGGCCGAGGCCCATCCCGTGGCGCTTGCCGGCGGTGGCGAAAGGCTCGAAGAGATGCGGGCGCACTTCGCTGCTGATGCCGGCGCCGTCGTCCTCCACGCTCACGACCACGGAATGGTCCGCAGTTTCGGCGGAAACGCGCACATGGCCGCCGTGCGGCAGAGCGTCGATGGCGTTCGAAATCAGATTCTGGAAGACCCGCTCGACGGACGGCCGGTCGAGGGTGAGTTCGATGTCGGGAGAAACATCGCAGGCCACCGAGACGCCGGGGCGGGCGGCGGCATCGGCGAGCGAATCGCAGGCGGCGAGAACCACATCGCGCAAACGGCAGGCCTCGCGGCGGTGGCTGCCGCCGCGACTGGTATCGGCCAGTTCCTGCAGCATCGCCAGAATCCGCCGCGATGAGCCGTAGATGCTGGATGCGAGCTTCTTTACCTGGTCGGAGGAAAGTTCGCCATCCACCAGCATTTCCGCGCCGCCATAGATCGCCGCCAGCGGATTGCGCAGGTCGTGGACGATGGAGGTGGACAGTCGGCCGACGGTAGCGATCCGCTCCTGGCGAATTAACTCCTGGCGCGCAATGCGCAGCGAAGCGCACATTTCGTTAAAGCTCTCGGCCAGCCGTCCCAGCTCATCGGAGCTGGACACGGGGACCTGCGCGTCGTAATCGCCGGTCGCGATTCGGGATGCCGCCTGCTCCAGGGCGCGGACCGGCTGCACGATGCGCCTGGCCAACAGGTACGTGCCGGCGAGCCCGAGCGAGATCGCCAGTATCCAGATCAAAACCATCTGGATACGCAGGGTGGCGAGGCGCCGGTCGGCGGCCTGGAAGGAGCGCAGAATCCGCAGCTCGCAAATCTGGCGGCCTGCAATGTCGGCGAGCGGCATGACAAACTGCGCATAGTTCGAATCGGCGATGCGGACCTGCTCCTGGCGGGTAAGATCCCCGGGCACGCTGACGGGAAGCGTGGACGCGATCGGCCGGCCGCGCGAAAAGAAAACGAAGTCGCTGCCGGTGGCTTGCTTCAGTTCGCGCGCCAGCGCCGCATCCACCTCGAAGCAGGCGACCAGCACATTGAGCAGCGCCGACCCGTGCGCGGCGGCCACATATACCGGCGTTACCACGGTCTGGTAGAGCCGTCCATTTTCGATCACGAACCCGGTGGCTTGGCCGGGAAAGCGGGCAGCGGCGGCGGCCAGCGGGAAACTGGGAGCGGTCTCCACCGCTGGGCCGAGCGACGCAATCACCGCTCCGCCAGGCTCCAGTACGTAAAACAGAGTGCGGCTGGGAGCGATGCTATTCCAGAGCTCGCTGGCGGTGTCGCGGATGGTGGTCTGATCGCGGGTGCCGAATGCGGCGCGCACGTCGGACATGCGGCTCAGCACCAGGCTGACCGAGGCCAGCCGTTCCGCCCGCGCCCGCCACAGGGATTCATAGGCGCGGGAACTGGCAGCCACTTCTTCATCCAGCATGACGGTGGCAATGCGCATGAAGTGGTTCTGCACCAGCCAGCCGGCCACAGCCAGCAGGCAGGTGATGGCCACGGAAGTCGAAAGCATGATCTTCCACAGCAGCGACATGGATCGTAAGTGGCGCACGGCTATTTGTGAGTGGCGGGATAGAAGCCCGCATCCTCCGGCGCAGGCGGGTAATCCTGCCCGTACTTGTTTTTGTGCGGAATGGCGAGGTAGCCGGTCTCGGAAATAGCGACTGGCGGAATCGAGACGCGCTCGCCGGCGATGGTGACGCGCCGGCTCGCGCTTTTCAGCGCCGCTTGGGTGGCGCGCTCGTGAAAGAAGGTGAGATCGTCGTCGCCCGCGGGCACGCCGGCGATCTCGAAACGTCCGTCCGAATTGGTAATGGCGAACAGCGGCGTATCCAGCACAACGATGACCGCGCTCATACTGGAATGGATGTTACAGAACACACGGACGATGCCGGGGCGGCTGAAGCGGATGCTGCGCGTGGAGCCGGGCGGATACAGGCCGACGTCAAAGAGCTGGCCATCGTAATTGGAGAACGCGTTGTGGAAGACCGGATCGAGATTGGGAAAATCCACCGTAGAGCCCACTGTAACGATCAGCAGATGCGGCTGAAAGGCTTTGTCCTTCTGCAGCATGCGGACGTGCAACGGAACTGGCGGCTGCGCCGCGCCGACCGGTTCCAGCCAGACCGCCACCCCGGCGTAGTCGTGGTGCTGGCGGACGGCCGGCGCGCGCGAATCGACCAGCTCCACGCTGCCCGACAGCGTGGCCGCGAAACCCGGGCTCGCCAGCACGGCGCTAAAACAGATACGCGAAAGCAAGGTCATAGTGAGGGTTGAGGCGCGTTGGCGACCCAATGTACGCCGTTTGGACAATTGCCGACTCAAAGCTGGCCACCACATTCGAGACAATCTGGTACATGGCGTTAGCGCCATAGGACTGGTTTTTGGAGATCAGGCCGGTCTGCAGGTCGCGGTTGCGGTCGTCTTCCTGGCCGGCAAACAGGTGAAATGACAGACGGCGGTTGGCGCGATACTCGAGTTGCGCCCAACCACCGGCGCCGTGCACCGCCCTCGGGTTCCCGTCGTAGGGCACTACAACACCTTGCCGAAGGCCGCCGATCACGCCCAGGTTTTCGCCGAGGAAAGCGGTGCCGGTAAGCGTAAAGGCCCGCGCCAGCGGAATGCGCCAGTCCACGGATGCAATGCGCGAGGGCACGCTAACCCCGAGTAACTGCGAGTTACTGACATGGAAACCGGGGGCAATCTCGAAGTCGCCGTTGCCGGCAGACTTCTTCCAGAACACGAATCTGCCTTCGAGAGCCGGCCGGCCAGCCGGTGCATCGGAGGAGTATTCGGCTGGAACGTTGCCGGTCTCGCTGGTTTGGAGAACGCCGGCTTGGGCGCGGAGACCGGCGGAATCGCCGAATAGAAATCGCTGCTCGATGCGGGCCTGCGGCCGCCAAAGCCAAAGGTTGCCCGCGCCGGTGAGCGGCGAAACCCCAACCTGCGCCAGCGAGTCCGGCTCGCGGGGCGCCAGGATGGGCTTGTCTTGCGCCACAGTAAGGGTGGTGTTCGTCCACTGAAAATCGATGGAGGCAATCCGCAAACGGACCAACTCACCCAGCGCGTCGCCCGAGCCGCCGAACAGGTCCACGTAAGCGTCGCCGGAGACCTCGGCGCCGGCTACGCGCTCCGGCGCTTGAAACTTCAACCCGACGATGGTCTGGCGCAGTGTGGCGCCGTCGGAATGCACGCCGGCCGCGGTTGCGGCGGTAGTAGGGTCTTGCTCGCCGCCGCCGTATTTGCCGTTGATATACGAATTGAACAGAACCATGCCGGTGAGCTGGACCGCCGAATGGTGGTCGGATTCGATGCGGTCCTGGGCCAGGTCGTGGATCCGCTGTTCCGCGACATCGGCGCGCTCCGCCAAAGGCGCGGCCGCCGGTGGAGACGCTGCGGTGGGAGCGGCGGCTGCGGAAGCAATCTGCTCGCGCAGCGCGTGGATCTCCGACATCAATTCGCGGTTCTGTTGTTCCAGAACATCGAGGCGCTGAAGGATGCGTTCCAGGTCCGCCGGCTCGCGCGATTGCGCGGCCAATACACCGGGGACCAACGCCAGGAGGAAGAAGCGCAGCTTAAGGTGCATGGATCAATTCCTTGACCTTGCGCCGGATGGCGCTCGGCGAGTAAGGCTTGGGGAAATACGCGTTCGCGCCCAAACTCAGGGCGCGCTCGGGAGACGCCGGATCCGGGTCCCCGCTGGTGACCAGGATGGGCAAGTGGGCGAAGCGCGGCTGGTTTCTCAACCGCGCGATCAGTTCGAAGCCGTCCATCGAGGGCAGGTGAATATCGGTGATGACCGCTGCGATTTCGGTCGACTCCAGAATCAGCAGCGCCTCTTCCGCCGTCGACGTGTGAGCGAGACGCGGCTCGGTTTCGCCGTCGAAGGCGATTTCCAGCGTGGAGATACAATGCGATTCATCTTCGACTAGAAGTACCGTACGGCGCAGCAGCATTCCTCCACGTCCTCAAGGGATGAAACGATACCCGACGCCGTGCATGGTCACGAAATGGCGGGGGGTTTCCGATTCTGTTTCCAGTTTCTGCCGCAGGCGCACCACGTGGGCGTCGACCGTTCGCGTATTCGGAAAGGCGTCGTAGCCCCACACCGAGTTGAGGAGCACGTCGCGGCTCAAGGCCCGGTCGGGGTTCTGCACGAAGAATACCAGCAGCTTGTACTCCGCCCGGGTGAGCTTGACCTCGTCGCCGTGTTTGCGCACGACGGAACGGTCGAGGTCGACTTCGACGTCGGAAAACGTGATCGCGTGGCTGGCTTCGGGAGTCGTGCGGCGCAGGACCGCGCGGATCCGCGCCAGCAGCTCGCGGGTGCCGAAGGGTTTGACGATGTAATCGTCAGCTCCAATTTCAAGCATCAGCACCTTGTCGATCTCGTCGCCGATGGCGCTGAGTACGATCAGCGGCGTCTGCACCCCGGCGTTACGCAGCGATTTACAGACGTCCACGCCGCTCAGGCCGGGCATGCGGAGGTCAACCACGATGAGGCTGGGCCGCGCGGTCATGGCTTCCTGCAAGCCGATCTTGCCGTCAGCCGCGAAAATCGCGCGAAACCCCTCCTTTTCCAGCATTACGCCGATGACTTCGCGAATGCCGGCGTCATCGTCGATGACCAGGATGGTCTGCATTCCTCAGGCCCTTAATTCTATCGGATTCGCCACCGCTGCGCACGCGCGATATGAAAGGGGGGCTACTTCGCGGGGCTCCCGCGGCGGCTGATAGCGGCAGCCATTGCCGCATACGGATTCCAAGTGCCGGTGACCGAAAGCGCCCAGCTTCTTGCGCAGGCGGGCCAGATGCACGTCCAACGTCCGGGTTCGAATCTGGCTTCCGTAGCCCCAGACGGCTAACAGCAGATCCGTCCGGGTGAAGATCTCGCCGCTGTGAGCCGCCAGAAAGCTCAGCAGCAGGTATTCCTTGGCAGTCAGCGAGATGGATTGCGAATCCAGCGTCACCGCGTGATTCGAGAAGTCGATCGTCAGACGGGGATCCTGGTAGGGTTCCCGATTCGTGTTAGCAGCCCAAAGTGGTTCCATGTTGATGCAAGTCCTCGATACGAATGTTAACGGGAGGGACAGTCATAGGTCGTTGGGGATTTGTAAAGAGGGTGTAAAAGTATCGGTCGTTTCAGCCGTAGGGGCCAAGGCGTGCCCGGCCCGGATTTGCGGGAAAATGAAACGATCCACGTAGTCAGAACGACCAGAGCACGCTGGTGTAGCCTGTGTGGGCGTGGAAGTTCTGGTCATAACCCAGCAGGTGAAACAGTTCGCCGTAGCCATAGAACTGCCATCCCGCGTTCCAGCGCAGCTTGGGCGTTATCCGGATCGAAAGTCGTGCCATTGGAGACTGATAGGTGAGCGGGAAGGTCTGCACGGAGTCTAGCAGCGAAGCGACCGGAGCGGTAGTTCCAACCGGCACGGCCGAGGAGCGACCATCGCCGGTATCCTTGGTGATGGTGTAGCCCAAGTACAGGTCGGCGCGACGGCCGATGCCGAAACGCAAGCCCGCATTGGCGGCGTGGATGTTACTGATGTAGATCGAGTCATAACTGGTTTGGAGCTGCGCGGATTGGACGCCGGCAAAGAAAGCCAGGCCGCCGACGGTATCCAGGTGCAGCTTGGAGTAGCTGGCATCAAAGGCCAGCCAATCCCGCAAAGCGAAGGACGCCGCTGCGTTGTATTGCCGCGACCGGGAACTGTAGGTCGTGAAGGAAAGCGGAGCGTTCTCGTTGTAGAGCTCCCGGTAGCCGGTGGAAAGTTGCAGCTTACGCGTGCGGTACTGGATGCGTCCGCCGAGTGTGTGGTAGTTGCGATCACTCATCGGCGTGAGCGGATGATCGGCATGACCGGCCTCGCCTTCCAGGTTGATCGTCAGCGGCTGGAGCGGGTGGAAGCGGACGCCGAAGCTGCCGGCGTTCAGGCGGCTTTCTTGCTGGTAAAGGTCGTTCACCGCGCTGCCAGCCACCGACGGAAACGAAAACGCCTCCAGAAAACGGATCTGGCGGTCGGAGTCGGTGAAGCCGGCGTAGGCGCTGAACCAGTTGTTGAAACGGTAGTGCAGATCGGTCGAATTGGCGACCGTACGCACACCGAGAAACTTGAAGTTCAGTGTGGTGCTGGCGCCGGTGCCGTTATCGAATTCGGTGAAGTAGGAATCGCCGTCGATGCGTGTGTCATGCACGGCCGTATTGTTGACGATGCTGAGGCGGCTGGTA
Organism: Bryobacteraceae bacterium; assembly: GCA_050010695.1. Taxonomy (GTDB): domain Bacteria; phylum Acidobacteriota; class Terriglobia; order Bryobacterales; family Bryobacteraceae; genus Bog-375. Next base: position 91,500 of record JBEKKO010000001.1, read on the forward strand.
GGGAAAACGCTGATGCTGAAATCGCCGGTCAGAACCGGCCGCTGCGCATCGCCGCTCACCACGATCTGTTGGTTTTCCGCGGCACCAATGCGATTAAGACCGGTAGTCAGCTCATTCATTGCGAATCCGCCGTTGCCCATGTTATAAGTCAGGCGCGCATTCAGCGCCCAGTATTTGTGGCTGCCATAAACGTTGCCAAACCAGCCGGGATTCGACCCATGGTTCGGCGCCGAACGCTGGAACTGCGTGAGGACAGTGGGATCTGTCGTCACACCGGAGGTCTCAGTGCCAGTCAGGCTGTAGTTGGAATCGTCCTTGTAGAAATCCCAGGTGTGACGCGCGATGAAGCGGAGACCGGCCCAATCGGCCAGGATGCCGATGCGGTACTCATTCCACTGCTGCTTGACGTTTTCAAACACCGGGAAGGCGAAGGAGGTTGTGTCGAAACCTTGCACGGTGGAAAGAGCGGGCCCGTTATTCGTATTGTGGCTGTAACCCAGATCCACCTGGAAGTGCGACTGGGAGAAGAGCGTGAGAGAGTGATCCTGTAACCCGCGCACGGTGTCCATCAGGTGATCGCCGCCGGAGATATCCAGGCCGGGGTTATAGTAATCGTCCTCGCGCCAGAGCATGTCGTAACGGTAGAGGCCGTTCTTCTGAACGCGCAGGCTGGCCGTCTGATAAGGGTCGTTGCCGAGGCCGCTGGTGGAAAGTATGATCTCATCAAACCAGCGGCCATGGCCCTCCTTCGAGTTGATACTCAGATTAGTCGCCAACAGGCGGATGCCATCGCCGTAATTGACATCGCTGCGGTAAGTGTCCACACTGCCGCCGGCGAGACGCCAGCGGTAGCCGAATTCGAACGAGTCGACGATATTGTAATTGGTGAAATCGCCACCGCGCGCAACGCCCACCGCTTCGGGTGTGGGCGCGATCACCTGCTGCGCGCGCAGGGTTCCGAGAACGGCGAGAATCAGGCAGCAGCGCTTGAGCATGGAGGTCATCGCAGGAAAGTCTCGTCGGCGTTCGATCCGTGGATACGCACATGGCAGGTGGTGCAGCGCTGATAGCGCGGATCGAGCAGGTTGTGCTGCGACGTCTGCATGGGAACGCCGTTGTTGCGAGTACCCGAAGCACCGCCATTGTGGCAGCCCAGGCACAGCGTGAATACCACCGGCCGCCGCAGCAGGCGCTCATTAGTCGAGCCGTGCGGAAAGTGACAGACTTCGCAGCCTTCCACGCGCACCGGCGGGTGCTCATACACGAAGGGGCCGCGCTTGTCCACGTGGCACTTCAGACAGGGCTCTTCATTGTTTAATGCCTGATCCACCATGCGCGGGTGGTCCGACATGCGCCAGGTGGTAGCGAAAGCGCCGTGCGGATTGTGGCAATCCGAACACTCCATGAAGCCTTCGTTGACGCGGTGCTTGCTGGGCATTTCGAACTGCGCACGGATGCCGGCGTGGCATCCGTAACACAGCTCCGTTTGCTTTTTGGCGAGCAGGAACTTTGGCGTTGGCGAATGATGAATGGAATGGCAGGAAGTGCAGGCGACATCGGCCAGCGTGTGTTGGGAACGGCGTATGTTGGCCTTTTGAAAGTCGCGCGCGTGACAGGTGAGGCAGACTTCGAGCGCCTTGGCCTGCGGCATTACGGAGAACGCATTGGGAATGGTGGCCTTGCCGCCGCGCGCGGCCACGTGCGCTTCGCCCGGTCCGTGGCAGCTTTCACACCCGGCGCGGCTGGGCGGCAGATCGCCGGCCGCCACACTTTTGAAATGCGGGTTCTTATAAAAGTTCAGCCAGATATCGGCATGGCAGGTTTTGCAGGCGCTGCTGTCCACGTATCCGCCCGCGCCGGTTGCGCGGGGTTCCTGCGCACCAGCGCCCGCAGCCATAAGTAACAGGAGCGGCCCGCCCATGCAGAGTATCATGACTTGGCGCATCATGACCTGATGATACTGGGAGGTAGGGGTCGATCCTGCGGACAGCAAGACAGTTTACGGCAGAGTTTACTTATGTTCCAGCTATGTTATGGACTGCTCCAGGCTCTAAGTTGTTACACACGCAAACCGCGCAGGCAGGCTATAAGGGAATAAGTGATACTGAACAGACTGCGATCCGCACTGACAACGATTGTTCTTACTCTGCTGCTTTCGATCTGGCCGCCCGCCCGACTGGCGGCCCAACTCGCCGGCATCCTGGGAAGCGTTTCGGATCCTTCCGGAGCCTTCATTAACGGCGCCACGGTTCGGGCCACCAATACCGGCACTCGCCTGGCATGGCAAGCCAAGACCAGTCCGCAGGGCGAATATTCGTTCGGGCTTCTTCCGCCCGGGGTCTATGTAGTGGAAGCTACGGCCACAGGCTTTTCTGCGGCGCGCGCGACCGGTGTCGAGTTGGTGGTCAATTCGACGCGTCACATCGATTTTCGGTTGGCTTTGCCGGAGGTCAAGGAAAACCTGCGCGTGGAGGCGGTGGCGCCGCTGGTCGAGACCGAAACATCCGAGCAAGGCCTGGTAGTCGGCGGACAGATGATCGGCGATCTTCCGCTCAACGGACGCGATTTTCTGCGGCTCGCGAAATTGGCTCCGGGCGTATCCGGCGCAACCGATAATCCCGCCTCGCCGGCCGGCTCCTTCAACGTAAACGGCCAGCGGGACCTCTCCAACAATATTCTGATCGACGGGATCAACGTGAACGCGGGCGGCAGCGCCAACGGACGCATCAGCCTGGCTCCCGGCAACGATCCGGCGGTCGGCCAATCCGGCAGCAGCGTGGCGCTGGTCTCAGTGGATGCGGTCTCCGAGTTCAAGGTGCAGACGCAGATGCAGACCGCGGAGTTCGGCGGTTTCTCAGGCGCCGTCATCAATGTAAGCACCAAGAGCGGCACCAATGCGTTCCATGGTAGCGGCTTCGAATTCCTTCGCAACAGCGATCTGGACGCCAACAACTTCTTCAACAACGCCAACGGCGTTTCGAGGACGCCCTCTCGCAATAGCTTTTTCGGCGGCACCACCGGCGGTCCTATCCGCAAGGACCGCACCTTCTTCTTCGCCTCGTTCGAAGGCCTGCGCCAGCGCGTCGGGGTAAATGCCAATGCGCGCGTGCCCTCGCTGGCCGCCCGCGCCGAGGCCAGCCCGGCGATCCAGTCTCTGATCGACGAATACCCTCTGCCAACCGGCCCGGACAACGGGGACGGCACCGCCGGCTATTTCGCAACCGCCACCAACCTGGTCGGTGAAACCGATTTCAGCACCCGTCTCGACCACCGTTTCTCCGACGACGACGATTTCTTTGCGCGGTATTCCTTCAGCGACTCACTCGGCCTGCTCCGGTCGTTCTTTCTCAACACCCTGTCCCGCAACCGGTCCAGGTTGCAAAGCGTGAGCCTCGCGGAAGTGCACCGCATCACACCGGACTTCTTCAACGAGGCGCGATTCGGATTCGTTCGTAGCGCCAACATATCCGTAGGGGCCGCCGACAGCTTCGGCGGCGCCGAACCGATTCCGCTGAATTCAGCCGGCGACGCTACTTTGCCGGGGATCTATGTTTTCAGCCTGCCGTTCGCCGAATCGCCGAACCCCCCGGAGGTGCAGAACAATAATCTTTTCAGTTTCAATGACGACGTGACTTACGTGCACGGGCGGAGTACCTTCAAGTCCGGCTTCTGGGTGCGGCGCACACAGGGCAACGTCAGTCTCCAACCAATTTCGAGCGGCGTATACTTCTTCAATACGGTCGCCGACCTGGTCAACAATAATCCCGCCTCTTACTTCAATCAAATCGCGGAAACCGGTTTCGGTGTGCGATTCACCAATCTTGCCTTTTACGGCCAGGACGACATCCGCATCACGCCCCGGCTGAAGCTCAACCTCGGTCTGCGTTATGAGCTCGACACAGTGCCGACTGAGGCCCACGGCCGCTTCAGCCCCATCGTGGGACTGAATAACTTCGCCACCGCAACCTTGGGCCCGCCCGGCGCACCTGTGCACAATGGCAGTTATGTTAACTTCGCGCCTCGCATCGGCTTCGCCTGGCAGCTCACCGGCGACGCCAAGACCGTGCTGCGCGGCGGGGCCGGCATCTATTACGATCTGCCGACGATCAATGCCACGCAACTGGCATTTGGGCCGCCCTTCAAGATCACCAGTTTTCTCCTCGGCAGCGCGCTGGGTGGTCCCGTCACCGTGCCGGTCGACCCGGCGCTGCTCGTCACCGCGATCACCGGCATGCCGCCGTTTGGCAGCGCCACGGTTTACGATCCTACAAACTTTCGAACGCCCTTCACTTACGAGTACAGCCTGAACCTGCAGCGGCAGCTCGATAGCAAGACGGTCGTCCAGGTCAGCTACATCGGGTCACTCGGCCGGAACCTGATCCACATGCAGCCTTTGAACCTGCTCGACCCGGCGACCGGCGCCGCGCCCAACCCGAATTTCTCGGCAGGCGCTCTCGAGCTGATTGAAACCAGCGCTGTCTCCAATTACAATGCTCTGCAGGCGAATGTGACGCGGCGGCTGAGTCACGGCCTGGAAGTTACTGCTTCATACAGTTGGGCGCACTCGCTCGATAACGCTTCGAGTTCGACCGGTACTTCCACCAACTCCTCTTTCACCGGTTCGAATCCCTACGATTTTCGCGCCGAGTGGGCTTCGAGCGACTTCGACATCCGCCACAACCTGGTGGCCGCTTTCACTTACGCGCTGCCGGGCAAACCGGCACGCTTCCAGAATCCGGCCGCGAGGTTCCTGGGAGGCTGGTCGCTGGAGGGCATTTTCACCGCGCAAACGGGAGTGCCATTCACGCCTCTGCTTGGCGAGGATATTGCCGGCAACGGCGATCAGTACGCCGCCAACAATCAGCGTCCCAACCTGGTCGCGGGCCAGCCGCTCTACATCGCTTCTTCGGCGCCGCCGTACCGCACCGCTAATCCCGCCGCATTTGCTATCCCGGCGGCCGGCACTTACGGCGATGCCGGACGTAACATCCTGCGAGCCTCCGGGCTCAACCAGCTTGATCTGGGCCTGCACAAGACCGTGAAGGCCAGCGAGCGCTTTTCCGTGCAGTTCCGGGCAGAGCTTTTCAATGTTTACAATCACGCGAATTTTGCGACGCCGGCCGCTTCGGGGAACAACCTGCTGACGGCGGGAAGTTCCTTTGGCCTCTCCCAGGAGATGGCCAACTCGTCGAGCGGCGGATTGCTGCTGCCCCTGTTCAACAGTGGCGGCCCGCGCAGCATTCAACTCGCTCTCAAACTGCTGTTCTGATCGCGTTTTGTCACGGTTTGGCCACGGCGTGGTGGTCCAGATCGGCACCGCCTATCTTCGCTTTGTCGAACACTTCCGCCCCCGGTGCAGCCTCAACCGGGTAGATTTCGGGAGTTACATGGGTGGCCTTATGATAGGCATCGGAGACGGCGGCGCGGAAGGCGTCCGAGCGGGAGTCATCCACCAGAGCGACCATCGAACCTCCGAAACCAGCTCCGGCTTGGCGCGCGCCGATCACTCCCGGTGCAGCTAGCATCGCATCCATCATGGCCGTCATCGCCGGAGAGCATATCTCGTAAAGGTCTCGAGCGCCCGCAAACGATTCGGCACAGAGCCGGGCGATGGCCGGCCGGTCGCCAACCGAAATTGCCAGCGCCAGCGACTCGGCGCGCGCGCTCTCGGCGACGATGAATTCGCATCGTCTGGCGACCGTCTGTGGAAGCTCACTACGTCTCGCCGCCAGCATCTCCGGCGTGACATCGCGCAGCGCACGCACGCCCAGCGCGGCGGCGCCCTGCTCGCACTCGGCCCTTCGCTGCGCGTATTCGCCACTCGACAGCCGGCGTGGGCTCATCGCATTGCACACCACCACGCGAATCCCTTCGGCAATCCGCACCGTGCGCGTCGAAAGGTCCCGGCAGTCGAGAAGCAACGCGCATCCCCGGCGGCCCAGGCATGACGAGTACTGATCCAGAATTCCGCACTTCACGCCGACGAACTCGTTCTCGGCTTTCTGGCACAATAACGCCTTCCGTTCGGGTGTCAGACGCCAGTCTCCCAACCCTTCCAACACCGTCGCCACCGCGCACTCCAACGCGGCGGACGAACTCAACCCACTCTCCAATGGAACGGTGCTGTGAATCGTCGCGTCGCAACCTGTCAGCTTGAGCCCCTCGTCTTGCAGGGTCGCGGCAACACCGCGCACATAGTTGCACCATCTTGATTCAGCGGCTGGATCGATCCTATCCAAACGGAACTCGTCGGCCGCATCGAGATTCATCGAATACACGCGGACCGTCGCGTCGTCCCTGCGCCGCGCGGCAATCCACGTGTCCCTGTCGATCGGCAGCGTCAGCACGAAGCCCAGGTTATAGTCCGTGTGGCTGCCCATCAAATCCACCCGGCCCGGTGCGCGTGCCCACAGTTCGGGCTCCCTTGTGAATCTCTCGCGGAAGCTAGCGGCGACGCCCTCGGCGCGCGCGTGGGAATCCACCGCCCAGTCACTAACTTGATTTGTCGAAAGCATCGAGCATCGCCTCCACGTTCCGCGCCGGTATGTCGGATTGCATCCGGTGTGAAGCCCCGAGCAGCAGCCCCGTTCCTTCCGGCGCCAGCGCGCGCGCGCAGGCAATCGTGGCGGCGCGCACTTCCTCCACGGTGCCGCCCGGCAGCACTCCCTGGGTCGAGACTCCGCCGTAGAAACTCAGCTTCGCCCCATACTCGCTCTGAAGCCACGTGTGCTCCAGCACCTCCGGTTGCACCGGATTGAGCGTGGTCAACCCGATCTCGACCAGGTCCGGCAGGATCGCCCTGATATCGCCGTCCGAGTGCAGAATCACCGGAAGCCCTGCGTCCACATAGACCGCAAACAGCTTCGCCAGCCGCGGCTTGATCAGCCTTCGCCACAGACGCGGGGAAAATAACATAGCGCGCTGTGCACCGTAGTCGTCACCGAAATACCCGCCGGCGACGCCGGCCGCGACGAACCTCCTGGAGAGTGTCAACTGAATCTCCAGGATGCGGTCCAGGAGCTCCTCGACCCATTGGGTGCGTTCCAGCATATCCATCAGCAGAGCATCGAATCCGCGCAGCGACCAGGCCCGTTCAAAGAGACACATTCCCAGATTCGGCGCAATAAAGTAGCTCGGGCCATGGCGGAGAATGGTCTGCTCTGCCGTATCGAGGATCTTCTCACCGTTCGGATCGGGCCATGGGAAGCGATCGAGGTCGAGCGAGTTTTCGAGCGGCGAGAAAGCATGCCAGTAACCCTCTGTGCGGGTGTCCCACCCCGCGCCCCACCAATCGAACTCAATCGACCCATCCGCATTCGTGCGGCGAGGGTGGTCGATGTCCACGCGAAGTAAGTGATTGCCAAGGCGCTCCGGTAGCTCCGCCTCGTTAACTCCGAAGTGCGCCGCAAGTAATCGCCCCATCGCCCGCGTGTAACTGGATTGCGTAGGGAGCTGGTCAACCGGCTGATGTCTGAGAGCGCGAAGCATGCGCGCCTTTTTCGAATAAGTCATGCCACTTACCAGAACAGTACATTCAAGCCGACGAAAACCGCGGCCACCAGTGCCGCCGCGAAGATGGGCCGGCGATAAAAGGGAACGGCTTCGCCGGATGGCATCAGGGCAAGGCCGTACACCAGGTTCTTCAGTTCCGAATACGGTTTGGGCTTGGTCACCAGGCTGACCAGAATTGTCACGATAACGCAAACCAGCCAGGACCAGATGAACCTGTATAAGTTCTCGGCCATCGCCTTTGCGTGCGAAGAGACAGCCAAAATCGCCAATGCCTGGGGATAGAATTTCACTAATAACCAGAGCAAAATCGACGAAGTCGTTCCGGCCAACAGCCCCCAGAATCCGCCGGCGGGAGTGGCCCGCTTCCACAGCATCCCTATGATCACCGTGCCGAACAAGGGAATAATGAAGAAGCCCAGCAACGCCTGGACGTAATCCATGATGCTGGCGAATTGCATCACCAGGTATGCCGCGCCAATGCTCGCCGCGAGGCCGAAGACCGTGCACCAGCGTCCTATACCGAGGCATCTCGATTCATCGGCCACACGGTTCAGCACCGGGCGATAGATGTCGTAAGTCCACACCGTGGCGAAAGCGCTGATGTTACCCGCCATCCCCGACATGAAGCCGGCGATCAACGCGGTCACGCCGATGCCCAGGAAGCCGGGGCCGAGATACCGCGCCATCATTAGCGGCATCACTTCATTGAAGCTATGACCGCCAGTCGCGAGAGCATCTGTCTCCCCGGTCAGCTTCATCGGAAGCACAGCCAGCCCTAACAAGCCGGGTAAGATGATAATCGCCGGCAGCAGCATCTTGAATGCGGCGCCAATGGTGGTGGCGATCCTCGCCGACCGCAAGTCCCGCGCAGCCATCACTCGTTGGACAACCAGGAAATCGGTGGTCCAGTAGCCGAAAGCGCCGATCAGGCCCAGGCCGAACACCATACCGGTCCAGTGCACGCCCATCGGATTGTCCGCCGCCGAGCCCATGTTCCGCCACATATGCGTGTAGTCCTGTAAAGGAACGCGCTTGGCGATGCGCGCCAGCATGCCGCTCCAGCCGCCGGTTTCGATCAGACCGAAAATGGGGATGGAGATGGTTCCGGCCCAGATCAGGACGAATTGAACGACTTCGTTCACGATGGCCGACAGCAGGCCTCCCAGCGCGACATAGACGCCGACGGTCAAAGTGGAAATCAGAATACTGAAATTGATGTTCCAGCCAAGGATGACCTTCATCACCATGGCCATGGAGAACATGTTGATCCCGCTCATCAGCACAGTCATGGCTGCGAAAGATAAGGCGGAGAGCAGCCGCGCTCCCTCGCCGTAGCGAAGCTTCAGATAGCCGGGTACGGAGTGTGCCTTGGACACGTAATAAAAAGGGATCATGACGATGCCGAGGAACAGCATCGCCGGGACAGCGCCTATCCAATACCAATGCGCGGCCAGCATGCCGTATTGATAAGCCGAAGCCGACCAACCCAGCAGTTCAAGCGTGCCCAGGTTCGCCGCGACGAAACTCAGGCCGGCTACCCAGGCACCCACGCCCTTACCCGCAAAAAAGAAGTCGGTGCTGGCCCGAACCCGGCGCCTCAAATACACGCCAACGCCCAACACCACCGCGAAGTACAGGCAGATGACAAGGACGTCGGCTGGGGCCAAGGTCAGCAGCCGCGATGGCCTGCCCGTTTGAGCGGCAGTCGAACCGGCATGAGCCGCGGCGCCGAAGGCGAGCCAACCGGCGACCTTCCATGCGATCCCAAGGCGGAGGGTTCGGGAGGGACGCAACATCATTCCAGATGCTATCAGCCCGCGCCGCCTCGCGTACCGTGGCTTGCGACTGTCGTTTCGGCGCGCGCGCGATGGTGCAGTCGTGATATAAGTCGGCTGTTGAGCCAAACCAACGTTTCTTCGCGGGAGCGGTTGCGCGCCGCCCTGGAACACCGCGACCCGGATCGTATTCCGCTGGATTTCGGCGGCACCGCGGTAACTGGCATCCACGTCAGTTGCGTGGCGGCGTTGCGCGACTACTACGGGCTGCCGCCGGGGCCGGTGAAAGTGTACGAGCCCTACCAGATGCTGGGCCTGGTGGAGGACGATCTGCGTGCGGCGATGGGGCTCGACGTCACCGGCGTTTTTTCGCGCAAGACCATGTTCGGCTTCCCCGCCGCCGACTGGAAAGAATGGAACTTCCGCGGCCTGGAGGTGCTGGTTCCCGGCGATTTTCGTATCTGCACGGAACCGAACGGCGACATCCTGATCTATCCCGAGGGCGACGAAACGGCGGCTCCGAGCGGGCGCATGCCAATGGGCAGCGCCTTCTTCGACACCATCGTGCGGCAGCCGGAAATCGACGAGGAAAAGCTCGACCCGGCGGACAACTTGGAAGAGTTCGGGCCGATTTCCGAAGAGGACCTGGACCATCTCGACCGCTCTGTTCGCGCGGCCGGCGGGAGCGGTTATGGTGTGGCCGCGACCTTCGGCGGCACGGCGTTCGGCGACATCGCGCTGGTGACGGCGCCGTTTCTGAAACATCCGAAAGGCATCCGCGACGTCGCCGAGTGGTACATGTCGACGCGCACGCGGCGCGCTTACATCCACGGCGTCTTCGAGCACCAGTGCGAAATCGGCATCCGCAACCTGGCGCGCATTTACTTCCACATCGGCGACGCGGTGGATTGCGTGTTTGTTTGCGGTACGGATTTCGGCACGCAGACTTCGGCGTTCTGTTCCGTCGCTACCTTCCGCGAGCTGTGGCTTCCGTACTACAAGCGGGTCAACGATTGGGTGCACGCCAATACGGCCTGGAAATGTTTCAAACATTCCTGCGGCAGCGTGGAACGGTTCTTCGAGAGCTTCATCGAGGCCGGGTTCGACATCGTCAACCCGGTGCAGTGTTCGGCGGCGGGGATGGAACCGGCGGCGCTAAAGCGGAAGTACGGCTCGCGCCTGGTGTTCTGGGGCGGGGGAGTGGATACACAGCAGACCCTGCCCTTCGGCACCCCGCACGAGGTGCGCGAGGAAGTGTTGCGCCGCTGCGAGATCTTCGCGCCCGGTGGCGGGTTCGTATTCAATTCAATTCACAATCTGCAAGCCGGCACCCCGGTCGAGAACATCGTCGCCATGCTGGATGCCGTCCATCAATTCAACGGAGTTGCGCATGCCTGATCTCAAGAAACTGCACGAAGCCGTGATCGAGGGAGATTGGAAGACCGCGGCCGCGGTGACGCGGGCGGCCATCGCGGAAGGGGTGGCGCCGCTCACCATCGTAACCGGGTGCCTGGTGCCGGCCATGGACGAAGTGGGCTGCCGCTTCGAGTGCGAAGAATACTTCGTGCCCGAGATGCTGCTTTCGGCGCGGGCCATGAAGGCGTCGATGGAGATCGTCCGGCCGTTGCTGGCGGCGATGGGCACCGAGCCGGTGGGGCGCGTGGTGATCGGCACGGTCAAGGGCGACCTGCACGACATCGGGAAGAACCTGGTGGCGTCGATGCTGGAGGGCGGCGGCTTCGAGGTGATCGACCTGGGCGCGGACGTGGCGCCGGAGCGCTTCATCGAGGCGGCGGCCGCGCATAACGCCGGCGTGGTGGCGCTCTCGGCGCTGCTCACGGTAACCATGACGTCGATGAAAACCACCATCGACGCCTTCGAGGCCGCGGGACTGCGCGGGAAGGTGAAGATCATGGTGGGCGGTGCGCCTGTCACCCAGCAGTACGCCGACGCGATCGGCGCCGACGGGTTTGGCGAAAGTGCCGCGACCGCGGTGGCGCTGGCGCGCAAACTGGTGGCCGCATGAGCCGTCTGCGTGAGTGGCTGGCCGGCGCGAACTGCGGCGTCGGCGTCGAGTATGCCGCACTCATCTGCCGGCGCTTACACGCGGCGTGCGATCTCCCGATCTGGATCAAACCGAATGCAGGCTTGCCGAAGATGGAGGGAACCGCCATTCGGTATGACACATCGGCGGAGTTCTTCGCTTCGCACTACGCGGCCCTGCGCCAGGCCGGCGCTTCGTTTGTGGGCGGCTGCTGCGGCTCCACGCCGGATTTCATACGCGCCCTGGTAAGCGCCCGATGCGCCTCAAGCTGATCAGTTGCGAGGTGCTGTTCCGCGAAATGTGCAACGCCTGCGCGCATTCGCCGCATCAGGTGGACCTGGAGTTTCTGCCCAAAGGACTGCACGACCTGGGCGGCCGGCCGATGGCGGCGAAGATTCAGGAAGCCGTGGACCGCACGCCGGAAGGCATCTACGACGCCATCCTGCTCGGCTACGGGCTGTGCGGGAACGGGCTCGATGGGTTGACCGCGCGGCACACCCGCCTGGTGCTGCCGCGCGCGCATGACTGCATCGCGCTGCTGATGGGCAGCCGCGAACGCTACCAGGCGTATTTCGAACGAAACCCCGGCACCTATTACCGGTCCACCGGCTGGCTGGAGCGCGGCAAGGGCTTGCAGCAGTTGACGCACAACACCGCCGGTATCGACGAGTCGCTGGAAGCCATGATTCGCAAATACGGCGATGACAACGGCCGGTATCTCTATGACGAGCTGACGCGCTACCGTTCGCACTACAGCAAACTGACGTTTATCCAGACTGGCCTCGAAGCAGGCGGGACGTTCCTCGCCGAGGCGGCTGCCGAAGCCAGCCAGAACGGCTGGAGCTTTGAACGGCTGCCGGGCGACCTGGCCTGGTTGCGGCGCATGGTGGAGGGAGAGTGGGCGGAAAACGAGTTTGTGGTCGCCGCACCCGGCCATCGCATCGTGGCCAGTTATGACACCGGCGTAGTAAAGGTGCAGGCATGACGGGCAAAGAGCGCGTGCTCGCGAAGCTGCGCGGCGAGCCTACCGATTCGCTGCCGCTGATGCCGATCACGATGATGTTCGCCGCCGACCTGGCTGGTGTGCGCTATCGCGACTACGCGCGCGACCACCGCGTGCTGGCCGAAGCGCAGATGGCGGTGGCGGACCATTTCGACTTCGACTACGTGTCGGCGATCTCCGACCCGGCGCGCGAAGCGTCGGACCTCGGCGGCGCCGTCGAGTGGTTCGACGACCAGCCGCCCGCGATTGTCGAGAGCCGCGCGCTGCTCGATGAGAAGAGCAAGCTCGCGGGTCTGTGCCTGCCCGACCCGGCCGCACCCGGACGCATGCGCGATCGCGTCGAGGCGGTGCGGCTGCTGGCGGCTCGCACCGGAACCACGCGAATCGTCGAAGGTTGGGTGGAAGGGCCTTGCGCGATGAGCGCCGATCTGCGCGGGCTCAACACCCTGATGCTGGATTTCTTCGACGATCCGCCGTTCGTGGAAGCGCTCTTCGACTTCACGGTGCGCATGGAAATCGAGTTCGCGCGGGCGCAGGTCGAAGCCGGCGCGACCCTGATCGGGGTGGGCGATGCGGCGGCTTCGCTGATCGGCCCCAAGCTGTACACGCAGTTCGTGCTGCCCGCCGAGCAGCGGCTCGTCGCGGCCATCCGCGCGCTCGGCGTGCCTGTGCGGCTGCACATCTGCGGCAACACCAGGCGCATCGTGGAAGGCATGGGGCAGACCGGCGCCGATATTATCGACCTGGACTATCCGACGCCGCTCGGCCACGCGCGCCGCGCCATGCGGGAGACGCAAGTTCTGCTTGGCAACATCGACCCGGTGCGGGAGTTGCGCGACGGCACGCCCGCATCGGTCGAAGCCGCGCTCGCCAGATGCTTCGAGCAGGCTGGCGCGGCGTACATTTGCGGCGCCGGCTGTGAGGTGCCGCGCGGCACGCCGCACGCCAACCTGGAAGCCATGGCGCAGTTTGCGCGTCTCCGCTCGTGAAGCTCGAACTCCATCCCCGCGCGCGGCAGACGCTGGCCGACCAGCTCTTTGCCGCCGGCGTCGAATTCCCCTGCGGTGGCGATCGCGCTTGCGGCGGCTGCAAGGTGCGCGTGCTGGAAGGCGAGGTGCCGGTCACCGCCACCATGCGGGATGCGCTCTCCGAAAAAGAGATCGGCGATGGCTGGCGCTTGGGCTGCTGCGCTTCGGCGGCGGACCGTGTGGTGGTCGAAGTGGAGCAGTGGAGCCTGCGCGTGTTCACCGACGACGCCTCCGTGCCCATCGAACCGCGTGCCGGGCGCGGCGCGGTGATCGACCTCGGCACCACCACGCTCGTCGTCCAGGTGGTGGATCTCTCGAGCGGCGAAATCCTGCGCGTCGAAACCGCGCTCAACCCGCAGGCGCGTTACGGGGCCGACGTGATGAGCCGCCTGCAATATGACCTGCGCCGACCGGGCAAACTGGGCCGGCTCATCCGCCAAACGCTTGGGCGGATGCTGGGCGGCGAACCGCTCCGCGAGGTGCTGGTAGCGGGCAATACGGCGATGCACCATCTCTTCTGCGGCCTGGATGTGGAGCCGCTCACCCATGCGCCGTTCGTCTCGCCCACGCTGGACGCCCGCCGCTTCGAGCCCGCGGACCTGGGATGGCCCGGGCCGGTCGAGTTCCTGCCCTGCCTGGGCGGATTCGTCGGCAGCGACGTGCTGTGCGGCATCGTGGCAACCCGTCTGGACGAACAGACCCAGCCGCACGCGCTTTTCGACATTGGCACGAACGGTGAAGTGGTGGTGGGGTCGCAGCAGGGGATTGTCTATGCGTCCACGGCTGCCGGCCCGGCGTTTGAAGGCGGGCGTATTGGAGTGGGGATGCGCGCGGGCACGGGTGCCATCGACGCAGTGCATGTGCGCGACGGCGCGCTCGACTGCCACGTGATCGGCGGAGCCGCGGCGCGCGGCATTTGCGGCAGCGGACTGGTGGACGCGGCGGCGTGCGGCCTCGAACTGGGCCTGATCGGAGCTAACGGCCGCCTCACCAGCGTCGACAAACGCTTGCCGCTGGCCGATGGCATCTCATTGACGCAGAGCGACATTCGCGAGCTGCAACTAGCCAAGGGCGCGATGGCCGCGGGCCTTCGCATGCTCGCTGGCGGAGGCGTCGAAAAGCTGTACCTCGCGGGCGCGTTCGGCAATTACATCCGCCAGACTAGTGCGCGCGCCATCGGACTGCTGCCCGAGGATCTGGCCGTCGAGTCAGTCGGCAACAGCGCGCTGCGTGGCGCGCGCGCTCTGCTGCTTGCGCCCTCGACGCGTCAGGCGCGTTTACGGAAGATTGCGGCGCTCTCGCGGCATGTCGAGCTTGCCGCCAATCCCGATTTCCAGTACTTATACGCTTCGATGATGGCGTTAGCTCGCTACGGTCTGAGCCCCAATCCGGATGGCACCGCAATTGCTATTAGGAATCCCGCCCCGCACGTACCCGCGGAGCGGGTTTAGGCTCACGTTGAACTGATACAGGCCGGCGAATGACGGGGCCAGCCCGTCGTAAAAGGGGTCGCCGATGTGCTGGCGTTCCCGCGGCGAAGGATGGAAGCACCGATTCGGTCGCTCTGAACTTTACCGCGACTCTGCGGACCGCGAGCTTCAACATCGGCGGTGCCCAGGCCACCATCCTACTCAGCTCCTTCAGCAAGGCCGGCCAGTCGGTGAGCCTCAACAATCTGGCTCTCCCCGGATATGGAGCGTTCGTAGGACGAGTCCGCTGACGCTTCGGCGTCTTCATTCCGCCGAACCGCCATCGCCGATAAGCGACCTACTGAGCGACAGGTCCCGTCGTCGCCGGTGCAGCAGGCGCGGCTGTTTCCTTCGGCGCGGCCTTCTTGACGGCGGCTTTTTTCACGGGCGCACTTTTCTTCGCCGTCTTTCCGGGAGCCTTCGCCGCGGCCTTCTTGACGGCGACTTTCTTCGTGGCCGGTGCGGCCTTCTTTGCGGTTGCGAGTCGAGCCTTGGCTGCTTTCGCCAACCGCCAACGTTTCTTGGTGGCGGCGATGATTCGCTTCAGTCCTTCTGCGCTGATCCGGCGTTTTGCTTTGGGAGCTTCCGGCTTGGCTGGCGCTGGCGGCTCAGCTTCGCCCCGGATTTTTGCCCATCGCTTCCGTTGCGCCTCGGCAACGGCTTTTCTACCGGCGGCGCTCATCCTTCTTCGGCGCTTGCGTGTGGGCGCTTCCGGCGCGGCGGCGGTTTCGGCGGCGGGACCAACCGACAACATCGCTCGGAGTTCGGCAATTTGTTGGTCTAAGTGCTTCTTCTGCGCTTCGTAGCCGTCGATGGCCGCGGCGATAATCTCGTCCTTAAGTCTTGTCGGCATAATGAATGTCCGTCTCTAATGCAACTCCTTAAACATCATCTTGGCACAAAAAAGCCCATAAATCCCGCAAAATCCCATTCAAAGTTCCCGCGCGCACCCACTGGCGCTGATAATGAATAATAAGCTCGCCCCGGTCTATGACGAATCGCCGCACAGTGCTTAAGACAATCGCGGGTCTGAGCGCCGCACAGGTGGCGCAGGGCGCTCCACAGCCAACTGCGGAGAGTGACCGCACATACTGGACCGGCCTGCTTACCAAACTGGCCGAGCCGGTGCTCGTCAACCTGGCTCGCGGCACGCTGAAGCGGAACATGCCGGTGGAGTGCGCCGGCGGGAACCAGGCCGCCCGGCGGAAGTACTCTCACCTGGAGGCTATCGCCCGCCTGCTGGCCGGCATCGCGCCGTGGATCGAGGCTCCGCTCGAAGCCGGCGCCGAGCGCAACCTGCAACGCCGGTTCGCGGCATTGGCGCGCGAGGCGATCCGGTCCGCGACCGATCCCCTGTCGCCGGATTTCCTCAGTTTTTCCAGCGGCGATCAGCCTCTGGTGGATTGCGGTTTCCTGTCGCAGGCACTGTTGCGGGCGCCCGCCGAGCTGTGGAAGAAGCTGGACCGCGCCACCCAAAGCAACCTGGCCGCGGCGCTGGTCTCCTCTCGCGTGGTTGTTCCGGGCAACAGCAATTGGCTGCTTTTCAGCGCGATGGTGGAGACCGCCCTGGCCATGATGGGTGAGCGATGGGACGCCACGCGAATCGATTATGCCCTGCGCGAGCATGAGGAATGGTACGTGGGCGATGGCCTCTACGGGGATGGACCGCGCTTTCATTGGGATTACTACAACAGTTTCGTGATTCAACCCATGTTGCTCGATACGCTGCGCAACATCCAACCGTATAGCAGCCGGTGGCAAGGTTTACTCCCTGACGTCCTGGCGCGCGCGCGGCGCTACGCGACCATCCAGGAGCGGCTGATTGGGCCGGACGGCACGTTTCCCGCCGTCGGGCGCTCCATCACTTATCGTTGCGGCGCCTTTCATTTGTTGGCCCTCCTGGCGCTCGGGCGCGAGTTGCCCGAACCGTTGACCGGTCCGCAGGTGCGATGTGCGTTGACGGCAGTGACGCGCCGGCTGATGGAAGCGCCGGGAACCTTCGATGGAGACGGCTGGCTGCGCATCGGATTCTGCGGGCACCAGCCCGAATTGGGCGAAAGCTACATCTCGACGGGCAGTCTGTATCTTTGTTCTACGGTGCTGCTCCCGCTGGGGCTCGGTCCCGCCGATCCATTTTGGGCGGGACCCGCGCAGGATTGGACTTCGCGCAGAATGTGGAGTGGTCAGGATATGCCCGCGGACCACGCGCAGTAGGCTTTCCGAACCGATCGTGCGCGCTGGCGGGCGCCTCGCGGGGCGGGAAGAGGTATCGTGAAAGCATGCCTGCTCCCCAGCATGATGACGACGGGGAACCGCCCGCGGTTCCGTGGGCTTCGCAGGCTCGCCAATGTCGCCGGGCGGCGCTGGCGCTGGCCGTTCTCTTCGCCAGTTTGCCGCTGGTGAGCGGGCTGTTTCTGGGCCGCGGGGGGTTCGATGGCGCGCCGGAGATAGCGTGCCTGTGCCTGTTCGCAGCGGCGTATTTCCATCTCACCGGACGAGCGCGCCGCCCCACCATCCCCGATTCCGCCACGTTTCTCGGCGAGGCCATCCGGCTGGCGGCGTCCGGGGAAACCGGCCGGGCGATCGCGATACTGAACAAAGCGCTTCGGCTGAGCCCCCGTCTCTGGCAAGCGCGGGAGTACCGAGGCCAGATGCGTCTCGTAAGACCGGACGCCGCCGAGTCCGCGCTCCAGGACTTCACGGAGGCGATTCGGCTGGCACCCGGCGAAGCGCACCTCTACATCCTCCGCAGCCACGTCTTCACCCTGCTCGGGCGAGAGCCGGCCGCGCGCGCCGATCTGGAGGTGGCCGCCCGGTTGGGTGGAGACACCGGGGCACCGGCCGGAGGGTAGCCGAAATCGTCGCTTCCGTTTGGCGCGTTTTTCTTGGTCGAACGGCTGCGTGATAGTCTGAGGGAGCGACTGGAAGCGAGCGCCCTCATCGCGCGGCAACTATGGTAATCCGAGGATGAAGAAAGTTCTCTTATCGTGGAGTAGTGGGAAAGACAGCACCTGGGCGTTGCATCTCCTGCGGCGAAACGCGGACATTCAGGTAGCCGCGCTGGTCACGACCTTCAACTCCGAGGCGAACCGGGTGGCGATGCATGCCGTCCGGCGTGCACTGGTCGAGTCCCAGGCGGAACGCGCCGGACTTCCGCTGTGGGCGGTGGATCTGCCCTCCCCGTGCTCTAACGCGGAGTACGAAGACCGCATGCGCGTCGTGTGCCAACGCGCGATTGAGGACGGAATCGACGCGATCGCGTTCGGCGACCTTTTTCTCCAGGACATTCGCGACTACCGCATTCGGCAATTGCAAGGGACCGGGCTCGAACCGCTGTTTCCCCTCTGGCTCATTCCAACCGCGGATCTGGCTCTGGACATGATCGCAGCAGGCGTGAAAGCGAAAGTCACCTGCGTGGATCCGTCCAAGCTCGCCAAATCCTATGCCGGTTGTGATTACGACCGGAACTTCCTGGCGGGTTTGCCCCCTGGAATCGATCCGTGCGGCGAGAACGGGGAATTTCACACCTTTGTGCATGATGCACCGCCGTTTTCCAGCCCCATCCAAGTCCGCTCCGGCGAAGTGGTCGTACGCGACGGATTTGTGTTCGCGGACGTGCTCCCGGTATAACCACGCGGCATCGGCGGCGTGCTTCGGACGTCGTGGCGGCTGCGCTGGATCTCTTTCGGCTGCGGCCGACCCGGGGTTTTTCCGATTGCCCGATGTTACACCTTGCGCGCAAGGCCGGACATCTGTCGCTCGGCACGTTTGATCGGGCGCTCGCAAAGACTGCGGGAACGCAAAAGCCGTGAAGGATTCGGCCCCCCCGCTTCCATCGCCATTACCAACTACGCTTCGCGCTTTTGGCGCACCAGGCGGCGATAGCCGTCCACCAGGTTGCGGGTAAGAACGTCTATCGCCCAGTTGGCTTCCACCTCAGCGCGGGCGCGGGTAGCCATCGCCGCGGCTTCCACCGGGTCGGCGAACAGCCTGGTGACGCGCGCGGCGAAGGCTTCGGGCGAGTCGGCCAGCGCGCAGAAACGGCCATCCTCGGCCGCTAATCCTTCCGCGCCTATCGCCGTGGAAACCACCGGGATGCCGGCGGCGTAGGCCTCCAGCAGCTTGACCCGCACGCCGGAGCCGCTCAGCACCGGGCAGACGAAGACGGCGAAACGTTCGAGCGGTTCGCGAATGTCGGCCACTGTCCCCAGCATTTCCAGGTTGGCGGCGTAATCGGCATAAGTGTGAGCGGGCGGCGGATCGGACCCCACGATGGCGAGCCGCGCGCGCGGCTCGCGGGCGACAATCAGCGGCAGCACTTCGTGCACGAACCAGGCGAGCGCGGCGCGGTTGGGATCGTGGCGAAAACTACCCACAAACAGCATGCTGAACGGCACGCGGCCCTCGGCGCGAAAACGGTAGCGTGAAATGTCGATGCCGGCGCGCATGCCGGTCGCGATCCGCGGGGCCAGCCGCGGCAGGAAGCCCAGCAGGTACTCGCGATTGGCCGCCGTGCATACCTGCACCTGGTCGAAGCCAGGCAGCGCCCGCAACTCATAGCGCAGGGCGCGCAGGTATTCGACGCGCGCCTTCAGTTCGGCGGTGAAGCCGGCCTGCCGGCCCAGGCCGCGGCCGATGGACTGGAAGTAAACATCGTGTTCGAACAGCGCCATCGGAATGCGGCGGAAGTCGCAGCGATACTGCGCCAGCACGGTGTATTCGAGCTGCACCACGTCGATGCTCTGCAAGTAAATCTGGCGGTGAATCAGCCATTCCAGTTCTTCGCTATGAAACTCGCGCACGGCGTACGGTTCCAGCGGGCCGCCGTGCTTGGGATGGCCGTTCGAGCGCACCAGCCATTCGGCCGACGCGCAGAACTGGCGGAGTTCCAGGTTGTCTTCTTCCTGCCAGGCAAAGTCGAGCAAGCCGGCGACATGCACCTCGGCCAGGCCGGCCATTTCACGCAGCGTCTGGTACATGAAGACGCCGCCGCCATGCACCGGCGGGCAGATGGGATAGGGCGAAACGAAGAGCACGCGCAGCGGCTCGGGGGCGGCCGCGAGCGAGCCAAAACGGTCGCGGAAGTAACCGCCCAAGGGACGGCGGAAGGCTTCCGTGTCGCCGATGGCGGCGAGCCCGCGGGCCCGCCAGCGCGAGCGCACGGCTTGTGGCAGCCTCACAAACGCGCGCCCCAGGGCGGCCACCGTGGGCCGGCCGGCAATCTCGCCGAAGATCACGCTGAGGATCGCGCCCGCCCCAGTGAGCGCGAAATGGCCGCATACCCGCCGCCACTCGTGAATGTTCTTCCAGGCAAACAGCAGCGCGTTTCGCTTGATCACGCCCTGGATAAGATCCTCGCCGAAGGTCTTGCCGATAGTGCCGCGGTGCTCATGGTAGACCACGCTGCGCGCCTGGTAGAGCACTTTCCAGCCGCGCTTCCACGCCATGTAGCCCAGGTCGGTATCTTCGAAGTAGAAGGGTGCATACAGCTCGTCGAAGCCGCCGAGAGAAAAAAACTTGTACCGGTCGAAAGCGCACGATCCGCCGCCGCCGTAGAAGCAGGGAAACAGCCCCGTCACCGCCGGGTCGGCGCGGTGGCGCACGCGCAATGCGCCGTCCTGCCACCAGCCCTGCGTGAGCCCGGTCTCCTCGCGGATCCGGCTGGGGTCCTTGAAAAAGATTTGGCAGGAAACGGCGAAGACCGCGGGATCGGAGAAGCCTTCAAGCAGGGGCGCGAGAAAATCGGGCTCCACGCGCATGTCGTTGTTGAGGAGCACGACGACGCGGTTCTTCGCCTCGCGGAAGCCCGCGTTTGAGCCGCCGCCGAAGCCGAGGTTCCGCTCCAGGGCCGCCAGTTTGACTTGCGGGAAATGGGCCCGCACGTAAGCGGCGCTGTCATCGGTGGATCCGTTGTCGACCACGATGACCTCATTGGCCGGGTTGCCCGCCAGCGCGGCGACCACCGAGGGCAGATACTGCGCCAGCAGGTCCCGGCCGTTCCAGTTCGGGATAACTACGCTGGCCGCCGCGGGGGCCGGCGCCAGCTCGGACGCGGCCGGATCGACGGGCACGCGCCGGGCCCCGCGCACCAGGAACGAAAGGACGTCGGCGAGCCAAAGGGCGAACAGGCTGGCGGCCAGCAGAAACGGCGAGAGGATCAGCAGCGGCAGCGCGCGCAACAGACGTTTGAGGAAGAACATGTCAACTGCCTGGGGATTCAGGACCGAGTCCGACCTTCTTGCCCAGCTTGACCCAGCGCGACCCCCGATACAACGTCAACTGGCCGGAAACGCGGGCCAGTTCTTCGCGCAATCCTGCTACCTCGCCTTCCAGGCGCTGCGCCCAGGCGGTGCGGTCCGCCAGGACGGCCTCGGCCTTGTGCAGCAAATCGACGGCGCGTCCCTTTTCGGCGATCTCCTTTTCGAGAGCGGCATCCAGGTTGTGTGCCCACTCGATCTTTTCGGCGAGTTCCTGTTCGAGGTTGTCAACCTGCGCCTGGGCGTTCTCCTGCGCGCCGGCGAGTTCCTGTTCGAGTTGGTCAATCTGTGCCTGAGCGTTCTCCTGCTCGCGCGCCAGTTCCCGATCGAGTTGGTGAATCTGCGCTTGGGCAGTTCTTTGCTCGCGGGCGAGTTCGCTCTGCAATTTGTCCACTCGCGCGCGGCGATCCTCGAGTTCGCCGTTGAGCGCATCGGCCCACTCGACCTTTTGGGCGAGGTCCCGTTCGAGCTCGAGAATCTGCGCCTGGGCGCTTTCCTGCTCGCGGGCGAGTTCCTGTTCGAGGCGGCGAATCTGCGCCTGGGCATTTTCCTGCTCGTGGGCGATTTCCCGCTGTAGGTCGTCCACCCGCACGCGGCGCTCCTCGAGTTCGCGGTTGAGCGCATCGGCCCACTCAACTCTGCGGGCGAGTTCCCGTTCGAGCTCAAGGATTTGCGCCTGGGCGGTTTCCTGCTGGTGGGCGAGTTCCTGTTCGAGGGTGTGAATCTGCGCCTGCGCGTTCTCCTGCTCGTGGGCGATCTCGCGCTGCAATTCGCCCACCCGCGCGCGGCGATCCTCGAGTTCGCGGTTGAGCGCATCGGCCCACTCGACTATTCGCGAGAGTTCCTGTTCGAGGGTGTGAATCTGCGCCTGCGCCTTCTCCTGCTCGTGGGCGATCTCCCGCTGCAATTCGTCCACCCGCGCGCGGCGATCCCCGAGTTCGCGGTTGAGCGCATCGGCCCACTCGACTCTCTTGGCAAGTTCCTGCTCGAACTGATGAAGCTGCGCCTGAGCGCCTTCCTGCTGGTGGGCGAGTTCCCGCTCGATCTCAAGCATCTGCGCTTGCGCGCCTTCCTGCTGGCGGGCGAGTTCCCACTCGATCTCAAGAATCTGCGCCTGAGCCTTCTCCTGTTCGTGGGCGAGTGCCTGCTCGAGGTTGTGAATCTGCGCCTGGCCGCTCTCCTGCTCGCGAGCGAGTTCCTGTTGCAGTCCGGCTACCCGCGCGCGGCGCTCTTCGAGTTCGCGGTTGAGCGCATCGGCCCACTGATTGCTGTGCTCGAGCTCGCCCAGCACTTTCCTCTGTTGGAGCTCGAATTCGGCGAGTTCCTGTTGGGCCTTTTCGAGCCACTGGTTCTTCTGGGCGATCTCCCCATCGAGCAGGGCGATGTGGCGTTCGCGCTCACGCAGCACGTTGGCGGCGCGGGGAACGTATACGAAGGTGGGGTTGCCGACCTGCGGGCGGTGGGCGCAGACGGCGACGAAGAAGTGCGAATCGTTGGGGAGCGGATCGCCGGCATCCACCCGCGTTTCGACCGTGTAGCCAGCCAGGTGCGGCTGGAAGGTAACGCCCTCGACGTGATTTTCGAGGAACAACGCCACGTGCGGGAACACCGATTCCAGCGCGCCGCGGAACTCGTCGAAATCGAATTCGTGAACGTGGAACGGGTTGGCGCCGTGGGCGCCGCGCGATTCGGTGTAGTAGAGCTTGTTGGGCGTGGAGACGATCAACTGGCCACCGGGGGCGAGCACGCGGCGGGCTTCCAGCAGGAACTCGCGCCAGCGCTCGAGGTGCTCGATCACCTCGAAGGCCACCACCAGGTCGAAGCATCCATCGGGATGCGGCAGCCGGTCGCAGGAAGCCTGCTCGAAGGCGAGATTTGGCAGGCTGTAGTGGGCGCGGGCGAAATCCACGGCTTCGGAGGCGACGTCGGCGCCGGTCACCGAATCGGCGTGGCCGGCCAGCTCGGCCGAGCCGTAGCCTGCGCCGCAGCCGGCGTCGAGGGTCCGCTTGCCGTGCGCCAGGCGCGCCGCGAAGGCATAACGGGCCAGGTGCTCGTTCAGCAGATCGACGTCCACCTGGCCGGGAATCAGACGCTCGCCGGTGAACTCAGCCAAGGCTTTGCTCCGCCACCGGCGCCAGGCGCGCGTTGATTTCCACGCGGCAGGGCAGGTGAATATAACCGTAGATCTGGCCCTCGGTGCGGCTCATTTGCAGCGCGATGGCGTTGTCGATCCAGTCGCACATGGCATAGCCGGTCAGCGGGCCATCGGCGATGGCCGGGGAAAAAGAGAACGAAGCGGGGTAAAGCTCGGGCAGTTCGAGGTGGAAATCCACCGTCACCGTGTCGCCGGCGCTGAGCGGCGGCAATGGCACGTCTTCGCGCGCCGTGTTGGTGCCCGAGAAGTCCATGCCCAACTGGTTGCGCAGCATGAATCCAACCATCGGCATCGGGATCCGCTCCTTAGCGCGCGCGCTGATGCGCACCACGATGCGCGAGCTGGGTTCGAGCAACTGGAGCGGCTGGCCCTGCTCATCGAGCACGGCGATGCCGAGGATTTCGGCGCGGCCGTCGCCAAAGCGGTGGTCGATGTTGGGGATGGTCTCGACAATCTCGGGCGCGCGTATCGCGCTTGCAATCGCGCGCGGCGGCGCGGCCGAAGCGTCGGACAGCCGGTAGCTCGAGTCCTTTTCCGTCATGGCGGCGAGATAGTGAGAAACCACCGAGGCTGGGTCGCCGATTTCCACGATGCGGCCCCGGTCGAGCCAGAGCACCCGGTCGCCGATCGCTTTCACGTCGCCGACCGCGTGCGACACGAACAGAATGGTAACTCCGCGCGCCCGCAGCTCGTGCACCTTGCGCATGCAGCGCTGCCGGAAGTAGATGTCGCCCACCGCCAGCGCTTCATCCACCAGCAGGATCTCCGGATCCACGTGGATGGCGACCGCGAAGGCCAGCCGCACCACCATGCCGCTCGAATACGTCTTGACCGGCTGACGAATGAACTCGCCGATTTCGGCGAACGATTCGATCTCGCGGTAGCGTTCGTCGATCTGGCGCGTGCTGAGGCCGAGGATGGAGCCGTTCAGGTACACGTTGTCGCGCCCGCTGAACTCCGGGTTGAAGCCGGCGCCGAGCTCGAGCAGCGCCGATACCCGCCCGTGCACCTGCACACTCCCGCTCGACGGTTCCAGGATGCCGGCCACGATTTGCAGCAGCGTGCTCTTGCCGGAGCCGTTCTCGCCGATGATGCAGAAGGTCTCGCCGCTGCGAATCTCAAAAGTGGCGTCGTGCAGGGCCCAAAAATCGGTGTGGCGCTTGAGACGGTTGAAGGACGCGAGTTCCTTGAGCCGGTCTCCCGGCGCGCGGTACATGGCGTAACTCTTGGAAACTGCTTGGAACTCGACGGCGTTCACGGCGGAGCAGAAGAAAGACCAGTGTACCGGAATTTGGGCGCTGGAGGACAAGATCGTCCCGCCGGAACTCAGCGATAGCGGTAGAGCTTGATCTTCTGAATCGAGTAGCGGTCGCCGGGGAACCAGAGGGCTTTCCACTCGGGAGTCTCGTCGCCGTTCAGGCGGCGACCGGGGACCCAGCGGCCATCGACGTACTGGCCTTCCTCGACTGTGGCTAAGCCAACGCTTTGGGTTGCGTCTGTTGCC
This sequence comes from Bryobacteraceae bacterium, assembly GCA_050010695.1. Taxonomy (GTDB): domain Bacteria; phylum Acidobacteriota; class Terriglobia; order Bryobacterales; family Bryobacteraceae; genus Bog-375. The sequence goes on from JBEKKO010000001.1 coordinate 116,247, forward strand.
GTTTCGAAATAGACACTCATGCTCCTCCCGACAATCACGTAATCATCGGGGCTCAATTGAATGAACAGGCCGGCGACTCGATCCACCGGGGCGGCGACGGGCGCATTGGGATCCTGACTGCGCCTGGCGAAGCGGGCCTCGATCAGGTAGTCGCCCAGGCGCACCTTGGACCTTGGGGTCTCCTCGTCCACCAGCACGGCCGTGACTTTTCCAAGACCCTGCCTTTCGAGAATTAGCGGAGCTACCTGCGAGAGGACCTGGTAGCCTTTACCGAGTTCGCCGTCCGGGTTCGCGAGCCGGTCGATCCCAAACGGCGAGTAGCCGATTCCGTCATACTTGCCGGCGGTCGAAAATGCCCACGCGACGCCCTTCGCGTCTCCTCTCGATTCGGGAATGAACAGCGGGTTGCCGGATTGCTTGTACCAGGCGCACCAATCGTCGTAGTTTGGAACGTGGACGTCGGGCGCGAGGATGTCGATGGCCGGCCCGCCTGCCCTCCAGGCATCCATTACCTGGGGTAATGGGCCGCCGCTCGGATAGCCGCCGGGTATGCGCTCGGTGGGCTTGTCCGGTCCCTGGAGCAGCCAGGTGTTGACGAACATCGGCAACGGATATTCGGCTTTTCCGGCGGCTGCGACATAGCCAACGTAGCGGGCGTAGTTCCACGCCATGAATATTTCGTCGGTTTCGATGCCGGCGCCGAAGACCTCCGCCCAGCTTCCGGAAGTCTTGAAGCCGGCGGCTTCCCAACGCTTGTGCAACTCGGGAATGAGAGTGTCTTTGTGCTTCTGGAGATAGTCGATGAACTCCTTGGGCACCGGCCCCGCGAACGCCTGGTTGGCCACCGGCGAGTGGTCGCGCGAGGGGCCGAGCACGCCGACTTCGTTCTCCACCTGCATCATGATGACCGTGTGCGCGTCGCCGTCCACCTCGCGGATGTGCTTCATCAACGCGGCAAAGGCGCGCGCATCGGCGTTGCGGTTGGCGTCGCTCAGGGTGGTGAGCGTCGGCAGGCCCGTGCCTTTCTCGTCCTGGATGATTGGAAACCGCTGCTGGTTGGTCTTGACCCACACGGGCTGGTAAGTGGACTTGCCGTTTTTCCAGCTACCGAACCAGAGCAGGATCAGGCGCAGGTTGTACCGGCGGGCATCCTGAATCAGACCGTCGACCAGGCTGAAGTCGAAGCGGCCCTCCTCGGGTTCCATCAACTCCCAGGAGACGGTTGCCAGCACGGTGTTGAGGTTGGTGGCCGCGATTTTGCTCCAGAGCGGCCGCAAGTACTCCATGCTGGAGGCGCTGGAGTTGTTCAATTCCGCGCCCAGGACCAGGAACGGTTTGCCGTCCACGATCAACTGCGTGGCGGTTCCCTGTTCTTCGAGGTGCGGGATGTTGGAGGATGGCGGCGCCTGCGAGGAGGCTGCCGTGGATACAAGGGGTATCAGGATTGCCGTAAAGCCAAGAATTCTCAGACTCATCGATTCACTCCTGGGGCATTTGCCCTAAAAGATAATGTAATCCAATACGCGGGACGCCGTTGCAGGTGTTAACGATAGAGGGGTTGGATGATAACGTTAACCGGGCCTCTGCTGGGCCTGGTATTTAGAGCGGCTGACAACGGACTCCACTTCGCGCTGGTATTGGGCTAGCAGTTCGGGCGTGGTGGCTTCAAAGCGCATCACCAGCACGGGCTGGGTGTTGGAGGCGCGCACGAGTCCCCATCCTTCGGCGAACAGGACGCGGACGCCGTCCACATCCATGGTTTTGTGGGTAGCGCGCAGTTCGGCGGCGGCCAGGCGCACCACCTCGAACTTAATTTCATCCGGACAATCGAAGCGAATTTCGGGGGTGGTGACGGTGTGCGGCAGATCGGACAGGAGGGTGGAGAGCGGGCGGGCGGAATTGGCCACGATCTCGATCAGGCGGCACGCGGCGTAGATGGCGTCGTCATAGCCGTGATAGCGGTCGGCGAAGAACATGTGGCCGCTCATTTCGCCGGCCAATTCGGCGTGGGTCTCCTTCATTTTGGCCTTGATCAGCGAATGGCCGGTCTTCCACATGATGGGATGGCCGCCGCGAGCGGCGAGATCGTCATACATGAGCTGGGAGCATTTCACTTCGCCGATGAAAGTGGCGCCCGGCTTGCGCGTGAGGATTTCGCGGGCGTAGAGAATCATCAACTGGTCGCCCCAGAGGATGGAGCCGCGCTCGTCGACGGCGCCGATGCGGTCGGCGTCACCGTCGAAGGCAATGCCGAGATCGGCTTTGGTTTCGAGCACGCGGGCGATCAGCGCTTCGAGATTGCGGGGGACGGTGGGGTCGGGATGATGGTTGGGGAAACGGCCATCCATCTCGAAGAACATTTCCACGGCCTCGACGTTGAGGCGCTCCAGAACGCGGTGCGCGACGGGGCCGCCGACGCCATTGCCGGCGTCCACCACCACGCGAATCCGGCGCGGGAAATGGAACTGGGCGGCGACTTCATCGACGTAGGGAGTCGTAACGTCGGCGGCGGTTTCGCTGCCGGCGCCGCCGTCCAGATCGCCGGTTTCGATCATGCGGCGAATCTCCTGAATGGCCTCGCCGTAGATGGTGCCAGCGCCTAACACGGCTTTGAAGCCGTTGAATTCGGGTGGATTGTGGCTGCCGGTGATCATCACGCCGCCATCGGCCTTCGAGTGAACGGTGGCGTAGTAGAGCAGGGGAGTCGGCTGCACGCCGATATCGGTGACGTGGCAGCCGCTGGTTTTGAGGCCGAGCATCAAGGCATCGCGCAAGCGGGTGGAACTGAGCCGGGTGTCGCGGCCGAGGCAGAGATGCGGTCCGCCGTGACGCCGCAAGTAGGTTCCGAGGGCTTGGCCGAGCGCGGCAACGTGCTCACTCAAAAGTTCGGTGTCGGCAAAGCCGCGGATATCGTATTCGCGAAAGATGGTCGGTTTAAGCATGGGGCAATGCCTATTCTAATTCCGCGACGGGTCCGGGTTGCAGGGCAGGTTCCAGAGCCGGGTGCTGCCGCTTTTCTGCAACAGGGTGTGGCCGGCGGGTTCCAGGCAGGGATGCCGCTCGACGCTATCGTCGATTCATTAGCGGCGCGGTTCCCGCTTGATTCAAACGGATTCCGGCGCTGGAGCGCGCTTGGCGCGGCGGCTGGCCGCGAACGTGCACTGCGTTCGGGAGACGGGGATGGCCGGCTGAAGCACCCAGGCGGGAATGCGCGCGAGGCAGTCGGGCGGCCTGTGACGGGCGTTCACACCTGTGGACGCTGGCGCCTCGTTGTTTGGAGCGTCTGAGATCCGCTAGAATGAGTGCTTATCATCAGTACGGCCGGCTAACCCGAGTGACGTCATTCCCCATGCAAAATCTTCGCGGCAGGGCACAACGGAAAGGTATGCGCGCATGAAGTACCTCGGGCGGCGGAGTCTGGCGGTGGCGGCGCTGTGTTTGGGCGGCCTGGTGGCGCCGGCCGGCGCGCAGCAGGCTCAGACCCCGCCGGCGCAAACGGCCTCGCCTCAGCAGAATCCGCCGCAGCCGCCGACCCAACAGCGCAACCCGTTCGAAGACGTGCCGGGGACGGCCAAACCGGCGCAGCAACCGGCGCCGCAGCCGGCCCAGCCGCCGACCCAACCCAGTCCGCTGGAGACCGTTCCGAATCCGCCGAGCCAGCCGGCGCCACCACTGGAAGCGCCAGCACCGGCTCCCGCAGCGCCGCAACCGGTTACCGGCGAGGTGATCAGAGGGATCGAATTCCGCGGCGCCCGCCGGGTTCCTTCCGAAACGCTGAAGGCGCTGATCTTCACCAAGGCGGGCGATCTGTACAGCGAAGAAGCGCTGCGGCGCGACTTCATGGCGCTGTGGAACACCGGCCGCTTCGACGACATCGTTCTCGAAACCGAGCCGGACCCTTCCGGTGGCCTGATCCTGCGCTTCGTGGTGACCGAACGCCGCGTCATCCGCACCATTAACTACGAAGGCATCCACACGGTGACGGTGTCGGAGATTCTCGACCGCTTCAAGGAGCGCAAGGTCGGACTGGTGGTCGAATCGCAGTACGATCCCAACAAGATTCAGCACGCCGCGCAGGTGTTGAAGGAATTCCTGTCCGAGCGTGGCCGCCAGTACGCGACGGTGGACCCGGTGGTGGAGCAGATTCCGCCTTCCTCGCTCAAAGTCACGTTCAACGTCAAGGAAGGGCCCAAGGTGAAGGTGGGCAAGATCATCATCGCGGGCAACCAGGCGGAGAAGCAGCGCTGGGTGATCGCGGCGATGAAGAACCTCCATCCCTACGGCATCCCGCACTCGATCCTGTTTGAAAACGTGTTTGCCAAGACTTACGACCAGGCCAAGCTCGAGGAGGACAAGGAACATATCCGCGACGAATACCAGAAAGCCGGCTACTTCGAGTTCAAGGCGCTGGACGAGACGGTCAAGGTCTATCCGAGCGGCGGCCATGGCTGGCGACTGCCACTTATCAAGATGGAGTCGCCCGGCATTTACGCCGACATTACGATTCCGGTCGAGGAAGGCCGCCTGTATCACCTGCAATCGATGAATTTCGTGGGCGTCAAACTTTTCCGCACGCCCGACGTTCTGATGGCGCTGTTCGGGATGAAGAAAGGCGACGTGTTCTCCACCGATAAGCTGCGCAAGGGGATGGAGAACATGCGCAAGCTATACGGCCAGTTCGGGTATATCAACTTCGTGCCGGAGCCGTCGTTCGAACCGCAGCCGGGCACGGACCAGATCGATCTCACCATCACGGCCGACGAAGGCAAGCAGTTTTTCATCCGGCGCATCGATTTTGCCGGCAACACAACCACCCGCGACCGCGTGATCCGGCGGGAAATCCTGCTGGATGAAGGCGACATGTTCAACACCCAGCTTTGGGACCTGAGCATTCTGCGGCTCAACCAACTCGGCTATTTCGAAATGCTGAAGAAGGAAGAGGCGGCGGATATCAAGACCAATCCGGGAACCGACACGGTGGATATTACGCTCAAGGTGAAGGAAAAGGGCAAGAACACGATCGGATTGAACGGCGGCATTTCGGGAATCGCGGGCAGCTTCGTGGGGGCGAATTATTCCACCAACAACTTCCTCGGCTTGGGCGAAACCCTGTCGCTTAACGGGCAACTCGGCACGCGCATGCAGAATGCGACCCTCGGATTCACCGAGCCCTACTTATTCGACAAACCCATCCAGGCTGGTTTCACGGTCTTCATCAGCCGCTTCGATTACAACCAGGCCCGCGAAGCCTCGATTCTGTATGGGCAGAACCTGCTGCCGCTGTTCAGTTCCATCTCGGGCCCGAACAACCAGAACCTGCTGAACTACATCCAGAACAGCAAGGGCTTCAATGTGTCGGCGAGCTACCAGCTTCACCGCAGCTTCTGGCGCACCGGCATCACGTACGGGTACAGTATTTCGGACATCGTCACGCAGACCACCGGCGCGACGAACTATTTCGACTACATCGATTTCAGCGGTGTTTACGGGCCCAACGCGCTGAACGGCATTCACACCAGCTCGATCACGCCGTCGATTTCCTACAACACGGTCAATCACCCGCTCAACCCGACCGGCGGCAAGAGCATCTTCTTTTCGATTGCGGCCGCCGGCAGCATACTGGGTGGTAACGTCAATACGCTGCGGCCGGCGGTTGACGTGAAGTACTTCCACCCATCGCCCGTCTTCAGCAAGAAGAACGTGCTGGCCTTCCATTTCAGCACCTGGCTGATCACCGGTTACGGCGGCAAGCTGATCCCGCCGTTCTCGCGCAGTTTCATGGGCGGCGAGAACGATATACGCGGCTTCAACATCTGGGGCATCACGCCGATCGCCTTCATTCCCTCCACGGCTCAAGTGCAGGTCTATAACGCCGACGGATCGGCGCGAACGCAAAACACCGTGGTTGGCGGAGTGCTCACGCCGACCAACGTGTACATGACCATGCCGGTTTACCAGATCATCACGCCGGGAGGCGACTGGCAGAGCTATGGGAACTTCGAGTACCGGATTCCGATTGTCGGCCAGGTGGTGACCCTGGTGCCGTTCTTCGACGCCGGCGTCAACCGGATCCTGCGGCCGGGCCAGCTCACCATGGATCCGCAGCGCGTGCTGGACCTCAACGAGGAGTTTCCGTCGGCTGGTTACAGCGGCCAGGTGCAGATTGCGCCCGGCACGGAAAATGTGCGCGCCTCGACGGGGCTGGAGATCGACGTCACTCTTCCGGTTGTCAATGCGCCCTTCCGGATTTACTTTGCGTACAACCCGCTGCGGCTGGACACGAATATTCAAACGCCGATTGCGGCGGACCGCAGCATGTTCCCCAATGTGGCGACGTACAACAACGCGGTTGCCAATTACGGGCCGCTGTACCCCTGGGACGAGAAGTCGACCATGGTCCGGTTTACCGTTGGCAGGACGTTCTAGCAAGGTCGCCGGAGCGTCCCGCTATAATAGGATTTCACGATTAGGAGTTTGAGCTTGAAAAAGAACGTAGCCGCAATTCCCGCGCTGCTCTGCTGCACCGCCGTTCTGGCGTGCGCCCAGGCGCAGCCCGCACCGACACCGGCCGCCGTGCCGCCACCGCGCCAGGCGACGGGGCCGGCGCCCACCAAGATTGCGATCATCAATATCCAGTCCGCCATCCTGAACACCAAGGACGGGCAGAAGGCCGCTGCCGACGTGCAGGCCAAGTTCAACCCGCGCAAGACGGAACTGGACAAGAAGCGCTCCGACGTCGAAGCGCTACAGGAACAGTTGCGCAAAGGCAGCGCCACCATGAGCGACGAGGCCAAGGACCGGCTGCAAAAGGATATCGACGCCGGCACCAAGGAACTGAACCGCAGGGGCCAGGACATGAACGACGACCTGGAGGGGGAGCAGGGCCGCATCATGCAGGACCTGGGCGCCAAGATGATGAAGATCGTCGAAGAGTACGCGACGCAGAATCAGTATGCGATGGTGCTGGACGTGAGCAACCCGCAAACCGACGTTCTCTGGGCCGCCGCTTCCACGAATATTACGCCCGATATCGTCCGGCTCTACGACCAAGCCCATCCGAACGCGGAGGCTCCGAAGCCGCCCGCCGCAGCGCCGGCAGCCGCACCGGCGACAGTCAAGAAGCCGTAAGACAGATTCCCACGGGCAAGCTGAAGCTTGCCCGTCCATTTCTATTTCGCGATGCTGTCTCCAGCCAGCCGCGCCCGTCTTCCCTCCCCGCGCGGTACAATCCCAGGTGAATGTCAGCTACTCGCGGCGTTGGTTGGGCGAAGGTCCGCGTTGCCGCGGTCACCCTGGCCGCGCTCGCGATTCTCTCCGTGCTGGTGCTCCTGCTCAGCGGCGGGACCTTCCTGCAGCCGAAGGTAACCGTGTACCTTTACGTGCCCGACGCCACTGGCCTGGATACCGGGGCGGACGTGCGCGTGGATGGAATCGACGTCGGCACCACGGCGGGCATCGCGCTGTCCGGCTCGACCGTCCCGGATCGCGCGGTGCGCCTGGTGCTCAGCATCCGGAGCAGCCGCCTGTCCACCATCACCAGCGATTCGACCGCGGAACTGACTGCCGACAACCTGGTCGGCGATCAGTTTGTCGACATCACCAGCGGGACCGGTTCGACCCACGTCGCGGCCGGCGGCGAGATCCACTACAAGGGCGGGCCGGCTCTGATGAAGAGCCTGGACCTGGCGCAGTTCGAGGAGCAGTTGCGGATCGTGGATGCCACTCTGCGAGACATGGAGACCGGCCACGGCCCGGTCGGCAAATTCGTCCAAGGGGACCAGCTATACACCGACGTGGTGCGGCGCATGGCCGAGCTGCAAAATGACCTGCGCGCGGCGGCGAAAACCACCGGCGCGGTGGGCAGCCTGCTCTATACGGATCGCCTTTACCATCAGATCGACGATCCGCTGGTGCGCCTGGATTCGACGCTCGCCCGCATCCAGTCCAGCCCATGGCTGCGCGACACCGGCCAATACCAGCAGTTCCTCGACGCAGCCCGCGATTTGCGCAAATCCGTGGCCGATACGCGCGCCGGTCAGATTTTTCAGTCCGACGACCTGTACCTGGATTGGACCCGCCGCCTGACGGCGCTCGCTCGCGCGGTGGATGATTTCAATGCCGGCCCCGAGTTCACCTCATCCCAGTTCTATGACAACCTCACAGGCATGTCGCGCGAAATGGGCGCCTTTGCGCACGACCTGCTCAAGAACCCTAGGAAATATCTGGGGATGAAGATATTCTGACGCGGCGCTACTGTCCCGTCTCACAAGTTCGCAACATGATTCCGGAGCTTTGTATCAGGGCACGGCTTCAGTCGTGCCGGCATGGGATCTACTAGACATGGCCTTTAGGCCCTGCAACGGAGCGATAGCCTCGTAGGGGTTTTGTCAACGAACTTCAGAGGCGTGATGCTACCTATTTCTGCAAAAAGAAATTGCCGACGAACATGGCGTCGATGCCGGAGGAGTAGAAGCTGCGCACGGCGTCGCGCGGGTCGGAAACCAACGGCTCGCCAAACAGGTTGAACGAGGTATTATAGAGCACCGGCAGCCCGGTGGATTCGCCGGCGGCGTGCAGCAGCTTCCAGTAGAGCGGGTTCTCGCGTTCGTCCACCGTGTGCACGCGCACCAGATCGCCAGCCAGGATGGCGGCGGCGAATCTCTCGCGATGCTCCGGCCGGACGCGGCCCACCGTCGCGAGGTACCGCGCATTCGGCCCCACCTCGAAATACTGGCCGGCCAACTCGGCCGGCACCGAGGCCGCGAACTTGCGCACCGGCTCGCGGTGCTTGATGAAAGTGTTCAGGTTCTCGGTGGAATACGGATCGAGCGGCGAAGCCAGGATGCTGCGGTTGCCCAGCGCGCGCGCGCCGAATTCCATCCGCCCGTGCATCCAGGCGACAATCTTGTGATCGTTCAACTGCGCCACCGCGGCGCCGATCAGCTCCTCGGTGGTCAGCAGGTAATGAAAGCGCAGCTTGCAGTTCTCGAGCACCTGCTTGGTGTCGGCCGCGCTGAAGCTGGGGCCCAAAGCGAGCGTCTCGAGGCGAACGCGCTTCTCTTGCCGGAAGAGGTGGTGCCAGGCTTCGAGCGCGGCCCCGATGGCCGTGCCCGCATTGCCCGCCACCGGCTGGACGAAAACATTTTCGAAGCCGGATTGGTTTTCGAGCGCCGAAACCAGCAGCGCGTTGAAGCCCAGGCCGCCCGCCAGGCACAGGTTGCGCCCCTGCCCGGCCAGCCTCATCACGGCCGCCTCGGCCGCCTGCTGCACACCGGCCGCGATGGGCGCGCGCATCGCTTCCGGGATGGGCGCGCCGTCTTCGAGGCCGAGCGCCGCATAGAACCGGTGTCCGAAACCGCCCGAATGCGGACGCTGGCTGCTGAAGAAAGCGCGGTTCACGTGCAGCCCGCCTTCGTCGGCTGTGAGGATTTCCAGGAACAGATCGCGGAAGCGCGCATCGCCGTGCACCGACAGCCACTGCACTTTGTGCTCGTCCACGTTGGCTTCGAAGCCCAGCAGTTCGGTGACGCGGCTGTAGACGTCGCACAGCGAATCCGGCGAGTAATGCTCCTGCTCGATGGTCATGCTGGCGCCGTGGCCGGTCCATCGCGAGCCGCAGCGGAAATCGCCGCCGCGATCGAGCGTCAGCACGGTGGCCTCGTCGAAAGGAGAAGCGAAGTAAGCCGAGGCCGCGTGCGCCAGGTGGTGCTCCACCAGCGTGATGCGGCTGGCTGGAAACTGGGCGCGCAGCCGCAGGTAAAAGTCCTTCTCCGGCACCGGCCGCGCCACGGCTACCGCGTCCACCTGCTCGGCTTTGGCGCCGGCGAGTTCCAGGCACATCGCGATGGCGCGCTCCGGCAGTGGGTCGCGGCCGCCCCAGTGCATGCGGCGCCGCAGCAGTTTCGATTCTTCCACCGCGGCGGCCAGCTCGCCGTCCTTCAAAATAGCGGCGGCCGCGTCGCCCAACACGCCGCCGATTCCCAGGATGATCACCGGCCGCCCTTTTCCCGCTTCTCGATCTTCGCCCAGGTGTCGCGCAGCGCCACCGTGCGGTTGAAGACCAGCTTGCCCGGCGCCGAATCCGGGTCCACCGAGAAGTAGCCCAGCCGCTCGAACTGATGGTGACTGTACGCGGCGGCGTCCTTCAGGCCGGGCTCCAGCTTGCAACCGGCGAGCACTTCAAGCGAATGCGGATTGAGGTTGGCGAGGAAGCTCTGCCCCTCCTCGGTCTGGTTGGGGTCCGGTTTGACGAACAGGCTGTCGTACAGCCGCACTTCGGCATCGATGGCGTGCCCGGCCGAAACCCAGTGGATGGTCGATTTCACTTTGCGCCCGTCTGGCGCGTTGCCGCCGCGTGTGGCCGGGTCGTACGTACAGTGGATTTCCGTGAACTCGCCCTTCTCATTCTTCACCGCCCTGGTGCAGGTGATGAAGTAACCATAGCGCAGCCGCACTTCGCGCCCCGGCGAGAGCCGGTAATACTGTTTCGGCGGGTCTTCGCGAAAGTCCTCCTGCTCGATGTACAGCACCCTCGAGAAGGGCACCGGCCGCGTGCCGGCGGAAGCGTCCTCGGGGTTGTTGCCGGCTTCCAACCAGTCCACCTGGCCTTCCGAATAATTGTCGATCACCACCCGCAGCGGCCGCAGCACCGCCATCACGCGCGGCGCGCGCCGGTTCAAATCCTCGCGCAGGTGGTGCTCCAGCAGGCCCAGTTCGATGGTGCCGGTGGTCTTCGAAACGCCGATCGCTTTGCAGAAATTGCGGATCGCCTCCGGCGTGTAGCCGCGCCGCCGGATGCCGGCCAGGGTGGGCATGCGCGGATCGTCCCAACCGTTCACGTGCCCGTCCTTCACCAGTTGGAGTAACTTGCGCTTACTAAGTAGCGTGTAAGTCAGGTTCAGGCGGTCGAACTCGATCTGTTGCGGATGATAGATGCCTAGCGCCTCGCAAAACCAGTCGTACAGCGGGCGATGGTCTTCGAACTCGAGCGTGCAGATGGAATGCGTGATCCCTTCAATCGAATCCGATTGGCCGTGCGCATAGTCGTACATCGGGTAGATGCACCACTTGTCCCCCGTGCGATGATGCTCCGCGTGCAGGATGCGGTACATCACGGGGTCGCGCATGTTGAGGTTCGCCGACGCCATATCCACCCTGGCGCGCAGCGTGCGCGATCCATCCGGAAATTCGCCCGCGCGCATGCGCTCGAACAGGTCCAGGTTTTCTTCCACGCTGCGGTTGCGGTAGGGGCTCTCTTTACCGGGCTCGGTGAGCGTGCCGCGGTATTGCCGCATTTCCTCGGCGGTTAGATCGCAGACGTAGGCCTTGCCCGCCTTGATCGTCTGCACCGCCCATTCGTACAACTGGCCGAAATAATCCGAGGCGTAGAAGCAGCGGTCTTCCCAATCGAACCCCAGCCAGTGCACGTTCTCCATGATGGAGTCGACGTACTCGGTCTCTTCCTTCTCGGGGTTGGTGTCGTCGAAGCGCAGGTTGGTCTTGCCGCCGAACTCGGCTGCCAGGCCGAAGTTGAGGCAGATCGATTTGGCATGACCGATGTGCAGGTAGCCGTTCGGCTCCGGCGGGAAGCGCGTGTGTACGCGGCCTCCCCATTTATTCGTCTTCAAGTCCTCGAGAATGATGTCGCGGACGAAATTCGAAGGACCGGCGCCGGGCGGGTTGCCCGGGTCACCGGCGTTGACGTTGGACGGGTTCATATGGTTTTCAACTTTTCCAAAGCCTGCCCGATCCGTTCCAGGCAGGTCTCTCGCCCCAGCGCTTCCAGGGTACCGAACAACGGCGGAGCGTTCTTGCGCCCGCATACGGCTACGCGTACGGGCTGAAACATCTGGCCGGCCTTGATCCCCAATTCGACCGAAGCCGCGCGCAGCGCCTGTTCCAGCGGGTCGTGGCGAAACTCGGCTGTGCCCAGCACCGCGGCGCCTTTCTCGATCGCGCGGACAGCCATCGCAGCGTCGCCCTTCTGCGGGATGAGTTCGGCGGCATCGTAGGGCGCCAACTGCTTGATAAAAAAGAAATCGCCGACCGTGGTCACTTCGCTGAGCAGGCGTATGCGTTCCTGAATCAGCGGCGTGATCAGCGCAATTTTCTCAGGGGTGACCGTAAAACCGGCGGATTCGACAAACGGCGTCAGCGCCTGCGCGAGCGCGTCCACCGGCATGCTGCGAATGGTGTCCGCGTTCAGCCAGACGGCTTTCGGATCGAACGGATCGGCTTCGCTAAAGTTGACCACCGCGTTGCTGCGGTTGATGCCTTCGAGCGTGAAGGCTTCGGTCAGCTCATCGAGCGTCATGCGCTCGCGATCGTCCTTGGGCGACCAGCCGAGCAGGCACAGAAAGTTGAGGAACGCATGCGGCAGAAAACCTGCATCGCGGTAAGTGGTGACGCTCACCACCGGCCCATGCTTGCGCTTGGACAGCTTGGCGCCATCGGGAGCGACCAGCAGCGGCAGGTGCGCGAAACGCAGCGGCTCCACGCCGGCCGCTTCGAAAATCAGCACGTGCTTGAAAGTGTTGGTGATGTGATCCTGGCCGCGAATGATGTCGCTTATCCGCAAATCGGCGTCGTCCGCGCAGGAGGCCAGGTGGTAAGTCGGCATGCCGTCGCTGCGCAGCAGGGCGAAATCCTCGATATCGGCGGTGGATTTGGATTGCTCGCCAAACACGCCGTCGTCGAAGCGGATCACGCGCCCGCTCTCGTGCGGCACGCGGAACCGCAGTGCGAACGGCTCGCCGGCCGCGGCACGGCGGTCGCTTTCCTGGCGCGAAAGTTCGCGCATGCCGGGCGGAAAAAGCCATGTCCCGTGCTCGCCCGAGCGTTCCGTATCCGCCGCGCCGGCGGGCGTGAAATCGCGGTAGGCGAGGTCCTTCGCGAAAATCGCCTGCGCCATTTGCCGGTGCAGCGCAAGGCGCTCCGACTGCCGGTATTCCTCGTCCCAGCCGAGCCCCAGCCAGCGCAGGCCGTCAAAAATGGAGTTGAGCGAGGCTTCGGTGTTCCGCCCCACGTCGGTATCGTCCACGCGCAGAATCATGGTGCCGCGGTGGTGGCGGGCAAAAAGCCAATTGAAAATGAACGTGCGCGCGCTGCCCACATGCAAAAACCCGGTGGGAGAGGGCGCAAACCTGACCCTCAGCATTTGGAAAGCCCAGTATAACAAGCGGCTCGGAAGAGGTCGGGTTGGTGGGGCATGCTTTTTAGCTTGCCCGTTGTTCTCTCGAATCCGGCGCGCCTCCTTCAGCCCACGTGAGAGCGGTAAAATGGACGCATACGCAACGAGTTCACGGCGATTGTCGAGAAGGACGGTCCCTGGTACATCGCGTATTGCGCCGAAGTACCCGGAGCGAACGGCCAAGGCAAATCGCGCGCGGAATGCATGGCCAGTCTTCGAGAGGCAATCACCCTTGTGCGTACCGCGCCCGACGGGCGTTTTGGGTATCTTGATCTGAGGATGGAGGAAGACAACTGAGCTTCACCGGCAAGGCGAATGTTGAACAAACGGATGATGGATTCTGGACATACATCCAGCGTTCGGCTGGCGAACTGCCGGAAACGCCTCTCCACACAGTCTTGAAATGGTTCATCGAGCAGTTGAACTTCGGCAACCTCCACATGCAGCGAGATTCGTGCGGTGAGGTTGTTTCGATGACAATTGGAAGGACTGCTCCGGAATTTGTCTCGAACGACGACGCCCTTGAGGCGGCCAGGCGTCGCCTGACAGCCGTCATGGCCGCCGGCGCCCTCGCCCAATGCCGCGAAAGCGGTATCTCGCCTGCACATGCCCACGTCTCCAAAATGGCCACTCAGCAATCGACTGACTGGACCCGCAGGAACACAGAATTCCACTACGCCTTCGAATTGATCAAGGTATTGGCGCGCTTGAACAAGAAGACATTTAATCTTGAGGCCCCACCGATCACGGGCCTCGCCCCGCCACGTGTCGTTTCGTATCTTCGCGAGAGTACGAAGTGCTGGCTATACGGATTCCACGGCGCTTCCGTGGCGCTAGGCCGGGCCTGCCTTGAGGAAGCTCTAAAGGCACGGCTGCCAGCACGCGACACGGTCAAAGGCACCACCCTCGAGATCATGATCGACGCGGCTAGGCGACGCGGGATACTGGATGACTGCATGGCGAAGGTTGCGCACGACACGGTCAGGCAGAACGCCAACGATTTTCTCCACGGGGAAGGCATCAGCGAAAAGAAGTCGCGCGAGACGCTTGATGCAACCCGAAGCCTGGTGGAACAAGTCTTTTCATCCTAACCAGCAAGGCCCCGCACCGAAGAGTGCAATCGGGCGTCATAGGCCAGTCCCGGTTTTGAAGGCGCTCGCCTGATACAATCACCGTCATGATTGCGATCAGGATCACGCGCTGCGATCTGCTTCGCGCCGAGCGAAATGAGCTGTTTCAGGCACTGGCCGACGAGCACGCATACATGCGCGAGCGGCTTTATCTACGTGGTCTCATCCATCGCCGCCTCCAGGAGATTTCCGAAGCGATGGCAAGCGCCGGCTGTCCCAAGGGGCCTGATGAGGGACAGTATGCAGACCTTGAAAGGGAGTGGGAGGAGGAACTCGCGCAGCTGCGCGGTGATGAATCAACGGACGTTGACTGAGCCAGCACGTCAGCGTACCTTTTGCTCCGCCCCCTCACTCCAGCGGCAGGCCGGAATCTTTAAGCGAGCGCCAGCCCCCATCGAGCGAGATGGCATTCGTGTAGCCCATCTTCTGCAAATTATCGGCGACCAGCGCGGAGCGGAATCCGCCGCCGCAATAGAGCACGAGCGTCGCTGCGTGGTCCGGCACACGGGTCTCGATATCCCGCTCGATGATGCCCTTGCTCAAGTGAATCGCACCCGCTACGTGGCCGGCGGCCCACTCGCTCTCTTCGCGAGTATCCACCAGCAGGTGCGGTTCGGCAGAATCGCGCAGCTTGCGGTAGCCTTCGATATCGATCTGCTTCACGCGCGACTTGGCGTCATTCACCAACTGCAGGAAACCTTCGCTGTGTTTCATGGATTTAACCTTACCATTCCGACGTGGCGCACGCACTCGTGCGCGCCGCGTCGGCACTCATGCCGACGCCGGTTTTCCGTGCGCCAGCGGGTGTCGAGAAGAGTCTCGACACGGCACGCACGAGTGCGTGCGCCACGTCGGCCGCCGGGATTTGGCATGATTATTTCCTGACAGGCCCTATGAGTGCCACATGGCCTTGATGGTGTCGGCCACCAGCGCCAGGGTGATGCCGATCATGAAGGCCACCGTGATCCAGGTGGCCAGGTTGAACCAGCGCGGGTTCACCCACTCCCCCATCAGGTCCTTGCGGTTAATCAGCAGGAGCATGGGGATCAGCACGAATGGCAGCAGCACGCCGTTCAGCACCTGGGAAAGCAGGATCATTTTCACCAGTTGGAAGTGCGGCAGCAGAACCACGCCGGCGCCGAACACGATCAGCAGCGTATAAAGGAGGTAGAAGATCGGCGCTTCCCGCATCTTCTTGTCGACGCCGGTTTCGAACCCCAGCCCTTCGCAGACCGAATAGGCGGTCGATAGCGGCAGGATGGAGGCGGAAAAAATCGAGGCGTTGAACAGCCCCGCGCTGAACAGCAGAAAGGCGTACTGGCCAAACGGCTTGAGCCCCAGCGCGGCCGCCCCGGCATCCTGAATGTCCTTCGGCGCCACGCTGTAAATGGCTCCCGCGCAGGCCACGATGATGAAGAACGCAATCACGTCCGTCATGATGCAGCCCACCACCACTTCCACGCGCGACGCGGCGTACTCCTTGGCGGTGATCCCTTTTTCCACCACCGCCGATTGCAGGTAAAACTGCATCCACGGCGCGATGGTGGTGCCCACCATGCCGATCAGCATATAGATGTAGTCGCGGTCCAGCAGCAGCACCGGCTTGACGCTGTAAATCGCGGCTTGCTTCCAGTCCGGTCTCACCAGAATGCCGGAAATGATGTACGACCCGTAGAGAACGCACGCGAACAGAAATATCTTCTCGACGCTGCGGTAATTGCCCTTCACCACCAGAAACCAGACAGCCACCGCGGAAAGCGGCACCGAGATGTACCGGCTGATGTGGAATAACTCGAGCGAACTGGCGACGCCGGCGAATTCCGCCACCACGTTGGTGAAGTTCGTCACCACCAGCAAGGTCATCATGATGAAGGTAATCCGCAGTCCGAATTCTTCGCGGATCAGATCCGACAGGCCCTTGCCCGTTACCGCGCCCATGCGCGAGCACATTTCCTGGGTGATGATCAACACCAGCGTGATGGGTATCAGCGTCCACAGCGGCAGGTAGCCCCAGCGTGCGCCGGCGGCGGAATAGGTGTAAATGCCGCCGGAATCGTTGTCCACCATGGCCGTGATGAACCCCGGCCCGATGACGGCAAAGAATATGAGAATGTGGTAGCGGAACCGGCCGAACAGTCGTCCCATCCTACTTCTGCCTCAGCACGGAAATGATGTCGTCGGCCGTGATCACGCCGGCCAGCTTGCCTTCATCGTCCACCACGGGCAACGTCAGAAGGTTGTACTTATCGAACTGCTCGGTGACGCGGTCCTGCGATTCCTCGACCGAGGCTTGAATGAGAGGATCGCTGGCCAGCTCCTTCAATCGCGAGTCGGCGGCCGCCACGAACAACCGCGCCAGCGGGATGGCGGCCACCAGGCGTTCCTGCGCGTCCACCAGAAAAATCGTGTTGAGCTGCTCGAGCAGGTCTTCGTTGGCGCGCAGCGCCACCAGCGCGTCGGCCACGGAAGCCGTTTCGGGAAGCGCCACGTACTCGGTGTTCATCATGCCGCCGGCCGTGTCTTCCTCGAACTCGAGCAGTTCCTCGACCTCCGTTTTGGGCTCCGCCTCCATCTCGCCCAGGATCTCTTCGCTGGTTTCGTCCTGCAGTTCGGAAAGCGCGTCGGCAGCTTCGTCGGGGGCCATCTCCTCGACGATGTCGGCCGCCTTCTCCGGTTCGAGCGATTCCAGAATCGCCGCCTGCATTTTGGGATCGATTTCGGAAAGCGCGTCGGCCGCCACCTCGCTGTCGATGGTTTCGAAAATCGCTTCGCGCTCGGCCGGTCCCAGTTCTTCGACGATGTCGGCCAGGTCCGCCGGGTGCAGCTCTTCCAGCCTGTCATAACTGATGGCCAGGCGCAGCCGCCGCAGCGGATCGGATTCCACCACGTTGCAAAGTTCCCAGCGGATGGAGTTCGGCGGAATGGGTTCCTGCAGGCGCCGGATCCAGCGCCTCGGCATGCCGCCTTGCAGCAGCCGGCGGAGCACGCTGCGCAGCCCTATGTCCACTTCCACCAGATGCACGGTGGTCCGCCCACCCTCCTGGTGGATCTCCATCGTGAGGTCGTTCACCTTCACCACTTTGCGGCCGGTCACGTCGATGATCTGCTGGTCCAGCAGGTCGCGCGCGATGCGCAGTATGCAATCGTCCTCGTGATAGGGAACAAGCTGTTCGTCGCTGAGGCGGATTCCGGTTTCGATGGTGATCTCGGCGACCTGGTCGTAGCGCACGGTCAGCCATGCGTCGCCTCCGCCCACCAGGTAACGGTCGAGGCGGGAAACGTGCTCGCGCGGAACTAGCGCCGCATCCTTGACGCGTCCGATGCGGCGGCCCTTCAGGTCGAGCACCGGCATGCCCATCAGTTCGGTAAAGAACAGCAGATTGTCCGCCATCGAAGTCACCGGCGCGCCGTCTGCACAGCCCGAGCGCGCGCTTACCTGCTTCGATGTCGCTCGTTCGGATGCGCTCTACACGGCTTTAGCTCTGACGCCATTCCCAATATGGCGCATCCCCGCGCGGAACTGCAAGGAAAAAAAGCAAGGATCCGCGAGCAAGGCCAGCGGAGGGCCGCGGCCGCCAGTCCCGCGCCATCAGGCCGGTTCAATCCAGCTTGGCCGGCGTGTAGCGGGGCGTCATCAGGTGCACGATGATGAGCGCCACGAAGTAGGACGATCCGCAGAC
>JBEKKO010000002.1:0-108519 GCA_050010695.1 Bryobacteraceae bacterium
GCGCCCTCGCAGGCTTGCAGGCTGCGCGAAACCTCGTAGGAGAAATCCACGTGGCCCGGCGTATCGATCAGGTTGAGCTGATACTGGTTGCCGTCGTCGGCGCGGTAGTTCAAGCGGACGGCGTGGGCTTTAATAGTGATGCCGCGCTCGCGCTCCAGATCCATCGTGTCGAGCACCTGTTCCATCATTTCGCGCGCCGACAGCGCGCCGGTGACCTCCAGCAGCCGGTCCGCCAGCGTGGACTTGCCGTGGTCGATGTGCGCAATGATAGAGAAATTGCGGATGAATTCGCGGTCCATGAAGGGTGGGGAACTCACCCGATTATCCCATACGCCCACCTGGTCGGGCATGCTACGAGCGTCGCCGTTCCCGAGCCAGCAACGCGTCCCCTCCATACCCTACCTTATTGACAGAGATTGGGTAGATGGTACAATGGAGCCAGCTCAAGGATGCAGTAATTCCTTTGCCAGCAGCCACATGGATGTTTGAATCCAGGATGGCCGGCAAGGAATCCATAAA
Source organism: Bryobacteraceae bacterium (assembly GCA_050010695.1). GTDB lineage: Bacteria > Acidobacteriota > Terriglobia > Bryobacterales > Bryobacteraceae > Bog-375. The sequence continues at coordinate 520 of JBEKKO010000002.1, forward strand.
GGTACAGCATGGCCCAAGCACTTCCTTTTCCGCGTCTGGCGCGCACTCAGGCAGAGCCGTTGTTGGCGACCATCGGCAATACGCCGCTGTTACGCCTGGACCGGATCGCGCGCGAGTTCCCGGATGTTGAGATTTTCGGCAAGGCGGAGTATTTCAATCCGGGCGGTTCGGTGAAGGACCGGGCCGCGCTCAACATGGTGCTGGACGGCGAGCGGTCGGGCCGGCTGAACCGGCAGCGCACCATCCTGGACGCCACCAGCGGCAACACCGGAATCGCGTATGCCATGATCGGCGCCAACCGCGGCTACCGCGTGAAGCTGGTCCTGCCGGAGAACGCCTCCGAGGAGCGCAAGCGCATTCTGCAGGCGTACGGCGCGGAGATGGTGTTCAGCGCGGCGGACGAAAGCTCGGACGGGGCGATCCGTTTGTGCCGCAAGCTCTACCTGGCGGACCCGGACGCGTATTTCTACCCCGACCAGTACAACAATCCGGCCAACTGGAAGGCCCACTTTGAAACCACGGGCCCGGAGATCATCGAGCAAACCGGCGGCACGCTGACCCACTTCGTGGCTTCGATGGGGACGAGCGGAACCTTCACCGGCGTCACCCGGCGGCTGCGGCGCGACCTGCCCGAGGTGAAGTGCTACTCGGCGCAGCCCTCCAGCGGCTTCCATGGACTGGAGGGGCTGAAGCACATGCCCACCGCCATCGTGCCCGGCTTTTACGACGACAAACTGGCCGACGGAAACATCTGGATCGATACCGAGGACGCCTACCGCATGGTGCGGCGCCTGGCGCGCGAGGAAGGGCTGCTGGTGGGGATTTCCTCCGGCGCCAACCTGCATGCCGCCACCGTGCTGGCGCGCGAAGTGACGGCGCGCGGCGAAAGCGCGACCATCGTCACCGTGCTTTGCGACAGCGCCGAAAAATACTTGAGCGAACGGTTCTGGAACGAGGAATGATCCGCATTGAACCCGGCCCCTGGAAGGCCATGCTGGCGCACGCCGCCGAGATTTATCCCAACGAATGCTGCGGGGCCATGCTGGGCGTGACCGATGGCGACGATAAGACGGTGCGCGAAGCGCTGCGCCTCGACAACGCCTTCGCCGGCGCGCAGGCCGCGCGCTATGAACTGCGTCCGGAAGACCTGCTGGCCGCCGATTCCGCCGCGCGCGCACACGACCTGGACGTGATCGGCATCTACCACTCGCACCCCGACTGCGACGCGTACTTTTCGAAAACCGATCTGGAGAATTCCTGCCCCTGGTATTCGTTCGTGGTGCTATCGGTGCAAAAAGGCGAGTTCCACCACGCCAATAGCTGGCTGCCGAACTTCGACCGGACCGAAGCCGCCAGAGAGGAGTTGCAGTACTGACATGCCGAAGATTCTGATCCCCACTCCGCTGCGGCAGTACACCGCCAAGGAGAACGCCGTCACCGTTTCGGGTGGAACCGTGGGCGAGGCGCTGGATGCATTGGCCGGCCGCTTCCCCGACCTGCGCAAGCAGATTTTCACCGATGAAGGCAAGCTGCGCAGCTTCGTCAACGTGTATCTGAACGACGAAGACATACGCTACCTGGGCAAAGCGGCGACGCCAGCGGCGGAGAGCGACACCATTTCGCTGGTGCCCTCGATCGCCGGCGGCGCAGCCCTCACCGCACCGCCGCTCTCGAAAGAAGCCGCCCCCGCGCTTTCGAACGAAGAGATCCTGCGTTACAGCCGCCACCTGATCATTCCCGAAGTGGGCATGGAGGGCCAGCAGAAATTGAAAGCGGCCAAGGTGCTGCTGGTGGGGGCGGGCGGCCTGGGCGCGCCGCTTGGGCTGTACCTGGCGGCGGCGGGCGTCGGGCGCATCGGCCTGGTGGATTTCGACGTGGTCGACTTCACCAACCTGCAGCGGCAGGTCATCCATTCGACCAAGGACGTCGGCCGCAAGAAACTCGATTCGGCGGCGGAGAAGATGCTGGCGATCAATCCGCACATCTCGATCGACCGCCACGAAGTCGCGCTCACCAGCGAGAACGCCCTCGAGATCCTGAAGGATTACGACATCGTGGTCGACGGCACCGACAACTTCCCGACGCGCTACCTGGTGAACGATGCCTGCGTGCTGCTCGGCAAGCCGAACGTCTACGGCTCGATCTTCCGTTTCGAGGGGCAGGCCACCGTGTTCGCCTACCAGGGCGGGCCGTGCTACCGCTGCCTCTATCCCGAGCCGCCGCCTCCGGGCCTGGTGCCGAGCTGCGCCGAAGGCGGTGTGCTGGGCGTACTGCCCGGCACCATCGGGCTCATTCAGGCCACCGAAACCGTCAAGCTGATTTTGGGCATCGGCGAGCCGCTGGTGGGCCGCCTGCTGCTCTATGACGCGCTGGGCATGCGGTTCCGCGAGCTCAAGCTGCGCAAGAATCCCGAGTGCCCGGTGTGCGGCGCGCATCCCACCGTCAGCCGGCTCATCGATTATCATCAATTCTGCGGGGTGCCCCGGCACGAGGCCGCGCCCGCCCAGGAGGCCAAGGTGAACGACGGCGAAATCGACGTGATGGAGCTCAAGCAGAAGTTGGATCGCGGCGACCAGTTTGTGCTGATCGATGTGCGGGAACCGCACGAGCACAGGATCGCCAGCATACCCGGAGCCAGGCTGATTCCGCTCGGCGAATTCTCGAAACACGTGGGCGAGTTCGACAAAGACGGGGACATCGTGATCCACTGCAAGAGCGGCGGGCGCAGCGCGCGGGCCTGCGGCATCCTGCGCCAGGCCGGCTTCGCGCACGTCCGCAACGTGGTGGGCGGCATCCTGGCCTGGTCCGACAAAGTCGATCCCAGCGTACCCAAGTACTGATCGCGGCGCGGGCACGCGTGTACGCGCGCGCCACGAGTTACCGGTCCGGCAGCGCGGCGGCGGCGATCTGCGCGATGTCCAGCAGCTTGGGCGGCGACTGGGTGAGCGTGCCGAGAGCGTCGCGAAACATGCTCTGGCAGAAGGGGCACGCTGTGCCGATCACGGGAGCGCCAGTCGAGAGCAGTTCTTCGGCACGCGCCAGGTTGATGCGTTTGCCCTTCTCTTCGCCGAGGAACATTTGCCCGCCGCCGGCGCCGCAGCAGAACGAACGCTCGCGCGTGCGCGCCGGTTCGGCCACATCCGCGTAGCGTTCCAGCACGCTGCGCGGCTCTTCATAGACATTGCGGTAACGGCCCAGGTAGCAGGGATCGTGGAACACGACTTTTCCGGCCGACGCCTGAGCGGACGGCAACTTCGTCCCCAACCGCGCCAGCAGTTCGCTGTGATGCTCGATGCTGAAAGCGGCCCCGTATTCCTTCCAGTCGGTGCCGATGGTGCGCACGCAATGCGGGCAGATGGAAGCTATGCGGCCGACCTTCGCCGCGCGTAGCGTTTCGATGTTGGCTTCCGCCACCTGCGCCGCCGCCAGATCGTTGCCCAGGCGGCGCGCCGGATCGCCGGTACACTTTTCGTTGCGCAGCACGCCGAAGGTGACGCCGGCATGGCGCAGCACGCGCGCGAGCGCCAGCACGATCTCCCGCCCTTGGGGATCGTAAGCACCCATGCAGCCCAGCCAGAGGCAGTATTCCTGCGTGCCATCGAAGAACGGCAGTTGGTTCTTCTCGATGAATTTCTGCCGGTCGGCGGGGAAGAAGCCGAGCGCGTTACCATTGCGCTCCAGGTTGAGGAACAGCTTGGAGCCGTAGTCGTTTTCCCATTTTCCGGTGTTCACCGCGCCGCGCCGCAGGCCGACGATCAGCGGCAAGTGCTGAATCCCCACCGGGCATTCGAATTCGCAGCCGCCGCAAGTGGTGCATTGGAACGCCGCCTCTTCGTCGATGTGGCGGCCCAGCAACGGAGCTTCGCCGCCCGTGCCGAATTCGTTCAGGTAACGGCGAACCCCAAGCACGATTTCCTTCGGGTTCAAAACCTTGCCGGTGGCATACGCGGGACAATGCTCGGTGCAGCGGCCGCATTCGACGCAGGTGAATGCCTGCAGGGCGTCGATGCGTGTGATGTCTTTGCCGGTATCGAGTCCGAAATCGTCGTCGCCGGAGAGCGGCGGTATGCGGCTGAAGCCTTGCCGGCGCAGGAACACAGTCACCGGGCTGAGCGCCAGGTGCAAGTGCTTGGTGTGCGGAATCAGCGGCAGGAAGGCGAGCAGCGCCAGCGTGTGCAGCCACCAGTTCGCGTGCGCCGCGGCGCCCTCGGGCAGCCACAGCCCGGCCAGGTAGGTGAGCATCAGGAAAAAGATCAGCCCGGCGATCACGCCCGATTCCTTGGAGAGCTGGCCGAGCCAGACCGGCCGCACCACGAAGCGGCGCAGGAAGAGGCCGGTAATCGCCGCCGCGACGACGACCGCCCAAGCACCCACAAAATCCAAATAGGCGCGCCCCCAGGCGCTCGACGGCGAGAGCAGCCGCAAGCCGAACGCCTCTGTGAAATGATTGAGCGTGACCAGGGCGAAGGCGCAGAATCCCCAGAATACGAATGCGTGCGCGAGGCCGGCCAGCGGCCGTCCGCGAATCACCTTGCCCTGCGCGGCGACTTCCCAAAGAAACTGGCGGATGCGCGGGCCGATGGGCGCGAGGCTATAATCCGGCGTTGCGCGCGCCGTGCGCAACGCGTCGACCACGGTGCGAAAGCGCCGCCAGAACAGCCACGCCGAGCCGCCGGCGAGCACAATCAGAATGAAGCGTTCCAGCCATGATGCGAGCCATGATGCGTGCATCGGGATTCGCCAAAGTCTGAGCGTAGCACGCACCCGCGGCCCAACGTCCGCGCGCCGCCCGGATAGAATCAAGTAGGAGGTTTCCTTGCGTATTGTGGTTTCCGGCGCGGCCGGGTTCATAGGGTCCCATTTTTGCGACCGCCTGCTGGCGGAAGGGCACACGGTAGTGGGGCTCGACAATTTCCTCACTGGAGCGGCGCGCAACCTGGGCCACCTGGCGAACGAACCGCGTTTCGGTCTTATCCAGCAGGACATCACCGAGCCGTTTTCGATCGCGGGCGCCGTGGATGCGGTGGTGAACATGGCCTCGCCGGCCAGCCCGAAGGATTATCACGAACACCCGATCGAAACCCTCGCCGTGGGCTCGGCCGGCACGCGGCGCATGCTCGACCTGGCGCTGGAGAAGCGCGCGCGCTTCCTGCTGACTTCCACTTCGGAATGTTATGGCGATCCGGAGGTTCACCCGCAGGTGGAATCGTACTGGGGCCACGTGAACCCGGTCGGGCCGCGCTCGTGCTACGACGAAAGCAAGCGCTTCGCCGAGGCGCTGACCATGGCCTACCATCGCAAGCACGGCGTGGCCACCAACATCGCGCGCATCTTCAATACCTACGGCCCGCGCATGAAGCTGGACGATGGCCGCGTGGTGCCGGCTTTTCTGTGCGAGGCGCTCGCGGGCGCGCCGATCACGGTTTTTGGGGATGGCTCGCAGACCCGCAGTTTCTGCTACGTCAGCGATCTGGTGGACGGCCTCTACCGCCTGATGTTCTCCGACGAACGCTACCCGGTGAACCTGGGCAACCCGCGCGAAATGACGATCCTCGAATTCGCCGAGCACATACGGCGGCTGACCGGTTCGCAATCGCCCACCGAGTTCCAGCCGCTGCCCGAGGACGATCCCAGGCAGCGCTGCCCCGACATCGGCAAAGCGCGCGCCGCGTTAGGCTGGGAGCCGCGAGTGACGCTCGAAGAGGGGCTGAGACTCACGGTGGAGCATTTTCGGAGGGAAGCGGGTGGGGGGATAAAGGGCTGAGCGGCGTCACCCGCCGGGCTGGCGCCCGGCTGCACCGATTGACCGAGGCACCCTCTGGGTCGTGCGCAGGTTAATCAACCTGCCCCACTCAAATCACGCGTAGTTCTTTGGAGGTTGGGGTGAGAATGCGGCAGCCGGTTTCGGTCACCTCGACGGTGTCTTCGATGCGGATGCCGCCGAAGTCTTCCAGGTAGACGCCGGGCTCGATGGTGACGGCCATGCCGGGCTGGAGGATGGTCTTGTCGCGCTTGCCGAGGCGCGGCGGTTCGTGGATCTCGAGGCCGAGCCCGTGGCCGGTGGAATGGACGAAGGCGCGGTCCAGGCCATGAGCGCGGAGCACGCGGCGGGCGGCCGAATCCACCTGGAACGCGGCCACGCCGGCGCGCACACGGTCGATACCGGCCAGTTGGGCTTCGAGCACGGCGCGGTAGATGCGTTTGACGCGGGCGCCGGGCGTGCCCAGAAACAACATGCGCGTCATGTCGCTCGCGTAGCCATCGCAAAACGCCCCCATATCCACCACCACCATGTCGCCGTGGCGGAGGCGGGCGGCGGTGGGCTCGGCGTGGGGAAGCGCGGAACGGCGGCCGGCGGCGACGATGGTTTCGAAGCTGGGTCTTTCGGCGCCCAGGCGGCGCATACGGTATTCGATCTCCGCCGCCAGGTCGCGCTCGGTCATGCCTGGGCGCACACGGCGGATGGCCAGCTCGAAGGCGCGCGAATTGATTTCGACGGAGCGGCGGATCAGCTCGATCTCGGCCGCCGACTTGATCATACGCAACTCTTCCACCATGGCGGGGAACGGATCGAGCGATGCTTTCATCGGTAAGCGGGACTCGAGCGCCTGGAACGCCGCGCAGGTCATGCGGGCGGCCTCGTAGCCGATGCGCACGGCGCCCAGTTTGCCCAGCGCGGCGGCCACGCCCTCCATGAGCGGGCCTTTGCAAATCTTCACCCGGCAGGAGACCTGCTGCGCGGCCTGAATGGCGAAACGCGGATCGGTGAAGAGAACGGCCTGGCCGGGGAGCACCAGCAGGGCGGCGTTGTCACCGGTGAAGCCGGAGAGATAGCGAATGTTGGGAGCGGCCGAGACCAACAGGGCGCCGGCTCCGCGCGCGGCCAGGGCGTCGGCCAGCTTTTGGCGGCGGGCGCGGAACTCGTCAGCTAAGTGGGGCAGGCGCTTCCGCCTGCCAACCGCAGCGGTTGAGTGAGGGTTGGCAGGCGGCAGCGCCTGCCCCACGGCCTTATCGTTCACCTTCGAGATCCTTGGCGAGCACCAGGGCGCGCTCGGCCAGCGCGTCGGCCTCGCGCATGTCGCCCTTGGCCTCGGCGTCGTCCGACAGCTTGACCAGGCCCTCGATGCGGGTGACCACGCTGAGCTCGCGGCCGTTCAAGCGGCGGTGGGTTCGTGCCAGCTCCACCAGCCGGCGAATTTCGCGCTTGCGTTCGGCGGCGGACTCCTGCAAGTGCTTGCTCTCGTCGGCGGTGAGCACTTCCTGAATGGGCGCGCGGGTAGGCTCTTCGGTGGCGGCAGGGGACGCGGGAGCCTCGGGGCGAGCCGCATTGACGGCTGGAGGACTGCGCCGCACGGGCCGCGGCGGAGCAACCGGCTCAGGCGCATCCTGGGATGTCTGACCCGCAGCCAAGGCCGCTTCGGAAACCGGCTGAGGGGTGGGAATCTCGATCTGCGTTTGCGGAACCGAAAGCGGCTGTGGCGGAGCAGCCGATGATTTGGCGGCGGGCGCAGGGGGCGCCGGGGTGGTCTGCGCCGCCGGCTGTTTACCCTGCAGGAAGCAACCGGCCAGCAAGACGGCCAGAGCCAGGATCAGAATGAATGCCGCGCCGCGGACGGACCGCTCGCAGGGGAGCCCAGAAGAAACGCGCCCGCAAGCGGGCGTTGGCAAGCTAAAGCATGCCCCACCTTCGCTTGGCAGGTTGAAACCTGCCCCACCAGGTAGAGGGCTCGGATGCGTCGCCATCATTGCGAATACCAGCACCTAGGCGGCTATCGGCAGGCGTATGAAGAAGGCCGTGCCTTTGCCTGGTTCGCTGGTGAAATCGATTGTACCATCGTGGAGCTGCACGGTCCGGAAAGCCATCGCCAGGCCGATGCCGGAGCCTCTCTGCTTGGTGGTGAAGTAGAGGCGGAAAATCTTCTCCCGCAGATCGGGCGGGATGCCCGGTCCGGTATCGGACACGCGGATTTCGGCGGTGTCGCCGGTGGCCGAGGATTCCAGGCGCAATTCGCCACCGGCGGGCATGGCCTCGATCGCGTTGACGACGATGTTGAGCACGGCTTGTTTCAGCAGATCGCGGTCGATGCGCACCTCGACGCCCTCGGCTTTGCGCTCTTCCACCACGCGGATGCGGGAGGCGTCGGCTTGCGGACGCGCCAGGTCGACCAGGTCGCGGAGGAATTCGTCGACCGGCATATTGGCGAGTTTCAACTCCACCGGCCGGGTGAAATCGAGGAAAGTTTTCACCACCCGGTCGAGGCGCAGGATTTCGCTCGAGATGATGTCCATCTGCGGCTCGAGCGCGGTGTCGCCGTGGGCCAACTTGGCGCGCGCCACCTCCACGTGGAGGAGAATGGCGTTGAGCGGGTTCTTGACTTCGTGGGCCACGCCGCCGGAGACGCGGCTGAGAGCGGCCAGGCGGTCGGCGGTCTGCAACTCGCGGCCGAGCTTGCGCTGGGCTTCCGGATCGTGCAGGCGGATGAGCGTGCCGGAGCCGGCGCCGCCAGGCGCGGTGAGCGGATCCACCGAAAGCAGCGCGGAGGCGACGGTGGAGGATGCCGCGCCGGGGCCGATCGCGACCCGGCGCTTGCTCAGCGGCAGGCTGCCGGCGGTGGCTTGCGCGATCACCTGCCCCAACAGAGTGTCGGGCGAAAAGATTTGGGTGATGGTCTTGCCGGTGAGCGGGGCGGCATCGAGACCGGTGAACTTCTCGACTGTCCCGGAAGCGAAGATCAGCCGGCCTTCGCGATTGAACAGGAAGACGGCGTCTTCCAGGTCGCGCAGCAGGCGGCCGAGATTGCCGCGCAGGTCGGACACTTCGAATTGCGCGCCGCGCAATTGGAGGCCGAGTTGGGCGACGCGGGAAGAGATCACGGAAAGGTCGTCGGTGGCGGCCTTGGAATCGGCGGCGGCTTCGGGCGGATTCTCGCTGGTCATCGATTCGACCTGGCGGCGCAGGCGGCTCAAGGGGCGGAAGGCGACGGCGGAAACCAGCATGGTGACCAGCGCGGCGCCGAGCACGGTGAACAAGGCGACGATGGCGTTTTCCTCGAGCCGCGGCATGATCGAGTTGCGGATCAGCGCGGGCGCCACCACCACGCGCACGAACAGTATCGGCGGCCCGTTGCGCGGCCCCAGCGGTTGCTGCAACTGGTAATATTTCTTCTCCCGCAGGATGCGCCATTTGCCGTACCAGCCATTGCCGGTGACCACCGGCCGGAAATCTTCGTAGGGGGCCAGGTATTTGCCGATCTCGTCGGGGATGGAATCGGCGAGAATCTCGTTTTCGGGGCTGAGCACGGCGATTTCGACGATCGAGTACGAGGCCAGCATGGTGTCGCGCAACACGGTCGAAACCTCGGGATCGCGCACGGCCTCGTTCAGCGGCTTGGCGAGCTGGCGATTCAAGGCAATGCGCACCAGGTCGGAGGCCAGCGTGCCCAGGTTTTCGGCGCGCTCCAGGGTGGCGGCAAACTGCTGGTTGATCTCACCGGCGAGATCGACGCAGGAGATGGTGCCGGCCAACAGAACGGCCAGCAGGACGAAAGACAGAGTCAGCCGGGCCTGCAGCTTCATGTGCGTGTCACGGCACGGTAAGGACGAGCTTGCCGGTGGTGCCGCGACCTTCCAGGTCGCGGTGGGCCTGGGCGGCGGCAGCCAGCGGATAGACGCCGCCGATGCGCAGGCGCAGCTTGCCGGCTGCAATCCAGCCGAGCACGTCGCTGGCGCGCCAGAGCAATTCGTCGCGAGTCAAGAGGTAGTGTCCCAGGCTGGGCCGGGTCAGAAAGAGCGAGCCCTTGGCGTTGAGGATGGAAGGATCGAAGGGCGGAATCGGCCCGCTCGATTGGCCGAACAGCGCCAGCAGGCCGCGCGGGCGCAGCGAATTGAGGCTTTGCTCGAAGGTGGTCCGGGCCACCGAATCGTAGACCACGTCCACGCCGCGGCCGGCGGTGAGGCGCTTAACCTCGGCCGCGAAATCAAGCTGGGTATAAAGGATGGCTTCATCGCAGCCGTTCTCGCGGGCGACGCGCGCCTTCTCCTCGGTGGACACGGTGCCGAAAACGCGCGCGCCGAGCATCTTCGCCATCTGGGCGATCAGCCCGCCGGCGCCCCCCGCCGCCGCGTGCACCAGGCAGGTGTCGCCGCTCTTCAATGGAAAGGTCGAGTGAGTGAGGTAATGGGCGGTCATGCCTTGCAGCATGGCCGCGGCGGCGGTCGAGAAGTCCACACGATCCGGAATCTTGACCAGTTGCGCCACCGGGACAGCGGCGTATTCGGCATAGGCGCCGCGGGTCATGCAATAGGCCACTCGGTCGCCCACAGCCACCTCGGTGACTGCGGGACCAACCGCCTCGACTGTGCCGGCGGCCTCCTGGCCGGGCGTCATGGGGAAATCGGCCTTGTAGAGCCCGGTGCGGAAATACACATCGATGAAGTTGACGCCGGCGGCGGCGATGCGCACCAGCGCCTGTTTGGCGGCGGGCGCCGGAACCGGAACCTCCATCAACTCCAGCTTTTCCGCGCCTCCGGGCTGATTGACTTGAATAGCTTTCATGATTCGACTCTATCTCAATCCAGGCTCGAACACGCCTCTATGACGCCGGACTGACGCGCCGGAAGCGCAGCCGCAGCGCCCGGCGGGCGTGCACGGCTAAAGCATAAAGCAGCAAATAGGATACCGCAAGCGGGAACGAGAACACGCGGGCCAGCGTGCGCACGGCGCCCGTACCGGCAAGACCGGTGCGGGAGAGCGCAAACCGGCGGATGATTTTGAGGTGCTCGCGGTCCAGCCAGAAGTAGTCCGCGTTTTCGTTGATGATGAAAATCTTGACCGGCACGCGCAGCGCGAGCGCCCATTTCCACTTCAGCATGAGCGGCTCATCGGAGCAGACGATGCCCATCATCGTGTAATTTCGTGCGCGCAGTTCGCGGTAGAGTTGCGCGCGCGCCTGCCGGCCGCGATAGTCCGAAACGCGGAATACGCGGGTGGTGGAGGGATCCAGGCCGCGCGGCAGGTTGGCGAAACACGAGACTAGGTCAATCGAAACCTCGGGGCCCCAGGAGCGGCGCAACCCGGCGATGACCTTTTCCAGAATGCCGCGCGAGCCGCTTTCCACCAGCAGGATGGATGAGGCTTGCGGAAGGTGGCCGCTCAACAGGTAGCGCACCTTTCGACTATAGCGCGGGTGCTAGGCTGGTGTAGTTAGGGCAAGCTAAAGCATGCCCCATCAATAGCGTGCCGTAGGTGGGGCACGCTTTAGCTTGCCCTCGCTAGCTCCATAAGCCATGCTGGAACAGCTTCTCACCGAACAAGCGAACCCGGCTTCGGCGGCGATCGACACCGCCGGCACGGAGGCCGCCTTGCGGATTATCAACCGCGAGGACGCCAAAGTGGCGGAGGCGGTGGAACGCGAGATACCGGCCATTGCGCGCGCGGTGGATGCCGTTGCGGAGGCGATCGAACGCGGCGGCAGGCTGTTCTACCTCGGCGCCGGAACCAGCGGGCGGCTGGGCGTGCTGGATGCGGCGGAGATTCCCCCCACTTTCGGCGCGCCGGCGGAGATGGTGACTGGGATCATCGCCGGTGGAGAAGCCGCCTTGAGCCGCGCCACCGAGGCCAGTGAAGACGATCCCTCCACCGGCGCGCGCGACTTGACCGCGCACGGATTCACCGCGCGCGACGTTCTGGTGGGCTTGGCGGCGAGCGGACGCACGCCTTATGTGCTGGGCGCCATCGCCGAAGCGCGACGGCTGGGCGCGGTGACGGTGGGCGTCAGTTGCACTCCGGATTCGGAACTGGGGCGCGCGGCCGATATCGCCATCACGCCGCTGGTTGGGCCGGAAGTGATTGCCGGATCGACGCGCCTGAAGGCGGGAACGGCGCAGAAGTTGGTCCTCAACATGCTCTCCACGGCGGTGTGTATCCGGCTGGGCTACGTTTACGGCAACCTCATGGTGAACGTGCAGCCGAAGAATGGCAAGCTGGCCGACCGGGCGCGGCGGATCGTCGCTGCTGCCGCCGAAGTGACCGAGGAGCGCGCCGACGAGCTGTTGGAGGCCAGCGGCGGCCGGGTTGCGGTGGCCATCGTGATGAGCCGGAAGGGATGCACGCGCCCCGAGGCCGAACGGCTGCTCGTCCGAGCCGGTGGCCGGGTTTCGAGGGCACTGGCTGGAGAAGGGTAAGGGCAAGCTAGAGCATGCCCTGCCGAAAGAGATCGTATGGATAAATTCGTGATTACCGGCGGGAACGCGCTGCGGGGCGAGATCCCGGTCAATGGTTCGAAGAATTCGGCGCTGCCCGCGCTGGCGGCGGCGCTGCTCACCGCCGAGCCTGTGACGCTGCACCGCATTCCGCGCGTGCGCGACATCCGCACCATGCAGCGGCTGCTGGTGGACGTCGGCGCCCGCGTGGATATCGACGATGGCTCGGTGCGTCTGGAGGCGTCGAGGATCGTCTCGCCGGAAGCGCCGTATGAGTTGGTGAAGACCATGCGCGCCTCCAGCCTGGTGCTGGGTCCCCTGGTGGCGCGCGCGGGCAGAGCTCGTGTGTCGCTGCCGGGCGGCTGTGCGATCGGCGCGCGGCCCATCAACCTGCACATTTTCGGCCTCGAACAACTGGGCGCGCAGATCCAACAATCGCACGGCTATATCGAAGCCGTCGCCCCGGAGGGACTGCGCGGCGCCACCGTCCATTTCGACCGCATCACGGTCACCGGCACGGAAGACCTGATGATGGCGGCGGTGCTGGCCAAGGGCGAAACCGTGCTGCGCAACGCGGCGCGCGAGCCCGAGGTGGTGGACCTGGCCGAATTGTTGTGCAAGATGGGCGCCAAAATCGAAGGCGCGGGCACTTCCACCATCCGTATCGAGGGCGTCGAGCGGCTGGGCGGCGCCGAGCACACCATCATCCCCGACCGCATCGAGGCCGGCACCTTTCTGGTGGCCGGCGCCATCACCGGCGGCGACGTGACGGTGACCGGGTGCAACCCGGAGCACGTGGGCGCGCTGGTGTCGAAATTGCAACAGGCCGGGGTATCGGTGACACAACCGGCCGCCGACAGCCTGCGCGTGCGGGCGGGCGGCAAGCTGCGCTCGGTGGACATCACCACCGAAGAATTTCCCGGTTTCGCCACCGATTTGCAGGCGCAATACATGGCTCTCATGACGCAGGCCGAGGGTATCGCGATTATCGTCGAGACGATTTTCGAAAACCGCTTCATGCACGCGCAGGAGCTGGCGCGGATGGGCGCCAACATCCGGGTGGATGGCAAGCAGGCGATGGTGGCGGGGCCGCGCGCGCTGACTGGCGCCGGGGTGATCGCGAGCGATCTGCGGGCCAGCGCGTCGCTGGTGCTGGCGGCGCTGGTGGCCAGGGGCGAGACGGTGATCGACCGGGTCTACCACATCGACCGCGGCTATGAGAAGATCGAGCGGAAACTGGCCGCCGCCGGCGCCCGCATCGAACGCGTCGAGTGAGGAGCTTCAGCCCGGCGCGTCGCCGCCGGCGGGTTCCCATAACTCGATGGGGTTGCCCTCGGGATCGTACAGGCGGGCGAACCGGCCGTTGGGGTAGATCTGCGGATCCAGTTCGACCGCGATGCCGGCGGCGCGCAGTTGGTCCAGCATGGCATCCAGGTTCGCCACGCGGAAATTCAGCATCCAGGCTTTGCCGCCGTCGCCGAAATACGCAGTGTCTTCGGGAAACGGCGCGAACGCGGTGGGCCCGGCCTGCTGCTGCCAGGGCGGTTCCTCATAGTTGGAGGGCACCATGCTCACGCCGAGACGATCGCTTACCCCGACTAAGCCGCCGGCGGCACGGGCGCCGATTGAGTGGTGAGGAAGCTCGCCGACAGCTCGGGCATAGTTTCTTTGGGCGTGCGTGGTTATAATGATTCCGCGAGGGACTGCCATGCAGCCGATGAAACAAAACCAGGAGCTCGGTGCTCGCAGCTCGGGACTCGCGGAGGTCGACGGCCGAACCGTCCTGGTGAGCCGCTCGGCCAGTGGCGAGTACCGCGTATTCGACCAGCTTACGTTCCACGGCGGAACCGGCTCGACGCTGGAGCGCCGAATCTTTTCGGAGGAAAGCCTCCGAGCGGGGCTGACCGCCGCCGGATTCCCGATCGTGCGGTTCGACCCTACCGGAAACCGCAGTTTCGGTGTCAGCTTCGCGAGCCCTTGTTCGCTGCCCGTGATCGCCGCGCGGGCTCCGTTCACACTGAACGCGAGCGGTGTCACCGAGTTGGTAAAGCATTCGTCTGCCGCACTCGCTATCTTGGACGTCCTTAAATCATCCCGGTGGCTTCGATTGGGAAGAGCCCTCGGCGTTGGCCCAGACCTCAGGTAGCGCCGAACCGCCGGGGGACGAACCGGCGCGAAGCTAGATTCCATCGAAGGCCCGCCCGGAAGGACTAGCGGACTAGCGCACAGACGTTTTTTCTTTTCCTTCTGTTTTCAATTGTTTCCCCGAGTCTTCGGAAAAGAGCGCTTTTGGCGGCATCGAGCTTTTGGACATGCGTGAGATAAGTATGAAGGAGCTTTGCTGCATATGAACACACAAGTAGTACCAACTCGATGTACAAGCCTAACGACCATGACGAGCCTGCTTATGGAGCCCTTAAGGAAGCGAAATGCTCGCGCCCCTGGGGGGGCCGTGGTCCTCGCGATTGCGTTTGCAGGACTCCTTTCCGGTCAAACCGTCACCGCAACCGCCTCTCAACGGGCCAACCTTTGTAGGCACGTCCTCCTCCAAATGGCCGGAATGGGTCGGCCGGCCGAGGAAACCGCTCGGCGTCAGGCGGCCTTTATTAGCATGTCAGGCTTGACGCCCCCTGACGCAAAGATCTTACTCAGCGCCTCTGCGGCACTTGCGAGCGCGATGGCGCCAATTAATCAGCAGGCCGCGGCGATTGTGGCCCTCGGACCCAGCGCGGCGGCCACCGACACCCAGAACCTCGCCGTTCTCGACCAGAACGCACAACAGCTTTTGACTAGTGCCGCCGCCGGCCTCCTCGCCGATCTAAGTGTCAACGGAGTCCAGCGGCTGTCGGCAGTCGCAGCCAAACAGCCGCAGCCGTAAACCAATGTTGGAATAGTCCAGCCAGGAAGCAAAAGAATTAAATGAAAGGATACGTTGCAAAATGAGCATAGGTGATCGCCTTCTTCGAACGCTTTCCATCGTTACCGTCGTTCTGGTTGCGCCTTTTACGGCGCAGCGTGGCTTTGCGATGACCGCGCAGAATTTCCGCTGTTGCCTTCTGACGCTTAACAACACGACATGCACGCTTGACCCAGGGACGTACTACATCACGAACTCGACGACATTGTCACCCCTGGGGGAACCTGCTGAGGACGCAGGCCTCTACCATCAGCCGTTTGACGTCAAGGGCACGGGTCTCATTATTACGGGAACGCTGTCGGGAAGTAACCTGGCAACAACTTTGACCCGTTATGACACTACGACACCCAGTCTCATGTACTTTGAGGGCTCTGTTGCCTCCACGACGGTCGAGAATTTCATATTCAACGGGAATAACTACCTTTGGGGCACGGGCTCTGTTCCTCCCCTGAACTGCTCGGCGCCCTATCCCAACCCGCATTGCGCCAACGGCTTCTACGATCTTAACCTCACGGGCGCCCGGCCCTCATCGCAGTACGCAATCCTGGTCACGGATTGTGACTTTCAAGCGGCGCCGAACTACGCGCTCATAGCGGCCGACGACACAGCCGTCACGTATTCTAGTTTTTATTGGGCCTTTACGGGCGCGATGATATCCTATAACATTTCGGGTACGGGCGTTTATGAAGATTATTTTTCAGCCACCGGCGGGGGCGCGGTTTCCTTGAATGGTACGACCACGGCTAGCGTCCAGTGGAACCAGTTCTGGGACAATCACAGCCTGTGCGGCGACGGAAATCCAGGGGGGCAGGTCTACGCCGACCCGGGCTCCTCAAACGTAACAATTAACAACAACTGGATAGACGGCGGAGGCTACAAGGCACGTGGCTGCGTAAGCACCGGCATCGAGATCTATGGCTCTAACGATTCCATCCTGAGCAATCAAATCCGATCAAGACTGGTTTGGTATCACGGCGAACGGTGTTTCGTCGCTAGTGATCGGCAACGAGCCCGGCTATGCGGCTAATCAGATCGTAAACAACGCAGCGAGCGGAATCTCGATTGGGAACGACACGGGCGTTTGCTCAACCTCGGTGACGTTTTCGGTCGTACCATTCACCGATAACATCTCCGGCAACGCGGCTTATGGGATCGACGTTAATAATCGCCAAAACGGCGCGAACTGCAACCTGAGCCTTTCGAATTTGACCCAGGTTCAGTTCTCAAACAACGCAAACGGCAACTATAACTTCACCTGCGGCAGCGGTGGGATCACCTGTAGCTAGCGGGCGTCCCTAGACAAAGCGGTCGGCACTTGGATAACGAAGACGTGAGCTGTTATCGGGGCGGGATGTAGCGGGAGCCGACAACTCCAGCTATATCCCGCCTATTCCTGATTCGGCGCTTTGGCACCCAGGCTGGCGCCGTCGGCACGGGGGTATCGGTGGATTGAGGCCCAGTTTTGGCTGTGGCGTCAGAGAGACAGAGCACCACAGGAGAACCACACGGCCAGCGAACGGGCGTGACATATATGCATAGCGCCGCATCCACAGCCGATTGATCGGGTTCGCGCCCTGTTGCCCGGGTATGGAGTCATCTTCGATTCGAGCCGGATGCACCTAGTGGCGTTTTGGTCGCTCGCGGGGGAGGTTGTTCGCCAGACCGTATGATGAAGTTGTCTCTTTCGATTCGTTCATGGAAGCCAGGTGCGCGCTGAAGCCAAAGCGTCACGTCGCCCTCGCGGAATCTCCACTGCCGTCCAACTTTGACCGCGGGAAGTTCCTCGCACTCTGCCCAAAGGCAGATCGTCCTGGTGACCACACCCAACCACCTCGCGACTTCTTTTGTCGTAAGAAAACGCTGCGGAACGTCTCTCATAAAGGTAGCCTCAATTGAATCACCTTGTGTTTCATCCAGTCACGACGATTGTCCGGCTCGCGTTTTCCGGGCGATTGCGGCAAGATGCGTGATGGCGCATGCCGGGCTATGGGGAATGTTTGACAAGGTCGGTCGCGCGCCGCACCCCGCGTTCGCAGGCCGCGTGGCCCGTCTGATATCCTCCGATAGCGCGGTAACCATTCACATGTTGCTAAGTGATGGTATAGAACGTATGGTACTAACGTGTCAATCATTATAGGTAGGTTGAAATCAGCATAATGCAGTTGTCCTCCGTCGAGCGATCTCTTCGAGCAAGCGCGTTCGCCGCCCGCGCGGGCAGCGTGGATTGAAACTTCAAGCTCTCAACGGATGCTCACCCCCTGGAATGAAAGCCCGTGACGTGTTCCCATTTTCCTGCTCAAATGCAAATGATAGCGCGGTCTGTACGGCGTAGCGATTGCCCGGGAGGCCGTGAAGGAACGCCTGCCCGCTTCCCTCAGAGCCAGTTCAAATCCGCGTAATGCTGGCCGGTCAGATGCAAAAACAGCGGCTCCAGCGCGTGGAATTCCTGGCCCTCGTATTGGATCGATCCCTCGTTGGCCAGCACCGTGATGTCACCCTGCCAGACCAGCTTGCCCGGCTTGGTGATAATGGCCACGGCGGTGCACAGGCGCTCGACGGTCTCGAGCACGTGACTGGTGATGAACACGGTGCGGCCCTGCTCGGTGAAGCGGCGCAGCCATTGTTTCATGAGCGCCACGCCGGCCGGATCGATGCTCTCGAACGGCTCGTCGAGGAACAGCACTTCGGGCGAATGGATCACCGCCGCCGCGAAGGCCACCCGCTTGCGCATACCGGTCGAGAACTCGGCCAGCGTCTTGCGCGTGTCGGTCAGCTCCAGCGCCGCCAGCAGCTCGGTGACGCGCGTCCGCGTGGTCGCCTCGTCCAGTCCGAACATGCGCGCCACGAAAGCCAGGAACTCGTGCGCGTAGAGCGGCTCGAACAGGCCGAGCGTTTCCGGCATCACGCCCATCCGCCGCTTGAGGTCCGCGCTCTCGGCGGTGAAGCGCTCGCCC
Organism: Bryobacteraceae bacterium; assembly: GCA_050010695.1. Lineage (GTDB taxonomy): Bacteria > Acidobacteriota > Terriglobia > Bryobacterales > Bryobacteraceae > Bog-375. Next base: position 18,592 of record JBEKKO010000002.1, read on the forward strand.
AGAATTTCCATTTCGCCGGCCGATGGATCGAGCAGCCCCGTCAGGCAGCCGATGGTGGTGCTTTTCCCGGAGCCGTTCGGTCCCAGAAAGCCGAACATCGAGCCTTTGGGCACGGCGAGCGAAAGGTCTTCCACCGCGACCACCATGCCATATGTCTTGGCCAGGTTGCGCATCAGGATGGCGGAACTCATCGATTCAGGATCTCCCTTCCATAATGGCGAGCAGCCGCTCGCGCCGCGCGCGAAACCACACCGAGGCCCGCTCGAGCGACATCCAATAGATGCCGGCAGCCACCGCGGCCGCCGCCAGCGTCACCCACCAGTAACCGGACCGGAACATGTCCGGCCAGCTCTCCGCGGCCACCCGCGGCAGAAATACCAGGGCCATCATGGCGCCAATCAGGATCACGTTGCCGGCGAACGAAAGGTCGTTGCCGAAGCTGCTGTAATAATTGCCGCGGCGCGCCGCCAGCAGGCTGACCCACAGGCCTGCGGTTAAGTACAGGAACATGCCCGTCAGGCTGCACCCGGCCAGCAGCACCATCATCAGCGGATCGAACTCGCCGCGGCTGAGGAAGGGCCACACCACCAGGCCGACTACGATCAGCACCATGTTCAACAGGGCAAACGTGTAGCTGCACGAGCGCAGCGCCACCGCCGGATCGGCGGGCAGCAGCAGGTAGCGGCGCAGCCCACTGCCCACATAGCCGAATTGATTGACCGCGAACTGGGCGGTGCCGATGAAACCGACGATCGCATACGCGCCCATGGCGGAAGCGAACTCGACCTTCGGCCCATGCGCCATGCCGGTCTGCCGCGTCAGCGCATAGACCAGGAACCCCACCAGCGGCAAGGAGAGCGGATACATCATGCGGAAGCGGTTGTTGCGCGAAAAGAAGCGCAGCCACTGGCCGATCAGAATGGCGTTCTGCGGTCCCAGGAAGGCCCCCACGCGTTCGTAGCGGCTGGCCCATTGGAGCTTGCCGGATGACGCCACGCGCGCCCGCACCGGCCACTGTTCCAGCGCGACCATCGCCGCGCCCAGCAGCGCCGTCCACAGCAGGATCAGCCCCAGGCCCCACACCGCCGATAGATCTCCGCGCGTCATCGCCAGCGCCGCGCCGTATGGCGGCGTCCACTTCCCCCAAGCCAGGTAAGGACCGACGGCGTGCGGGTGCTTCTGCAAATACGGCATCAGGAAGCTGGGTCCCAGGCTGAGGACCATGATCGCCGCCATCAGCAGGATGGAGCCGCCGCGCCGCGCCACCAGTCGCTCCACGATGGTGCTCACCACCCGCGCCGTCACATAGTTGCACACGTACAGCAGCAACACCGCCAACAGGCCCAGCCAGAAAAACCCGGCGCCGTACAGGTACAGGCCGGCCAGCAGGCCGAGATCGAGCCCCACCACCAGGTACCAGTAGAGATCGAGCATCGCCACAATGTGCCGCGCCAGCCGCCGTTCCCGCGCCCGCAGCGGATATCGCCGCATTTCGCTTTCCGCGAAAATGGCGTTCATCCCGAACCCCAGAATCACGGTCCCGATGGTGGCGCACAAATACACACCGAAAAGCACGCCGGCGGCGATCTGGGTAGCTTTTCCGGCGCGCACGGCTATCGCGCCGGCGCCGAGCCCCCCCGCCGCCAGCGCGCCGAACGCGGCGATCAGCAGCAGGTAGCCGGCCATAAACAGCGCAATCTTGCCGTTGCGCGAACGCGTCTTGGCCCAGATCAGCCGATAGCGAAGCCTGAGCAGGTTACCCAGCAATTCGAGGTTCATGCGATTATTTCCGCGGCCGGATCGTTTCTTCGTTCAGGTACCCCCGCAGCGCCGCCGGAATCACCACCGTGCCGTCCCGCTGCTGGTAGTTCTCGATGATGGCGACCCAGGTGCGCCCCACCGCCAGGCCGCTTCCATTCAGCGTGTGTACGTATTCGGCCTTCTTGCCGCCGCGAAACCGAATCCCCGCCCGGCGCGCCTGAAAAGCCTCGTAATTCGAGCAGGACGAAATCTCCTTGTACCCGTTCTGCCCTGGCAGCCAGACCTCGATGTCGTAGGTCTTGGCTGAGGAAAACCCCATGTCGCCGGTCGAAAGCACGATCGTGCGGAACGGCAGTTCCAGTCGCCGCAGAATGTCCTCCGCATCCGCCGTCAACTTCTCCAGCTCGTCGTAGCTCGCCTCCGGACGGGTGAACTTCACCAGCTCCACTTTCTGAAACTGGTGTACGCGGATGATGCCGCGCACGTCGCGGCCGTAAGAGCCCGCCTCGCTGCGGAAACACGGCGTGTAGGCGCACAGCTTCACCGGCAGCGCGTCCGCCTCCAGCGTTTCGCCGGCGTAAATATTGGTCACCGGCACTTCCGCCGTAGGAATCAGCCACAGGTCCTGCCCTTCGCACTTGAACAGGTCTTCCTGGAACTTGGGCAACTGGCCGGTGCCGAACAGGCTGCGCGAGTTCACCATAAACGGCGGCAGCACCTCGGTGTAGCCGTGCTCGCGCGTGTGCACGTCGAGCATGAAGTTGATCAGCGCCCGCTCCAGCTTGGCGCCCATGTCCCAGTAAAGGGCAAACCGCGCCCCGGTAATCTTGGCGGCGCGCTCCAGGTCCAGGATGCCCAACTCCGGCCCCAGGTCCCAGTGCGCCTTGGGAGGGAAATCGAATTGGCGCGGCTCGCCCACCCGCCGCACCTCGAGGTTGTCGGCTTCGCTCTTTCCGACCGGCACCGATTCGTGCGGCAGGTTGGGGATGCCGGCCAGCAGCTCGCGAAAGCCGTCCTCGAGAGCCTTCTGCTCCTTTTCGAGCTCGGCTACCCGCGCCTTGGGAGCGCGCTGGCCCTCCTGTTCGGCCGTCGTGTCGAGGTGTTGCTGGCGCATCTGCCCGATTTTCTTGCTCTGCGCGTTGATCTGCGCCTGGAGTTGTTCGGATTCCGTGATCGCCGCCCGCCGCTTCCGGTCCAACTCCCGGAATTGTTCCAGGCCAGCGCCGCCGCCGCGCGTCTCCAGACGGGCCGCAACCGCATCGAGATTGTTCCGGACGTATGCGAGATCGAGCATTTCCCTCCATGCTAGCGTACGCCGGGACGGCTATTCTTCCTCTTCCTCGGTGTTGACGGGTTCCAGGTCTTCGGCCTCGAAAATCTGACGGCAATCCAGACATTCCACGTAGTCCACGCCGTCTCTTCGGGCCAGGACCTGGGTGTGCGTGTGCTCGCAGGCGGGTTGCATAGGTAGGCGGTAGATGAGAAATATTCTAACCGTCTGCGCTGGCTTGTCAAGCCCCCCCGAAGGTTAAGGAAGGTTAAATGCGCCATTTCGCCATGCCGGTCACGGTCGATTGTCGCGAATCCGGAATGGCCGGGCATCGACGGGCTCGGAGGCAAGCTCCGAAGCCGACCTGTTCCAAGCACAACGAAATGCCGCAGGGAGATCTTGTCGGAGCTTACGGGGTTGGCAGGCGAAAGCCCCTGCCCCACGCTTCACCGCAACAGCCGCTCCAGCCGCTCCAGCGCGTCTTCCAACCGCTGCGGTTTCGTCAGCACGCCGCCGAACAAATCGCCCTTTTCGGTGAACCTGTCGGGCGCATTCTCGATGTTGAATTGCGCCGGATCGAGGCCCGCCCGCACTTCGCTCCATTCGAGCGGCGTCGCCACCGGCGCTCCCGCATATGCCCGCAGCACATACGGTGCGGCGATGGTCTTCGACTTTGCGTTCTGCATGTAGTCGAAATACACGCGGTCCTTCTGCCGCTTGGCGACCGTGCGCGGCATGGTGAACAAGCCGGGCTTCCCGGCATCCGCCATGCGCGCCAGCAGCTCGGCGAAGGTGCGCGTTTCTTCGAACGTGTACACGGGCTCCACGGGGACATACACGTGCATGCCGTCGCCGCCAGTGGTTTTGGGATACCCGGTCAGCCCAACCCGGTCGAGCAGCCCCTTCACCACCAGCGCCGCTTCCACAATGCGGTTATACGCGCATTCCTGCGGGTCCAGGTCGATCAACATGTAGTCCGGATAGTCCAGCCGCGGCGACCGGCTCATCCACGGGTTGTGGTCGATGCAACCCAGGTTCACCAGGTACAGCAGGCTGGCGCGGTCCTGCGCGAAGCAATACTTGATGGGCTTGGCGGTGTGGTCGGATTCGATCAGCTCCGTGCGCAGCCATCCGGCGAGATTCTCGCGCACGTTTTTCTGAAAAAAGAACTCCTTCCCGATCCCGTCCGGATATCGTTTGAGCGATAGCGGCCGATCCAACAGGTGCGGCACAATCAGGTGCGCCACGCGCTGGTAATAATTCAGCACATCGCGCTTGGTGTAGCCCTCGTCCGGATAAAACACTTTGCCCAGATTGGTGAATTTGAGCGTGTGCCCGTCGATCTCGCGCGTGGCCTCTTTCTCGCCGGCGGCCAGCAGCTCTTCCGGTTCGCGCGCTGCTTCTTCACGCACCGTCTCGGCCGCCCGCTTGTCTTCGCGCAGCCCGAGAAACACCGGCGCGCGCAAATGTTGCTCCGGCGTCCAGTTGGCATACTTGACCTGGCAGACCAGCTCGGGTTTGACCCAGGTGATGCCGCGGTCCGGAGCGGGCCGTTCGCGGAACGGGCAGTCGCTCGCGATCAGCGGCCGCAGCTTGGCGTGCAGCGCCTCCAGCAGTTTCTGATCGAAGCCGGTGCCTACGTTGCCCACCCAGCGCAAATCGCCCTCGTCGTACTCGCCCAATACCAGCGCACCGAAATGCGAGCGCGCGCCTTCGGGTGCCGTGAAACCCCCGATGACGAATTCCTGGCTGCCGGTGATTTTGATTTTCAGCCACTCGCGGCTGCGGCGCGATTCGTAGACGCTCGAGGCGTGCTTGGCCATCACGCCCTCGAGGCCGTTTTCGCGCGCCGCTTCCAGCAGCTCCGCGCCGGCGCCCGGAAAGGCTTCGGAGATGCGCAGGGCCGGGCCCAGCGTCACCACTTGATCGAGCAGCTTGCGGCGTTCGCTCAGGCTCACCCGCCGCAGGTCGTAACCATCCAGGTAGAGCAGGTCGAAGACGAAATAGATGGCCGGATGCGCGCGCGCCAGGTGCGCCACCGCGTTGGGATCGGTGTTCGAGATGCGCGGCTGGATCAGGTGAAACTGCGAGACGCCTTTGGCATCGAGCACCGCAATTTCGCCGTCCAGCACCGCGCGGGCGGCGGCGATCTGGTGCGGGATCACCGCCAGCTCGGGATACTGCCGCTCGCAACGCACGCCGCTGCGCGAGGTCAGGCGGATCTCTTCATTTTCGATGAACGCAATCGCGCGCACGCCATCCCACTTCACTTCGAACAGCCACTCGGTGCCGCGCGGCGGTTGCTCGGCGAGCGTGGCCGTCATCGGTTCCAGGGCTGCCGGCATTTCCGCGGCGCGCGCGCCTGGGGTCTTTTCCCAATCGACGGTGGTGCGTTTCCTCGTCCGGGCCGGCTGCGCAGCGGCCGCAGCCCTGGCACTGACCCGCGCCGGACGGCTGCTCTTCCACACCCGGTCCGCCGCGCCCGCGGTTTTGCGTTTACTCTTGCGCGCCGGAAGGTTCTGTGCAATCTCCTGCTGCGTGCGCCCGGAAAGAACGCTCGCCGCGTGCCCCTCCACATCCCAGTCCGGGGTGGCGAACTGGTCGCGCTTCTTGAGGATCAACCACTCATTCCCCTTGCCGCGGCCTTTCATTTGGACCAGCGCGAAATCGCCGTTGAGCTTTTCTCCGTGCAGGCGGAATTTCAGATCGCCGCGCGCCAATTGTTCGGCGCCCGAAGCATCGCCCAGCAGTTCGAACGTCCCGCGGTCCCATAGCATCACGCTGCCCGCGCCGTAATTGCCCGCCGGTATGGTGCCCTCGAAATCGCCGTACTCGATCGGGTGATCTTCCACGTGCGCCGCGAAATGCTTCACCGCTGGGTCCAGCGTGGGGCCCTTCGGCACCGCCCACGATTTCAGCACGCCGTCGATCTCCAGCCGAAAATCGTAGTGCAGCCGCGTCGCATCGTGCCGCTGCACGCAGAAGTAGTTGCCGGATCCCTGCCGGCTTCCCGGCGCAGGTTCCGGCGTGTTGCCGAAGCGGCGTTTCTTCGCGTACTCTTCCAGCGGCATAAGTACCGTAACCACTCACCGTTTACATCTTATGGGGCATTGTAGTATGTTGGGAGCCTCAGAGTTCTACCGCGGTCCGGGAGCCGCGCTTATGGCATCCAGCGTTTGGAAGGGACACATCACGTTTGGACTGGTTTCGTTTCCCGTGCGCTTGTTCAGCGCCGCGCGCAGCGAAACCCTCAGCTTCAATCAGCTCCACAAGGACGACAATTCGCGCATCCGCCAGGTCACTTACTGCCAGGCCGAAGATAAGCCGGTGCCGCGCAGCGAGCTGGTCAAGGGTTACGAATACGAGAAGGACCGCTACGTGGTCATCGACGACGAGGATATTAAGAAGGTGGCGCCCAAGACCGCCAAGGTGATGGAGATCCTCGAATTCGTCAAGGCCAGCGACGTGGACCCGGTCTACCTCGAGAGCTCCTACTACGTGGCGCCCGACGAGGGCGGCGAAAAGCCCTACGCGCTGCTGTTCCAGGCCATGCGCGAATCGAATTACTTCGCCCTAGCCAAGGTGGCCATGCATAACCGCGAGCACGTCATCGTGCTGCGGCCCGGCGCCAAGGGCATCTTATCCCACACCATGTACTACCAGGATGAGATCCGCCAGGTGGATGAGTTCCGCACCGACACCAGCCTGGTGAAGGATAAGGAGCTCGACATGGCCAAGATGCTGATTAGTTCTCTCGAGGCCGAGTTCGAACCGCAGAAATACCACGACTCTTACCGCGAAAATCTGCGGCAGATGATCGAAGCCAAGATCGAGGGTAAGAAGGTAGTCGAGACGCCCGAGGCGCACATCGCTCCGGTCATCGACATCATGGAAGCGCTGAAGAAAAGCCTGGCCGAGAAGCGCAAGCCCGCCCAGGTCGCCACCGCCGCCTCAGGTACCTCAGCCGAAGCCGCCGAGCCGCCAGTCCAGGAAGTCCCCAAGCCCCGCGCCCGCAAAGCCAAGACCGGCTGAAGAAGCCGCCAAGCGGGGACTGGCTCGAATTTCGCCGCCTTTGCGAAACTTCGTGCCTGTACCCGGTTTGCCACCGCTCCCGAATTGTCAATACCCGGCTGCTAACCCAAGACATCTGGCGCTCCGCCTTGTGCCGGGCCATGCTGGTTACAAGGAGTCATTCTCGTGCTGCGTTCGACTGCGCTGATCGCGCTTTTGGTTTCGGCCCGAGCCCTGGTGGCCGCCGATCCATCCTTGCCGGAATATGTTCCGCCCGACACCAGAATTCTGATTGGCGTGCAAGTGCGCACGATCATGGATTCGAACTGGGGCAAGGCCGTCATCGAACAGATCAAAATCACCTTCGGGGATGCCTGGCTGAAGCAAGCACCCTTCAAAGGCTTCGATCCGCTCAAGGACTTGGACGAACTGTGGCTGGCGGGTTCCTCGACGGACAAGACGGCGCCCATGCTGGCCATTCTGCGCGGCCGGTTCGACAAATCGCGGCTTCCGGCTGCGACCGGCCGCTATCACGCCGTGCCGCTCATCCCGGTGGACGCGAAGCGGCAGCAGTTGCTGGCCATCGTGGATGATTCCACCCTCCTCGCCGGCGACCGCTTCATCGTGGAACGGGCGATTGACCGGCACGGATTGAATACGGTGGATTCGCACCTGGCGGCCGCCGCCACCGAATTGCGCGCCCGTTACTGGATCTGGGCGCTGGCCGATCGTCTGGATGGACCTCCCGCGCCCAAGAGCGCATCCCAGGGCAACCCTGGCGTGGAGAGCTTCGAATTCGGCCTGGCCCTGAATCATGACCTCGATCTGGCGGCGCAACTCCACATGCGCTCGCCCGCAGACGCGCAGAAGATGCTGGCCACCATGGGACTGCTGCAGATGATGAATAAGAGCCAGCCACCGGGCGCGATCCAGATGAAGATCGAGAGCCGCGTTACCGGCAAGACGCTGGATGTCTCGCTGCGGGTTCCGGAAGAAGAATTGAAGCAGGCATGGGAGCAGCAGCGCGCCATGATCGCCCAGCGCCTGGCGCAATTGCCGCAACAGATCGCCGCCGCCAGGTCGGGCAAGGGACTCAGCGCGTTCGCCGGTCCGGCGCAGGCCCTGGCGCCGGCTCAAGCCGTCCACGCCCGCCCCACCCCGGGCAAGGACAGCAGGATCGTCAACGACGAAGATGGCATCACCGTGCAACTCACCCTCCCCGGCGCCCGCTAGGTTGGCTGCGGTGGCGCACGCACCGTGTAATTTGGGTCGAGCCAGATCGATCCGGTCTGCGGCGACGGCACGAATGCCGGCGCAGTGCCACAGCCGGGAGAGTGCAGATCGATCTTCCCGGCAGCATGCTATGCTGCTCCATTCGAGGCGGTCGGTCGATGTCTTTCATCCACGACGATTTTCTGTTGAGCAACGAAACGGCGCGGCGGCTCTATCACGAATACGCCGAGGGGCAGCCCATCCTGGACTATCATTGCCACCTGCCGACGCCCGACCTGGCCGGCAACCGGCAGTTCGCCAACCTCGCCGAGATCTGGCTGGAGGGCGACCATTACAAGTGGCGTGCCATGCGCTCCAACGGCGTCGACGAGCGGTTCTGCACCGGGGCGGTGGATCCGTACCAGAAGTTCCTGGCCTGGGCCCGCACCGTGCCCAACACCCTGCGCAACCCGCTGTATCACTGGACGCACCTGGAGCTGAAGCGCTATTTCGACATCGATGAACTGCTCGACGAATCCAGCGCCCAGCGGATCTGGGACAGCGCCAACGAACGGCTGGCCACCGACGAACTGCGCGCCCAGGGCATCCTCGGCAAATTCAACGTCACCGCCCTCTGCACCACCGACGATCCCACCGACGACCTGGCTTCCCATAAGGCGCTGGCCGCCTCCGGCCTGGCCACCAAGGTGTTCCCCGCTTTTCGCCCCGATAAAGCGTTCAACGTCCATCTGCCCGAGCTGTTCAACCCCTGGGTCGCGAAACTCGAGGCGGTCAGCGGCGCGTCCATCTCGAGTTTCCACGATTTCGTGGATGCGCTTTCCCGCCGGCACGATTTCTTCCACCAGATGGGCAGCCGCCTCTCCGATCACGGACTCAACTTCGCCTTCGCCGATTTCTGCGACGAAAAGGAGGCCGCTCAGACCTTCGATAAGGCCCGCGCCGGCCAGGCGGCGACACCCGCCGAGCAGGCGCGTTTTTCGAGCTTCCTGCTGCTCGAATTCAGCCGCTGGGATGCCGCCAAGGGCTGGACCAAACAGCTTCACCTCGGCGCGCGCCGCAACAACAATACGCGGCGCTACCGGGAACTCGGCTCCGATACCGGCTTCGATTCGATTGGCGACTGGCCGCAGGCCGACGCCCTGGCCACTTATATGGACCGGCTGGACCGCGAAAGCGCGCTCCCCAAGATGGTGCTTTACAATCTGAATCCGGCCGACAATTACGTGCTCGCCACTATGATCGGCAATTTCCAGGATGGCTCGGTGGCCGGCAAAATCCAGTTCGGCAGCGCCTGGTGGTTTCTCGATCAGAAGGAAGCCATGACCTGGCAGATGAACGCGCTCTCCAATTGCGGCCTGATTTCGCGTTTCATCGGCATGATCACCGATTCGCGGTCTTTTATGTCCTATCCGCGCCACGAGTACTTCCGGCGCGTGCTGTGCGACCTGTTCGGCAGAGACATGGAGGCCGGCGAACTCCCCGATTCCGACGCCCTGGTGGGGCCCGTGATCCGCGACATCTGCTACGGTAATGCTTTTCGATTCTTTGGTTTAGATCTTACTTGAGGGCGGCGGCCGGCTGCGCAGCCCAGGCCCAGCCGTTGGCCCCTAATGTCTTTGCCGCCGGTGGCCGATAAGGATGCTGGAGCATAATGCCTACGCCCAAGAATGACTTCGGCGGCGCCGAATGGCAATTGCCGCCGCTGATTCTGCATCCGTTCAACGAACGCGTCTCGCCGGCCACCCTGATCGAAACTTCGAAGGCCGCGGTGATGCTGGCCGGTCTGGCCGCGCGGGATGGAACCGAGGACGAGAGCTTGCACTGCCGCGTGCTGGCCGGCCGGTATGCCGAACTTCGCATGCTTTTTTTCATTGGCAAGGACGTGATGCGCTGGCTCGATCAATGCGCGGAATGGGCCTCGCGAGTCCCTGAACTCCAGAATGCCTGCGCCCGCCGCCAAAGCTTCGCCCGCCTGATCACCGTCTGCCCGCCGGAAGAGGTCCGCGAGAAGCTCACCCGCTGGGGAGTCACCGACTTCCTGTCAATCTTTTCCCGCGCTATCGGTTTCAATGCTCTGTTCGTCGAGCCGCCGCCGCTGGAGATCCTGTCGAGGGATTTCCTCTTTGACTACCACAACTACGGCGACCTGCTCTATCAGGGTTTCATGGCAGCCGAGACTCACAGCGCCATCACGACCGCCAATTTCCACTTCCAGTTGTACGCCTCCGGAGAATACTCCCGGCTGCTGGAATCCGAGTGGGAACAGCAGGAGTAACGGGGCGAACCTGGCGCACGCGCACCTGCGCAATGCCACTTGGCTCCGACGACTAAAGAAAAAACACCGGCGGCGGAGACCGCCGGCGCTACGGAAAAAAACAGCGGCGCTGCGGCTAGGGCCCTGCCGTTCCTTGTAACGCCGGCGGTCCTTGCCGCCGGTGCCTTGCAACGCCGCGGTCATTGCCGCTGGTTCCTTGCGACCCGCCGATCGCCGCCCGCCGCCTCTGCAAGCGATCCGCCTTATGATGAAAGGTGCAGGAATCGACCCATGGCAAAACAGACGCGTTTCTGGCTTCCCCTCTGCGTCGCGGCTCTCGCATTCTGGCCCGTTCACGCCAGTGCCGCGGAACCCGCGCCGGATCTCACCCGCCAACCCACCTTGTATGTGGTCGGCTACGCTCACCTCGACACGGAGTGGCGTTGGGAGTATCCGCAGGTCATCAGCGAATACATCCTCAACACCATGCGCGATAACTTTGCCCTGTTCGAAAAGTACCCGCACTATGTTTTCAATTTCTCCGGTTCGAACCGTTATCGCTTCATGAAAGAATACTTCCCGGCTGACTTCGCCAGGGTCAAGCAGTACGTGGATTCCGGCCGCTGGTTCCCGGCCGGCTCGTCGGTGGAGGAAGGCGATGTCAATGCGCCCAGCGCCGAAGGCATCATTCGCCAGATTCTCTACGGCAACAACTGGTTCCGCAAGGAGTTGGGAACGGCCAGCGCCGAATATATGTTGCCCGATTGCTTCGGCTTTCCGGCTTCCCTGCCCAGCATTCTGGCCCACGCCGGCGTCAAAGGCTTTTCCACTCAGAAACTCGAGTGGGGCTCTTCCGCCGATGGCGGCGGCCCCGCGAGCCTGGAAAAGACTCCCGCCGGCACGCCCTTCGCCGTGGGCGTGTGGGTCGGGCCGGATGGGAAGAGTGTCCTGGCCGGGCTCAACCCCGGCGCCTATGATCGAGATATCGACACCGATCTGAGCCAACCGCTCCCCGTGCCTACCGAAAAGCTCACCGCCGACCAGGCTTTTCGCCGCTATCAGGGCGATTGGGCCGCACGCGTTGAGCAGAACGGCAAACTCACCGGCGTCTACACGGACTACCACTATTACGGCGTCGGCGATATCGGTGGCGCCCCGCGCGAGCCATCCGTGAGGCTGCTCGAAGCCATCGTCACCAAGGGCACGGGACAAATCGGAGAGGATCCCAAGGTGAGCGTGGGAAACGGCCCCGTCCAAGTCGTCTCCTCCAAAGCCGACCAGATGTTTCTCGACATCACCCTCGCCGAAGCCGCCAATCTGCCGCGCTACACAGGCGAAATGGAGTTGACGAACCACTCGGCCGGCTCGCTCACGTCCCAGGCTTATCAGAAGCGCTGGATACGGAAGCAGGAATTACTCGCCGATGCCGCCGAGAAATCGTCCGTCGCGGCCGAATGGTTGGGCGGGCGTCCCTATCCGCGTGAGCGCTTGAACAATGCCTGGACCCTCGCCATGGGCGCCCATTTTCACGATATTGCCGCCGGCACCGCCACGCCCAAGTCCTACGAGTTCGCCTGGAACGACGACGTGATCGCCATGAACCAGTTCGCCGGCGTGATGGCGGACGCGAGTGAAGCGGTGGCCGCCGGCCTGGACACGCAAACCAGCGGCGTCGCACTGGTGGTCTATAACCCGCTCAACGTCGCTCGCGAAGATCTGGTGGAGGCCAAAGTCGACCTGCCCGCCAGCGCCAAGGCGGTTCGGGTGATTGGGCCGGATGGCATCGCCGTGCCGGCGCAACTCGCGAACGGCCGCGTCTTGTTCCTTGCCAAAGTTCCCTCGGTGGGTTATGCGGTGTACGATGTGGAACCAGCCGCTATGCCGGCTTCGGGCTCCGCCCTCCACGTTTCAGTATCCACTCTCGAGAACGCCCGCTACCGCGTCCGCATCGATCCCAACGGCGACATCGCCAGCATCTTCGACAAGGCCATCCACAAGGAACTCCTGTCCGCGCCGGCGCGCCTGGCTATTTCCAACGACAATCCTGCGCAGTGGCCCGCCTGGAATATGGATTGGGACCAGGAGCAGGCCCCGCCGCGCTCCTACGTGAGCGGCCCTGCCACCATTAAAGTGACCGAGAGCGGCCCAGTGCGGGTGTCGATCGAAATTGCCCGCGAAACCGAAGGCTCCCAGTTTGTCCAGACGGTCAGCCTGTCGGCCGGCGACCCTGGCAATCGCATCGAGATCGGCAGCGTGATCGATTGGAACACCCGCCGGGCCAACCTGAAAGCGGTGTTCCCCCTGACCGCCTCCAACCGCATGGCCACTTACAACTGGGACATCGGCACCATTGAGCGGCCTACCGCCCAACCAGCCAAGTTCGAGGTGCCTTCCCACCAGTGGATCGATTTGACCGACGCGTCCGCCACCTTCGGCGCCACCATCCTGACCGATTGCAAGAACGGCTCCGATAAACCGCGCGATAACGTGATTCGCCTTACCCTGCTGCGCACGCCCGGCACGCGCGGCGGGTATGCCGATCAGGGCACCCAGGATATCGGCCACCACGAATTCGTTTACGGAATCGCCGGACACGCTGGCAACCGCATGCACGCCGGCACCGACTGGCAGGCATGGCGCCTGAACCAGCCGCTGATCGCCTTCCAATCGGCCAAACATGCGGGTGCGCTCGGCAAGCAGTTCTCGCTGCTCAAAATCTCCAACCCCCGCATCCGCGTGCTGGCGGTGAAGAAGGCCGAGGCTAGCGACGAAGTGATCGTGCGCCTGGTGGAGCTCGACGGACGCCCCGCCGAAATCGTGCGTATTTCGATGGCCGGGCCGGTGGTTGCCGCGCGCGAAGTCAACGGCCAGGAGCAACCCGCCGGCGAAGCCACCATTGCGGCCGGCGCCCTGGTAGCTTCGTTTACCGCTTTTGAGCCGCGCACCTTCGCTCTGAAACTCGGCCCGGCAGCGTCCAAAGTCCCGGCTGTCCGCTCGTTGCCAGTCGATCTGGCCTACGATCTCGCCACCACTACCGGGGACGGCGCGAAATCGGCTGCCGGCTTCGATGGCCATGGCAATTCGTATCCCGCCGAAATGCTCCCCACCGAGCTAGCCCTCGATGGCGTCTCGTTCCGCCTGGCGCCGGCCGCAACCGGATCGCCCAACGCGGTGTCCGCCAAGGGACAGGCCCTGGCGCTGCCGGCCGGCTCGTTCCGCCGCGCCTACGTGCTGGCCGCTTCCGCCGATGGCGATCAAAAAGCCGCCTTTCGCGCCGGCGGCCGCACCGAGGAAGTCACCGTGGAAAACTGGGGCGGCTTCGTCGGCCAGTGGGACAATCGCGTCTGGAAGGCCGGCCAGTCCACCGACGGCCAAGGCCGAACCGAGCCGGATCCCTACCGCGAAATGGTCGGCCTCACGCCCGGCTACATCAAGCCCGCCGCGATCGCCTGGTACGCCTCCCATCATCACGATGCCCAGGGCGCCAACGTTCCCTACGGCTATTCGTACCTGTTCGCCTACTCGATCGATCTGCCCGCAGGGACGAAAACCCTGACCCTGCCGGACAACGACAAAATCCGCGTGCTGGCCGTTTCGGTAGCCGAAACCAACCCTGAGTTGAAGGCCGCCCAACCGCTCTACGACACCCTGGAGCGGGCTAAGCGCTGATCTGTGGGCGTGCCGCTCAGCGTGGCCGCTTTCGCCAGTTGATAAGCTGAAGAACAAATGATGACGCGCAGCGTGCAGATCCGGGCCAGAACGCACGCCGCACATTGTCTCATCCTGCTGGCGCTCATGGCGTGTATGCCGGTCGGGGTCGAGGCGGGATTCATGAAAGTCTGGCAGTTGAAAGAAATGGCGGCAGCCCCCGTGCTCGTGGTCGGCAGGGTCCTCGGCGTCCAGAAAGGCGAGCGTGTCCCGGAGGGGTCGCTGCCCTGGAAGGCCGAGACATGGGCGATGACGGCCGAGTTCCAGGTGCTGCGCGCTTATCCAGGTTCCGGAGCGCCCATCGCGGCGGACCGCCTTCACGTCGGTTTCTTCGCCTACGGGCCGAGCGTCACGATGTTCATCAACGGCTATCCGCCGCCGCTTCCCAACATCCAATCCGGTCAAGTGCTGATTCTGCCGCTGCAGGAGAACAAAAGTCCGGCCTCGCAGTCGTGGAAACTCATCGCCGATTCCGGTGTGGACCTAATAATCCCAACGCGAGCGGAAATCACAGACTCCGGCCCACCGCCGCCCACTGCGCGTGCCTTTCTCATCCGTGAGATGGTCAACGCGCTTAGCCGGGGAACACCCCGCGAGGTTTCCGCGGCTGTCGGTTATGTGGCGAGTCAATACGAGAATCTGAGTGACGAGATCCTGCCTCTGCTGAGGCCGCTGAGTGGCGACGAGCGGCAGCGTTGGGCGGAAATGGTTACAGATGTTTTGGCAACTTACGGCACTCCCCGGCCAAGTGTCGCGGATCTCCTCTCGGCGCAGGCTGAACCGAAAGGTCCTGGTCTCCCCAACCTCTTCCTGGCACAGGCCGCGCTGCGCGAGTTGAAAGCATCTCCCGAAACGGATGCTCTTCTGATCAAAACGTGGATTGCCGAAGGGCCATTGCACGCGTGGGGCTCGGCGGGCTGTCTGCTGGAATATGCGGACAATCCCATAACCATCGACACTCTTCGGCAGGCGCTCCGGAACGATCTTGCCGGATCGTCCTACATTGCGTGGACGTTCGCGCACGCGGGCCACCTGGCCATTCTCCCGGAAGCCCTGGCCCGGGCACTAAAGGTTGCGGACCGCTCGGACGTCGACTTCACCGATCTGCAGGGGGCGGCGGCTCTGTTACGGGATTTCGGAAGCGATCGGGACCTGGAACAACTGGCGGCTCTCGTGCGGAAATACCAAACAGCGGATCCGAAGTTCTATGGCGTGCTGTGGCAGTATGCCACTGAGAATGGAAATCCCCGCGAAGCACGAGTGCTGGCGGTTGTGCTTCACGATCGGCGAACAGTCTCTGGCGAAATCAGGGAGTGCGACTTCGCCGTTGGCGTGCTCGAAAGAGCAGTGGGCCGGCAGTTTGGCGCCGGTGGTAAGACGCTGAAGGAACGCGACGACGCCGTGTCCCGGGCGCTGGCCTGGCTCGAATCCCAAGGACTCTCGCTTCCAGATCGCCCCAATTGATGCCGCGTCTGCCGCACAAGTTATTCGCGCACCGATGGCCTGCAGCCCACTGCCGCTTGCCGCTGCACCGTCAGCACGGGACCTGCGCACACGTGTGCAGCGATCCCGGGCGCGGATTGCCTGGCAGGCGAGGGTTGCTATGATAAGCGCAGACCTATGACCGCTATTGCGGAACCCACGCCAAAGACGCGCGTGCCTTGGGCGGCCATCGCCTGGATCGCGGTGCCGCTGCTGATCTGCTACGCACCGGTTCTCCATAGGCTCATCCTCCAGTGGTGGAACGATCCCGACATGGGCCACGGGTTTTTCGTCCCTCTGGTGGTTGGTTACATCGTCTGGCAGCGCCGCGGCGAGTTACTGGCCACCGAGCCGCGGCCCACCTGGTGGGGCCTGCTGCTGGTCGTCTGGGGCGGCCTGCAGCTTCTCATCGGCACCTTGGGAGTGGAGTTGTTTACGGCGCGGACGGCGCTGGTGGTCACCCTGATTGGCGCGGTGTGGACGGTGGGCGGCACGCCGGTGCTGCGCAAGCTCGCGTTTCCCCTGTTTCTGCTGTTTCTGATGGTGCCCATTCCCACCGTGGTCTACAACAGCCTAACCTTCCCGCTCCAGATCCTGGCCACCCGCATCGCGGCGGCGGGACTGCTCACCATCGGCATTCCGGTGCTGCGCGAAGGCAACATCCTCGATCTGCCCGGCCAGCAGCTTTCCGTGGTGGAAGCCTGCAGCGGCATCCGCTCGCTGCTTTCGCTGACGTTTCTGTCCCTGGTGTACGGCTATTTCTTCGAGAAGCGAACCTGGCTGCGGATCGTGCTGCTTCTGGCCACCATTCCGGTCGCTTTGGCTGCCAACGCCGGGCGTGTGATGGTGACCGGGGTTCTTTCGCAGGTCCGCAGCGACCTCGCCGAAGGATTTTTCCACGAGTCGACCGGCATGGCAATATTCCTGTCCGCTGGAGTAATCCTGTTTCTCTTTCATCAGGCCATTCTTTTCGTCATCAAACTTGCAGCCAGGCGAGGGCGGGCGCGGATATGACTAAGAATCCGTACGTGCGTGTGGTAGCCGTGATCCTGTTGCTGGAGGCGCTGGCGTTCTACGCCTTCGCGTCGCGTGCGGAGACCGTGCCGCCGGTAGAGCCGCTGCTGCTGTTTCCCTCCGTGATCGGCGATTGGCTGATTTATCGCGATTTCCCGATCGAGCCGGACACGCTCGAAGTCCTCAAAGCGGACGACACTCTGAACCGGCTCTATGTGAACCAGAGCACCAAAGGGCTAGCCGGCCTGTACATCGCCTACTTTCGAACGCAGCGTTACGGCCAGGCGCCCCACTCCCCGAAGAATTGCCTGCCGGGCGGCGGTTGGGAGCCAATCAAGTCGGATCTCCTCTCCGTAAGCGTGCCGGGTTGGGATGCGCCGATCACGGTGAACCGTTACGTGGTGGAGCACGGAGACGAGAGAAGCGTAACCTTGTATTGGTATCAAAGCCACAACCGGGTGATCGCACGCGAGTATGCCGCCAAGTTTTGGGCGGTGGCGGATTCCATTCGTTACCGGCGCAGCGACACGGCGCTGGTGAGGATCATGGTCCCCGTGGGACCGGCGGGCATCGACGCCGCGGAACAGACTGGCGCCGCCTTCGTGCAGGCTGCGTTTCCAGCTCTGCTGCGGCAATTGCCGCTGTAGGGTGGGTCATGCTTTAGCTTGCCGTTTTTTTCCCGGCGTGCCGGCGCTCTAGCTGTAAAGGGTCCATTCCGGGCGCTTGCTACAATCAAGTCATTCCCATGCCCACCCAGGCCCGCACCAGTGGCGCGCGCAAATTCTTTTCGGCCTCCGGCACGCTGGCCCACTGGCATCCGAATTACGAATACCGGGCCGGGCAGGTGGAAATGGCGGAAGCCGTTGAAGCGGCTCTCGCCGGTAAGCGCCACCTGATTGTCGAGGCCGGCACCGGCACCGGCAAGACTCTCGCCTACCTGGTGCCGGCGCTCGCTTCCGGCAAGCGCATCGTGGTCTCGACCGGCACCAAGAATCTGCAGGAACAACTTTTTTTCAAGGACGTCCCGTTCCTCCAGCAGCACTTCGAACGGCCGCTCAAAGTCTGTTACATGAAGGGCCGCAACAATTACGCCTGCCGGCAGAAAATCTACGATGGCGAAAAGCAGGCTGTGTTCGCGGGCCTGGGAGAGGTCGCCGATTTCGAGATCATCCGCGCCTGGGAGAAGACCACCGAATTCGGCGATCGCGCGGAAATAAAGACCCTTCCCGAGTCTTCCACCGCGTGGGCCAAGATGGACGCCCGCGCCGAACTCTGCTCCGGCCAGAAGTGTCCGAACTTCTCCCGCTGCTTCCTCACCCTGATGCACCAGCGCGCGGCGGAGAGCGACATCATCATCGTCAACCATCACCTGTTCTTTGCCGATCTGGCGCTGCGCGACGATAACCGCGAAGGCGGCGTGCTGCCCGAGTACCACGCGGTGGTTTTCGACGAAGCCCACGAGATTGAAGACGTGGCCGGTCAGTATTTCGGCGTTTCCGTCAGCAGTTACCGCGTCGAAGAACTGCGCCGCGACATCGCCGTGGTCAGCCGCATGAAGCAATTCGGCACGCCCGAGCTTGATCGCGTGCTGGAGCGCCTCGGCCAGCTCGCCGAGCAGTTCTTCGGCCTGTTCGGAGAGCAGGAACGGCGCGTGGCGTTTCAGGGCCGCGAGGCTTTTCGCGAGGAAAACGACGAGGTTTACCGAAACCTGATGGTCACGCTGGAGCTGGTGGGCTCGCACCTCAAGCTGCTCCAGAATCCGCCGGAAGAGATCATCCCGCTGGCGCGGCGCAACCAGGAACTGGCGCTGGGCCTGCGATTCATTCTCGAGGAGGACGACGAGCGGTACGTCTTCTGGGTGGAAAAGCGCGGCCGCGGCTGCTTCCTGCAAGCCACCCCGATCGAGGTCTCGAGCATTCTCTCCGAGCGCCTGTTCGACAAGGTCGAAACCGTGGTGCTGACCTCGGCCACCCTGGCTGTCGCCGGCAGCTTCGATTACGTCGAGAGCCGCCTGGGGGTAAGAAATCCGCGCACGCTGGTGGTGCAGTCGCATTTCGATTATCACAAGCAGGCGCTGTTGTATGTGGCGCAGCATCTGCCCGAGCCGCGCAGCCCCGCCTTCACCAAAGCCGCCGCCGAAGAAGTGATCCGCATTCTGGAACACAGCCGTGGCCGCGCTTTCGTGCTCTTCACCAGCTATCAGCAGATGCGCCTGGTTTATGACCGGGTGTCGATCGAGATCGATTACCCGACGCTGCTGCAAGGCACCGGCCCGCGCACCGCGCTGCTCGAGGAGTTCCGCTCCACGCCGCATTCGGTGCTGTTCGCAACCTCGTCTTTCTGGCAGGGCGTGGATGTGCCGGGCGATCAACTGAGCTGCGTGATCATCGACAAACTGCCCTTCGCGGTGCCCAACGATCCGGTGGTGAACGCGCGCATCGAGGCCATCCGCGCGGACGGTGGCGACCCGTTTTACGATTACCAGATTCCGCAAGCCGCCATCGCTTTGAAGCAGGGGTTTGGCCGCCTGATCCGCAGCAAATCGGACCGCGGGGTGCTCGTGCTTTTGGACAACCGCATCACCCAAAAGCGTTACGGCCAGGTGTTTTTCGACAGCCTGCCGAATTACCGGTTCACCACCCGGCTGGACGACGTGGAGGACTTTTTCAATGTTTGAAGTGACCATCGAAGAGACTTTCGCCGCCGGCCACGCGCTGCGCAATTACAAAGGCAAGTGCGAAAACGTGCACGGCCACAATTACCGCTGCCAGGTATCGCTTCAGGGAGAGACGCTGAATGAAATCGGCCTGCTGGTGGATTTCGTGGAGCTGAAGAAAGCCGTCCACGCCGTGATCGACCGCATGGATCACCAGTGGCTCAACGACCTTCCGCCGTTCGACAAGCTGAACCCCTCGGCCGAGAACATGGCCCGCTTCATTTACGACGAAGTGGAAGCCGCTTTGCCAGCGCGCTCCGGCGTCGAAATCCAATTCGTTCGCCTGTGGGAGACTGATACCTGTAGCGCCACTTACCGGAGATCGTAGAGTGGGGCGGACGCCCGCGTCCGCGCGGGTCCCCCTGGACCCGCCCCTGCACCGACTGCCGACTCTCACGCGAAATAGCTACAACCGCGCCTGCTGGCGCGCGGCCTGCGCGGTGCGCGTGGCGCGGTGGCGCAATTCGCCCAGGTTCAACCGCGCCAGCGCGGTGGCTATGGCGCCTCCGACCAGCAGCGGCACGGTGAGCGAAAAGAACATGATAAACGAAAATGTTTTGGCATCGTTCTTTTCCACGTCGAACAGGTGCAGCGCCACCACGCACGCCACCTGGAACAGCCCCAGGTTGCCGGGGGCGTTGGGTATCACCGTCGCCAGCCGCACCACGGTGAGCACGCCGCCGGCCGCCCAGAAGGAAAGGTCCAGGCCATAGGCTTTCATCAGCGCCCACACGGTGGCGACTTGCAGGGCCAGGTACAGCAGGCTGAGCAGCATGGTTTTGCTCAGCGTGGGCAGGCCTCCCATCAGGTGAAGCCCTTCCTCGACGTGACGCAAAGTGGAGGACCAGCGGTGCCGGCCGATGGGGGCGTGGACATCCTGCTTGCGCCACACCACCCAGCAGAAGACGCCGGCGCCAGCTATCAACAGCGCCGCCAGGGCCCTCACCAGCAGGGTGAGATCGCGCGGAATTCCTCTGACGAAGCCGGCCGTCACCGCGAAGGCCGCCACCATCCACAGCCCATCCATCAGCCGTTCCACCACGGCCGAGGAGAGGCTGAGCGAAATGCGGAAATTGTTCCAATGGGCCAGCAGGTAGCAGCGAATCACTTCTCCGGTGCGCAACGGCAGCAGTTCGTTGGCGAACAGGCCGATGTAGACCGACTGCACGGTGCGCCACAAGCTCAGCCGCACCACCGGGGCCAGCAGGGTGTTCCAGCGCCAGGCGTGGCAGACGTACACGGAAAGATCGAAGACCACGGCCAGCAGGACCCAGCGAAAGTCCAGCGCGGCAATCGCGCTGACCAGGTCGTGCAGGGGATAGCCGTGCAGCACCCAAACCAGGCATCCCGCCGAAAAACAATACAAGATCGCCTGCGGCAGCCAGGCCGGGATCGAGCGCCGCTGCGGAGGCGTTTCGGCGGAAGAGGGCATACGCGGTCAGAGCCGCCAACGGGCGGCTGAGCGTAACGGAACCTGGTTCCCGGCAGGCGCTGGGGTTCGGGGCCTCACGCATCCATCATAACGTGGCAGAATGGATGGCTGAGATGAAAACTCGCTTACAAGTTCTGGTGATCGCAGCGGCCGCCTGCCTGGCGGCGCCGGCGCAGACGCCCGACTCCGCTAAGCCGGACCGGGAGCATGCGCGCGCCGAGGCGCCCTCGGCGGAGGGGCCGGCGACCCTGCGCGGCATCCTGATCGATGCCGGGTGCCGCGACTTTTCCCGCTACAATCTGCGCCTCTCTCCGCAAGCTCTGCCCGCCCCGGCCAAGGAAGCCGATACCAAACCGGCCGGCGGCGGCGCCACAGCCTCGGGGATTACAGTGGATGCGCGCACGCTGGATGCGGAACGGGCGGACGCCATGCCGCACCAGGTGGCCGACCTGGTCAGCCGGCAATCCGATCCCACCTGCGCCATCAAGGGCAACACGCACGCCTACGCGCTGCTGCTGGCCGATGGGCGCGTGGCCGACCTGGATGAAGGCGGCAACACCTTCGCCGATGCGGCCGTGAAAGCCGACCCGCAGGGCCGCGCCATGCTCGCCGGCCAAGGCCCCGGTTTCAAGCCCATCGTCACCGTGACCGGCCACGTGCAAGGTTCCCGGATCGTGGCCACCGCAGTGAAGATCGCGCCGCGGTAGGGTCGATCCGCTCCGGGCACGCGATCCTCGTCGATTTCTTACCGCCGCTGCTTCTCTCCGCTCGCCGATGGACCCGGAACCTTGAAGATCTCAATAGAATCCTCGGTCGCCAAGGCCACCAGTCCCCCATCTCGTGACACCGCGAAAACCAGGGAGTCCCCAACTATACGCGGAGTGTGTTCGGAGTTCCCGGGAAGCCACTGCTTTCTTGGGGCAATCGTGGCGATGGTGGCGCCGCTTTCGGCGTCCCAGATTACATACCGTTTCACCCGCCCGCCAATATTGTCCGTGAACGGATCATAGTTGAATGTCCGCTCGGGGATCATCACTACGCTCGAATCGGATGACGTGGCAAACGGCGCTGTTCCACCGTTGTCCACCTCGAACCTCCTGAATGCTCCGCCAATCTTGCTGTCAAGCTTCCAGCACAGCAGCGAGCCGTCTCCTGAGTCCGGGAGCTTGCCACTGCAGAGCATTCTGCCCGACTTGAGAAACGCAACTCGCACCTGCGACCGGCCGTCGGGAATCGATAGCACCCGCCCACGGCGTGGGTGGACCACAACGATCCTGACGTTTTCGTCAGCCATCGCGAGCAAACCCACGGCCGGAGCGGTATCGCCCGAACTCGGGCCGGCGTCCGCTTCTATTTCCTTAAACGGCCTGCATCCCAGGTCATAGAACCACAGCCAGCCATTCTGCTTGAGCGGGTCTCCCCGATCCCCGACCACATACGAACCAGGACCAATCAGCCCGCCTGGCATGCTATACAGCTTGCGAGGCAGGTCGCTGCGAGATTCGCAGGTGGTCGCGGCGGTGTTGGGATCGATGATGAGGACGCGGTCCACGAACTGCACGAATAGTGTTTTGCCGTCGTTCGACCACTGCACCTTCTCAAGGAACATCGGTACCGGAGCGACAAGATCGGTTTCGAGCGGCGCTCTCTCGACGCCGTTTAAGTTGACCAACAGCAGATGGACCAGGCTCTGCCGCTCTTCGCGATGCTGTCCCACCAGGACGGCGACCCGACTTCCATCGGGAGAAAACTCGAGCGCCATGACGTAATGCCGGTCGTCGCGCGTCACCAGCGCCGGCTCTTTGATCAGCTTGTCAAATCGAATCCGCTGCCACGGAGAAAGCGCCGGAGCGCCCCTCGGTGCTCCAGCGAGCAAACCAACCATCGAAATCCAAAGCCACACAAGTCTCATGAACTTGAAATCTGAAGAGCTCTCCCAAACAATTATCACTCTCAGAAGCCCTATCGTGAGTGCATTGATAGGACAGGCGATCGGTCTTTGTCGCCTGTGTTAGGCTGGCAGCGACAGGCCCCAATAAGCGATGGCCTGTCCTACTTCATCGTCACGAGGAAGGGTCCATGGACAAGTTGGAAGAGATCACGGCGCAGCGCAAGCGGGCGCACGCCAGGTTGGTTGGGTTGAAATCCGAGGTGTATCGCGGTTTTCTCGAAATGGAGCGGGCGGCGTTTGCCGATGGCGCCCTGCCGAAAAAGCACAAAGAGCTGATCGCGCTCGGCATCTCGGTCGTGAAGGATTGCGAATCCTGCATGCAATGGCACATCGAACAAGCGGTCGCCGCCGGGGCGTCTTTCGAGGAAGTCTTCGAGGCCGTCGAAGTTGCCATGGAGATGGGAGGCGGCCGCGCCACCGTATCCGCCCGGTTCGCACTCGAGGTCATGGACAGTTTGAAACTGGCGCCCAGCGGGAAATAAGCCGAATTCAGAATTTCTTTTGCCAGTACACGGCGCGCTCATCGATCCGGCAGATCTCCTCCGTAATGCGGTGATCGCTGCGGAACTCGTCTACCGCCCTGCGGCAATCGGGCAGGTTCTGGTAATCGTCGAAGATCGCATACCCACCGACAGACAGTGCCGGGTAGAGGTTACAAAGGACGTCCATGGTGGATCCATAGAGGTCCGCATCAGCCCTGAGAATGGACAGTCGCCCGATGGTTGTTTTGGGCAAGGTTTCGCTGAAGAAGCCCGGCAAGAACTCGACCGATTCGTCCAGCAGCCCATACCGGGCGAAATTGTCCCGAACCATATCGAGGGAAGCCGCCATGTCTCCGCTACGCCAAGCGAAGGTCTCGAGTTGGCCATCGATCTCGGGTAGTCCGGCGAACGAATCCGCCACCCAGACCTTCCGGTCCGTGACCCCATACGCTTTCAGCACCGCGCGCATGAATATTGTCATACCGCCGCGCCAGACCCCGGCTTCGAGGAGGTCGCCCGGGACGCTCCGATCCAGTACATCGAGAATGCACCGCTGCATATGATCCAACTGGCGTGTTCCCAGCATGGTCTCCGCGTCCTCGACGCGATTCATGGCTTCATGCCCCGATTCCAGATAGTCTCCGGCCTGTGAGGGCACCAAGCCCACCAGTTCCAACCCAAAGCGGGCCGCCACCCGGTTGAATTGGTGCAGGAGCCGCGATCTTGGCCCGCGTGGCCGAATCGTGTGTCGCTCCGTCCCGCGCGCGATCAGTGCCCGGGTAAGGACCTTTTTCATCAAATCGAGGTACAACTCGGCCGGATCTCGCGGGGCCGGCTCCGTGGGAACGGACAGAACGACCGGAGCATCGTGGCGCTGTCGAAGCATTTCGACCCTAATATAGGACCTCACCGCGGGAAATCGCAACCTACCCGACGTATGCGGAGACTGGACCGCGCGGTCAAAAGCCGTGAACCAGACGCCCGCAAGCGGGCGTTGGCAAGCTGAAGCATGCCCCATCCATGCGGGAAAACCACTCCAGTGACGGCAGAACTACGGCTCCGACACGCCGGCGGTGAGGACCAGCTCTTCCCTGGCCTGGCGGCGGTTGACCGGTTCGCGCCAGTTGATGCGCGGCAGGAAGAGCGATTCGTCGATGCGGTCGCGGTAGCGTATGGCGATGTTCATCAGCGAATCGAGCAACGATTCGGAGAGCAGGTGCGGCTGGAGGCCGAGATCGGCCAGCTTGGAGTGGCGGGCATTGTAATAATGCCGTTCGGCCTCCACGCGCGGGTCCGGCAGGTGCTGGATATCGACCTTCAGCGACAGCTTCCGCCCGGCCGTCTGCACCATGCGCGCCAGGTCCAGCACGGAGAATTGCTCGGTGAACTGGTTAAACACGCGGCACTCGCCCTTGGCCGCCGGGTTCAGGCAAGCCAGCTCAATGCAGCGGACGGTATCGCGCAGGTCCAGGTAGCCACGGGTTTGCCCGCCCTCGCCGTAGACGGTCAGCGGGTAGCCGACGGCCGCCTGCACGCAGAAACGATTCAGCACGGTGCCGAAGACTTCGTCGTAGTCGAACCGGTTGATCAGCGCATCGTCCAGCGCCGTCTCATCGGTCATGGTTCCGTAAACGACGCCCTGGTTGAGGTCGGTGGCGCGCAATCCCCAGATGCGGCAGGTGAACAGCATGTTGTGGCTGTCATGCACCTTCGACAGATGGTAGAAGGAGCCGGCCTGCTTGGGATACGGCAGCACATCCTTGCGGCCGTTGTGCTCGATGGTGATGTAGCCCTCTTCGATATCGATATTGGGCGTGCCATATTCACCCATCGTGCCCAGCTTCACCAGGTGGCATTCGGGCTGGAACTCTTTGATCGCGAACAGCACGTTCAGCGTGCCCAGCACGTTGTTCGCCTGGGTAAACACGGCGTGCTGGCGGTCGATCATCGAATACGGCGCGGAGCGCTGCTCGGCAAAATGCACCAGCGCCTCGGGCTGGAACTCGCCGAACATGGAGGAGAGAAACCCGTAATCGGTGACATCGCCCTCGAAGACCCGGATGCGATCGCCGGTGACGCGCTTCCACACCTCGATGCGCTCGGCCAGGGTGCGAATCGGCGTGAGTGTTTCCGTTCCCAGTTCCCGGTCCCACTGCCGCCGAAGGAAGTTGTCGACAATGGCTACCGAATGCCCTTGCCGGGACAGGTACAGCGCGGTCGCCCATCCACAGTAGCCGTCACCACCTAAAACCGCAATCTTCATCGTTTTGGTCCTAACCCTTCCATTTGAGGCGCAGTCCATTATCAGACGCCCGCGGGGGAGAAGAGGTTGCTAAACATGCATCCCAAGCCGGATTTTTCGACCTGGCATGATAGCCTGAGCCCCTCCGCCGGAAACGGACAACCAGCTTTGCAAACAACATGTTAGCAGTTGTAACAGTTCGGCGCGGTAGCCCTTATGGGCTACTGCGAATCACCCTCCATTGCGGGTCTGACTGCGCACAAGCGCCAAGCTGCGGTCGAGCAGCCGGAGGAATTGATCCACGTCCGCGCGGCCAACGTTCATGGGCGGCGAGATGCGGAGTACGTTGCCGTACATTCCGCCCTTGCCGATGATCAGCCGGTTTTCGCGCGCGGCCTCCATCACCTGGGCGGCTTGGTTGGCTGCGGGCGTCTTCGCCTGGCGGTCGGTGACCAGTTCGACGGCCTGCAGCAGGCCCATGCCGCGCACGTCGCCGATCAGTTCGTGCTGGTCTTTCAACTCTTCCAGGCCGGCGCGCAGGTAGGCGCCGGTCTCGGCGCAGTTGGCCAGCAGGTTGCGCTCTTCGATGAAATCGATCACCGCTTTGGCCGCGGTGGCGGTCACCGGGTTACCGCCAAAAGTAGAAATGGTGAGGCCGGTGACGGCGTCGGCCACCTCGGGTTTGGCGACGGTCAGGCCGATGGGGCTGCCGTTGGCCAGGCCCTTGGCGCCGGTGATGACGTCGGGCGTGACGCCGTAATGTTCGATGCCGAACCACTTGCCGCCGGTGCGTCCCCAACCGGTCTGCACTTCGTCGCTGATGAAGATGCCGCCGTGGTTGCGCACGATACGCTCGACGATCTGGAAATATTCCTTGGGCGGCGTGATAAACCCGCCCACGCCCTGCACCGGCTCGCCGATGAAGCCGGCCACGGACCCGCCGGTGGAGCTGCGAATCAGCTCCTCCATGTCCGACGCGCAGCGCACTTCGCAGTCGGGATAGGCGAGGCCGAACGGGCAGCGGTAACAATACGCGTTATGCGCGTGCACGATGCCGGCCGAGGGAGGCCCGAGCCGCCACGATCCGACGCCGTTGAGCGACATGCCCATCGCGCTGCGGCCGTGATACGAGTGGCGCAGCGCCACGATTTCGGTGTTGCCTGTGTAGCAGCGCGCGGTCAGAATGGCGGTCTCGTTGGCCTCTGTCCCGCTGTTGGTGAAGAACGATTTGGTGAGCCGGCCGCCGGGCGTGAGCGACGCGATCTGCTTGGCTAGCGCAGCCTGCGGCTCGTTGGCGAACAGGGTGGAGACATGCTGCAAAGTATCGAGCTGCCGGTGCACCGCGGCGTTCACCTGGTCATTGCAGTGGCCGACGCTCACGGTGACGATGCCGCCGAAGAAATCCAGGTATTGGTTGCCATCGGCGTCCCAGAGATATTGGTCCTTGGCCCGCGCCACCACCAGCGGTTCTTTGTAGTAATGGAAAACCGCCGGGAACAGAAATTCCTTGTTGGCGAGAACGATCTCGTCCCTGGTCATCAAGTTTTGAGCCTCTCATTCAGAATACAATTGCGGCGCGTGCGCGGAGCGGAGCGGTGAAAACCTGCGCCCGCGCACAAACGTTTATTCGCAAGGACCGGCGGGTAGAGTCGAGGACGGGCGCGGGTGCGCGCCGCTGGGCTACGATTGGAACGTGGCCACCGCACTGGTGCTTTCCGCCGGCGGCATGTACGCGGCTTGGGAAGTGGGCGTCTGGAAGGCGCTGCGCGACCAGATCGCCATCGATCTGGTGGTGGGCGCTTCGGCCGGCGCGTGGAATGGATGGGCCATCGCCGGCGGCGCTACGCCTGACGAACTCGAGCGCGACTGGCTCGATCCGGCGACCGGCCGCATTCTCGAGTGGGGCCCGCATTCCACCGGCCTGCTCCGGCCGGATGGGCTGCTCCACAAATCGCGCGATCTCTTCGTCCGCTATCGCCCGCGCATTCCGTTCGGCCTGACCGTGGTGGAAGTGCCGCGCCTGCGCGCGTGCCTGGTGCGCGATTCCGAAATCACATCGCCACATCTGGCGGCTTCCGGCAGCATCCCATTCTTCTTTCCGCCGGTGCGCATCGGTGGCAAATATTATGTGGATGGCGGCCTGTTGGGCGCGCTGCCGCTGTGGGCGGCCGAAGCCATGGGAGCCACCCGCGCGATTGCGGTGAATTCGCTCACTCATCCGCTGTTCCGCGCCGCGCACACGGTCCTGGACCGGCGCAGCGCGAGCGCGGCGCTCGAAGTGATTCGCATCGAGCCTTCCGAGCCGCTCGGCAGCTTGCGCGACGCGCTGGTCTGGAGCGAGCCAACCATCGCGCGCTGGCTCACCTTGGGCGAACGGGACGGGACGCGCGCGCTTCGCTCGATTACATCGATTACAATGTAGGGCTATGGCGTTGTATCGGATTTACCGCATGAAGGACGCGCCGCGGCAACAGTTCCGCCTGGCGCCTCATGTGAGCGGCGCCGTTTCGGTGAAACCGAAAGACTTCGAGCAAGTCGGCCAGGTGGAAGGGCAGAACGAGTACGACGCCTGGCGCGCGGCGCGCGAAGCGGCCGATCCGCTCGAGGTGGGCGATTTGCTGGAGTCCGACGATGGCCGCTTGCGCATTTGCAAGTACGTGGGATTCGAACCGGCTGAGTGGGCGCTTCCCGAACCCAAACACGCCGCGGAGCCTGAGCCGGCGCCCCAGTCCACCACGGCTTAGGCATTAGGAGGCACCATGCGCGAACCGAGGCTTGGCGACGATATCGACGATTATTGCGTGCGCTGCAAGCGCATCATGAACCACTCCGTAGTGTCGGTGGTCAACGCCGTGCCCGCCAAAGTGCGCTGCCGCATTTGCCACAGCGATCACGATTTCCGCCATGAGCAGGCGCCCCCGCCCAAAGTGGATGCGCGCAAACAAGCGCTGTTCAACGAGGTGCTCAAGAAGGCCAACCCGCTGGCAGCCGAAGTCGTCGAGGTTGCCATAGAGGAACTGCCGGCGATCGCGCTGGAAGTGGACGCCGTGGAAGCCGTGGCCGTGGTTGCCGAAAAGCCGAAGGCGAAAGCGGCCGCGCAGCCCGCGGCTGCCGCACCGAAGCCGAAGCCCAAGGCCACGCCTAAAGTCAAAGCCAAGGCGAAGGCACGCAAGTAGACATGCAGCGCCGGACGTTTCTGGCGGCAGCTTCGGCCGGCATCGCGGTTCGCTCGCTCGGCGCCGCCGCCCCCGCGCCCTACGGCGCCATCCCTTCTCCGCGGCAGCTTGCCTGGCACGAACTCGAAACCACCGCGTTTCTGCATTTCACGGTAAATACGTTTACCGGCAAGGAATGGGGCTACGGCGACGAAGACCCCAACGTTTTCGCCCCCGCGCGATTTGACGCGGACGCGATCGTGGAACCGCTGGCGCAGGCCGGCATGAAAGGCGTCATCCTCACCGCCAAGCACCATGACGGCTTCTGCCTGTGGCCCACCGCGACCACCGAACACTCGGTCGGTTCCAGCGCGTGGCGCGGCGGCCGCGGCGACGTGGTGCGGGAGATCGCCGAAGCCGCCCGCCGCCACTCGCTCGCCTTCGGCGTCTATCTTTCGCCCTGGGACCGCAACAGCCCGCAGTACGGCCGCGCGCCGTACATCGACATCTACCGGCGGCAGCTCACCGAACTGCTCACCGGCTACGGTCCTATCTTCGAGGTGTGGCACGATGGCGCCAACGGCGGCGATGGCTACTATGGCGGCGCGCGCGAGAAGCGGCTGATCGACAAGAACTCTTATTACGACTGGCCGCGCACCTGGGACCTGGTGCGTAAGCTGCAACCCGGCGCGGTGATTTTCAGCGACGTGGGTCCCGACGTCCGCTGGGTGGGCAATGAACGCGGCATTGCCGGCGACCCGTGCTGGGCGGCTTACGATCCAGTGGGCGCCGATGGCGGCCCGGCCGCGTCCGGCAACGTGCGCGCGAGCGATTCGCCCGCCGGCCATCGGCACGGTTCGCGCTGGCTGCCGGCGGAGTGCGACGTCTCGATACGCCCCGGCTGGTTCTGGCACGCCGATCAAAACGCGCAGGTGAAAACGCCGGAGGAATTGATCGCGCTCTACTATCAATCCGTCGGACGCGGCGCCACGCTGCTGTTGAACGTACCGCCCAATCGCGATGGGCTGCTGGCGGCGGAAGACATCTCGAGCTTGCGCGGCTTCGGCGCTTATCGCCACGCTACGTTTGCCGCCGACCTGGCCGCCGGCGGCCACGCACACGCATCGAGCGCGCTGGCAGGCTGCCCCGCCAGTAACCTGCTGGATGGGCGCCCGGACACATACTGGGCCGCCGTGGATTCCCCGCACGCCGCCGGGATCATCGTGGACCTGCCACGCGAAATCACCTTCAGCGTGATTCGCATCCGTGAGGCCATCCGCTTCGGCCAGCGTATCGACTCGGTCGCCGTGGATCGTTTCGAAAACGGCGATTGGCGCCCGTTCGCGGCTGCCACCAGCATCGGCCCGCGCCGCTTGATCCGGCTGGACCAACCGGCCACCGCTTCGCGCCTGCGGCTACGCATAACGCAGGCTTCGGCCAGCCCGGCGCTGACCGAGTTCGCACTATTTCGCGAGCCCGGGCGATGAGTATCCGGCGCGTGCAGATCCGGCGAGTCTTCGGTGTTGCGGCACTCCTGTCGATCGCCGCATTCGATTTGGGCGCGGTCGAGGTTCATCTCCAGTTCGGCGCGCTGGAACGCATGCTCTCGAAGCAGGTCTTCACGCAGGACGGCCGCAAGTACGTGAAGGGCAGCGTCAAAACGCCCTGCAATTTCGCCTATCTGGAACATCCGCAGTTTCAAGGCAAGGATGGCCGGCTGGTGATCCGGGCGCGCTTCAGCGGCCGCTCGGCGCTGAACATGTTGGGCCAGTGCGTCGGCCTGGGAGACGCGTTCACGGTGGTCATCACCGCCACGCCCGTCTTTCAGCAGGGCAACGTTACGCTCGCCCGGGTGACCGCGGCCGGCGATGGTAAGACCGGGTTCTACATCCGCCGCGTCTGCACGGCGCTTTCTTCCAGCCTGGAGCGCGATTTCCGTTACCCGCTGGCGGCCGAGGCGCAACGGGCGCTCGAAGATCCCGGCATGCAACCGGACTACCGGCGCGAGTTACGCCAGTTCCGCGTGCCCGAAATCCGCGTCACCAACGATGCGCTAGTGCTGGTGGTGGATTTCGAGCTGACCGTGAAGTGAGGGGATCGCGTGCTCTGGCTCTGGCTCATGGCGGGATCGGCGGCGCTGCTGGCGCTGGGCTCGCTGCACGGCGAGCGCCGCCGCGCGGCTTACGTCAAAGCCCGCCTGGCCGGCCGCGCGGGCGCTTTGCCGCCCGCCACGGTGATCGTCCCGGTGAAGGGTCAGGATGCGGGGCTGCGCCAGAACCTGGCCGCGCTGGCTTCGCTCGATTATCCGGACTACGAGTTGATTGTGGCTGCGCAATCCGCCGCCGATATTCCCGCCGGCGTGCTGCCGCGGCGGGTGAAGGTGGTGCTGGCTCACGGCGGCAGCCCGGAGGCCAGCGAAAAAGTGCAAAACCTGGCGGCGGCCGCCGAAGCCGCGCGCCGCTCCAGCGCCATCTACGCCTTTGCCGATTCCGACGCGCGCGTCACCGCGGGCTGGCTGCGCGCCCTGGCCGCGCCGCTCGAGGAGTCGGGCGTCGGCGCATCCACCGGTTATCGATGGTTCATGCCCGAACCGGCCGGGGTATGTAGCTTGCTGCGCGCGGTTTGGGACGGCGTGGCGTTCGGCCTGCTCGGTCCCGGCGACAACCCTTTCGCCTGGGGCGGCGCAATGGCCATTCGCAAGGACGTATTCTTCGCCGCCGGCGTTCCCGTGTCCTGGAGAACCGCCATCAGCGACGACTATGCGCTATCGGACGCCGTGCACCGCGCCGGCCTGCGCATTGCATTTGCCCCAGGCGCGCTGGCGCCCAGCCCGGAGCCCATCACCGCGCGCCGCTTCTTCCCATGGTCGCGCCGCCAGTTGCTGCTGACCCGCGTCTACCGCCCCGCTCTCTGGCGAGCCGCCTTGGCCGCGCACATACTCTATTGCGGCGGCATGGCCGCTGCGGTAGCCGGGTGGCTTCACGGCTCGGCTGTCGCTCCGTGGTTGCTCGCCGCGCAACTTTTGCCTGGGATGACGAGAGGTTTCCTGCGCGCCCGCTTGGCCCGCGCCGCGTTGCCTGGCCATGCCGCCTGGTTCCGGCGCTGGGCCTGGACGTATACGCTGCTGACTCCCGCCGTTACCTGGTTGTGGCTCGCCGTTTTGCTCGCCTCCGCATTCGGCACCTCGATCGATTGGCGGGGCCGGAGATACCGGTTAAGGCGCTAACTGCGGATGTTGGCCGCTCGGGCGGATTGCCGATCGCTACGGGCTTGGGTCTTTACCGCAAACAACATCAGCCAGAAACCGGTTGCGACTTCGGCGATGGCCATCGGTGCCCAGCCATACTGGAGCGTCACTGCGTGTTCGGGAAAGATCAGACTGCCAAAACACACGATCGTCACCATGACCGAGGCAAACACACCGAGCGCCGACAGGATCCTCGGGATGTACCTCGATTTGAAAAACACGTAAAAGAACAGAATCGAGCCGATACTGAAGAATAACGCGCTGATGTTCGAACCCGCATGGCCCAAAAGATCCACCAAGGCCTCGGATTGGCTGGTTCCCGCTCCTCCGACCGACTGTGGGGAAGTATAAAGATGGAGCGTCAGAAAGCCGAACATCACCCCCACGCCGCCGATGAATGATTCTCCCAACCTCCAATACATTGCCATCTGAGACAGAAGCTTATCGACGGGCTTGAGCGTCACATACAGAGCGAAGGCAAGCAGGAGTGCACTCAAAGTCTCAATCAGCTCACCGCAGAGCGCGAGCCGATATAAGTGTTCGGACGCTACGACTCTCTTCGCTATTTCTGCGAACGTCCCAGACCCAGCGATATGGGAGATAGTGAGTGCACCGGCCAGACCCGTGAGGATCAGCCACAGAAACAAGAAGCCCGCCACTCTCGCGTAAATCCGTTGCGTTCTTTCCGTCGAACGGTCTTCCATTCCAATCTGTGTCATGGCATCGCTCCGACTGGCCCGATGGGTTAGAAAGTTATCCGCACCGCGAGGAGGGTCATTCCACGCGAGAATAGGGCGCGCTTCGTCATGCCAACACATACGAGAACCGGAGCCCGAGAGTTCCGACCTTTGGCAGAGCAGGGCAGCCCGAACCGAGCGGCCGGCGTTAGGCTAGTCAGGGCTCTTATGGAACACGCCTCACGCGCTTGTCATTGGGCTGCCGCGCGCTCATCGCACCCGCGTAGCCACCAGGCCTGCGGCGGCCAGCAGCGCGCACAGGACGGCGAACCAGTCGCCGTGACGGGTGTAGAACGTCTGGGCGGTTTCGTAGTTGAAATGGGCGGCGGAGGTCGCCTCGACGAATAACGGTAGCGCGGACCGCACGCGGCCGGCGGGGTCGATGGCGGCGGTGATGCCGTCGTTGGCGGCGCGCAGAATCCAGCGGCGGTTTTCGGCGGCGCGCATGCGCACGATTTCCAGGTGCTGGCGGCGGGCAGCGGTCTTGCCGAACCAGCCGTCGTTGGAGATGGTGAACAGCACTTGCGCCCCGCCGGCCGCGAAGCGCCGCACGAAGTTCGGGAACACCGACTCGTAGCAGATGAACGTGCCGATCTTGTGCTCGCCCACGGGCGAGACCACCACGCGGCGTCCGGCGGCGAAATCGCCGGCTTCCTTCGAGACCTTTTCCGTCAACGCTCCCAGCGGCCAGGGCACGAACTCGCCGAACGGCACCAGGTTCACCTTGTCGTAACGGCTGACTGGAAACCCTTCGGGCGATACGAGCGTGGCCGAATTCAGCGGCGCGCCGGCGGGCGTACGCGCCACCGTTCCCATCAGCAGTGCAGCGTGGGTGGAACGCGCGAGCGCGGCCGCGGTGGCGCGAAAGCCCGGGTCTTCATCGTAAAAGAACGGCGCCGGCACTTCCGGCCATACCACGATGGAGGGCGGATGGGCGCTTTCGATGGCTGCGGCGTGGGCCGTGTCTTCGGCCATCACGCGTTGGGCCCGCTCCACCGATTCGGCGGTCCACTCCTCGGTTTCCGAGAGGTTGGGCTGCACCAGCAGAGCGCTTTCGCGTCCGGGCCGAGCGTCCGGCATGGGAGGCAAAAGAGGCAGCACCAGCAGCACAGCCAGCCACGCCAGCTCCCGCCGCGGGCGTCCCACCAACCGCGGCGCCAGCGCCGCCGACATCAGCACGAACACAAACGAAATGCCGTACACGCCGGTGTAGGGCGCCAGGCGCATCGGCACGCTCATCCCGATGCCGGCGTTGCCCAGCGCCAGCCAGGCGAAACCGAAAAATCCGTGCGTCGATTCCACCGCGACCCACAGCGCCGCCACTGCCGGCGTGGCCCACCAGCGGCCGGTCACGATTCCGGCCAGCAGCGCGAACACCGCCATGTGCAGGCCCTTGGCCAGGGCGAACAGGGTGAACATGGCCCAGGCGGTCGAATTGCCCATCCCGCCGTGAACCGCGAGCGTGAATTGAATCCAGTGGCAGACGCCGAACCAGTAGACGATGCCGCAGCCCCAGCCCAGCAGGAAGCGCCGCCACGGCCTGGGCTCGCGCGCCACCGCGACCAGCAGCGGGACGAGCGCCACCGCGGCCAGCCAGGCGAAATCGAAGCCGGGGAAGGCCAGCACCAGCAGGCCGGCCGAAGCCAACGCCAGCAGCCAGTTCAGCACGAGCCGCGGCGCGCCTGTTCGCATACCGCGTCCGCCATGTAGGAGCTGCGCACCAGCGGGCCGCTGAACACCATCTTGAATCCGAGCGCCATGCCGAACGCACGGTAGTCTTCGAATTGTTCGAGCGCGACGAATTCGACCACCGACAGATTGCGGCGCGTGGGCTGCAGGTACTGTCCGATGGTGGCCACTTCGACGCCCGCCTGCCGCAAGTCGCCGAGCAGCGAGTGGACTTCGTCGGCGGTCTCGCCCAGCCCCACCATGAAACCGGACTTGGTCAGCACGGCGGGGGCGTGCGAGCGGGCAAAGCGCAGCACTGCGAGCGACTGCCGGTAGCCCGCCTGCGGCCGCACGCGTCCATACAGCCGCGGCACGGTCTCCAGATTGTGATTGAAAACGTGCGGACCGGCCTCGAGGACGCGCGCCACGGCATCCAGGTCGCCGCAGAAATCCGGCGTCAGCACTTCCACCCGCGCTTCCGGCAGCGCGCACCGCACCTGCCGCACCGTCTCGGCGAAATGATGGGAGCCGCCGTCTTCCAGGTCGTCGCGGTTGACGCTGGTGATCACCACGTACCGGAGGCCCATTTCGGCGGCCATGCGCGCCACGTTAGCCGGCTCGGCCGGGTCGAGATGCGTGTCATGCCGGCGCGGATTGAGCTTGGGGACCGAGCAGAAACCGCAGCCGCGCGTGCAGCGGTTGCCCAGAATCATGAAGGTGGCGGCCGAACGGTGGAAGCACTCGTGGATGTTGGGGCAGCGCGCCGATTCGCACACGGTGTGCAGGTTCCGCTGCCGCAGCCCGCGCTTGAGCCGGTGCAGCGATTCATGATGCGTGCGCGGCTTGCGTGCCCAATCCGGCAGCCGCGGCCGCGGCGCGCCAATCCGCACCAGCTCCGCGACCGGCGGCAGAGGCGTCTCGGCGGGCGATCCGCCGTGACGCTCTTCTCGGCCGTGGCTGGGTTCCAAACTCATCGGGCGGTACGGGGCTTGCCGATTCGCCGGCTACTTTTTGACGGGACGAAAT
Source organism: Bryobacteraceae bacterium (assembly GCA_050010695.1). GTDB lineage: Bacteria > Acidobacteriota > Terriglobia > Bryobacterales > Bryobacteraceae > Bog-375. The sequence continues at coordinate 53,981 of JBEKKO010000002.1, forward strand.
CCGGCGTTTTCCAGCTCGGTCTTGGCCTTGCTCATCGCCGTCGTGTCGCTATACGGGCCTACCAGCACCCGCGTCAGGTTCATCCGGCCGGGCGTCATCAGGGCCGGAAACCCTTTGTTCTTGAGGGTGCGAACCACCATTTCGGCATCCCCCTGTTTGAGCGCCATCACCTGCCAATAGGAGCCGGGCGCAAGTTCGTCGGAATCGGCCGCGGGGGCCGCTGCGCCGGCTTCGGGCGCGGCGGTTACCGGCGGTGTGGGCGCCTCCGGGCCGGCAGTGGCGGTCGAATCGGGCGGCGGCTGGGCGGGCGGCGTTTCCACCCCGGCGGCCGATGGCTGCACCGCAGGTTGCGGCGACGCAACCGGCTGAGGGCGGTCGGTCGACTGCGCGGAGGCCGCTTCGGACAACTTGGCCGAGCGCGGGGAATTCTGGCCCACCACGTACCCGAGGGCAAAAAACACCGCGAACAACAGAACCACGATAAACAGACCGCTCAGAAGCTGCCCGTTGCCCATCACCAGCTCGATTTCACCCGTCTCGCTGTCTCGCCTCATTTACACCACACCTGTTTTCCCGCTGACACTTGCATCGAACCGCATCGCCGCGCAATTCGTTACGCCGGCTTGGAGCCGTCTGCTCCGGACGGCGGCGTGCCGGCCCGATCCAGCGCGCGCCCCAGAGATGCAATTATATCCAGTGGCAGAGGGAACACGATGGTCGTATTCTTCTCCGTGCCGATTTCCACCAGCGTTTGCAGGTAGCGCAACGTGATGGCCGCCGGCTGTTTCTGAATCACTTCCGCCGCCATGGCCAGCTTGGTGGACGCCGTATACTCGCCTTCCGCGTGGATGACTTTGGCGCGCCGCTCGCGCTCGGCCTCGGCCTGCCGCGCAATGGCGCGGATCATCTGCTCGGCCAGGTCCACCTGCTTGACTTCCACCATGGTCACCTTGACGCCCCAGGTGGAGGTGTGCTGATCCAGGATGGATTGCAGGCGCACGTTCAGTTTCTCGCGCTGGCTCAGCAGCTCGTCCAGCTCCACTTCACCCAGCACGCTGCGCAGCGTGGTCTGGGCCAGTTGCGAAGTGGCATAGAGGAAATTGGAAACTTCCACCACCGCCAGGTTCACATCCAGCACGCGAAAATACACCACCGCGTTCACCTTCACGGTGACGTTGTCGCGGGTCACCACGTCCTGCGCGGGCACCTCCAGCGTGTCGATGCGCAAGGAAACGCGAACGATCCGGTCGAGCGGCGCAAATACGAGAATGATGCCGGGTCCTTTGGGCTTTGGGAGCAGGCGCCCCAGGCGGAAGATTACGCCGCGCTCGTACTCGCGGAGGATTTTGATGGAGCTCAACAGGTAAAGCACAATCAGGATAATCGCAATCGTCATCACATCCATGTTCAGCCTCCAGTCTCATCCGCGACCGGCTCGACGGTAAGCGTCAGTTGCCGGATCGCCGTTACACGCACCTGCATGCCCGCCGGCACGTTTTGGAGCGCCACCGCGTTCCAGTACTCTCCATGGACGAACACTGTCCCCGCCGGCGCCAGGTCGGTCACGGCGGAGCCGGTTTCGCCGACCATCCCCTGCGCTCCGGTCACCACCTTGTTGCGGCGCGCGCGCACGGCGAGCGACACCAGCGTGGCCGTAATCACGGAAAACGGCAGCGCCAGCCCGATGGCGGTGCTCCAGTGGATGCGCAGTTCCGGCAGCGGGCTGTCGATCAGCATCACCGCGCCCAGCACCATCGAAACCGTCCCGCCCACCGCCAGCACGCCATGCGCGGCGAACTTGGCTTCCAGCGCGAACAGGGTGAAGGACAACAGCAGCAGCGCCGCGCCCAGCCAGTTGATGGGCAGCACCGAAATCGCCGAAAGCCCGAGCAGCACCAGGATGGCGCCGACCACGCCGGGCGCGATCAGCCCCGGCGAAGAGAACTCGACGTAAATCGCCAGCGCGCCGATCACCAGCAAGATCAATGCGATGTTGGGATCGGCGATGGCGGAGATGATGCGCTGCCGCCAGGTCTTCTGGTAGACCTCGACCACGGCGCCGCGCAGATCGAGGGTCTCGGTGCGCCCGTCGAACCGCGTCACGGTGCGGCCATCGAGCGCCGCCAGCAGAGCCGGGGTGTCCGCGGCGATGAGGTCGATCAGGTGATTGTCGAGCGCTTCTTTCTCGGTGAACGACTTGCTCTGCCGCACCGCCGTTTCCGCTAGAGCGCTGTTGCGCCCGCGCTTGGTGGAGATGCTGCGCATGTACGCGGCGGCGTCGTTCTCCACTTTCTCTTTCATCAGCGCGTCCATTTCGCCGGTCATCAGCACCGGATGCGCTGCGCCGGTGTTGGTGCCGGGCGCCATGGCCGCCACATCGCCCGATTCGAGAAGGAAGAATCCCGCCGAAGCCGCTCTGCCGCCGCTGGGCGCCACAAAGGTCGCCACCGGAACCGGCGAAGAGACGATCTCTTCGATAGTCTCGCGCATGGCGTCCATCAATCCGCCCGGCGTGTTCAGACGAACAATCAGCAGCGCGGCGTTCTCCTGCCGGGCCTGCGCAATGGCGCCGGCCACGATCTCCACCGTGACGGGATGCACCATCCCATCCAGGTCCGCGATCACCACCTTCGGCGCCGCCGCCCACGCCTGAACGGCGAATCCGGCCGAAACCGCGAGAATGATGCTTGCGCGCAATCTGTTATCAATATACCTCTTGCGCTTACTCGCTGCCTTGTTGCGTCAGGGCGAGGTACGCCGTCTCATAAGCACAGCTCGACGATAGCAAATTCTTCGGGGACGGCGGCGCTGGCAAATGCATGGGAATGTAGAAAAAGAAGAATCACCGGCGGCAAAGACCGCCGCCGCTACCAGAAAACACCGGCGCTACGACTACCGGCGTGCGTTTTCTTGTAACGCGGCGGTCTTTGCCGCCGGTTCTTTGCAGCGACTTACGACGCTATGGGTATGGGAGCGTACCCTCGTGATTGAATTGATAGAAACTTCCGATAGCAGTTCGCCGGCGGGTCAGGTAAAATGGAAATTAGCAGTATTAACTCCTGGAAAAACAAATGCCTACAAAGCGTACTAAAGAAAACGATATCGCTATTCCCGCTGCCTCCTCCCCGGTGCGACGCAAGTCCGCCACACCTCGGGTCAAACATGGCCTCAACAGGTCCACGGTCGCTGCCACGCCGGAAACCGAAACCGGTATGGAAGTGGTCACCCTGGAAGCCACCTACGCGCCGGCCGAGAGCGAAATCGCGGCTCTGGCCTACACTTACTGGGCTGGACGCGGATACCAGGGCGGTTCGCCCGAAGAAGACTGGTTGCGCGCCGAGCAGGAACTCCGCGCCAAGGCTTCGGCCTAACGCCGGTCTTTGATCGACGAGTTGGGCAACGCGCTGACTCCCTAAGTGGATCCGTCAGCCCTTGCGAAACTTCGTGGCTTACTTATACTTTCGCAGCACGGCCATCAGGCGGCCTTGAATCTGCACGTCGCGCGCCGGCACCATGATCGGCTTCAGCGCCGAGTTTGCCGGCTGCAGGCGAATGATGCCGCCTGCCTCGCGATAGAACCGCTTCAGCGTGGTTTCGCTTCCGCCTAGCAGCGCCACCACGATGTCGCCGTCGCGCGCTTCCTGTATCCGCTCCAGCAGGATCAGGTCGCCATCGCAGATGTGGTCCTCGATCATGGAATCGCCGCGGACCTCCAGGGCATAGGTGTTGCCGTTGCCGGCGAAGTCGGCGAAATGCAGCTCTTCCCTTTGTTCCAAGGCTTCCACCGGCGCGCCCGCCGCGATGCGGCCCAGCAGCGGCACGCCCGGCCGGGTGCGCTGCCGCTCCTGCATGAACCTGGGTGTCAATTCCAATGATCGGCTTTGGTTGAAGCCGCGCTTCAGGTAACCCTTATGTTCGAGTGCGGTGATGTGCTTGTGCACGGTTGCCAGCGAGGCCAACTGCAAGCCGTGCGCGATTTCCTCGTAACTTGGGCAATATCCCTGCTCATCCCTGAAGTCGGCAATCAGGTCGAGCAACTGTCGTTGCCGTTTGGTCAGCGCCATAGGCGAATCTCATCCCCATTATGGGCGAAGAAAAAGGGAAAAGCAAGAAGGTTCGTCGTGCGAAGACCTTTTAATTCTTAATCGCGCCTCCGTGCAACAACTAAGCAGCTTCCGCCGAACGCAAAAGGACGCCGTTTGGCAATCCTGGACAATTCCCATCGAGTCAGGATCTGGAGTATGTGGCGCGCCATCGGATGGCCGATCTCGTGGTCCGATCGAATCGCACCCTCGGAAACTTTCGCTGAACCAAATCCCAGGCGGTATGGCAGCGCGCGGCGCAAGAGAATCGGAAGTGGAAGAAAGCTGAAAACATGGGTTGCAAAGTCAATCGCATAGCCAGCTCTGTCCAAGACGTGTCTCAATCCTGGCGAGTTATACCGCCGAAAATGCCCCGCCAGGATGTCTTCGTCCGACCAGAGCCATGGGTAAGCCGGAACCGTGATATAAACCCTCCCGCCGGGAACCACGAGCCGGTTGGTTCTCGTCAGAAATCCGCAGTCGTCGCGAATGTGCTCGATCACGTCAAACAAACCAACCGCCGGAAGAGTCCCTGGCAATATGCCAGCGTCTTCCAAGGTCGACCGTACCACATGCCGTATACCGCGTTTGACGGCATTCCGAACCCCCGCAAGTCCTGGCTCAACGAGGACCACTTCAAAGCCGGACTCTTGCATTGCGCGCGCGACACAACCGTTTCCGCCGCCGACATCAAAGACGGCTCCCTCTGGCGGGAAGAGTTTCATCGCTTCCAGAATGCAGCGATTTCGGTGCTCAAACCAAAATGACGACTCCTCAACGGCGAAGCATAAGGCGTTTCCTTCCTCAGGGTAAGAGACCGCCGAAACCGTCCCGGAAACCCACCATCCGTCGGGCCCAAGTTCAAGGTTCGGGGCGCACTCGCGAAGACTTGCTATCGACATAGTTCGACCATGCAGAAAAACGATATCACGCGATGCGCAATTACCGCCACTGTGCGCGGCGCCAACCGATTCCTCTTGGGCGATCCGAGCGCTTCCAGTTCCATCCGCTCCGCTATTTAACAACCAGCACGTTGCAATGCACGGTGCTGGTCAAATTGTGCGCCGTGCCACCCCAGATATGGTCGTAGATTCGAGAGTGTCCCGTGAAGCCGATGACCAAAAGGTCGATAGCGTTCTCGAGGACGAAATCGCCGATTACCTTGACGGCATGTCCAGGCACGATCACCGTCTCGAGGTCCACGGAGCGCAGCGCGGCGCGGGCCCGGCAGCGTTCGGCAAGCTGCGCGAAGTAACTATCGGCGCGATCTTTCTCCTCGCGAAATTCGTCGATCACCTCGGCGTGGCGGGGGATTTCCTCTTCCACACAAATCATGCGAAGGCTCGCGCCAAGGCCCGCCGTGAGTTCAACGGCGAAATCGAACGCCTTGCGGGCACTATCCGAGCCGTCGTGTGCAATCAGGATTTGCTCGATCATATCGATTCTGCGCCGGCGGTGTCTTCGGCCATCGTAGCCATCGGCCGGCCGGCTCTCTCCGGTTTGGGTAGCAGGTGCTTGGGCATGAAATATGCGTTGGCGATCGCCGTCGGTATTACGGCGCTGGCGATCACGGTTGCGACAAGATACGAATACTGCGCACTGGTAATGATTTTATGATTGAGACCGAACAGGGCCGAGATGGTACCGAACGTCAGTCCCGTCGACATCATCAGAGAGTAATACAACCCTTGGTGCCCTTCGTGATCGAACGCCCGCACGGTTGGAACCAGCGGAGCCATCTTACTCACCATTTTGGCCGCAAACAACGCCAGAAAGGCAAGCGGTGCGGCTATTAGCGCCGGCACGGAGACCAGCGATCCGGCGCGGATGAAATAAAACGGCGTGAGTAAGCCGAAGGTCAAAGTTCGCAGACGCCTGATCAGAACGTGATCCTTTCCCACGGTTCCTGCCAGCACCATCCCGATGATATACGCCGGCAGCACGGCCTCGCTGCCGGCCCAGGCCGCCAGTCCGCCCATCCCGAACAGCAGAAACAGAATGTACTTCGCTTCGAGCTCCGAAACGCGGCCTCCGTATTTCCGGAAGAACCACGGAGTGACAAACGGCAGCGCCGCAAAGACAACCACACTCGCGACGACAAAGATCAGGGTCCGCACCGTGAACGGGGCAAAGATGAGTCCCAGCGCGATCACAGTTCCCAGATCGTTCACGAAACAAGCCGCGAGAATGCCTTTGCCGAAATCGGTTCGGTTCAATCCGAGTTCCAGCATGACGGCATACACGACGGCCACCGAGGTGGTGGACAGCGCGACTCCGGCCAGCCAGCTTGATGGAATCGACCACCCCAGCACGAAGCGCGCCACGGCCGCGGCTCCCAGAAATGGCGAGAAGAAGCCGACCAGTCCCACGACAGTGGCTTCCTTCCACTTGGTCCGGAATATCCCCGGATCCAGTTCGGCGCCGGCGAGAAACGTGAGCACGATGGCTCCCGTTCCGGCCAGAAAGCCGACCCAAGCCGACCTGACACCCAGCACTTCGGCGCCGATCAGGGCGCCGATGATGAGCTGCGCCACCGTGCCGACTACGATCTCCGATAACGCCGTCGAGATCCTGAACCAAATCGAAAGCAGCGTGGCAATCAACGCAAGGATGAGCCACAGCGCCGCTTGAAACCAGACCTGCTCCATGCCGGTCTCCTCTATTCAAGTTTTGGCTGAAAGGGATTCGGCCTGGAAGCCCCTACAGCGATTTTCGCTATAGGAGTCATTGGCCGCTCGGAGAGCGACGGTTTGGCGAACTCCACCGCCTAAGTAAGAGAATACAGCAAACGGCGGGGATGCTGCAATAATAATACTCGGCTGCTGTCTTCGAGGATCTGGCATTCGTGCTGAGGAATGGAAGCGTTCCCTCGGCGCCGGCGCTTCTTGTTTGAATGACCGCTCAGTCCCGATCCTCGTCATACGCCAGCTTCAGCCATCGCTTGACCTCGGCGTCGATCTGGTCGAGCGACTCGATGCCGATGCGGTGGGTGATGCGATCCTTCTTCTCATAGCCGCCGGTTTTGATCAGCTTGCCTTCGCGTTTGCGCGCGCCCAGCGCGAAGCCGAAATCGACGCGCGTGCGCGTGGCAGGCTTGATCTGCGCGAAAACGTGGTTGCGGTATAGCGGCACCATGGTCTTGCAGGGACACGCTTTCACGTCTTCACCCAGGCTGAATCCCAGCCGCAGCAGTTCGTCATACAGGGGCCGCAACGGCGAATAGGGCCCGCGAAACATGGCATTCACATATTTTTCCGCGGCCTTGAGATAGGCTTCCGGGCTGTCCATGTCGGCGTCCTTGCCGGAGGCGCGCTGCGCGATCCAGATCGCCGAATTGGTGCCCAGCTTGTGCTCCTGTTTGAGCCAGGCGATGCGCTCCTTCTCGCCCGGCGGCCCGGATGTTTTCACCAGCGTCAGCCACGCGCCGAGCGCGCGCCCGGTCTTCTCCTTGAGACTCTCCCGCCAGTTCGTCACAAACGCAACACTGGGGTGCACGCTGTAAATGGAGGTAATCTTGGCCATTCTGCGAGGCAGTATAGCACCGGCGCTATGGCGCTACACGAAGTAGTTCTTCACCTTGTCGAACAGGCCTTTTTCCGACGGCGTATTGTTCACCGGCAGAATGTCGCGCAACAATTCCAGCAGGCGGCGCTGGTCGCGGCTGAGGCGGGTAGGCACCTTGACGTCGATATGGACGATCAGGTCGCCGCGTCCGCTGCCGTTCAACACCGCGACTCCCTTGTGGCGCAGCTTGATTTGCGCGCCGCTCTGGGTGCCTTCGGGAATCTTCACTCGTTGCGGCCCTTCAAAGGTGGGGATGTCGATTTCGCATCCCAGCGCGGCCTGTGCCACGTTGAGCGGAACCGTGCAGTGCAGGTCGTGTTCGTGGCGCTCGAAGAAAGCGTGTTCGCGCACCTTGAGGAACACGTACAAATCGCCCGGAGGGCCGCCCTGCATACCGGGCTGGCCTTCTCCAGACAAGCGCAGCCGCGTGCCGTCATCCACGCCGGCCGGAATGTTGATCTTCAACTTGCGTTGCGCCTGCCGGTAGCCCTGGCCGCGGCACTGCTGGCAGGCGTTGCGAATAATCTGGCCGGAGCCGCCGCAAGTGGAACAAGTGCGGCGAACGCTGAGGAAGCCCTGCTGGTAGAGAATCTCGCCGCGGCCGTGGCAGGTGGGGCAGGTGGTGGGTCCGCTGCCCGGCTCCGAGCCCGATCCCTGGCAGTGCTCGCAGGCCTCCAGCCGCGGAACCTGGATGTCGGCGCTCATGCCGAACAGGGCTTCTTCGAACGCAATCTCCAGATCGTAGCGCACGTCTTCGCCGCGTTGCGCGCGCGACCGCCGGCCTCCGCCCGAGCCAAACAGGTCGCCGAAACCGAAGAAGTTGCCCAGGATGTCGCTGAAATCGGAAAACTGGTTGGGATCGAAACCGCCGCTCGCACCCTGCAAACCGGCGTGGCCGTAGCGGTCGTAAGCCGCCCGCTTCTGCCCGTCGCTCAAGACGCTGTACGCCTCGGAAGCTTCCTTGAAGCGGTCCTCAGCGGCCGGATCGTCCGGGTTGCGGTCCGGGTGATACTTGAGCGCGAGCCTGCGGTAAGCGCTCTTGATATCTTGTTCCCCGGCCTCCCGGCCGAGACCGAGAACCTCGTAATAATCTCGTTTTGACACAGGATTTGAATTGGTTATGGCCGCACCGCAACTTTCACCATGGCTGGCCGCAGGAGCTTGCCCTTAAAATTATAGCCGCGCTGGTATTCGCTCAGGATCGCCATGTCCTCCGCCTCTTCGGTTTCCACGCGGTCGACCGCCTGGTGCAGGTTCGGATCGAACCGTTGCCCTGCAGTATCAATCGGCTCCAGCCCGATTTTCTTGAGCGTCTCGATCAGCCGCTGGTAGATCAGCTCGACGCCCTTGACGTAATCGCGGCCGTGGGTTTCCACCTTTAACGCACGCTCGAAATCGTCCACCACCGGCAGCAGTTCCTTGATCACATCCATGGCCGCAAACTGGAGGAATTCGGAGCGCTCGCGCTCCCCCCGCCGGCGCGCGTTGTCGAACTCGGCGCGGGCGCGGAGCATGCGGTCCTCCAGATCGGCATTGGCCGCCGCCAGTTGGTCGCGTTCCGCGGTGAGTGCCGCCAGCCGCCCCTCGGCGGTCTCCACAGGCAGATTTTCGTCCTCGGACACGTCGGAAACGTCGGGGTCTAAGTTCGGGGTATCCACTGCTTCCAGCTTACCAAAGCCATGCCAGCGCCCGCCGCGGACGTGTTTAAAACTGCGCACTCTCGAGCGCCCGGCTGGTCTGGATGACGGCCGCCATCACGCGCTCGTATCGCATCCGCATCGGGCCCAGCACCGCCACTTTGGCCGACAAACCGCTGGCCAGCCGCACGCTCATGCCGATCAACGCCAGGTCCTTCATCGCCGGATGCGCCTTTTCCAATCCTACGCGCACCTCCAGCTCGCCCGGCGGCAGCTCCAGGAAACGATCCAGCAGGTCGATCAGCCGCTGCTTTTCCTCGAGCGCCCGCAACAGTTCGCGCAGCTTCTCCCGCGTCAGGTGCAGGTCCAGGCCCAGCAGGTTCGACGCGCCCTCCATATGCACTTCGGGCGAGGTGTCCACATCCAGCAGGCCCTTGCTGCATAGCACCTGCAGCTTGCCCATCACCGCGCTATAGAGCGCCTTCTCTTCGAGCAAGCGGCGCAGCAGCTCGCGCCGCGCATCGCCCAACCGCCAGCCGCTGAAATTGCGGTTGACGTAGTTGCGGATCGAAAGCAGCTCGTCGGGCGGAATCGGATCTTCCAGCGTCACCACCCGGTTGCGCACCATCTGGTCGCGTGTCACCAGAATCATCAGCACGCGCCGGTCGGCCAGGGGCAGCAACTCGATCTGGTCCAGCTCCTGCGCCAGGGTGGGAAGGGCGGCGACAATGCCCACATTGCGCGTCAGCTCGGTTAGGATCTGGCTGGACCGCTCCACGCCGGCCGCCACCGTGGGCAGCGTGCGGAATTCCTCGTGCAGCCGCTCGGCTTCGGCCAGCCCCAGGCGCGACGCTACCAGGGAACCCACGTAAAAACGGAAGGCCTTCTCGGTGGGCACGCGGCCGGCGGAGGTGTGAGGCTGCGATAGGTAGCCCTCATCGGCCAGGTCCGCCATCACGTTGCGAATCGAAGCAGGGCTGAGGTTCTGGTTGCGGCTCCTCGAGATGCTGTGCGACCCGACCGGCTCGCCGGTTTCGATGTAATTGCGCACGATCGCATTCAGAATTTCGCGATGCCGGGATTTGAGCGGCTCGGTTTGACTCATGCGCGCTGCTACACTGCCCCACTTTCGATTCTAACCGTCTGAAAGTGAAGGGTCAATATGCCAGCGAATGGGCACCCCCCGGATGCGTTAGAATAGCCCTTTCGTTTGTCGGGAGGATCACCGGAGTGGGAGCCGTCAAGACCCTGTTACGCGCGTTCAGCTATCTGTACCACGGTGTGCTGGCGCTGTTTCTGCTGCTGGTGTCGGCCCTGGCGCTCGCTTCGGGCGCCACTTCGATCCATCTCGACATGCTGCCGTGGAGCGGCGCTACCCTGACCTGGGTCCTGCTCGCCGCTGCCCTATTCGGCCTGGTCGCGGTGCTGCTGGCGGCGACCCGCACCGTCGCGGCGCCCTTCTTCCTGTGGAGCTTGGTGGTGGTCGCGATGTTGCTCCGAGGGTACGTGTTCAGCAGCTACCGCTTTGCGCCCGGCATCGGCGTGAGCACCGCCGTGTACCTGGTCCTTGGCTCATGGCTGGCGCTGCTCGGCGCCTGGTTCGCCCTAAGATCGAAAGCCACGGATGAACACAGATAAACAGAGATGAAACAAAACCCCGGTTTTTCCGGACCGGACTTTTTCAGCAGCCTCCTGGGGCCGGGAAAGCAGACTAAGGCTTAGCCTGGAACAGCAGGACTTCCGCCATAACGCTCAGCAACTCGTCCTTGCAACTCGAAGAGCGCACACTATACCCATTCCAGATCGCGTTGACGGTTTGCGGAATCGCGGTTGAGTCGTCGGGAAGGTGCTCGGAGGCGATCGCCATTCTCGGATGGTACTTGCGAATGGTCTCCGCTCCGCCCCGCAGCGCATCTTTTTCCGCGCCCTCGATATCCATCTTGACGAAGTCCACCCGCGGCAGCGCCAATTCACCGGCCAGAATATCGATGGTCGTCAGCGGCACTTTGACCTTGTTCTTCTGGTCTCGTCCAAACACGAAGCTGTCGCCGGTGGTGTTGCCGTTGTCGCCCTCGGCCAGTTCCAGCACGTCCGGATGGCTCCAGACGCCCTTCGGCACCACGATCACGCGGCCCGCCGCGATTTCCTTTTCGAAGTTGCGCCGCAAGCATTCGACGGTGGCCGGCGCGGGCTCGATCGCAACCACCACGGCCGCCCCGCGCTGCAGCGCCGTCCGCGTGAAGACACCCACGTTGGCGCCGCAATCGAGCACCACGTCTCCGGCCTTCACCGAGACCGCATCGTTACCATAGATTTCCAGCTTCTCCTCGCCGAGCGTGAATTTGAGGAACCGGTCGTGGGGCGGCGTCCAGTACTGTCCCATGGGGGTGTCGACAAGCTCGAAACCCTTAGGGTCGGTCTGGATCACTTTGCTGGCGGCGCCGATCTCTTCGCCGGCCTTCTCCATGTTTACCAGCAGAGTATGGCTGTGGACGGTATCCTCGAACGAGCATCTCTGGCAGCGGCCCAGCGCCCAGACCACCGCCAGCCGGGCCTGCGGCCACACCGCCATCACTAAGAACACGATCGCGATCGCCAACAGAAGCGTCTTCACCATTCTTTGAGTACGAAACATCTACACCTCGCGCATGCTGTGCGTGATTAATATCTTAGGTCGATTCTCCGGCAGAGAGAATACTACCAATAGTGGACGCGATTTGATTGCCGAAAGAGCCTACGCCGGCCAACGTTTCACGCGCTTCGAAACAGTGGGTAAGATAGGTGGGGAGACCAGATTGAAGAAGCTCGCCGTGCTGTTGCTGGCGGTGGCCGCCGGCATAATCGTGTGGGGAATCTTGCGCAAGGGCCGGCCGCCGGCAGTCGGTTTCGCGCGCGTCCAGCGGCAAACCCTGGTGAGCACGCTGCCCACCAATGGAAAGGTCGAGCCGTACGAATGGCGGCCGGTGCGCGCGGAAACCGCCGGCTTGCTGAGCACCCTGGCGGTGCACGAAGGCGAGATGGTGGCACAAGGGGCCGCGCTGGCCGAGATCAGCGACCCCACGCGCGCCACGGATCTCGAAGCTGCCCAGGCGCGTCTGGATGAGGCGCGCGCCCATCTGGCGTCGCTCGAACAGGGCGGCAGGCCGGCCGAATTCACCGAGATCGACAACGGCCTGGCGCGGGCGCGTTTCGATCTCGACAAGGAGCAGAAGGATTTGGAAGCCCTGCGGCGCTTGCAGGCGAAGGAGGCCGCCACCGCTCACGAGGTGCAGGAGGACGCCGACAAGGTGCGGCAATCGCAGATCGAAATCGAGGGGCTGGAGAAGCGGCGCAAAGCGCTGGTGGGCGCGACCGATGTGGATGCGGCACGGGCGCGGCTGGCCGATGCGCAAGCGGCGCTGAACGCGGTTCGCGCGCGGGCAGCCGCGGCCGTATTGCGCGCTCCGCTCGCCGGCCAGGTGTACGGGCTCGCGCTGCGGCCGGGCGCCTATCTGGCCGCGGGCGATCTGCTGGCCAACGTGGGACGTCTCGACCGCGTGCGCGTCCGCGTGTATGTCGATGAGCCGTTGCTCGGCCGCGTGGCGCCGGGTGAGCCGGTCACCATCACCTGGGAAGCGCTGCCTGGAAGGCAGTGGCGCGGCGCGGTGGAGAAAATGCCGGCCGCCATTCAACCGCTGGGCTCGCGCCAGGTGGGCGACGTGCTTTCGGTGATCGACAATCCCGGCCGCGAACTGTTACCCGGCACCAACGTGGATGCCGAGATCCGCACCGGGGTCGCCGAGGGCGCGCTGGTGATTCCCAAGGAGGCTCTGCATCACGATGCCGCCGGCGATTGGGTGTTCCGGCTGGAAGGCGACCACGTAGCACGCCGCGCGGTGAAGGCCGGCAACTCCACCGTGACCCAGGTGCAAGTGACCGCCGGGCTGGCCGAAGGCGATGCCGTAGCTATGCCCACCGATGTGCCGCTGGCCGATGGCACACGCGTGACGCCGTCCACGTAGCCAAAGCATAAGAGCGCGACCGGGGGTCGTCCCCAAAGGGGACCCCAGGACGAGGGCGTCCGCCCCACCGCTCTTGCGTTCATGAATCGCCGAACCCCTGCAAGACATCATGTGAAGTGGCTGACTACTGAGAAGAACCCCACATGATGTCCCAACGTTCACTTCCCCTTGTGCCGGTGTTGTGCGGCGCGGCCCTTGGCGCCGGCCTGGTGTACGCCGCCCTGCCCGCCAGCGTCAAAGTCGATAAGGGCCAGGCGGCGTTCACCGATTATCGCCGCCAACAGCCGGGGACCGTGCGCAAGATTACGCTTGCCGATCTGCCCCAACCGTACGCTACCCAGGCGGTGGATAATGGCCCACGCCTGGTCCCCCGCCCCGCCGATGCCTGGCCGCAGGCGCCGCCGGGCTTCTCCGTTACCGAGTATGCTACCGGACTGACGAATCCGCGGCTGGTGCGCACCGCGCCGAACGGCGATCTGTTTGTGGTGGAGAGCGAGCCCGGCCGCATCCGCGTGCTACGCGGCATGAATGCGAACCCCCACGCGGAGAAAATGGAGGTCTATGCCACCGGTCTTTCGCAACCGTTCGGAATTGCCTTCTATCCCCCCGGACCGAATCCCGCCTGGTTGTATGTGGCGAACACCGATTCCGTGGTGCGCTTCCCATATCACAACGGCGACATGGAAGCCGCCGGCAAGCCGGAAACCGTAGTGGCGAAGATCCCCGGCGGCGGACGTCTGCGCGGAGGCGGCCATTGGACCCGCGACCTGGCCTTTTCAAGCGACGGCGCCAGGCTGTTCATCTCGGTGGGCTCGCACTCCAACGTCGACGACACGGACAACAACCCCGAGGAATATCACCGCGCCGATATCTTAGTGGCGAAGCCAGACGGCTCCGGGCTCGAGGTCTACGCCTGGGGAATTCGCAACGCGGTGGGGATTGCGGTTCACCCCCAGACCGGCCAATTGTGGGCGTCCGTGAATGAGCGCGACAATCTGGGCGACAACCTGGTGCCGGACTACATCACGCACGTCGAACCCAGCGGCTTTTATGGCTGGCCCTGGTTTTACATGGGCGGCCATTGGGATCCACGTCACCAGGGGAAGCACCCGGAGTTGCAGTCCAGGGTGCTGACGCCGGATGTCCTGCTGCAACCGCACAACGCGTCGCTCGAGATGACATTCTACGAAGGGACGCAGTTCCCAGCCGAATATCGCGGCGACATTTTCGCGGCGGAGCACGGATCGTGGAACAAAGCCGTGCGCACCGGTTACGAAGTGATCCGTGTGCCGCTCGCGAAAGGCCACGCTACCGGCGAGTATGAGGATTTTCTAACCGGCTTCGTGACGCCCTCCGGCGACGTGTGGGGCCGCCCGGTGGGAACGGCGGTCGCCAAAGACGGATCGCTAATCGTCACCGACGACGGTTCGGACACGGCGTGGCGTGTGGCGTACGGGCGGTAGGGCCGCAATCTCACAGAGATCTCACGCCACCAGCGCCGGCCGGGATTCGAGATAGTTGGAACGCACGGCGAAATCGTAAAGGCCGTTGCGGAAACGGGGATCGGCAATCCCGATCAGCGCTTCGGCGCGCTGCCGCAGCGTCTTGCCGTGCAGATTCACGGCGCCAAATTCAGTCACCACGTAATGCACGTCGGCACGCGAGGTCACCACGCCGGCGCCAGGGTCGAGCACCGGTACGATGCGCGAGACAGCGCCCTTGCAAGCCGTCGCCGGCAGCGCGATCACCGGTTTGCCGCCCCTCGAGCGGGCCGCGCCGCGCACGAAATCGAGCTGGCCGCCGAATCCGCTGTAGGGCCGCGTGCCGATCGAATCGGCGCAAACCTGGCCGGTCAGATCCACCTGAATGGCCGAATTGACAGCGACCATATTGTCGTTCTGCGCAATCACGAATGGATCGTTGACGTAGCTGGTGGGATGAAACTCGAACATGGGGTTGTTGTCGACGCAATCAAACAGCATCTGCGATCCAAATATGAACCCCGCCACTACCTTCCCCGGATGGAGCGTCTTGCGCGCGCCGTTGATGACGCCCGCTTCAATCAGCGGCACCACGCCGTCGGGACACATCTCGCTGTGCACGCCCAGGTCCTTGTGGCCGGCGAGACGAGCCAGCACGGCGTTGGGAATGCCGCCGATTCCCATCTGCAGCGTGGCGCCATCGGGAATCAGCGAGGCCACGTAATCCGCGATGCGCGCGTGCACCTCCGTCGGCGGTTCCGGATGGAGTTCGACCAGCGGCCGGCAAGTGGGAACCAGCGCCGCAATCTGGCTGAGGTGCAGGAACGTGTCTCCCAGCGCGCGCGGCATGCGCTCGTTCATTTCCGCCACCACGATGCGCGCCCGCCGCGCTGCCGTCAAAGTGCAATCCGCGCCCACCCCCAGGCTGACGAAACCGTGCTCGTCCGGCGGGCACACCTGGATGAAGGCGACGTCAATCGGCAAGTCGCGCTCGAAAAGCCCTTCAATCTCGCTCAGACAGATCGGCGTGTAATCGCCGCGGCCCTCTGCCACCGCCGCGCGCACGTTGCCACCCAGAAACAGGCCGTTGTGGCGGAAATGGCCGGCGTATTCCAGCCGGGTGTAGGCCAGCGTGCTCAGCGTCAACATGTGGCACATCTCAACGTCCCGCAGCTCGGCGGCGCGTCGAACCAGCGCGTCAAGCAGCGTGACCGGGACGCCACACCCCTGCTGCACCCAGACCCGGTCGCCCGAGTGGACCAGCTCAACCGCACACTCCGCGCTTGTAACCCTTTGTTTATAATCAGATAGCCGATTCATAATGCACACCACCAAGAAGAGGTGCCTATGGGCCCCACTCATTATAAATCCAGCGAAACAGAGCTTCAATACTTTTTATGTCGATATAAACGCTGGCTATGAGAGAGGGGAGCGGCTGGCGAATGCTATATTGGTCGTTCTCCCATGGCGAATCCGAAATACGCGGCTTCCGACAAGCCGGTGCCGGTGGCCGAGTTGGTGGACACGCTCAGCGACGGAACCAAGGTGAAGCGCCGTCTCCCGCGCATGCGCGCCTGCGGCGAAAAGGACGCCAAGGGCAAGCTTTGCGCCGGCCACCTCAAGCGTTGGTATTTCTTTGGCGACGAGGTGAAGCGGAAGTTTGGAGCCGCCGCTGAGATCTACCGCTGCGAGCACTGCAAAACGCTCTACTTGCCCAACCCGGACGAGCCACGGCGGACCGGCACGCTCAGCTATTAGTTAGCGTGGCCCGCGATTTTCAGCGTATTTCGAATATCGTACTGCTTGGCGTTCCGGATGGAATTTGGCCGGCTTCGCTGGGCAGCAGATAATGAATGTTCTTCACAACCCTCTGCGCGGCGGCATCGGGAACGAATGAGTTGGTGAAGTAGAGGACCGGCGCGACCGGCGTCGGCAGGCCGTAATCAACCACGCCGCCTTCCAAGGCATAGATGACGACGTACTTTTGCGTGGTTGGCGGAAGGGCGTTTATTTGATTGCCGATGGCCACGCAATCCGCATTGAACCGAAGCGCCACGTTCGGGTTCTTCGCCCATGCAATGAAGTATTGCGTGTATGCGCCAGTGACTACGACGGCAATGAAGAGGGCGGTGAGTGCCGCTATCCATCGTACGTTCAACCGGGCGGCGGCCAATCGGTAGAGTGTGACCGCGCCGATTGCGGCGAACGTCATCGCCGGCACGATCATGAGAATTGATCGAAGCGCATGCGGGATGCCCTCATCGGATAGGACCGCCGGAAGCGCGCCGAGAGCGAACCAGGTCAATAGAAAGAGAATCGCCAGCCGCTCGCTCCCTGAAGTCTGCGAGTTTGGAACCATATCCTGATTCCGATTGAACAGATACGAGATACTCAAGAAGATTCCGGCGAGAAACAATATTCCAACCGGCCACCAGAGCTCCGGCGAACCGGCGATGTTATGCCGCCAGTTCCGGTCACCGCGCTCGTTGAACATGATCGCCGTCTTAACGGCATTCCTGGCGAGGGCTGCGACCGGTTTTTCAGAATTGAAAAGCGAGAGTTGCGACGTTCGGCCAAAGAAATCGGCCGGATGATCGAGATAGTGCCACCCAATGGGAAGTGCGACGAGGAAAGTCACAATGAGAAACAGGAATGCGCGCTTCCCAAAACCGGGAGTTTTTCTGAAGGGTGCAATAAAGAGAAGGAGCAGTAGTGGCGTGACGCGGAAGGCGATATAGGTATAGAACCCGACGCCGTAGACGATGCCGGCGCCGATGCCCCACAGCCAGATACTAAGAGCGGTCTTTGCCCGAAAGAGTTTGAATAAGAAATAACTCGCCCACACAAGACAGAACGGCGCCAGGATCCCTCGAAAACCGGTACGGGAAAAATCGATGTGCCAGAAGCTGGTCGCTAAGAAGAAAGCGGAAAGAAGACTAAGTTGGTCGCGGCAAGCGGTAAGCGGCAAGTTGGCACTCAATGCCCGCCTCTTTTGTTCCGGCTTACCGGTCGCTACCGGTTGTTTGCCGCCCTTGGCGAAGAGTTCACCGACTAACAAAAAGACGCCGAGCACGGTGAGCGTTCCGGCAACGGCGGCGGGAAACCGCACCGACCATGGTGCAGTTTCGGGAAGCAGACGATATTTGAATGCGATAGCGAGAATGTCGATGTAAAGCCCCTCGCGACCGTTGTCCTCCGGATAGTAGACTTTGAATCGGCCGGTCTGCGCGGCATTCTGCGCGTTCACGCCGTCCATCGCTTCATCCATGTAAAGACCCGGCGGGGTGGTCGCCAGATGGTAGAATCTGAGGAAAGCGGCTAGCGTCAAAATGCCGAACAAGTAGACATACCTGGTCCTGGAGGACATGCCATCATTGTAGAATCGATGAGCCCGCAAAGTCCGGCGACGACCGTTTCCGTGGAACTTGCCGTTGTAATTCCGACTTTCAAGGAGCGCGATAACATCGAGCCTCTGCTGGAGAGCCTGCAGCAGTCGCTGGGCGGAATCGAGTACGAAGTCATCTTCGTCGACGACGATTCCCCGGATGGCACGGCGACCGCTATCCGCGCCATCTCCCGGACGAACCCGCGCGTGCGAGTCCTGCACCGCATCGGGCGCCGTGGGCTTTCTTCGGCCTGTCTGGAAGGCATGATGGCCACCGCGGCGCCCTACATCGCCGTAATGGACGCCGACCTGCAACACGACGAGCGGATTCTGCCCGCCATGCTGAGCGAACTTAAGGCGGGAAACCTCGATCTGGTGGTTGCCACCCGCAATAAGGGAGGCGGCGGAATGGGCGAGTTCGCCGGGCATCGCGTTCGCTTGAGCCATCTTGGACGGCGGCTCAGCCGGACCGTGTCGCACACCGATCTCAGCGATCCCATGAGCGGCTTCTTCGTGGTCGACCGGAGTTTTCTCGAGGAAGTGATTCATTCCGCCTCCGGCACGGGTTTCAAAATCCTTCTCGATCTGGTGGCTTCGTCGCGGCGCCCAGTCCGCTTCGCCGAAGTGCCTTACACCTTCCGGAAGCGCGTCCGCGGAACCAGCAAGCTGGACATTCTGGTCGGCATCGAATACCTGCAGTTGCTGCTCGATAAGACCATCGGCAACCTGATTCCTCCGCGGTTTTTCATCTTCAGCATGGTGGGCGCCCTCGGCTTACTGCTTTCAATCGGCGTACTCTACTTACTGTTCTCGATTCTGAAGATGGAGTTCTTTGCGGCGCAGGCGATCACGACCTTTGTCGCCATGACTGCGAACTTTTTTTTGAACAACAGCTTGACTTATCGCGACCGGCGACTGCGAGGCCGGCGCGTAGTCATCGGCCTGATGACTTTCTATGCCGCCTGCTTCGTGGGCGCGGTCGTCAACGTCCGGATCGCCCAGTTCACCAAGGACGCCGGAGTGCCCTGGTATCTCGCGGGGGCCTGCGGGCTCGCCGTCGGCGCGGTGTGGAACTATGGTGCAACCTCGATTACAACCTGGCGCCAGGCGCGCGAGCGGGCAGCCATGCCGGTCAAGCCCGGACTAACGAACCTCGAAGGAACCAAAAGTCAATCCTAGGTCGCGCAGGTCTCCCGCAGCCCGGAAAGTACGATCCAATTGAACCGAGATTTCGATCCTTGTCTTACCCACGAATTGCGCCGGCAGCGGGAAAGCAACGTCAAAGACGGCATCGCCTTGGGTGAGGCGCAGTTGTCCAATCTCTTCGCCCTCGACCAGGATCTTGCCCGTCAGCGGCCCCGCTGTGACTTGCGCACCAGGGCAGTAACCGGCAAGATGTAACTGCTGGTTTTGCGATACGGGACCGGCCAAGACCACTCCCGCTTGCTTCCCCATCCAACGGCGCGCGCCCTCGGGGTCGTACCATACACCGCGCAGGTAGTCCGCGGCAAGGACGTTAGCCACATCCACGCGGCGTGGCCATAGAAGGGGTGAGGCTTGTGCCCGTGCCTCGAAAAGGGAAGTGACATTCTGAAGCTCCGGGCCGGCGGCAGAGAGCACTATCACCTGGCGTTCCAGGAGGCCGCGTTGAAAATCCGCCGGATCGGGGAAAAGGGATGAGAGATCCTGATTCGCCATCACGCTGTTTGCCGTCAGCGCCGAACGCTGGGCGGGGTCCACGTAGACACCCGACACGCCGAAGGCTTGAAAAGCGCCGTCCCAGAAGGCCCCGTCGAAGATGGTCTCATCGACGCCGGTGAACACGATAATCCTGCCCGGCCTTGCCTGTCGTACGGACGCCGCACCCAGAACCGCATCTTCCACACGCTGGCTGCGGAGATACCACCACTTACATGCCATAGCCGAATAGGGCACTTGTACGATAAGGTACAAAGATAGCAGCGATCCGGCGATCAGCTTGGCCCACCAACCGGTGCGGATCGCCGAATCGGCTGCGAATGCTCCTACCAGGCCAAGTCCCATCGCGGGGAGAGCCAGATAGTAATTCGACACGTGCTCCTTGAGTGGCAACACAGGGAGCAGTAACACCAGAAAGCAAAACAATCCGAACGCGGGCGCCAGATTCTCGCGCAGGGCGGCATACGCTACATAGATCAGTATCCCCGCCGTGAGCGCCACTATGGTGACAGTCGACAACAATACGAAGCGCGGCTGCCAGCCGTGCCAGTCGAGCCAGTCGCGTGGTATCAGCGCCCACTTCCAATAAGTCAGCAGCGTGCCGAGGATGGAGGAATCGAAATGCACCGAGTATGTCCCGGCCTGCTGCTTCGGAACGTACATGGAATGAAATACCCAGAAGAGGATCGACGTGCCGAACAACGGAAGCGTGCTGAGGAAATGCTTACGCGCCCGCACCAGTGTATAAGCCGCGGCAATCGCCGGGTACACGATGACGCTCTCCATTACGCCGAAGCCGAGCAGAAAGACGATCCACTGAAAGATGTAATAGAAGCGTTTACCGGTCTCTATGTACCGCAGGAGACAATGAAGCGCGAGCAGTATGCAGGTACCGGAGAGGATGTGCATGTACGCCGAGCTCCAGGCCATGGGGAACGCCAGGGCGCCATTGGCGGTCCACAGAATAGGGGCCAGGAATCCGGCGACGCGCGAATTCGACATTCGCCGGGCCAATGATGAGACAAGCACCAGATTGGCGAGTTCCGTCAGGAAAACCAACAGGCGGGCGGGAAAGGCATTTGTTCCGAACAGAGTGCCCGCGGCCAGCAGAAACAGACGCTCGCTCAAAGGCCGGAATGTGCCATGTACCGACGGCCCAAAGACGGCGAGCAGGAAATCGTGCCAGGTGTCGATTCTGAATCGTTGGCCGAGCCAGACGAAGTCGTCCTGCTGATACCAGGCTCGAAGTCCCCAGAAATAGATGGCCAGACAGAAAACCGGCGGGACCAGCCAGTATGCGAGGCGCAACAGTTTTTCGCGGCGAGTATTGTCAAGAGTGGGAGAGCTCATTTCAGCGCCGACATCATAGCATGATTAGGCCGTGCCGCACCCCACCGGGTTTCCACCGGAACAAAAATCGGCAAGCTAAAGCATGCCCCACCAGCGCGCGGCTTGACCTTTGGGTATAATCGGAGCAGATGGTTTTCGTCCCGCCCGCGAGAACGGGCCGTCGAAAGTCCGAGCGGTTTCCATCGGAATCTCTCTTCTTGTCCTCGTTTTTCCTATGGAGGCACCAGTCACCCACAGCATGAAAGCCAGCGTGCGCATTCAAAGAGGTGTCGAGAATCTGTTCGGCACCCGCGATGAGAACATCCGGTTAATCGAAACCGGGTTGAGCGTCCACACCCAGTTGGTCGACAACAACATCGAAATCGAAGGCGAGGCGGAGAACGTCACTCGCGCGGAGAATATCCTCGAGGATTACAACGCGCTGGTGCGGGAAGGCCACGTTTTCAATAACGGCGATCTGAACAGCTACCTGCGCGTGGTGACCATCGATGCCGAGGTGTCCCTGCGCGCGTTGGTCCAAAGCGGCAAACAGCGCAATTTCGGCAAAAAGATGTTGGCGCCGAAATCGGTGAACCAGCGGCGGTATTTGGAAGCCATCGAGCGCAACGACCTGGTATTTGGGATCGGCCCCGCCGGCACCGGCAAGACCTACCTGGCGGTGGCGATGGGCATTTCCGCGCTGATGAACAAGTCCGTCGCGCGCATCATCCTCACCCGGCCCGCGGTGGAAGCCGGCGAACGCCTGGGATTCCTGCCGGGCACGTTGCAGGAGAAGGTGGACCCGTACCTGCGCCCGCTCTACGACGCGCTGTACGACATGCTCGACAGCGAGCGCGTGGAAAAGTTGCTGGAGCGCAACGTGATTGAAGTCGCG
Source organism: Bryobacteraceae bacterium (assembly GCA_050010695.1). Taxonomy (GTDB): domain Bacteria; phylum Acidobacteriota; class Terriglobia; order Bryobacterales; family Bryobacteraceae; genus Bog-375. The sequence goes on from JBEKKO010000002.1 coordinate 76,053, forward strand.
CCGATCGCCTTCATGCGCGGCCGCACGTTGAACGACAGCTTCATCATTTTGGACGAGGCGCAGAACAGCACTTCGGAACAGATGAAGATGGTGCTGACGCGCCAGGGATTCAATTCCAAAATGGTGGTCAACGGCGACATCACGCAGATCGATTTGCCGAACGGCCGCCGCAGCGGCTTGATCGACGCCATGGAAGTGCTGAAGGGCGTCGAAGGCATCAGCTTCGTGCCGTTCGACGAGCGCGACGTGGTCAGGCACGCGCTGGTACAGCGCATCGTCAGGGCCTACGAGCGCTACAACGACACCATCGGCGCCGGCCGGCAGCTCACTTTGAAACTCTCCGAACCCGCCGTGGAAGCCGTGCCTGCCGCAGCTCCCGCGCCTCCTGCCGGGGCGGCGCCCAGCGAGACCGCGCCACGCGCCTGAGCGCCGCCATGTCCGCTCCCGAAGGCAGTACGGTTACTTTCTCAAGTCCGCAGACCGAGGTGCGTCCGGCCGGCGTGCTTCGCTTCGCGCGCAAGTTGCAGGCCCAGGTCGCGCACGGCCGCGCGTTTGACTGCCTGATCACCGGGGATGCCCGCATGCGCCGCTTGAACCGCAAGTTTCGCGGCAAGGACTCGACCACCGATGTGCTGTCGTTCCCGGCCGGCGATATACAGGCGGGCAAAGACAATGGGACACCGCGCGCCGGCGACATCGCCATTTCGCTCCCTCGCGCCCGCGCGCAGGCCCGGCGTTTTGGACACTCGACCGACCGCGAGATCCGCATCCTGATGCTGCATGGCCTGCTGCACCTGCTGGGCTTGGATCACGCGAGCGACGGCGGGCGGATGGCGCGCGCGGAAAAACGCTGGCGCGCGCGCCTCGGTCTGCCGGCCGGGCTGATCGAGCGGGTGCGGCCATGATCCTCGCGGTGATCCTGGCGGCGCTGCTTGCCACCCCTGTACTGGGCCTGGTGACATTTGTGCAGCTCCTGTATCTCGAGAGCATGCGCCTGCGCACCCGCGACCTGCCTGCGCTCGAATTCTTCAAAGACACGCTGGAAGACAAGATCGGCCTGAAGACCGAGGATGGCGCGGGCGCCTTTTCGATTATCAAACACACCCTGCTGGTGCTGCTCGGCATCTTCTATTTCGCGTGGTTCGCCGGCGAGGACCCCTGGAACGCGGCGGTCTTCTTTCAGGCCGTGCTGGCCGCGTGGCTGGTGATGATCGCCGTCTCCTACGCCCTGCCGCAACTGCTCTATCGCCGCACGTCCGCCCGCTGGCTGCTGCCGCTGCTTCCATTGCTGCGCGGCCTCGCCTGGCTAGCGCGGCCGTGCGTGGCTCTGCTGTGCTTTTTCCAATCGCTGGTCGACCTCGGGGACGATTCGACGGCCGCCGAGGAGCAGCCCACCCCCGCCGAGAATATCGACGCGCTGATTTCCGCGGGCAAGGAAGAAGGATTGATCGAAGAGCAGGACCGCAAGCTGATTCAATCGGTGGTCGAGTTCGGCGACAAAGTGGTGCGTGAAGTGATGACGCCGCGGCCAAGGATCATCGCCATTCCGGCCGAGTCCACTCTCGAAGAGCTCCGTCAACTGGTGATCCACGAGCAGTACTCGCGCGTTCCGGTTTTTGAAAAGAACATCGACCAGATCACCGGCTTCGTCCACGTGCGCGACATGTTCGAACTCGAAGAGGACGAGCGCGCCAAGCGCCTGCTGCGGGAGCTGGTGCGCCCCATCCCGTTCGTCCCAGAGACCAAGCCGGTGAACGACCTGATGCGACGCATGCAGCAGGAAAACACCCACATGGTGATCGTCGTCGACGAGTACGGCAACACGGCGGGCCTGGCCACCATGGAGGATCTGCTCGAAGTGATCATCGGCGAGATACGCGACGAACACGAGCCGAGCACGGACGTGCTCGAAGACGGGCACGGCGGTTTCATCGTGGCCGGCAATTTCGATCTGGACCGCGTGGCCGACCTGTTCGAATCGTTCCACCGCGAGGAGGACGTCGAATCGACCACCGTGGGCGGCCTGGTCGGCGAGTGGCTGGGGCGCGTGCCGAAGGCCGGCGAGTTGGTGGACCGCGATGGCATTCGCATCGAGGTGCTGGCCTCCGACGAGTGGCGCGTCGAGCAGGTTCGCATCAGTAAATCCCAGGCGGTGACTCATGAGTGATCCATTCCGGTCCGGATTCGTTTCCCTGATCGGGCGGCCCAACACCGGCAAATCGACGCTGCTCAACGCGCTCGTGGGGCAGAAAGTGGCGATTGTCGCGGACAAGCCGCAGACCACGCGCACCTCCATTCAGGGCGTGCTGACCATGCCCGGAGCGCAAATTGTGTTTCTCGACACGCCCGGTATTCACCGCGCCGATACGGCCCTCAACAAGCGCCTGATGGATGCGGTGCGAGCCGCCGTGGAGGAGCGCGACCTGCTGCTGCTGCTGGCCGATGCCGCGCGCGCCTTCAACAAGGAAGACCGCCAGGCCATCGATCTGGCCCGCAAGAGCGAAGCGCCGGTCGTGCTGGTGCTCAACAAGATCGACCTGGTGAAGGATAAGGCGCTGCTGCTCCCGATGATCGACCAGTATCGCGCCGCCTTCGACTTCGCCGATTATGTGCCGGTCTCCGCCACCCGGGGCCAGGGCCTCGACGAGTTGAAGAAAGTGATTCTGCAGCACCTGCCCGAAGGCCCGGCGTATTTTCCCGAGGACCACGTCACCGACCAGCCGGAGCGCTTTCTGGCCGCCGAACTGATTCGCGAAAAGATTCTCGAGGCCACCCGGCAGGAGGTGCCGCATTCGGTTGCGGTGATCGTGGACCAATGGGAAGAGACCGGGCGGCTCACCCGCATCTTCGCCACCATCCGCGTCGAGAGGGCCGGGCAAAAGGCCATCGTCATCGGAACCAAGGGCGCCATGCTGAAAAGAATCGGCACCCTGGCGCGGCACGAGATGGAGCGGTTGTTCGGCGTCAAGATCTATCTGGATCTGCACGTCCGCGTGCAGCCGGGATGGCGCGAGAAGGCTGCGTTCTTGAACGCACTCGACTGGCGTACAATGGCCGGAGACGACGATGCTTAAACTATTCGCTATTTCGATGGCCTTGATCCTGCTGGCCGCCGCCTGCCTGGCCGCCGACAAGCCGGTCAGCGACGACGTGATCTACGATCAGGTGCGCATCCGGCTCTCCGGCGATGCGATTGCCAAGGGCGGTGGTTTCAAGGTGGAAGTTGCGCAGGGCGTGGTAACCCTCTCTGGCACGGCCGAGACCCAGCAACAGAAGGACCGGGCCTTCAAGCTGACGAAGAAGGTGAACGGCGTCAAGCAGGTGATCAACAACATCACCGTCGCCAAAGGCGCTAAATGAACGTCGCGAAAGGCAAATGAAACGCATAGCGCGGTGGAGCGCTCTGGCCGCTGTTTTCGCGCCGCTTCTGCTGGCCCAGGATCCCGCCCGCTTTCAGGTGCAGGTGCTGGCCAAGGGTTACACCTACACCGACGGTCCCGCCTGGTCCAAGGACGGCTTCCTGATTTTCAGCGACACGCCGGCCGATCGGTTGCTCAAGTGGGTTCCCGGCCAGCCTCCCACGGTCTATCGTGAAAACGTGCAGGGGCCGGCCGGCAACGCGTTCGACGGCCAGGGCCGCCTGTACACTTGCGAAACCAGGGCCCGGCGCGTGACCCGCACGGACAAGAAGGGCGCCATCGAGGTGCTGGCCGACCGCTGGGAAGGCAAGCGCCTGAACGCGCCGAACGACATCGTGGTGAGCCGCAACGATCACGCCTATTTCACCGACCCGGCCTTCGGCAGCCAGGCCGACCATCGCGAGCTGGACTTTTACGGCGTCTACCACATCTCGCCGAAGGGGCCGCTCGAAATCGTCGCCAAACTCACCGGCAGACCCAACGGCATCGCGCTTTCTCCCAATGGCCGCGTGCTGTACGTGACGGATTCGGACAATCGCAGCATTCTCGAATACGACCTGGATCGCAATGGCCAACCCGCCAGTCAGCGCACGCTGGTCGAGAACACCGGGGCCGTGCCGGACGGCATCCGCGTGGATGAGAAGGACGATCTGTACGTGGCCGCGCGCGGGATTGCGGTGTATACCGCCGCGGGCCAATTGATCGAGACTATTCCGCTGGAAGATCCGCCTTCCAACTGCGGCTTCGGCGAAGCCGACGGCCAATCGATCTTCATCACCGCCCGGCGCAACGTGTATCGCGTGCGCGTGCTGGTCAAGGGAGCCGGCTTCGATGAGCGGCGGTAGATCCGCGGGACCGTTGGCAGGCGGAAGCGCCTGCCCCACCCGGCAAAGTGGGACAGACGCTTTCGTCTGTCAACCTGCGGCACTCGCTTCGAAGAAGGAAGATGACCGCCGCTATCCCAAACGGCCGATCATTGGGGTTGGCGCGCTGATCTTTCGCCGCGGCCGCATTCTGATGGCGCAGCGGGGCAAGCAGCCGATGAAGGGCGCGTGGTCGCTGCCCGGCGGCGCGCTTGAAATCGGCGAGTCGCTTGACGCCGCCATTCGCCGCGAAGTGCGCGAGGAGACCGGACTCGAAGTGAAGCCGGTGAAGGTCTTCGAAATCTTTGAGCGCATCATGCGCGACTCGCGCGGCGCACCGGAATATCATTACGTATTGATCGATTACATTTGCCGCGTGGTGGGCGGCGACTTGCGCGCGGGCGACGATGTGTGCCGCGTGGAATGGGTACTCGAGCGCGACCTGCCGAAATTGGAAATCACGGAAGGCACGCTGGCGGTGATTGAAAGAGCCTTCAAGGTCAAACGTGGGACGGACGATCGGTTTTTGTCGTCTGTCAAGGTCTCGCACATTAGCGAAAAATGACAGACCACTAAAGGCGATGGTCTGTCCTACCTGTCCCGAGGAGCACGATGTCTTTTGGAATCGAAGTAATGACGGCGGATGACTGGCCCGAGGTGTGCGCGATATACGAAGAAGGCCTGGCCACCGGCGTGGGGAGCTTTGAAGTCGCCGCGCCTTCGTGGCAGCAATGGAATCGAGCGCGTTTACCTCATTCGCGGCTGGTGGCGCGGGCGGACGCCGTGCTCGGTTGGGCCGCGCTGAGCGCTGTGTCGCAGCGCGCCTGTTACGCGGGCGTCGCAGAAGTCGGAATCTATGTGGCGGCTGCGGCGCAGAGCCGAGGCGTGGGTCGTGCCCTGCTGGAGGCGCTCATCCAGTCTGCCGAGTCTCACGGGATCTGGACCCTGCAAGGGGCCACCATTGCCGGGAACGCAGCCAGCCTGGCGCTTCAGGCACGCTGCGGCTTTCGAGTTGTAGGGCGCCGTGAGCGCATCGCCAAACGCGACGGTGTGTGGCGCGATACGATACTGACTGAACGGCGCAGCAAGAAAATCGGAGTGAATTGAGTACGCCATTTCGCAACTACTACAGCGTCTTGCCGCGCGACCCGCGGGCGAGGCATCGCTCGCCCCTCCAGCGCCCAAACGCCGCCTCGGGATTCCCCATTTGAAAACCAGCGCCGCAGTGCTCGAATTCGAACCCCTGTTGCAGGTCGTAGGTCGTTACGTGGCCAGCCCGATGGGACGTCGCGAACTGGAGAAGGTCGAGCCGCACACCGGCCGCGACCGCTTGCTAAACGATCTGGCCGAAGCCGGGGAAGCCATCGAATACCTGCGCTCCGCGGCGCGCCCGCAACCGGCGGCCCGCGGCGCGGCCATCCGTATCGACTTCGGCGGCCTGCCCGACGTGGAGCCGGCGGTGCAGAAACTACACATCGAAGGCGCCGGCCTCGAGCCTAAAGAAATCTTCGACCTGTTTTCGCTGCTCGATCGCGCGGCGGACGCGAAGTCGGTGCTCACCGCCACCGCCGGCCGCTTCCCGCGCCTGGGGCTGCGCGGCCAAGCGATCGGCGATTTTCGCGCTCTCCTCCAGGACCTCGAGGGCAAGATCCTGCCCGACGGCACGGTGGCCGATCACGCCAGTGTTGCGCTGGCGCGCCTGCGCCGCGACATGGAGCGGCAGAAGAAAGCGATTCAGGGATCGCTCGAACGCTTCCTCAAAGCGCACCGCGAGGAAGGCATCCTCCAGGAAGAATTCGTCACCATCCGCAATGAGCGCTTTGTGGTGCCGGTGATCGCCGGGCAGCGCCGCAAACTGGACGGGGTGATCCACGGCGCCAGTTCGAGCGGCCACACGCTGTTCGTCGAGCCGCTGGAAACCATCGACCTCAACAACGAGCTGGTGCGGCTCGGCGAAGAGGAAGCCCGCGAAGTGCACCGCATCCTGCTCGAGATGACGGACCGGCTGCGCGGCCACGGCGATTCCATCCGGCAGACGCTGGTCATAATGGCGGAGCTCGATCTGATCTTCGCCAAGGCGCGCTTCGCCATCGAGTTCGATTGCGTCATTCCGCGCTTTGGCGAGCGGCTGCTGCTGCGCGAGGCGCGCCATCCGCTGCTCCAGGACGTGCTCCGCCGCCGCCAGCGCAAGCCCGTGCCGGTCTCGCTCGAATTGGCGCTCGAGCGCCGCACGCTGCTCATCAGCGGTCCCAACACCGGCGGCAAAACGGTGACGCTCAAAACCGTGGGACTGCTGAGCCTGATGGCGCAAGCCGCGCTGCCGGTGCCGGCGGCCGAAGCCGAATTCCCGGTCTTCGAGCAGGTGCTGGCCGATATCGGCGACTACCAGTCGATTCAGGAAAACCTCAGCACGTTTTCGGCGCACGTCTCGAACATTCGCGAAATGGCGCTCGATGTCACGCCCGGTACGCTGGTGCTGCTCGACGAACTGGGCGCCGCCACCGACCCGGAAGAGGGCGGCGCGCTGGGCGTGGCGATTGTGGACCATTTCCGCGCGGCCGGCGCATTCACGCTCGTCTCCACCCATCTGATGGCGCTCAAGATCTACGGCGCTTCGACGGAAGGCGTGATCAACGGGTCGATGGGGTTCGACGAAAACACCTTCGAACCGACGTTCCTTCTGCAATTGGGGCTGCCCGGCAAGTCGGCGGGCCTCGAAATCGCCACCCGCCTCGGCATGCCGGAAGACATCATGCGCCGCGCGCGGCTTTCGCTCAGCGACCGCGAGCGGGATGTCACGCGATTCCTGAGTGAGCTCGACGCCCGCGTGCGGGAAACCCGGGCCCTGGAACAAAGCCTGCGCGAAAAACTGATTGCCCAAGAGCGCAGCGAGAAAGAGATTGCCCGCGAGTGGGAGCGGCGCGAAACGGTCAAGCTGAAAGAGCTCGAGCGCCGCACCGACGAGGCGCTCAAGCGTTTTGAAGAGCACGCGCGGGAGACCATCGAAAAGATCGCGCAGGGCGGCGAGCGCCGCAAGGCCGAGCAGGAGGCGCAGCGAAAGGTGGCGAAAGCCAAGCGCGAGCTGCGCGACGATTTCGAGACCACCGTTTTGGCCACCGAGGATGACTCACGGCAGGGCCGCATCCAGCCGCTGCGCATCACCGAGGGTGCGCGCGTGCGGCTGAAGGACGTGCGGGAACCGGCTCGCGTGCGGCGCTTTCTGGCCAATGATCGCATCGAAGTGGAGGCCGGGTTCCTGCGCTTGCAGATTGCGCGCGACGACGTGATCGAGGTGCTGCCGGAGACCGGCGGCGCGCCGGCCAAGCTGCCGCCAGGGGTGACCTACAAGCCGGCTCCGCAGTTGACGCCGGCATTTCAGGAAATCAACGTGATCGGCCGGCACGCCGAGGAAGCGCGCGATGCGGTGGATGAATTCCTCGACCGTGCCGTGATGGCCACCGCGTCCCGCGTGCGCATCGTGCATGGCCACGGCATGGGCGTGCTGCGCAAGATCATTCAGGAACTGCTCAGCAGCCATCCGCACGTGGCGAAATTCTATCCCGCGCCGCAGCAGGAAGGCGGCGCCGGAGCCACCATCGTCGAGTTACGGGAATAGCCGCCGCCCGCGCGCTTTGGCGGGTTGGCAGGCGAAAGCGCCTGCCCCACTTCATGGCGGGCGTCAGTTGCCGGCGGACTTTTTGGCGTAGCCGACGCTTTGCGCCAGGATGATCCGCTGCTCGACGCGCAGGTTCAGCGCTTTGCCCAGAGCGGCGCGATCGACCGATCCGCGCACCACCGTGCCGAGCCCTTCGGACGCGCAGAACAGATACACGTTCTGTGCGATGAACCCGGTGTCGGCGTTGGCTGCGGCCAGCTTACCCGGATCGTCGCCGCCCAACTTGGCGGTGTCGGCCACGTAGACCAGATTGACCGGAACATCGGCAACGAACCCCTGGGTCCCGGCGAGCTTGCGGATGTCGGTCGCGACCACGGGCTTCAGCGCGTTGGCCTTGGCGTCGTAAATGTAAGCTCCGTCCGACGTGACGACATAGACGTCGATTTCCTGGCGGTTGGATGCCGAAGGCGCCGTACGGCGGCCGTCGTCGCGATTGATGCCCCAGGCAGCCCACAAAAGGTTCGAAAGCGTCTGCCTGGAAACCCGCTCGGGGCCGAAGTCGCGGACCGACTTCCGCTCTTTGAGGACTTGCATCAGCGGCTTACCGCCGCTGGTTTGAGGGGTTGGCAGCGCAACCGGCTTCAGTTCCTGACCGGTGATTAGTCCCAGCGGGACCAGTAACAGGGCAATAAGAGATTTTGACATCGATTTGACTCGCTAAGTTACTACTATAGCGCTGAGTCAGTAGGCCGGAAAGAAACTGCGCCCGCAAGCGGGCGTTGGCGAGCTAAAGCGTGCCCCACTTATGCGATGCCTTCGAAGAGAACGGACGTCAGATAGCGTTCCCCGGAGTCCGGCAGAATCACCACGATCGTCTTCCCCGCAAACTCGGGCAGACCAGCCAGACGCGCGGCCACCGCGACCGCGGCTCCGCTCGAAATGCCGCTCAGAATGCCCTCCTCGCGCGCCAGGCGCCGCGCCATTTCCAGAGACTCTTCGTTGGTGACCGTCTCCACGCGGTCCACCACCGAGAGATCCAGCGTGTCCGGGATGATGCCGGCGCCAATGCCCTGAATCTTGTGCGGCCCCGGCTGCAGCGGCTTTCCGGCCAGTTGCTGCGTGATGACGGGGCTGGCCGCCGGTTCGACCGCAACCGACGTGATCGCTTTGCCTCGCGTCTGCTTGATGTAGCGCGAAACTCCAGAGATGGTCCCGCCGGTGCCCACCCCGCTCACCAGAACATCCACCGCTCCGTTCGTGTCGCTCCAGATTTCCGGGCCCGTAGTGCGGAAGTGTATCTCGGGATTAGCCGGATTCTTGAACTGCTGCAGCAGCAGGAAATGCTTGGGATCGGATTCGTAGATCTCTTCCGCCTTGGCGATGGCGCCTTTCATCCCCTTGGCGCCCTCGGTGAGCACCAGGTTGGCGCCGAATGCCTTCAGCACCTTGCGCCGCTCCAGTGACATGGTTTCGGGCATGGTCAAGGTGATCGGGTAACCGCGCGACGCCGCAACGAACGCCAGTGCGATTCCCGTATTACCGCTGGTCGGTTCCACCAGTTCTACGCCGGGCTTCAGCAGCGCGCGCCTCTCGGCGTCCCAAATCATCGAGGCGCCGATCCGGCACTTCACCGAGTAAGATGGGTTGCGGCCTTCGATCTTGCCGTACACCTTGGTTGCCGGGCCATCCACAATGCGATTGAGCTTGACGAGCGGCGTCTTTCCGATGCTGAGTGAGTTATCTTCGAATGATGACATGAGTTACTCCTGAGATACTCGCAGGGCCTGGTCCAGATCGGCCTTGATGTCTTCGATATCTTCGATCCCGACCGACACGCGAATATAGTCCGCGGTGACTCCGGTCTCGGCCTGTTCCTTCTCGGTAAGCTGGGAATGCGTGGTGGACGCGGGGTGAATCACCAGCGTCTTGGCGTCCCCGACATTCGCCAGATGGCTGGCCAGTTTCACGCTGTTGATGAACTTAACGCCGGCCGCTTTCCCGCCACGCACGCCGAACCCGAGAATCGCTCCCGGGCCTTGCGGCAGATACTTCCTGGCATTCCGATAGTGCGAGTGGTTCGGCAGGCCGGGGTAATTCACCCAGGTCACGGCGGGATGCTGCAGTAGCCACTCGGCGACCGCTTGCGCGTTTCGCGTGTGGCGTTCCATCCGCAGGTGCAGCGTCTCGATACCAAGCAAGAGCAGGAACGCCGCAAAAGGGCTCTGGGTACCCCCGGTGTCGCGCAGCCAGTGGGTGCGGATGTGGAGGATGTACGCCAGATTGCCGAGCGGCTTGAGCGCCTCAGTGAATACTACGCCGTGATAGGAATCGCTCGGTTCGGTGAACTCCGGCCACTTCTTGGGATTCTCCGCCCACAGAAAATTGCCGCTGTCGACGATGGCCCCGCCGACGTGGACCCCGTGACCGCCGAGGAACTTGGTGGTCGAGTACACGGCGATATCGATGCCGTGCTCGAAGGGCCGGAACAGCGCCGGCGTCAGCACCGTGTTATCCACGATCACCGGCAAGCCGTGCGCGTGCGCCTCGTCGGCGATGGCGCGGAAATCGGGAACGTCGTTCTTGGGATTGCCAACCGATTCCAGGTACACCAGACGGGTGTTCTCATCCACCAGTTTGCCGATTTCCTCCGGATGATCGGGATTGAAGAACCGCACCTCGATGCCCAGCTTTTTCAGTGTCTGCGTGAAGAGCGTCCAGGTGCCTCCGTACAGGCTGGTGGCGGAAATGAAACTCTGCCCGGCGTGCGTGATGGTGAGGATGGCGGCGGTGATGGCCGCCTGTCCCGAGGCGAACGCCAGCCCGCCGATACCGCCATCGAGCGCGGCCAGGCGCTTCTCGAGCACGTCATTGGTCGGGTTCATGATCCGCGAATAGATGTTGCCGAACTCGCGCAACCCAAAAAGATTCGCGGCCGTTTCGGCGTCTTTGAAAACGTAGCTCGTGGTGGCGTAAATCGGGACCGCCCGTGCCGTGGTGGTGGGGTCGGGCTCCTGACCGGCATGCAAAGCAAGCGTGCCGAGTCCGCGTTTCAGTGGTGCGTCTGCCATTTGAGTTTTCTCCGCTGTATATCCTAATGTCTATAGAGTATGTGATATTCCGCACGGAATTGCAAGTGGGGCTGGAAATATTCGATAAACGAAAGCGCACCGGGCATGCCCGGCCCCTACGGGAGGAGGGCCGCATCGAGATCGGCGATCAGGTCCTCCACATCCTCGATGCCGATTGAAACGCGGACCAGGTCGGAGGTGATCCCCATGCGTGCGAGCACAGCGGGATCGACCGACGAATGGGTCATGGTGACCGGATGCTCGATCAACGATTCCACGCCGCCGAGCGACTCCGCCAGCGTAAAGACCCGGACTTTTTCGAGCAGCCCAAAGACGGCGTCCTCACCGCCGCGCAGGCGGAACGAAAATGTCCCGCCAAAACCGCTCATCTGACGCATGGCGAGAGAGTGCTGCGGATGCGATTCGAGGCCGGGATGCCGCACTTCGCTCACTTCAGGCCGAGCTTCGAGCCAGCGTGCAATGGCGAGTGCGTTGCGGTTATGCTCCTCCATCCGGATGGCGAGCGTCTTGACACCGCGCAGCACCAGGAAGCAGTCCTGCGGGCCGGCGCAGGAACCGGTCGCGTTTTGCAGGAAGCCGATCTTCTCGGCGAGCGCGGGGTGGTTGGTAACGACGGCGCCGCCAACCACGTCGGAATGGCCATTGATGTACTTGGTGGTGGAATGCACGACGACGTCGACGCCCAATTCGAGCGGGCGCTGAAAGTATGGCGAGAGGAAGGTGTTGTCGCAGATGGCGATGGCGCCAACGCGATGCGCCAGGTCCGCCACCGCGCGCAGGTCCACCAGGTTCATCAGCGGGTTGGTCGGCGATTCGATCCATACCGCAGCGGCGCCGCGCGCGAGCTCGCGTTGGGTTTCGACCGGATCTCGAAGGTCCACGTAAACCGCCTGGATGCCCTTGTTGCGGAATACCTTCTCGAACATACGGAAGGTCCCGCCGTAGAGATCGCTATGAACGATGATCCGATCGCCGGTCTGGAACATCATCACGACGGTGGTTTCGGCCGCCATTCCGGTGGCGAAGGCGAAACCGAAGGCGCCGCCCTCCAGCGATGCGAGGCAGGTCTCGAGCGCCTTTCGCGTCGGATTGCCGCTGCGCGAATATTCGAACGCGCCCGGCTGATTGACTCCGCGGAAAGCAAACGTGGAAGTCTGGTAGATCGGCGTCATCACCGCGCCATGATGGTCTTTGGGATTATGACCCGAGTGAATAGCGAGAGTTTTGAATTTCATGGGCTGGGTTTGTGCGTACCTTTCTCGTCATTATAGACGGCGGGCAAGCGAAGGATGGCAGTCACCGCACTTTCATCTGACGCGTTCTATACTACAAAGGACGCCGTTGCGAGTCGCGGGCTATGGCCCCGATCCACTGTTCAAAATGGTTTTCCTGCCACATTTGACGTTGCGGGTGGCGCTCGGACTGGCGCTGGCATCCGCCGGCCTCGCGCAGACGGCCGCGCCGCCGCTGAAATTCACCTTGCAGCAGACCATCGACCGCGCCCGGCAGTACGGCCCAGCCTTTTTGGCCGCCAATCTAGCCGCCGCCAGCGCTCACGAGGACGCGGTGCAGGCCAAGGCGGCGCTGCTGCCCGGCGTCAGCGGGCTTAGCCAGTTCATCTACACGCAACCGAACGGCACACCCAGCGGCGTCTTTGTATCGAACGACGGGCCGCACGTTTACAACCAGCAGGCGCTGGTGCACGGAGACCTTTTTGCGCCGGGAAAGCGGGCCGATTATCACCGGGCGCTGGCTGCCGAAGCCGTGGCGCGCGCCAGGGCCGACGTGGCGGCGCGCGGGTTGGTGGCGGTGGTGGTGCAGGATTATTACGCGATGGCGGTGGCCGAGCGCAAGATCGAGAATACGCGGCAGGCGCTGCGCGAAGCCCGGCAGTTCCTGGACGTCACCGAACAACAGGAGCGCGGCGGCGAGGCGGCGCACTCCGACGTCATCAAGGCGCAGATTCAAGTGGAGCAGCGGCAGCGCGACGCCGAGGATGGCCAACTTGCGTTGGATAAAGGCCGCCTGGCGTTCGCGGTTCTGCTGTTCCCGGATTTCCGCCAGGACTTCTCGGTGGAGGACGATCTGGACAGCGCCGCGGCTCTGCCGCCATTCCCGCAGGTGCAGGAGATGGCGGGGCGCAACAACCCCGACATGCGCGCGGCGCAGGCGGTGGTGGAACAGCAAGCTCACGCGGTGGAATCGGCCCGCGCGGCGCTGTTGCCTACGCTCTCGTTCGACTATTTCTTCGGCATCAATGCCAACCAGTTCGCCATACATGACGCGGACCATTTGAACAATCTGGGCTCGGTGGCGCAGGCGCAATTGACGGTGCCGCTGTGGACCTGGGGCGCGGCGCGCAGCAAGATCCGCCAGGCGCAGATCGGGCTCGAGCAAGCCAGGAACGATTTGAGCTTCACCCAGCGCCAGTTACTTTCCACGCTGCAGGCCTTCTATCGGGAGGCGCAGGTGGCCGGCTCGCAGGTGGATTCGTTGAAGCGTTCGGTGGAGCTTTCGGCCGATAGTCTGCGGCTGACGCTGCTGCGCTACCAAGCCGGTGAGGTCACGGTGCTGGAAGTGGTGGATGCACAGACTACGCTGACGCAGGCGCGCAACGCCAGAGCCGATGGTCTGGCGCGCTATCGCCTGGCGCTGGCGGAATTGCAGACTCTGACGGGAGCGTTTTAAGAAATGAGGCAATCAGACAGCGTCTGTGGCGCACGCACTCCTACGTGCCGCGTCGGCACTCCTGCCGACGCCCGCTGCCCCGGAACGAAGACGCGTCGAGTAGAGTCTCGACGCTGCACGCAGGAGTGCGTGCGCCACGGCACCAGCATTGCGACGGTCGTCGTCCTCTGCCTGCTCGCCGCCGGTTGCGCCAAGAAGGAAGCGGCGGAGGTCGAAAGCGTCGCGGCGGTGGAGGTGACCGCGGTGGCGCAGGATTCCATTCGCCGGCTGGTGGAAGCCGATGCCGTGCTGTACCCGATCGACCAGGCTTCGGTGATGCCGAAGATCAGCGCGCCGGTGCAGAAGTTCCTCGTCAATCGGGGCGACCATGTGAAGGCCGGGCAACTGCTGGCGGTGCTCGAGAATCGCGATCTGGTGGCCGCTGAAAACGCCGCCAGGAGCCAGGTGGATCAGGCCGAAGCCAATTTGCGCAGCACCGAATCGGCCGCTGTGCCGGAAGCCGTCATGAAGGCGCAGACCGACGTTGCCTCCTACCAGGAACAGCTTGACGCCGCTCGCCGCGCGCTGGAAAGCCGGCAGAAGCTTTTTGAGGATGGCGCCCTGGCACGCAAATCGGTGGACGATGCCGCGGTGACTTACGCGCAGGCGAAGGCGCAATTTGAAACCGCGCGCGAGCATCTGCGGGCTTTCGAGAGCGTGGGCAAGCAGGAGCAAATCAAGACCGCGCAGGCGCAGGTGGCCGCGGCGCAGGCGCAGTATCGTTCCGCAGCCGCGCAGGTGAGCTACTCGGAAATCTTGAGCCCGATCGCGGGCGTGATTGCCGACCGGCCGCTCTACGCCGGCGAGATGGCCGCGCCCGGCAGCCCGTTGCTGACGGTGATGGATACATCCCGCGTGGTGGCGCGCGCCAACATTCCGCAAGCGCTGACCGCGAGCATCAAAATCGGCAACGCCGCCGCCATCCGTCTCGCGGATGGCCAGACGGAGGTACCGGCGCGGGTGACGGTGGTGAGCCCGGCCACCGATCCGGCCAGCACCACGGTGCAGGTCTGGGCGGAGGCGGCCAATCCCGCCGAACGGCTCAAGCCGGGAGGCAGCGTGCGATTGAGCATCGTCACCGAAACCGTACCGCGCGCGGTGGTGATTCCCGCGGCCGCCATCCTGCCCGGCGAAGAGGGCGGTACGGCGGTGCTGGTGGTGAGCGCCGATTCCACGGTTCATCGGAAGGCGATCATGACCGGCGCGCGCGATGGCGACAAGGTGCAGATCCTGAGCGGCGTTTCGGCCGGCGAGCAGGTGGTGACAGGCGGCGGCGTCGGGCTCGACGACAATGCCAAGGTGCGGATCGTCAAGCCTGGCGCAAAGGACGATGCCGGCGAGACCGGCGGCAAAGGCGAACCGAAGGAATGAGCAGCAGCCTCACGCCACCGCCCGGCGTCGACGCGGCCGGCTCCGGCCACTGGACCGCGCGTCACGGCCGGCCCATCGTCTTTTTCATCCTCACCCTGGTGGCTGCCGGCATTTACCTGGCTCTCACGATTCCCGTCGCGGTCTTTCCGGAAACCAATTTCCCACGCATCGTCGTGGGCGTGGATAACGGCGTTTTTCCCATCGACCAGATGCTGGTCACCGTAACCCGGCCCATCGAAGACGCCGTCAACACGGTTCCCGGGCTGGACCACATCTGGTCCGTCACCAGCCGCGGCACGGCGGAAGTCGACTTATTCTTCAGTTGGAAGAGCGACATGTACCGCACACTGGAACTGGTGAACGCCGCCCTGGCGCGCATCCAGCCGACGCTTCCGCCCACCGCGAAGATCACCGCCAACCGGCTCACCTTCGCGGCGTTTCCGATCATGGGCTACAGTCTGACCTCGGACAACGTGCCGCAAACGCGCATCTGGGAGATGGCGACGTACGATTTGAAACCGCGGCTGAACCGCACCACCGGCGTTTCGAGCGTGGTGGTGCAAGGCGGGCAGGTTCCGGAGTTTCAAATCGAACCGGACCCGGCCAAGCTGGTCGAAACCGGCACCACGGTGCCGAACATTCTGGATGCGATCTCCCGCAGCAACATGGTCGATTCGCCTGGGCTGATCGAAACCAACCATCAGCTTGTGCTCAGCCTGGTGAGCGGCCAGACCAGAACGCCCGCGGAAATCGGCAATATCGTGGTGAAGGCCACGCCCGCCGGCGCGCCCATTCACATCGGCGACCTGGGCAGCGTCATGCCCTCCGTGATGCCGGTCTACACCATCGTCACCGCCAACGCCAGGCCCGCCGTCCTGCTGAACATCTATCGGCAGCCCGACAGCAACACGGTGACGGTGGCCAGCGCCGTCCACAGCGAAATCGAACGCATCCGGCGGACGCTGCCGAAAGGCGTGGAGCTGCGGCCGTTCTACGATCAATCGGAGCTCGTCAACGACTCCATACGCAACGTGCGCGATGCGATCCTGCTGGGGCTGGTTCTGGCGTCGTTGATCATGGTGCTGTTCCTGCGCGATTGGGGCACCTCGCTGGTGGCGGGGCTGGTGATTCCCGCCACCATCGCGATCACCTTCATCGCGCTGCGCATTCTGAACGAGAGCTTCAACCTAATGACGCTGGGCGGACTGGCGGCGGCGGTGGGCCTGGTGATCGATGACGCCATCGTGGTGGTGGAAAACATCGTCATGCACCGCGACCGCGGCCAGACGCGCGCCGAAGCGATCCGCAGGGCCATCCGCGAAATCCGCGTCCCGCTGGTCGGCTCCACGGTCACCCCCATCGTGGTGTTCCTGCCGCTGATTTCCCTCACCGGAGTCGAGGGCGTATTCTTCCGCGCGCTGGCCCTCACCGTCACCATCGCGCTCGCAACCTCGCTCGCCCTGGCGCTGACCTGGACGCCCACGCTCAGCCATTACCTCATTCGCAGCCGGAGCCGGCGCCGCCCGGAAGAAATTGACGATGCGCCGCCGCGCGCCATGCGCGCGTACAGGAGCGTGTTGCGCTTCACCCTGGAACATCGTCTGGCGCTGGCGCTGTTTACGGTGGCGCTGATCGGCGCATCGTATTTCTGTTACAGCCGTCTCGGTTCGGACCTTCTGCCGGAGATGGACGAGGGCGGCTTCGTGCTGGACTACATCATGCCCGCCGGTTCGTCGCTCGAGGCCACCAACCGGGTGGTCACCCATGTGGAGCAGTTGCTGCGCACAACGCCGGAGGTGGAGAGCACCTCCCGTCGCACGGGCTTGCAGCTTGGCTTGGCCGCTGTGACCGAAGCCAACTACGGCGACATCCTGGTGAAGTTGAAAAAGCAGCGCGACCGCGGCGTGGAGGAAGTGATTGCGGACGTTCGCGCGCGCGTGCGTCAGGCGGAGCCGGTGCTCGATATCGAGTTCACGCAAGTGCTGCAGGATATGATCGGCGACCTGACCAGCGCCCCCGAACCCTGCATCATCAAGCTGTTTTCGAACGACCCCGACGCGTTGCGAAAGTGGGCGCCGGCAACGGCCAAGGCCATCGGGAAGATTCACGGAGTGGTGGACATTTTAGATGGGATCGAGAACACCATCAGCGGTCCCGCCACAGTCTTCAACGTCGATCCGGTGGTGGCGGCCCGTGCCGGTTTTTCGCCGCAGGAAGTGGAGGTGGATGCGAGCGCCGTCCTGCAAGGCGAGCCCGCTGCGACCCCGGTAGTGGTGGGCGACCGCGCCTACACGATTCGCGTCCGGTTCCCCGCGCGGACCCGCGCCACGCTCGATGCCATCCGCGACACGGTACTAGTGAGCGGCACCGGCAAGACCGCCAGCATCGGCTCGCTGGGCGGCATGGTGCAAATTCCGGGCCAGACCGAGATCCGCCGCGAAAACCTGCAGCGCGACGTGCAGGTGACCGCCCGTTTCGAAGGCCTGAACCTGGGCGAAGGCATGGATAAAGTGCAGCAGGCGGTTCGCGATTTGCACATCCCGTCCAGCACCCGCGTGGCCTACGGCGGCCAGTATGAAGAGCAGCAGAAATCGTTTCGCGAGCTGGTGGTGGTGCTGATTCTGGCCATCGTGCTGGTGTTCATGGTGCTGCTGTTCGAGTTTGGCAGTTTCGCCGTGCCGGCGGCCGTGCTGGCTTCGGCCATCCTTTCCACTTCCGGCGTGTTTCTGGCGCTCCTGGTGACCGGCACCACCTTCAATCTCTCGTCGTTCATGGGGTTGATCATGGTGATCGGCATCGTAGCCAAGAACGGCATTCTGCTGCTGGACGCCGACCAGAAATTCCGTGCCGCCGGCATGGCGGCCGAGGAAAGCATGCTGCGTGCCGGCGAGCGCCGGCTGCGTCCCATCCTGATGACCGCCCTGGCCACAGTGGCCGGCATGATTCCGCTGGCGCTCGCCTGGGGCGCCGGCTCGCAGATGTTGCAGCCCTTGGCCATCGCGGTCATCGGCGGCATCCTGGCCTCGATGGTTCTTTCGCTGGTGGTCACGCCGGCGGTGCGGTATTACCTGGAAGCCAGACAATAGCCCGTGGCGCAGGCTGCCAAGCCTGATGAGCCGAGATTCATCTCGGCTTTTCTTGCCGCGCTAGCTGGCTCCCGTGCTACACCAGCTCCGCTTCGGCTGGTTTGACGCGAATTGCGATCGACCGGCTGCCCAGAAACGGGTGCTTCGCGGTCAGATTCACCACGCCGGCGCTTTCCTTCGCGCGCACCCAGACTGCCGCCGCACCACCGGCCGGCACCAGCGGATTCTCGCCGACGATCTCGCCTGGGCCGGTCAACGAAAGGGCAATCGCAGCCGTCGCAAACGGCCGGATGTTGCCGTATTCGTCGGTAATCATCACCACCACGCGGGTGGCATCACTGCCGTCGCCGGTCAATTCCGTCTCGTCGGCGGCGAATATGAAGCCGGCGTCTTTGCCGCTGCCCGAAAGCGTCAGTGTCTTGCGGAGCTTGCCGCCGATATATCCCTCGATCTTCACATCGCCCCACGGACTTAATGGCAGCTCGCCCAGGTCCATCGCGAACGGCGGATGTTTGAGGTGAGCGTAAGTCGTACGGTCGGGATCGAGCTCCTGCTTTAACTCGCCGTTCCAATAGATCTTGAGATGGTCGCAATTGGACAGCACCGGCACGCGATGCACGCCGCCGGCGGCCGACCTGTCTCCCTGAGACCAGAAGAACCCCGCCTGCAAAACCACTTCTTCTTCCGGGCTGCATTGCGAGGAGTAAAAATACGCGGCCGGTTTGGGGATGCGAAAAATGTCGGACACGCCGTGATAGCAGATGTGATCGCCGGAGCCGAAGTTGTGGTGGGTGTTGTAGTCGAAGGCGCACCAGCCGGTGCCGCCCGAATAGCGATTGTCCGAGGCGAGCTGGTCGTGCACGCGCGCGTGCCGCGTCACGTGCTCCGCCACCCGCTCGACGTTGTCGGAACGCTTGTTGGAGAACATATGCCCGCAGAACTCGGTGTTCATGTACAGCGGATGGTTCGGCGGGCGCAGCGGAAAACCGAAGTCGTTCATCGTCATGACGTCTTCCAGCAGCTCCGTGTCGTAAAGGTAACGGATGCCGCCGGTCTGGCGCGCATCGTCGAGCGAGTGCGCCAGCGCGTTGGTGCGCGTGTAGAAATCGTGGTTGTCCTGGCTTTCGTTGATACGCACGCCCCACAGCACGATGGACGGGTGATTCCAGTCGCGCCGGATCATCGCGCCGACGTTGCGCACCGCCAGGTCCTGCCACGCCTGGTCGCCAATGTGCTGCCAGCCGGGAATCTCTTCGAGCACCAGCAGCCCTAGTTCGTCGCAGGCGTCCAGGAAGGCCGGCGACTGCGGGTAGTGCGAGGTGCGGACGATGTTGCAGTGAAGCTCGCGTCGCAGGATCCAGGCATCGCGGCGCTGCACCCGGTCCGGCATGGCGCCGCCGACATAGGGGAACGTCTGGTGCCGATTGAGGCCGATCAGCTTGACGCGTTCGCCGTTGAGCATGAAACCGTCCGGCGTGTAGCGCGCCTCGCGGAAGCCGATCCGGGTGCGGTATTCGTCCTGCGCACCTCCGGCCGTCGAAAGCCGAACCACCACGCTGTACAGCTTGGGCTTCTGCAAATTCCAAAGTTCGATGCCGGGGAGCGAGTCGAGCTGAATCTCGTGATACTCCGACTCCGCGGTGACCTTCGCACTCGCCGTCTTCAGCACCGTAGCGCCGTCCCGCAGTTCCGCGGTCAGCATGGCCGTCCCGGCGATGGGCCCTTGCAGGTAGCAGCGCACGACCACCGATCTTTGCGCGGTAAGCGCCGCCACTGGCTTGGCATAGACATTGTCGATGAAAGTCTCCGGCACCACGCGAAGCTGCGCGCCGCGGTAGATGCCGCCGAAGGTCAGGTAATCGATGTTTTCGCCAAAGGGCGGAATGTCGGCGCGCTCGGTCGAGTCCAGTTCCACCGCGATCAGATTGTCGGCGCCATATTTCAGGTGCGGCGTGATCTCGAAACTGAAGGGCGTGTACCCGCCCTTATATTCGTCGAATTTGTGGCCATTCACGGTAACCGTGGAAGCGGTCATCGCCCCGGCGAAATCGAGGAAGACACGTTTACCTTTCCATTCCGGCAGCGCGCGGAAGTGGCGCCGGTAGGCGGAGACGTACTGAAAGCTGCTCTCATCGAAACTGTGCCATGGCAGGCGCACGTTGGAATGCGGCAGGGTGACCTTCTGCCACGCCGTATCGTTGAAGTCCGGGGCCGCAACGCCGGCTCCCGCCTTGCCGCCGAACAACCATCGGCGGTTCAGTTCGTAAACGCGGCGTTGTGGATCCGGCGTCGCCGCGCGCTCCACCTGCGCCTCCAGGACGCCAGCCGCCGTAGTGCCGAGGATAAACATGCGTCGATCGATTTGTGGTTGGTCGCTCATAAAAGTGCCGTAGGCCAACCTAGAGTTTTGCACATTTTGAGGTCCGCTTACCTGCCGGAGCGAACACACGGGCAAGCTTAAAGCATGCCCACCAACTCATGACCGGCCGCAACGGAGTTATGATGAGCCAGTGCCGCGTGCGGCATCTACAGTTATGACTACTACTCGTCCACAACACGCCATTCTTACGGTGGCGCTCGTGCTCTCCGGCGTCGGCGGCGCGGGTCGGCTGGCTGCCCAGGATGGGCGGAAGCTCGATCAAATCGCCCATGTCGCATTGCGCGTCAGCGACGTCGCCAAGTCGCGCGAGTTCTACAAGACCGTGGGCTGGGACCAGGCATTTGAGTTCAGCGACGACAAAGGCACCACAACCTCCTACGTGAAGGTGAGCGACCATCAGTACATCGAGCTGTGCCGCAGGGACAGACCATCGGACCCGATCGGCTTCATGCATATCTGCCTGGAGACCGTCGACCTGGATCGGCTGAGCGCGGCTTACACCGCAGTGGGACTGACGCCGACCGAGTCGAAAAAGGGCCGCGCCGGCAACGTCCTCTTCAACCTGCGCGATCCGGAAGGCCAGGTGATCGAGTACACGCAGTATCTGCCGGGGTCGCTGCACTCCAACGCCCGCGGCAAGTTCGTCGAGGAGGCGCGCATTTCGGATCATATGATCGGTGCGGCTATGACCGCGAAGGATGTCGACGCCGAGAAAGCGTTCTTCACCGGCAAACTGGGCTTTTCGGGCAGCGGCTATAAGCTCAGCGTGCCGGGAGTTCCGGGTGAGACGGTGGATCTCAAGGCGCGGGTGGCCGGTGAGACGCCGGAGCTCAGATTCGCGGCTGATCCGAAACGGGCTGCCGAGGCGTTGAAGAAGCGCGGCCTGGAGGTCAAGATCGTCGGCGGAGTTCCCGAAGTCCGCGACCCGGACGGCACGGTGATCCGGTTCAGCGAGCGCTGAGTTCGCGCGCGGGGGTAAGAAAGGTCGAGACGAATCTCGACCCAGCACGCAGGAATGCGTGCGCCACGTCACTTCTTGCGGTAGTGGAATGTGTTCAGCGAGCGCTGCACTTCGAAGCCGCGTAGCATGGCGATTACTTCGGCACCGGCCATCAGCGTGGGGCCGTAGCCCTGCATGGCGCCGAGGTCGGTGGGGCGGTTGTAGTAATAGACTGCGTCGTAGGCGGCGGTGGTGCTGACGCAGATGCCTTCGATGCGGCCGTCCGCCCGCACCCGCGTGGCCAGCGCCTGCCAGCCGGCCTGCGCCACCGGCGCGTAGACCGGCGAAAGCCAGCCGCGGTTCACGCCGCGCGCGATGGCGAAGGTGAACATCGCCGAGGCTGAGGTTTCCAGGTAACTATCGGTCTTGTCCAGCAATTGATGCCACAGACCAGTGCCGCCTTGCGCGGCCGCCAGGCCCTGCGCGCCGTGCCGGAAGATCTCCAGCACACGCTCCCGCTCGGGGTGATTCTCAGGCAGCACGCTCAGCAGTTCCGCCGCGGCCATGATGACCCATCCAGATGCGCGGCCCCAATAAAACTTGGGATCCGGCGTGGTGTTCTCGAACCAGGCGTGGTCCCACAGCCCGCTCGAGGCGTCCTGGAGACGCGCCGACGCTTGCATCACCTGCCGTGCGGCGTCGTCGAACCAGGAGCGCTGGCCGGTGAGCACGCCCATTTGCGCCAGGAACGGGACCGACATGTACAGGTCGTCCGCCCAAAGCGATACGGGTTGCGGGCGCTGGCGCGCCAGCGTGCCGTCCGGCATGCGAAATTGCTTGTGCGCGATGTGCTCCGCGATGGCGTCGATGGTAGCGCGGTATTTTGCGTCCTTCTTCTTGTTGTAAGCCTTGATGAGAGCCGCGCCGATGGCGCCACAATCGTCCAGTTCGCGCATCTCGATCAGCCGCCGGTAACCGTACGCCTGCGGGCCGAACTGCCTGGCCTGCTCGCGGAAGTAGTCCAGGTGGTCGAAGATGAAATCGAAATTCCTGAATGCGTAGTCCGAGTAAGTGGCGTCGCCGGTCACATCGGCGGCCTGCAACATGCCCGCCAGCGCCACTCCCATCGGGTAATCCCAGTCGTTGAACTGCCCCGTCCGCATGTCGATGCCGACCGTCTTGGTGGGCTTGGTCAGGTCCGTGACCGGCGCGCCGGTCTCGGTATCGATGATGCGATACGGAGTGGAGCGGACGAAGTAATCGCGGATGCGATCGAGCGTGGCTTTGATTTCGCCCTCCGTGGGCAGCACGTAATCCACGCCGGGCGCCCGCGAGGGCTGCGAGAAGGATGGATCGCTGCGGCCCGGCGGTTGGGCCGCGGCGGACGCCAGCGCCAGCAGCAGCGCGGCACAGGCGCCGAGAATGCGATTCCTCGTCAGCGTCCCATCCATCCGCCGTCCACCACCAGCACATGGCCGTGGACGTAATCCGACGCCGCCGAAGCCAGAAACACCGCCGCTCCGCACACGTCCTCCGGCTCGCCCCAGCGCCCCGCCGGAATGCGCTCGAGGATGGCCTGCCGGCGCGATTCGTTTTGGAAAAGCGGACGCGTATTCTCGGTGCGTATGTAACCCGGCGCAATCGCGTTTACATTCACTCCGCGCCCGGCCCACTCATTGGCCAGCCCCTTGGTGATCTGCGCCACTCCGCCTTTCGCCGCCGAATATGACGGCACGTTGATGCCGCCCTGGAAGGAGAGCAGCGAAGCGACGTTGATGATCTTTCCCCGCCCGCGCGGCAGCATGTGTGCGCCGGCCGCGCGGCAGAGCCGGAACACTGCGGTGAGGTTGATCTCGATCACCGCGTCCCAGTCTTCGTCCGGGTGTTCCACCGCCGGCGCGCGCCGGATGATGCCGGCGTTGTTGACCAGGATGTCCACCGCGCCCATCGCCGCCACGGCCTCTTCGATCACGCGGTCCGCCTGCGCGCGAGAACTGAGATCGGCAGCCAGGCAGTGCGTGCGCACGCCGGCCATCTCGCGGATGCGCTTCGCCGTCTCCTCGGGAGCCGCGATATCGTGCAGAACCACGTCCGCTCCGGCTTGGGCGAAGCCGAGGGCCATCGCCGCGCCCATACCGCGATTTGAGCCCGTCACCAGGGCGACTTTTCCGTCCAGACGAAACATCGCGCTACCTCCCCGCCTGACCGCGCTCCAAGCCGGAGCCGCCGCCGGCGAACTCGGGCTGCACGTTGACCACGCCGAACTGCCGGTCGTCGTCCTCGCGGTTAGCCGCCATCATCCACAGGAAATTGATTTGCGATCCCGGCGCCGCCACGTTCGGATGATAGCCTTTCGGCATGATGACCACGTCTCCGTCGCGGACGAACGTGGCCAGCTCGGGCTCGGCCGTATTGGTGTAGACGAACTGCACGCCGAAGGCCGGCGCGGGCATGTCGATGTAGAGGTAGGCTTCCTCCAGCATCACCGCGTGCTCGTGCGGCGGCCACGAGGTCCAGTTGCCGGGCTTGCTGAACGTAACGCCCGCCACGATGCGTCCGGCCTGGACATTCTTCCCGAGCAGGATGTTGAGGTCGCGCTGAGAGTTGGGACCGCCAGCCGTGAAGTGCAGGCCGGGATCCTTCTGAACCTCGGCGAAGGAGACGAACTGGAGTGGGTGCGCCTTCTCGGCCGGAGCGGACAGCTCGGCGAAATCGCAGCCGTCCGCGCCCGGGGTCACGCGGAACCGGCTCTGGCGCGGAATGTAGAGCGCGTCGTAAAGGCCCATCGTGTACTCATTGGCTCCCACCTGCACCATGGCGCCGCCGCGCAGGCATACCAGCCCGGTCTCGCGCCCTCCGGTTTCGACCTCCACCGGCGCGTCGCCGCCATCGAGCACGATGCGCCCGTAGTAAAGATGCCGCGAGGCCGTGGTCTGGGGCGTGACGGACAGATGACGCCCCTTCCGCGCTCCGGTGTTCCTGACGACGCACGTCTCGGTTCGAATCGCTGCCGGCTCGGTTGATGTCATGTGCTCTCCTTGTGATTTGGCCTTGGCGGCCCTTTCCTCCGAATTCTCCCACTCCGCCGCGGGCGAATCAAATCGGACCGCTATGCGAATGCATAGAACCTTCGTTATCAGGGTCTGCGCGGCTGTCGCCATCTCAGTTACACTTTGATCGTCGTGTATTTGTCGTCCGCGTGGCCGCTCCGATCACGATCATGAGAGAGTGGACCCGGGGTCTAAGGCCCAGTCTGGCGCAGCCCCGAGTGCGGACCTGAGAGGACACCGGAATGCGCACTGTCATTCACCGTTTGCTCGCCGGACTCGCGATCGTTGGGCTCGCTGGCGTGGCGACAGCACAGAAGAAGGAATTCACCCACTGGCCGCCGGGCACCGCGCCCGAGGAAGTGGGCAGGAAGATCGTCAAAGACATGCTCCCGCGCTGGATCCCGACCAGACCCTATGTCCACTATGCCGAGGACTCCACCTGGTACGCCGCACTCGAGTTTGCCAAGCTGATCGACGATCAGGCGATGACGGACGCGCTGGTCAAGCGCTACGACACCTGGCGGACCGAAGAAGGACAGCAGAAAGTGGTCTCCTGGCAGCGCCACGTCGACCACGCCATCTTCGGCATCGTGCCCCTGGAGCTGTACATCCGCACCAAGGACCCGCAATACCTGCCGCTCGGCAAGAAACTGGCCGACCAGCAATGGGAGAACCCCACGCCGGAAGGGCTCTCGGGCGAGACCCGCTTCTGGATCGACGACGCGTACATGATCACGATCCTCCAACTCCAGGCCTACCGCGCCACCGGCGATAAGGTTTACCTGGACCGCGCCGCGCTCGAAATGGCCGCCTACCTCGACAAGCTGCAGAAGCCTAACGGCCTGTTCTATCACGGGCCGGACTTCCCCTTCTACTGGGGCCGCGGCAACGGATGGGTGGCGGGCGGCATGTCCGAATTGCTCACGGATCTGCCGGCCGACCATCCCAAGCGCGCCCGCATCCTGGAGGGCTACCGCACGATGATGGCCTCCCTGTTGAAGTACCAGGATGCCGACGGCGTCTGGCATCAACTGATCGACCACCCCGAGAGCTACCAGGAAAGCTCCTGCACCGCGATGTTCACGTATGCCATGATCACCGGCGTGAAGAAGGGCTGGCTCACGGACAAGGCCTACGCCCAAGCCGCGCGCAAAGGCTGGCTGGGCGTCAACAAGTTCATCGATCAGGACGGCAGAGTGGACAAGGTCTGCGTCGGCACCGGCCAGACCAATGACGTGAATTTTTACCTGAACCGCCCGACCGAGAAGGGCAATCCGCACGGCCAGGCGCCCGTCCTATGGTGCGTCAATGCCCTGCTGAAGAAATAGTTTTTGGATCGGTAGCGCCGGCGGTCTTTTGCCGCCGGGGTTCTGTGTCTTGCGCGCGCTTGGAAAGAATACCGGCGGCATAGACCGGCGGCGCTACTAGACCGAAGTTCCCGCTCCCGATGAGCGGGAAGTGACTGATCACTCGGCAGATAGGCCCAGGGCGAACGGTGGCCTACTGGGTACACTCACGCTCGACAGGAGATTTTCAACAGGTCGAACGCATCAACAGGTCGAACGCACGCTGCTGTACAGGGGTGGGGGCAGTGACCATCTGGCAGGTTTCCTCGCCCATTTGGACGGTGTTCAGGGCTACGGTGCGGAGGTCTTGTAGGAGAGTCTGAAAGCTATGCACCGGCATCCCGTCGGCGGTGGTTTTGCTCTGTGCTTGCTCTTCCGCCGAGGGGGAGCGTTGCGCGGGCGCCACAATGGAAGTGCGTAGCGTCTCACCGGCGGCCGGCTCGTCGTCGTCAAACAACATCGGGGCCAGGGCTTGGCGCATGTGCCACTCCACGTAATACGCCAGCATGCAGAGGAACACGTGCGCGCACGCGTTCCTCCAGGTGATGGTGGATAGGCCGGATCTTCAGATCCACGCTCTTCAGGCTGCGAAACGCCCGTTCGACCTTGGCTAACTCTTTATAGTGGCGGACCGCTTGTTCGCTGGATGCCGATGCCGTTGGCACCGTGGTGCGGATGACATAGATCCCGTCCAGCGCGGCTTCCCGTTCGATGCTCGCCTGGTTGCGTTCGTAGGTGAATCCGTTGCTTCGAATGCGATAGCGAAAATGTTTGGCCATCTTATAATGCCCCAACGCTTTGCCGACGGCGACGGCGATTCGCTCTTTGCCGCGCAGTCGCCGATTGTTCCGCTGCGTGGCGGCCTTGGCCTTCTCCAGTTCCTTTTCTGTTGCGGCCAGTAACTCTCCTCGCTTGCGCGAGCGCTCGGCAGCCAACAGGGGATTGCGACAGGCGATTAAACGCTCGCCAGGAAACGCCTGGTGAGCGATCTCGGCCAAGTCCGTCTGGTCGAACAGGGACAGTTGCAGCACGCCATCGGACGCCAGTTTCTTGATGGCCGGCGCGCGCAACGCCGTAATCCATTCCAGACCGGGCACCGGCTGGAGATCCTCGCGAATGCGGGCGCTGGTGAGCATGCCGCGATCACCCACCAGCACCAATCGCTGCAGGCCGAAACGCTCCCGCAGCTTGCGTACTTGCGCGGCGACTGTCTTGGGGTCGGCGGTATTGCCCGGGAACACCTCCATCGCGACGGGACAACCTTCGGCATTGGTGAGCAAGCCGCAAACGATTTGCGGATTGCCGCTACGCTCGTCGCGCGAGTGGCCGAAGCGCGCCAGCGGACAGTGGTGGCCCTCAAAGTAAGTGGAAGTCACATCGTAGAGCACCAGGCAACCATCGGAGAGGTGACGCTTGGCGAGAGCCTGCTCGATGCGCTCCTGCCGCGGCAGCAACCAATCCATGGCCTCGTACAAATCATCGGCCGTGGCCGAAGCCAGATGGAGTGACTCGGCCAGAGAACTGGAAGCGGTTTCCTCATCCAAGCCGCGGGCAGTGGCCAACTTGGAGCGCGGGTCGAGGATGCGGGCGGTAATGAGGGCGCAGATGAGATCGCGCTCGGGGCAGCGAGCGCGGGAGAGCAGATCGTGCAGGCCGAGATGGCGAAGCGTGCCGAGGACAGCGGCGACATGCCCATGAGGAAGAGAGCGGAGGATCTGAAAGGCCTGTTCGCGGGCGATCAGATCCTCCCCCTTCAAGACGCGACGCAAGAGATCGACTTGAGCGGCGGGCCAGGAGGAGAGATTGGAGAGGGTACGTTTGTGGACCTTGGAGCCGATGCGGACGGATTCGCGGAGGAGGATGGCAGGGGGAGAGTTGCGGTTGGGGACGGACTCGACGTACATGGGTCCATGATATACGTTTACAATCGTTAATACAAGACATTTTATATATTATTACATGGGTACACATTACACTCCGCAAAAATCCCGATCTTCAGAGTCTTCAAGACCTTACACGAAAAATGGCGTCAAAAAGAGCGGGAACTTCGGACTAGGACTAAATGACAGAAAACAAAGGGGGGCCAGCAGAAGCTGGCATTCTACCACTGAATTACTCCCGCATGCCCGTTTCTTCAATGACTTCCAAAACCACGTTTCATCCTGAACACTGATTGAACACTATTGTACCAGCAACCGTTCCTCCAGTTGGTTCACAATCACCAGACGGCTTTCGACCGGCGAGTGCGTATACACGTTCTGATTGACATCAAGCGAATGGCCGAGTTGGTCCGCCACCAGTTTACCGTCCACTCCCATTGTCTTCATCAGGGTCGCATGCGTTCTCCGCATCACCTGAAACGTCGCCCAATCAAGGCCAACCTTTTTCAGCGCCGGACGCGCGATGCGATGCCACCAGTTGTCCTTTGAAAGCGGCGTCATCCGCTCCGAAGGGAACACCCACGCATCGTCGCTGGTATCCACCGCCATCATGCGCCGGTGGTTGGCAGCACGACGTCCACGGACTTCCCGGTCACCGCGGACGCTGTGCAGTCTTCCCTGTCAGGCTCGGACGGGACCTCGGAGCTGTACCAGTCGATGAAGTCGTCGATGGCATGAGCATAGGCCCGAGTGCCCGCGTCGTCTTTGACTTGCATCGCATATTGGCGTCTCCTTCCGTATGGCCGCTTCCGCCGCGGCTGATCGCGATCTATCCTAAAGCGAAGATGAGGATCGACCTTCGTGAAAGGGTTTAGAATACACCTGATCGCGGATGATGGGGTGGTGACGATGCGCCTACTTGTCTGGGCTGCGGTTTTGACGGCGCTGGTGTCGGGATGGGCTCCGGCGCAGACGACGGCGGCGGTGGCCGTCGACGGGACGGTGAAGGACGGCGCGGGGCTGGCGGTGGCGGGGGCGATCGTCACGCTGGAAACGGCGGCCGGCGCGGGGCAGCGCACGACGGCAACGGACCAAGCGGGGGCTTTCCACTTCGGCGACGTGGCGGCGGGGAGTTATAGCGTCACGGTCGCGGCGGACGGGTTCGCGTTGTGGACCGCGAACGTGACGGCGGGACTATTAAATAAGGCGCCGGTGGCGGCGGTGCTGCAAGTGGCGCTGGTGACGTCGACGATCGAGGTGACGCCGCCGCCGAAGGAACTGGCGGCGGAGCAACTGAAGTCGGAAGAGAAGCAACGGGTGCTGGGCGTGTTTCCGCACTTTCTGGTGACGTACGACCCGAACGCTGCGCCGCTGACGGCGCGGCAGAAGTTTCACCTTGGGTTCAAGACCCTGGTGGATCCGGTGACGCTGCTGGGCACGGGGATCGACGCGGGAATCCAGCAGGCGCAGAACAAATACCCGGAGTTCGGGCAGGGAGTGGAAGGCTACGCGAAGCGGTTCGGGGCGCGATATACCAGCCACCTCAGCGGCGTGATGATTCACCATGTGATCCTGCAGGCGGCCTTTCACCAGGACCCGCGGTATTTTTACAAGGACACGGGGAGCTTCAGGTCGCGGGTGTGGTACTCGATCTGGACGGCGTTCGTGTGCAAGGGCGATAACGGGCGTTGGCAGCCAGACTATTCCGACGTGATCGGCGGCGCGGCGGCGAGCCAGGTATCGAGGCTGTACTATCCCTACACGTCGCGGCCGTGGCTGCGGCTGTTTCATAACGTGCTGGAGGGTTTCGGCGGCAGGGCGGAGGACCATCTGCTGGAACAGTTCGTGGTGCGAAGGTTTACGACGCACACACGGAAACTGGCGGGGATGTTCCGGAAGGTGCTGGCGGAGGGGACGGCGGCGCCGCTGGTGTCGGCGGGGGACTTGAGCGCGGGGCCGATGACGTTCGTGCTGGCGAGGGACCTTGAGGCGGGCGGCGCGACAGTGGCGAAAGTGGGGGCGATCGCGGAGGGGCAGGTAAGCTACGCGGGCGGGATGAGCGGCGCGGGCGAGCCGGTTCGGTGGCGGCTGGAACACGTGCACCTGAAGGTGGGCAATGTGGACGTGCCGCTGAGGAGCAATCAGGCAAAGGGCGGGGACGGGGCGTTGGTGTACCGGCAGTTGGAGGGGTCGGGCAGGATTGCGCTGGTGCTGTATGTGGCGGCGGATGTGGTGGTGGGGCCGGGCAAGTGAATTGGGGGGGCCCAAGGCCGCAGCCCAGGAATCTCAAACGGGCTTCAATTCCTTTTGACATTCCGGGCGGCAAAGCGGACCGATGGGGTCCGCAATCGCTGGGCGCCAACTCATTCAATCTCGCTGACAATTACAGCTTCAGTTTCAGCCCAAACGTGCCTGTATCTGGTACGCCCGAACCCTCTTCCTGGCTTTTGTGCGGCAAGGGTGGGATAACACGAACCCCAACAAGCCGTTTTTGGTATGCAGAGCATCCGTGGACTTGCCAGCCGCGTGCCCCATCCTTCGCTCTTCCCTTGCCAAGGGTGGGATACCAATACCGTCCATTCTCCGCGCCGAAATAAATCGCGCAGTTCAGGACTGCGACTTAAAGGGCCCCTGTTCCGCCTGGGCATACAAGGGCCAAACGCACCTTCCTCAGCTTACTGCGGCTTGGCGCCGTTAATGCCATTCTGTTCGGAATGCCCGTTGCCCAGTTCGCGCAGCACGTCGCCCACCACTTCTTCCTTGCGATCGGAGTGGAATTCGTCGCTCATCCGGCGCAGGGCGACGCCGATGACGTCGCGGTGGTGCAACTTCGATCCCGGGCCCATGCCGCTCAGCTCGAGCCATAGTTTGTGCGCCAGCGCGACGTCCTCGGGCCAGAGGCGCGGCGGGTGCGGGCCCAAGTTGAAGAACACGACATCCTTCTCGTTTTCGAGCACGATCTCGAGCGACAGCGACGGCCGCGGTTCCGGCAACTGCTCCCAGAAGGCGCCCACCGCAGCGCCTTGCTCGGGTGGCGTCAGCTTGGGCGACAGCCCCATCACGATGCGCGAACTACGCAGCCGCGCCGCCGTCTGCACCACCGCCTCGTAGGGGTCCGTGCCCGGCACCACCATCAGCTCCACATGCTTGCCGGCCTTTTCCGCCAGCGTCACCACGTGGCTGAACACAGTGGTCTCGGCTTCGGAGAAAATCTGGCCGATGTCGAGCGGGTGCTCGCCGGAAGCCGCCTGCGTGACCTGGCGCACCGAAAGCACCACGATGTCCATCTTGCGCGTGTCGGTCTTGTGCAGAATCCGCGCCAGGTGCTGCAGCCGGTTGGGGTTTCGCACCGCCACCAGGACGTTGCCCGGCCGCACGCCGACCGAGCCCGAGCTCAAATCGTCGCGCGTGTCCAGCCGGAATTTCTCCATCTCCTCGCCGTGCGCCGCCCTGCGCTTCCGGTTGTAGATATCGGACAGCTCGAAGACGATGAAGAAGACTATGGTGAAGCTCACGCCGGAGATGGTCGCCACCTTTTTGGTCAGCACGTTGATGATGGCCAGACCGAACAGCGCCACCGTGATCGCCATCAGGCCCAGCGGAATCTCCGTTTTGCCGATATGGAAATTCAGCGGCACCTTCCATTCGCGCTCTCCGGGCTGCTTGTAGCGCAGCACCAGCACGGAAAGCGCCTTCATGGCGAAGCTCCACACCACGCCGAACGCGTAAGCTTCGCCCAGCATGTAGACATCGCCCCGGCTGATCAGGATGGTGACCAGTTGCAGCCCCACGATCACGTTGATGAGCCGCGAAGTGGTGCCGAACTTCTTGTGCGGATGCCGGAACCAGTCGGGCAGCACGCCGTCTTCCGCCACCCGGTTGAGCACGCCGTTGGAGCCGATGATGGCCGTGTTCACCGCCCCGGCGAGAATCAGCGTTCCCACCAGCACCACGAAGCCATGAAACAGCAGGCGCACCGAAACCGGCCCCACCAGGAACATCGAGAGCCCGCCGATCAGGTTGTCCAGAAACAGTTGGCGTTGCGCGTCCGGGATGATCATCACCGCGAAAAACGAAACCAGCGAAGTGAACAGCATGCTGTAGATGAAGATCACGAAGCCGGCGCGTTCCAGGTTCTTCAGCTTGGGATGCGCGATCTCGCGGTTCACTTGCGCCAGGCTCTCCTCGCCGCTCATGGCGAGCAGCGAATGCCCCAGCCCGATCATCACGGCAATCACGGTGATCGATGGCGCCACGGTCCCCTTCAACCAGCCCAACGCCTCCGGGCTGAACTTGATGTTGGCGGGTATCGGAAGCGGCACCGGCTGGTAGCCGTTCTTCAAAATGGTGACGATACACCAGACGATCAGGATCACCACCATCACGGTGGTGATCTGCATGATGCGCAGCGCCTTCTCGCTCGATTCGTGGATGCCGATAATATTCTTGCGCCAGAAATACACCGTCACCGCCGCCGCGAAAACCGCCGCGAAGTACGGCGGGTTGACGTGCAGGTTGGGCATCCCCAGCCGCGGGGTGACTTCATTGATCAGGCCGCCGAGGTACAGGCCCGCGCTCACCGCGCTGATGGGGCCGGTCAGCACGTAATCGAACATCAGCGCCGACACCGAAAACTTGGCCAGCGTGCCGCCCATCGCCTCGTGCACCACTTTGTACACGCCGCCGCGCACGAACATCGA
>JBEKKO010000003.1:0-97190 GCA_050010695.1 Bryobacteraceae bacterium
CAAGGATATGTCCGCCATACAGCGGGCCTAGATCATCGAAGTTCCTACTTAAATCATCGGGTGGCCGATACGCACGGCGATAAGTCCGCGAAGCCCGGCCACCCGCAACGCACTCCTAAACTTTTTCCATCCACATCTCTCGGCCGCACTGCGCCGCCACGCAAGGGCCAGTTTCCCATGCGGGAGCGGGTGTCGAGAAGAGCCTCCGACACGGCACGCACGAGTGCGTGCGCCACGTATTACTCCGATTCCCCTGCGTCGAACCGCTCTACCACGCGCTTCGGCGCCGTGTTGCGCCACGCCGCTACCAGAGCTCGCCGTACGGTAGCTTTTTGAGCGGTCTTCAGGCACACGGTGGTCGCACCACGGCGTCCCCACGCGCCCGCTGCCGGCACGAAGACAGCCGGGTAGGCTTCCACGAAATTGTGCTGCTGCTCCGGCGTGAGCTTCACCATGGCCCAGCCACGCTCCGGATAGCCGAGTGTGGCAAAGATCTTGCCGGCGACCCGGAAATCCGGGTGATCCATGTGGGCGCGCTCCTCCGTCTCCGGGAAAGCGAGTGCGAGATGGCGAAAATCGTCAATGGTCATGGTGACACTGCGAAAAGAAACTCGCCCGCAAGCGGGCGTTGGCAGGCTAAAGCATGCCCCACCTACTGCCCCAGCATCTCCAGGTACCGCCCCACGGCCTCGATCCCGCGGTAGAAATTCGGCAGATGGAATTTCTCGTTCGGCGCGTGCAGATTGTCGTCGGGCAGCCCGAAGCCCATCATCACGCTGGGCACGCCCAGGTACTTGTCGAACACGCCCACAATCGGAATCGACCCGCCCGACCGGATGTACACCGTGTCCTTGCCGAAAACCTGTTTCATGGCTTCGGCCGCGGCCTGGATGTACGGGTTGTCGGGATCGGTCAGCGACGGCGCTCCCGCGTTCAGCAGTTTCACTTCGGCCGTGACGCCCTTCGGACATACCGCCTTCACCGCCGCCTGAAATTGCGTGATCGCTTCGTCCACCCGCTGGTCTCCCACCAGGCGCGTGCTGATTTTGGCCACCGCGCGCGCCGGGATCACCGTTTTCGCGCCTTCGCCCACAAAGCCGCCCTTGATGCCGTGCACTTCCAGCGTGGGCCGCGCCCACACCCGCTCGAACAGCGGAACGCCGGGCTCGCCCACCAGTTCCCTGGCGCCCATTTCCTTTTCGGTGTATTCCTTTTCGTCGAAGGGCAGCCGAGCCCACGCCTCGCGCTCCTTGGCAGCCGGTGGCACCACCCGATCGTAGAAACCCGGGATGTGGATGTGGCCGTCGCGGTCCTTGAGGGCACAGAGAATCTCCGCGATGGCCATGATCGGGTTCGGCGCCGCGCCGCCATAGATGCCCGAGTGCAGGTCGTGATCGGCGCCTTGTACGGCCAGTTCGTAATACACCAACCCGCGCAGTCCGATGCAGATGGTGGGCATCTCGGGCGCGAACATTTCGGTATCGCACACAATCGCCACATCGGCTTTCAACCGCGGCGGCTTGCTCTTCACGTACGCTTCGATGTGCTCGCCTCCGGTCTCCTCTTCGCCCTCGAGCAGGAACTTCACGTTCACGGGAAGCTTGCCGTGGATACTGGTGAGGCTTTCGACGGCTTTGATCTGGATGTAGACCTGCCCCTTGTCGTCGCAGGCGCCGCGGCAGAAAATGTCATCGCCGCGGACGGTCGGCTCGAACGGCGGCGACTTCCACTCGTCCAACGGATCCGGCGGCTGCACGTCGTAATGACCGTAGAACAGCACCGTCGGCTTGCCCGGCGCGCCCAGCCATTCGCCATAGACCAGCGGATTGCCGCCGTTCGCGTCTTCGATCAGCTCGGCCCAAGTCATCCCAGCGCCGAGCAACTCGCTCTTCGCGAACTCGGCCGCGCGCCGGATGTCCGGCTTGTTCTCGGAAAGCGTGCTGATGCTCGGAATCCGCAGAAACGTCTTCAACCCTTCCAGAAACTCGCCCTTGTGCTCTTGATAGTAGTTCACGTTAGCCTCTCAGTCTCACATAATCGCAGTCGGCGGCGCGGGTTCGTCCGGCTGGCCGGCGTTGGCGAGCGGCAGCCGGATCATCAGCACCGCCAGCCCCACCAGCACGACGATCGACAGCCAGGGCGTCCCCGCCCAGGTCCAATCCGGCAGGATATGGGCCGGGTGGTGGGTTTGGCTTTCGACGTTCTTTTCCCACGCGCGGAAGCCCGCCACCACCAAGCCGCACAACGCCTCGCCCGCGATCAGCCCCGCCGCCGTCAACACGCCGGCATTTTCGATGCGCGCCTTCTGCGCGTCGTTGAAGTTGCCCTTCTCGCGGTACTTATCGGTCGCCCAGCGGAAGAGGCCGCCGAGGAAGATGGCGAAGGTCGTCTCCAGCGGCAGGTACATGCCCACCGAGAACAGCATGGGACTCTTCACCTCGACCAGGATCAGACCGAACCCCATCAGGATGCCGACCACCACCAGCGGCCACGCCATGTTGCCGCCCACGATGCCCTGTGCCAGCGACGACATCAGCCCCGCCTGCGGCGCCGGAAGTTCCTTCGTGCCGAAGGTGTAGGCCTGGTGCAGCCACATCAGCGGGAAGAACAGCGCCAGGCTGGAAATCGCGATGCCCATCAGGTCGCCGATCTGCATCCTGGCCGGTGTGCCGCCCAGAATGTGGCCGGCCTTCAGGTCCTGCAGCATCTCGCCCGCCACCGCCGAGGAGACGCAAACCACCGCCGCCACCCCGAGCACCGCGCCGATGCCAGCGTTGCCGCGCAACCCCATCGCCACCATCAGCAGCGCCGCGATCACCAACGTGCATAGCGTCAGGCCCGAGACGGGGTTATTCGACGAACCGATCATTCCTACCAGGTTGCCCGAGACGGCGGCAAAGAAAAAACCCAGCACGATCATGACAATCGCCGCCACGGTGGCTCCGGCAATTTGGCCGGTCAGGTAGTAATACAGCGCTACCATGCAGACGAAAACTACCGCGAGCCCGCCGAATACCACCTTGCTGCTCAGGTCGCGCTGCGTGCGCGAGGTGCTTGCATGGGCTGCCGCGGACTTGCGCAGGTCGGCCACCGCGCGCTTCATGCCGATGCCGAGGTTCTTGCGCATGCGGAAGAGCGTGAACGATGCGCCCACCAGCATGCCGCCCACCGCGATCGGCCGCACGATGTTGTACCAGGTGGAGCCGGCCACGTCCGTCCAGCCGCCCTCGGTCCCGGCCACCCAGGGCTGCAGTTGCGGTCCCAGGAAGAATACCAGCAGCGGCACCAGCAATCCCCAGGCGAAGACGCCGCCGGCGAAGTTCAGCGCGCCCAGCCGCGGTCCGATGATGTAGCCCACGCCCAGATACGCCGGGCTGATCGCCGGAGCGGAGAACGACGTCATGGCGCCTGCCTGCACCGTAGGCGTGCCCGTTATTTTTGTCAGCTTGACCATGCTCTTTCCCAGTTCTCCGACATGCACCAGGAAATCCCGGCTGGCGGCGAACAGGTTGATGGCGCCCAGGAAGAATATGACCGCCCCGGCGCCCATGTTAGCGAAGAGAATCTTGGCGGCTCTGGCCCCTTGCTGGCCGGCCTTATGAATCTCCGCCGCCGCCACCGACTCCGGGAACGGAAGATCGGGATCCTCCACCATCACGCGCCGCAGGAGAGTGACGAACAGAATCCCCAGCGTGCCGCCCACCGCCATCAGCGCCACCGATTTCCAGTAGCCGTGCTCCAGGTCGAACGCCGGCCAGACCCCCGAAAGCACGAACGCCGGGATGGTGAACACCGCGCCGGCGGCCACCGATTCCCCGATCGAGCCGATCGTACGGGCCATATTCTCCTCGAGAATCGAGCCCTTCATCAGCCGCAGGATGGCCATGCCGATCACCGCCGCGGGATAAGTGGCCGCGATGGTCATGCCGGCGCGCAAACCCAGGTAGAGGTTGGCTGCGCCGAGGACCACGGTCATCAGCAAACCCAATATGATCGCCCGAATTGTGAATTCCCGCAAATCGGTTTTGTCCGGCACGTACGACCGGAATTTCGTTTCTTGAGGAGGCGTCATTGCAGTTTCGCCCTCACTTTATCACTTAACGCTTTGCCGTCAACCGTCTTCCCTTTGAGCCGCGCCTGCGCCGCTTTCATCGCCACGCCCATCTGCTTGAGCGAGGTGACTCCGGTTTCCGCCAGCGCGGCGGCAATGGCATCGTCCACTTCGGCCGCGGTGGCGGCGGCCGGGAGGTAGCTTTCGATCAGCGCGCGCTCGGCCTCCTCTTTCTCCGCCTGCCCGGTGCGGCCGGCTTTGCGAAACGCCTCGGCCGCATCGATGCGCTGTTTGATGAGCGACTTGAGGACCTGCATTTCGGCCGCTTCGTCGAGCGGCTTGGGCGAATCCACCTTCAACTTCATGAGCGCGGCTTTGACCATACGGAGCGCGCTCAACCGCGCCTCTTGCCTGGCCTTCATGGCCGCCACCATGTCTATTTGCACCTGATCGATGAGAGGCATAATGTAATGTTATTCTATGGTACTGGCTTGCCGTATGCACATCAAAAAGCAACCTTTATCGACCCCCGGCCAGACCCCCTTTTTCCCGGGGAGACCAGGTGATGGTGTGCCAATCTTCTGCGCCTGACGACTACTTACGCTTATGAACATCCTTGTTGCCGAGCCCATCGCTCCCGCCGCCCTCGATCTGTTGCGCGGCGAAGCTGGCTGGAATGTCATCGTTTCCAATCCTAAAGAATACGCTCAGCATCTGGCGGAAGCGGAGGCACTGCTGGTTCGCAGCGCCGTCCAGGTGACGCCCGAGGTGCTCGCCAAGTCGCCCAATCTGCGGGTGATCGGGAGGGCCGGCGTGGGCGTCGACAATGTCGATCTGGAGGCCGCCACCACGGCCGGCGTGCTGGTGATGAACACCCCGGGCGGCAACGCCGTTTCGGTGGCCGAGCACACGCTGGCGCTGATGCTGGCCATGGCGCGCCACATCCCGCAAGCCAGCGCCTCCACGCGCGCCGGCAAGTGGGAAAAGAAAAAGCTGATGGGTCATGAGCTGCGCGGCAAGACGCTCGGCATCGTAGGGCTGGGCAGCATTGGCCGCGAAGTGGTGAAGCGGGCGCGCGCCTTCGAAATGCGCGTGGTGGCGCACGATCCCTACGTGACTTCGAAGATCGCCGAAGATATCGGCGCGGAGTTGCTGGATCTGGCCGCGCTGTACGCCCAAAGCGACTACATCACGCTGCACGTGGCCGCTACGCCGGAAACCACCGGCATGCTTTCGCGCGAGGCGTTCGCGGCCATGAAGCCGGGAGTGCGGATCGTGAACTGCGCCCGTGGCGAACTGGTGGACGAGACCGCACTGGCCGAAGCGGTGGCCTCCGGCAAAATCGCCGGCGCCGCGCTGGACGTGTTCTCGACCGAGCCGGTCCCCGCCGGTTGTCCGCTGTTCGTTTCCGAAGCCGTGCTGGCGACGCCGCACATCGCCGGCTCGACCGAGGAGGCGCAGGAGATCGTGGGCATCCGAATCGCCCAGCAGGTGGTCGAATACCTGAAAAGCGGGGTGGCCATCAACGCCGTCAACATGCCCGCGCTGTCGCCCGATCAATACCGCGCGCTCAGCCCCTACATGGCGCTGGCGGAGCGGCTGGGCAACTTCGCGGCGTACGTCGCCAACGGCAATCCGCGCATCGTGCGGCTGACTTACTTCGGCCGCATCGCCGACGGCAACACCAACCTGCTGCGCAACGCCGGAGTGGCGGGCGCGCTGGCGCGCTCGATTTCGAAAAAGGCGAACCTGGTGAACGCCATGACGATCGCCGAACATCGCGGCTGGACCGTGCAGGAAGGCCGCGAGCCGCGTTCCGGCCACACCGATTCCATCCGCCTGGACCTGATTACCGACAGCGGCGTCACCACCGTCGAAGGCGCCGTGCTGCTGGGTAAGCCGCGCCTCCTGCAGGTGGACGGCATTCAGTGCGAAACGGCCCTGGCCGGCTCGCTGATCTTCATGAAGAACCTGGACGTGCCGGGCGTCATCGGTCACGTGGGAACCGTGCTCGGCAGGAACCGGATCAACATCGCGAATTTCTCGCTCGGGCGGCGCGACAAGCCTGGCGCTCCCGGCCAGCCGCTCGATGCCGTCGCGCTGGTCTCCACCGACGGGTTGGTGCCCGAGTCCGTGCTGGCGCAGTTGCGGGACCACCCCGGGGTCAAATTCGCCCGCTCGGTAGAGTTCGAGTAAGCAAGTCGAGTTCGAGTAGGTATAAGTAATATGAAGCCATCACTGACTCCCAAGAATCCGTGCTTCTCCTCCGGACCCTGCGCAAAACGGCCCGGCTGGACTCTGGACGCCCTGCAGGACGCCGCGGTCGGGCGGTCGCACAGGGCCAAGATTGGCAAGACCAAGCTGGCGGAAGTCATCGAGCGGAGTAAGAAGCTGCTTGGCATGCCGGAGGGCTACTTACTCGGGATCGTTCCAGCTTCCGATACCGGAGCGCTCGAGATGGCCCTGTGGTCGTTGCTGGGAGAGCGCGGCGTCGACGTGTTCTCGTGGGAGAGCTTTGGCGCCGGCTGGGCGGCGGATTGCAAGAAGCAACTCAAGGTGAAAGATTTGTGCCTCTTCCAGGCCGAGTATGGCAAGCTGCCGGACTTGCACCTGGCGGATTGGAGCCACGACGTGGTGTTCCCGTGGAACGGGACCACTTCAGGCGTGCGCGTTCCGAATGGGGATTGGATCGCGGCCGATCGCGAGGGGCTGGCGATTTGCGACGCCACTTCGGCGGTCTACGCGATGGAGGTGCCGTGGGACAAGCTGGACGCGGTGACCTGGTCCTGGCAGAAAGTGCTGGGGGGCGAGGCCGCGCACGGCATGCTCGCGCTCAGCCCGCGCGCCGTCAAGCGGCTGGAAGGTTACGCACCCGATCGCCCGCTGCCCAAGATCTTCCAACTGGCCAAGGGTGGCAAACTGATGGCGGGAATCTTCGAAGGCGAAACCATCAACACGCCCTCGATGCTGTGTGTGGAAGACGCGCTGGACGGGCTGAAGTGGGCTGAGTCGATCGGCGGACTGCCGGCGCTGCTGGCTCGTTCGAGCGCCAACTTGCAAGCCATCGAGGATTGGGTCGAGCAGTCTTCCTGGGCCGCGTTTCTGGCCGAGGATAAAGCGATTCGATCCAACACGTCGATCTGTCTCAAAATCGTCGATCCCGCCTATCTTGCGCTGCCTGCCGAGGAGCAGGCCAAGAGCGCCAAAGCGATCGTGTCTCTGCTCGACAAAGAGAAGGCCGCTTACGACATCGGCGCCTACCGGGACGCGCCGGCGGGCCTGCGAGTGTGGGGCGGCGCAACCGTCGAGACCGCCGACATCCAGGCCCTGTTGCCGTGGCTGGATTGGGCGTACGCGGAAATCAAGGCGAAGTTCTAGGGGTTTTGGTGGCGCACGCACTCGTGCGTGCCGCGTCGGCAATCGTGCCGACGCCCGGAGTTTCTACATTCCGGTCCAGTCAAGGGTAGGACGGACGATCGGTTTTTGTCGTCAAGGCGCCGTGCTTTGGCGAGGCGTGACAGCCACCTCATGAAAACACGAGAGCCGAAAAGGCGAAAATTTGGCGGCGCGGTGGCATCCATGGCCCGCTCGGCTTTTCATGAAACTCCGCGGGCCGAAGGCCCATCCCAACAGACCACGAAGGGCGATGATCTGTCCAGCTTGCGTCGAGAAGAGTCTCGACGCTGCACGCACGAGTGCGTGCGCCACGGCAGCCGCCGCGAGGTTATTCTCGCGTCACCGGCTCAGACCTGGACCGCTACTTTGTCGGCGGCCAAGTCGTATCCTTCGTCCTTGGCGGTCTTCACGGCATCCGTCCGGAGAGCCTCCGGGTCGGCGTCCTTCGCGCCTTTCCAGTAGCGGCGAATCACTTCGTCGCCCACATGGATACGCACCAGCCATTTCGATTTCCCGCTGTCCCAGGTAACTTCCGCCCGTTCGGCATGTAGCACAGGCATAGAGAACTCTCCCGCTGGCGGAGCGCTTTCGCCGGCGCCCCGGTACTGCTTAAATGTACATCACATTCGCGCGCCGGAAAAGGGGGATGCGAACGGCTTGAAAAACGGGTAGCGCACGCGATTTCTTTGCACTCCGGGCAGGCTAAAAAGCATGCCCCACCGCAATCAGTTGACGGTGTAGGCGGCCTTGAGGGCGAACGGTGCGATCTCGGCATCGAATTGGGCGCCGCCGGTGCGGGTCATCCGATAGGTGCCCCGCATCCTGCCGATGGGCGTTTTGAGGGGGCACCACGACGAGTATTTGAAGGACTCGCCCGGCGCCAGCACGGGCTGCTCACCGACGACGCCGAGACCTTTGACTTCTTCGACGTGCTCCGAGGCATCCGTGATAATCCAGTGCCGGCTGAGCAGTTGAACCGTCTCCGATCCCTGGTTGGTAATCCGGACCGTGTACTCAAAGACCCATTCGCCTTGATTCGGCCGCGAGTTCTCGGCGGAGTGCCGCGACATGACTTCGACCCGGATGGAGTTGGTGACCGCGTCGGACATTGGAGCAAGCTCTGATTCGAGATCGGGCATGGCCGTCGCCTATCATATCAGGCCGGACGCCGCCGGTGCGGGCTACCGCGTGCCAGCTACCGCGTGCCGGTGGAGACCAGCGGTTCCCGGTCGCGATGCTTGCGGAATTTGCGCTTCACGTCCGGCCAGAATTCCTTGAGGACGTTGGAAAATGCGTCCGTGCCACACGCCACGAACAGTCGTTCCAGGTTGTCATGCCAGTCGCGCGTGTCTGGGTAGTATGCGTTCGAGATGGCCACGGCGGTTGCGTTGCCGCCCCATTCGGAAAAATTGAAAAAGCGGCGGCCGGAATCCATGCGGGCTACTTCGATCGCCTCGAGTGCATACAGCGTCCGGTGCAGTTTGGATCCTGCCCCCAGGCGGAAGTAGCGCGGGTCCTGGTGGAACACGGCGGGGATCAGTCCTTCGGTCATCATGTTGCCGATCATCTGGTCCCCGTAAGCGGTGCCGAATCGCTTGGCGTATCCCTGCATACCTTGGCCGAAGGAAGGATTCTGGTTTTCGATCTGATAAAGCGTGGCGAACAATGCGGAGGTGGGAAACACCGGCCAATCGAAAGAATCCTTAAACGCGATGGTGACTTTCTGTTTTGCCGTAATGCTGTGAAAGGGAATGGATTCTTCGGTGGTGCGATTGTTAGGAAGCACGCCGAAAATGCGTTTGTCCTCCGGCGCCTGCACAGCTATCGGCGCGACGGATCGCACGGCGGGCGGGCCTGCGGCGAGCACGGGCAGTGAATCAGCCTGCGGGGCGGGCTGCCCGAGCGCCGGCACACTCCAAGCCAGAGCGGCAAAAAGCGCAAAGATAACCTGGGTTCCCCACGGTCTCAGTGGCATTCTCTTCTTCAGTAGATGACTTTCCCGGCGTTCTCGTTTCGGCAACTTTCCGCTGGACCGGAACCGGCTCCCCTAATAACTAGTTCGCGCCGGGCCGGACAACGTTCCATTGTTTTGGCACCTGTCACGCGCGACGGTACCGCGCTTCGCGTGTTACGGTAGAGGGTGAAATGGCTGCCAAAGAATCCACCATGCTGGGGCTCGGCACGGCCGCGCCGGATTTCGAACTGCCCGACGTTGTAAGCAATCGCACGGTGCGGCTGGATGGCTTCACGCGCAAGGGGCTGCTGGTGATGTTCCTCTGCCGGCACTGCCCGTACGTGAAGCATATTGCGCCGGGCCTGGCGGCGCTGGCCAAGGATTACACAGGCACGGACCTCGA
Organism: Bryobacteraceae bacterium; assembly: GCA_050010695.1. Classification (GTDB taxonomy): domain Bacteria; phylum Acidobacteriota; class Terriglobia; order Bryobacterales; family Bryobacteraceae; genus Bog-375. The sequence continues at coordinate 9,805 of JBEKKO010000003.1, forward strand.
TATCGTCGCCATCTCTTCCAATGACGCCGGCCAGTATCCCGACGACGGGCCGGATGGGCTGCGCCTGATGGCGCGCGAGCTCGGCTTCTGGTTTCCCTATTGTTACGACGAAACGCAGCAAGCGGCCAAGGCATATCGGGCTGCCTGCACGCCCGATTTCTTCCTGTTCGATGCGGACCGCAAGCTGGCCTACCGCGGCCAGTTCGACGATTCGCGGCCGGGCAACGGACTGCCGGTCACGGGCCGGGACTTGCGGGCGGCCATCGATGCCGCGCTCTCCGGCCGCGCCATCGGCGACCGGCAGAAGCCGAGCATTGGCTGCAACATCAAGTGGAAACCCGGCAATGCGCCGGCCTACCACGGTTAGGCGCGCCGCCGGCGGCAGCCGGGCTTTCGTGTCAGACATGCACCCGCGGCTGCCATGGATTGGCTATACTATTGTTTTCCCCTTGTAATCAGGAGTTCTCTCACTCATGTTTGATCTGTTTCGCAGCCGAGAAAAATCGGTGCGCATCCTGCTGGGCGCGCTGCTGATGGTGGTGGCGCTTTCCATGCTGACCTACCTGGTGCCCCAGTACAACACGGGCGCTCCCACGCCGGATACGGTGGTGGCGTCGGTCGGCAGGGACGAAATAACGTCGGGCGATGTCGCTCGCCTGATTCAGGCAACCATGCGCGGCCGGCAGCTTCCCCCCGAACTGATCTCCACCTACATCCCGCAGATGGTCGACGAGATGGTGAACGAGCGGTCGCTCGCCTACGAGGCCACCAAGCTGGGCTTCGAGGTCAGCGACGACGACGTGCGCGCGGTGATCCAGCAGATGATCCCCAACCTGTTTCCCGACGGCAAGTTCGCCGGCAAGGACGCCTATGCCGCAGTGCTGGCCGAGCAGCAGTTGACCATTCCGGAATTCGAGGCCAACCTGCGCCGCCAGATCCTGATCAATAAACTGCGCGAGGTGGCGGTGGAAGGCACGATCGTCTCCTCGCTCGAAATCGAGCACTCCTACCGGGAGCGCTTCGAGAAAATCAAGATCCAGTACGTGAAAGTGACCGGCGACAAGTACCGCGCGGAAACGGCCCCGACCGCCAAGGAAATGGAGACGTTCTTCCAGGTGAACCAGGCGGGTTACAAAGTGCCGGAATCGAGGAACCTGGCGATTCTGATCGCCGACCAGGCCAAGATCGCCGAATCGTTCGTCCCCACCGACGCCGAACTGTTGCGGATGTACAACCAGAACAAGGAGCAGTTTCGCACCAAGGAGCGGGTGCACGCGCAGCACATTCTGTTGAAAACCGCGGGCAAGCCGCCGGCCGAGGACGCCAAGATGAGGGCGCAGGCGGCGGACCTGCTGAAGCAGATCAAGGGCGGCGCCAACTTCGCGGAGATGGCGAAGAAATATTCCGAGGATACCGGCTCGGCCGTCAAGGGCGGCGACCTCGACTGGATCGAACGCGGGCAAACGCTGCCCGAGTTCGAGCGCACCGCGTTTTCCCTGGGGCCGGGCGAAACCAGCGGGATTGTCAAGACCGAAGTGGGCTATCACATCATCCACGTGATTGCGCACGAAGACGCGCACCTGTCCCCGTTCGAGCAGGCAAGAGCGCAGCTAGCCGCCGGTTGGAAGAACGACCGGGTGAACGACCTCGTGCAGCAGATCTCGGACAAGGCGCAAGCGGTGTTGCAGAAGGATCCGCTCCATCCCGACGAGGTCGCGGCGCGGTTCCACATGCAGGTGATACGCGCGGACGGCGCGCGGCCCGGCCAGCCGCTGCCGGAAATCGGTACCAACAACGACTTCGATCAATCCATCGCCGGGCTGAAACAGGGCCAGGTTTCACAGCCGGTGGCTCTGCCGGGGAACAAGCTGGCGCTGGCGGTGGTCACCGGTGTGACGCCGTCGCGGCCCAACACGCTGGCCGAAGTCGAGGACCAGGTGCGCGCGAAGATCGTGGAGAGCCGGCTGGCGGCCGCCGTGCAAGCTCACGCCAAAGAACTGGCCGACAAGGCCAAGGCCAATGGCGGCGACCTGGAGGCGGCAGCCAAGTCGATGGGACTCGAAGTCAAGATCTCCCAGGAGTTCAACCGTTCCGGCGCGGTGGAAGGTGTCGGCCCGGCCAGTTACGTACAAAAGGGATTCTCGCTGCCCGATGGCGCCGTCTTCGGCCCGGTGGGCACGCCGTCGGGTTCGATCGTCGCCAAGGTGATCGCCCATGCGCCGGTCGACATGTCGCAGTTGCCCCAGATGCGCAATGCCCTCCGCGACGAGATCAAGAGCCAGCGGGCGCGCGACCGCAACACGCTGTTTGAAACCGGCGTGCGCGAGGAATTGCGCCGGCAGGGCAAGCTGAAGTACCACCAGGACGTCATCAACCGCCTGGTGGCGCAGTACCGCGCCAGCTAAGCGCATGCTGCGAGATCTGTTCGACCTCTACCGGTCGCTCACCGACCCGCCGCGGCTGAGCCACCTGCTGCACACGCTGCTGGCGGGCTGGGCCGGCTACGCGGCGCTGTTCGCCGTGGTGTATTCGGAAACCGGCCTGCTGGTGGGGTTCTTTCTGCCCGGCGATTCGTTTCTGTTCACCATCGGCGTGGTGGCCGGTTTTGGCGCGCTGGACTTCCGGCAGGTAAACCTGTTGCTGATTCTGGCGGCGATGCTGGGCGATTCCACCGGCTACCTGCTGGGGCGCCAGACGGGCCCCAAAATCTTCAGCCGCCCCGACTCGCGATTCTTCAAGCAGGAGTATGTCACGCGCACCCGCCACTTCTATGAGCGCTACGGCGGCAAGACCATCGTGCTGGCGCGTTTCGTGCCGATCATCCGCACTTTTTCCGCCTTTGTGGCCGGCGTCAGCCAGATGCCGTACCTGCGATTCCTGCCCTTCAGCGTGTGCGGCGGCATCGGCTGGGTCTTCCTGATGACCTCGCTGGGCTACCTGCTGGGCCAGGTGGCGTTCGTGCAACGCAACTTCGACAAAGTGATATTGCTGATCATTTTGCTTTCGCTGATGCCCACTTTCATCGAGGTGTGGAAGGCACGGCGGAAGGCGTAGAGGTCCGGTAGCGCCGGCGGTCTTGCGTGTGCCCCAAAGGGGCTGATTACCAGTGGGGGAAGGACCCACTCGAGAGCGGGCCTCGAAAGCGGCGATGTGGACGCCGACCCGACCAAACACCGGGGAAGGCAGCACCGAATTCAGGATGAGAGCACCGCGGCCTATTGGCGACGTTCCGAGCAAAGGCAGGGTGGCGCGCGCAGCCAAGAAATGTCGAGATGACTCTCCACACAGCAGGCTTGACAGCCCGCGCCGCGTTGGTCTCTCTGAGCCGATAGGAGCCTGCGGACGATGATCGCTAATCAGGGTCTCAGTCCGGCCGACCTGGTGGAAATAGTTGTGGCGGCGCTGCTGGTGCTGGGCGTGCTGATCTGGCACCCGTGGCTGACGCCGCTGGCGCGGCGCTTCGAAGAGCGCACGGGCTGGCTTGTGGTTCTCTTTGCGGCGCTGCCGGTATTGCTCCGGCTGGCGCTGCTGCCGCATCATCCCGCCCCGACGCCCGACCTTTACGACGAATTCAGCCACTTGCTGGCGGCGGATACGCTGCGGCATTTCCGGCTCGCCAATCCGCCCCACGCGTTGCCGCAATTCTTCGAAACGTTTTTCGTTTTGCAGCGGCCGGCGTATGCCTCGATTTATCCGCCGGGCCAGGGGTTGGCGCTCGCCCTCGGGTGGACGCTGTTCGGCCACCCCTGGGCCGGCGTGCTGGCGGCCACGGCGGCCTTCTGCGGCTTGTGCTACTGGATGCTGCGGGGCTGGGTGAGCCCGCGGTGGGCGCTCGCCGGGGGACTGCTGGCGGTGATCGAATTCGGGCCGCTGAACCAGTGGATGAACGAATACTGGGGTGGGGAATGGATCGCGGCCGCGGGCTGCCTGGTGTTCGGCGCGCTGCCGCGGTTGCGGGCGGCGCCGCGGCGGCGCGATGCGATCCTGCTGGGGCTGGGCCTGGCAATTCACCTGATCGCGCGGCCCTATGAATCCATCTTCCTGTTCCTGGCGGTGGCGCTGTATTGGGCGCCCTGGCGGCGGGTGGAACTAAAAGCGGCGGCCAGGTTCCTGCCGGAAGTGGCGCTGGTGCTGCTGCCCGCAGTGGCGCTGCTGGCCGTTCAAAACAAGCAAGTCACGGGGAACTGGACCACCATGCCGGAGGCGCTGAGCCAATACCAATACGGCGTGCCTTCGGCGCTGACGTTCCAGGCCAAGGTTGAGCCGCATGTGCCGCTGACCGAACAGCAATCGATGGACTACAAGATGCAGCGGGCCTTCCTCGGCGAACGTGCGGAAACGGTGGGGGCGTATCTGCTGCGCCTGGAATTCCGCGTGCGCTATTACCGGTTTTTCTTTCTGGCGCCGCTGTACCTGGCGCTGGCGGCATTTCTGACCGCGCTCGGCGAGCGCCGTTTCCAGTGGGTGGCGCTGACGCTGGCGCTGTTCGCCCTGGGGACGAATTTCTTTCCGGCGTTTCAACTGCATTACGTGGCCGCCGTCACCTGCCTGTTTGTGCTGGTTTCGGTGGTCGGCCTGGAGCGCATATCGCGCCGGCTGCCGGAAGCCGCCCGGCTGGTGGCACTGTTATGCGTGGCGCAGTTTGTGTTCTGGTACAGCCTGCATGCGTTTTTCGACACCGCGGAGTGGTCGGCGGCGGTGCGCCGCTATGAAACTTGGGACTCGATCAACCATGGCAATCCGGAGCGCCGCATTTTCGTCAACCATCAGCTCGACGGTGTACCCGGGAAGGTGCTGGTGTTCGTCCGCTACTCGCCGCGGCACATTTTCCAGGACGAGTGGGTGTACAACCGGGCAGCCATAGACGAAGCGCGGATCGTGTGGGCGCGCGATCTGGGCGATACGGAAAACCAGCAACTGATGCGCTACTACGCGGATCGTACGGCGCTGGTGCTGGAGCCGGATGTGCAGCCGCCCAGCCTGGCGGCGTACCGGCCGCCGGCGCCGTAGCCGCAGCGTCTTCTCGCACCAAACTGGACGGTGCAGATGTCGAAATTCTTTACATGGACGGTACCAGGACGTCCCTGGTACTCCCAGAACTGCAATACCAGCGGTTTCCCAGGTACTATATAGTCGGAATGACCCAAACATCGGCACTGGCAGTGATCGGCATCTTTTTGCTGGCGGCCTGCGCGACGGTCATACAGACTGTCCGCGTGATCGCCCGCGCCCGAATCCGCCGGCAGCGCAGGCTGGTGCGGCTCTCTTCCGTCGTGACCGGGATGCCGGCGGGTTCGCCGAACGATCAGTTCTCTTAGGCGCAGCCGGGTTACGCTGCGGCCAAGGCCAGTTTGACGGCGCGGTCCTCATTGAGGCTGCCCGCCGAGTCAGAGAAGCGGACTGCCAGCACGGTTTGATCGGCAGGCTGGCCCGCGCCATCGCCGTATCGCGCGACGGCGTCCAGGATACGCTCCACCAGGACCTGCGGCGGATGGTCCGCATGCTCCCGCAGCGCCCTGACCACACCCTCTTCGCCCAAAACGCAGCCGGCACGGTCCACCGCGTCGGCGACGCCACCGGTGAACGCAATCAGCATATCGCCGGGACCGAGCGAAACGGTACGCTGCCGGTACACCGTTCGGCTGGTAAGCCCGAGCACGGTTCCAGTTGGTTCCAGACGGTGTACCCGGAAACGGCTGGCGTGGAACAGAAGCGCCGATTCATGGCCCGCGCTCAGGTAGCGCAACGAGCGCCGCAGCGGGTCGATGCAGGCGAAAAAGAGCGTCGTGAGCGAACCGTCCGAAGCAATGTCGCACAGCGCGCGGTTGAGCCGGGAGGCCGCCGCGGCAAGAGCATCGGGACCGCCGCTGGCAATTCCACGGAAGTGCGCCTCAACGGCGGTCATCACAGTGGGAGCGGAAAGGCCGGGCCCGGGTGTTTGCCCAATGGAAGCGAGCAGCCGATGGCCGTCGAGCGGGATGAACTTGAAGAAGTCGCCGGTCGGGTTGCTGGCGGGCCGGCACGCGCCGTAGTAGTCCAGGCCGGGAAACGGCCAGCTCTCCATCCCCTGCGCTGGTTGAAAAACGAGAAACGGGTTCTCGCCGGTTGGCGGAGCGAAAAACGGGACAAAGTCCGCTTGCTGATTTCGAGTGCTCATATCGATTTGACGCGCGCAGCGGCGCCAACGCCTACACCGCAGCCTGAAGATTGTGTGAAGATTCGCTGAACTCTGTGCGCTTGTGCACCGTGCCTTGCGCACACAGTGTGCGTGCACACGCGCGGCAGCAGGCGCTCGCAAGACACCGGTGGCGCTAGGCCCGCGCTAAGCCGCCCGCTTCAGAAGTGCTTTCGCAAATCCTCGAACCGGTCGACCACCAGCAGCCGGCCGTCGGCTTCGGCGATCTCCTGCTTTTCGAGAACCCAGGTGTGAGCGTGGGGGATGAAGACCGCGTGCAAGCCCGCGGCAAGCGCGGGGTTGATGTCGGACTTAGGGCTGTTGCCGATCATCCAGGTGCGCGCCGGGTCCATGCCGCGCTCGGTCACCAGCCGGCGATATGCGCCGGCGTCCTTTTCCTTCACGATGGCGGTGTGTCGAAAATACTCTCCCAGGCCGGAGCGGCCGATCTTCAGCGTTTGTTCGTCGGGATGACCCTTGGTGAACAGCGTCAGGTCGTGGCGGGCGGCCAGGTAGGCGAGCGTTTCGGGAACGCCTGCGATGGTCTCGATCGGGCATTCGAGGATGCGCTCGGCGAACCCCATCACGGTCTCGAGATCCTCCGGCCGCACGTCGTGCTCGGCCAGCCGCTGGTAAGTATGGCGGAGATTGCGGCCGAAATTGAGCGAGCCGTAGCCGTGGATGCGGGCGTTGGCTTCCTCGATGGAGTCGAGCACGGCGCGAATCTCGCGGGGGGTGAGCGTCGAGTGATCGAGGAACCCGACGAACTCGTCGAAAGCGCGCTCGAAATAGATGTTGTTCTCCCACAGCGTATCGTCGGCGTCGATGATGAGCGATTGCGGCGTCATTTCTCAAGCCGGGGCGCCAGCCGGAAAGGGACTTCGAAAACCGCGTCCACGTCCACCGGCACGCCGTCGCGTTTGGCCGGTGCGAACTGCCATTTGGCCAACGCCTCGGCGGCGCTGCGGTCGAGACGATGGTCGATCCCACGCAGGATTTCGATGGCATCGACCTGTCCGTCTTTGCGGATGACCGCGAACAGGCGGACGGTTCCCTCGACGCGGTCGACGATGGCATCGCGATAATACTTGGGGTCGACCTTGCGCAGCGCAACGGGCGATTCGAGATCGGGCCGCGGCGCTCCCGGCAGGGGACGGCGTTCGGCGAACCACACCAGCCAGCTTCCCGAGAAGCTGGTGACGTTGGGCATCTGAATGGAGATGGTGTAGACGGCGCGGCCCTCCAGCCGCGGATCGGGCGCTTGGACGGTGCGGGCGGACTCGGTGGCCGCGGGCGGCGCCGCGCCGGTGCGGGCGGCCACCATCTCCGCCACGATTCTCTCGCGCGTCATGGGGCGCATCACGGCGAGCACGGCCGCGTTGGAATCCTGCGCGCCGCCATGCGCCATCAGATCGGGCACCGTGACGGCTGCGCCGGCGGGAGCCGCCATGCCGCCTTCCGGCTTGGGACGTGGGCCGGCCGAGAAGCCGGCCTCATGCGAGCCGGGCGGTTTGGGAATCACTGGTGTGTCGATCGGCGTGAGACCCACCATGGCGAAAGTGGGTTGCGAGGAAGGTGGCATCACGACCACGGCGTCATCGGTGGCCAGCACCGGGTCGGCGGCGGCAGCGGGCTTCGCCTTTTTCTCCGGCGGCGCACTGAAGCCGTGCGGAATGCTCGGCATGTCCGCTGTTGGCGCGGCTGTCGAGACCACCGGCGCGGCAGGCAGCGCAGTCAGCGCCGGTTTGGATTTGCGCTCGGCCGGCGGGATGAACGGCAGCGGGCGTGGGCGCGGCGCCGCCAGGTTGAGCGCCAGTTCGCGCGTTGAGGCGGTGTCGCGGATCTGCGGCGCGGCCGGCAACGGGCGTTCCTCGGGTGGCCGCGGACGGTCCGGCGGCGGCGCGAATGGACGGACCGGCTTGGGCGGCGCGGCGGCGAGCACGTTCGGCAACTCGAGAGGCTGCAGGAGCGGGATCTCCGGGGCGGGAACGCGGATCAGTTGCGGCGGCCGCAGCAATTCGATTTGCCGCGCCACAATCTGTTGCTGGAAGCGGCGAAACGCGCGGGGCGGCTTCGGCTCCGGCGCTTCGGCCGGCCTGACCTCGGGCAGCTTGTCGCGCAGGTTGTACCAGATCAGGTGCGACTCGTAAGGGCGAATCTCGTGGTTGTACAGCGGGCGCGGGTCTTCGGGCGGCGCTGTCGGGCTGAGCACCACCCAGAGCAGCGCCGCCAGGTGCACCAGCGCCGAAACCGCGAATCCGGGCGTTCGCCCGAACCGCGACCCGCCGCGACGGAGCAGCATCCCCACGTTACAGCTCCCTGCGATTGCCACCGAACCCGTTGGTCGGCGCGACCCCCTGCACGCGCTCAATGGCGCGCTGCCGCGGAACGTAATCCGCCAGGTATTGGTTGAGCTGTTTGAGCCGGGCAGCTTCCGACCGCTGCCGCAACAGCGCAATCAGAAAATCCAGGTCGGGCAAGCTCTGCGCCAGTTGAAAACTGAGCTGCGGGTCCGCCAGGTCGGGCTCGGCGCGCGGGCGTGCGCTGTCCAGTTTCTTCAGCAGGTGGAAATGGCGCAGCACCTGTTTGCGGATTTCGGGTTCCGGCTGCGTTTGATCCTCATCGTCGAAGTATTGAACCTCGCCCCGCAGAAAATCCAGCTCGTCGTTGAGCGACACGATTTCGAAACGCCTTCGGCCGCGCGTCATAATATCCAGGCGCCCGTCGGGATAACGCTCGAGCACCTTTTCCACCACCACGCTGCAACCGGCGCTCGCAATGCCCCGTTCCCGCGCCGGCACGATCCCAAACTCGTCTTTCTGGCGGATGGCTTCCCCTACCATCAGCTTGTAGCGCTCTTCGAAAATGTGCAGCGGCAAACTCGTGCGCGGAAACACCACCACCTGCAAAGGGAACAGCGGGAGCAGCCGCGCAGGCATGGTACTATTATGGCGTTTCTGGGGTGGGGCATGCTTTAGCCTGCCCGAACTTGTGTATGCGGATCGACGGCAAAGTCGCGATCGTCACCGGCGCTTCGGCGGGCATCGGAGCGGCCTGCGCCGCGGAGTTTGCGCGCGCCGGCGCGCAGGTTTCGTTGTGCGCCCGTTCGGAAGAAGGATTGCGCCGCGCCGGCGGCGAGCGTGCGCTGATCACGGCCGGCGATATCACCGATGAGAGCGTGCGGCGGCGGGTGGTGGAGCGGACGCTCGAGCGGTTCGGCGCGATCGACATCCTGATCAACAACGCCGGCAGCGGATTATACATTCCGTCGTGGGAAGCGCCGGAAGTCGAGGTGCGCCGCTTGATGGAGCTGAACTTCTTTGCGCTGCTGGGCATGATCCAGCTCGTGACGCCGCACATGCGCGCGCGGCGGAGCGGGATCATCGTCAACGTGGGATCCATCGGCGGCAAGATCGTGCTGCCCTGGTTGACGGTGTACAGCGCGTCCAAATACGCCGTCGGCGCGCTCACCGAGGGGCTGCGCATGGAGTTGCGCCGCGATGGTATCCGCACCATGCTGGTGTGCCCCGGTTACGTGCTCACCGAGTTTCAGCGGCGCAGCGTGGGCGAGGTCCCGCCGCAGATGGTGAAGGGCCGGCGGTTCGCCATCACGGCCGCGCAGTGCGCCGCGGATATCCGCCGCGGCGTCGAGCGCGACGCGCGCACGGTGATGTCGCCGCGCGTGGGTTGGTTGCTGGTGGCGCTGGCGCGCCTGCTGCCGCGCGCCGTGGAAGCGCACATGGCGCGCATGAATGGAACGGCATGAACCTGCGGCTCAAGCAAACGCCGGGCATCTACCTGTTGGGCTTCATGGCCAGCGGCAAATCCACCGTGGGCCGCCACCTGGCGCACCGGCTGGGCTGGAGTTTCTTCGATCTCGACGACGAAATTGAGGCGGCGGAGCAAACCACCATTGCGCAGATCTTCGATACGCGCGGCGAAGCCGAGTTCCGGCGCATCGAGAGCGAGATGCTGGCGCAGCACGTACACTCGATTGAGCGCGGGCGGCCGGCCGTGGTGGCGCTGGGCGGTGGCGCGTTTATGACTCCTGCCAACCGCGAGCTGGCGGCCAGTAACGGCGTGAGCGTCTGGCTGGATTGCGATTTCGAACGCATCGCGCGCCGCGTGGCGTGGGCCTCCCATCGGCCGCTGGCGCGCGATTCCGGGAAAATGGCGGCACTTTTCAACGAGCGCCGCGACATTTACCAACTGGCCGACGTCCACATCCCGATCGAGACGGACGATGCGGAAGCCGTCGCCGACGCCATTCTGGCGCACGAATTCTTTCGATGACTAGGCCCAAGCTACGCCGCCAGGCCGCCCGAATTTTTCGCACCGCGTTGCGGGCGGCCGATCCGCACGACGCGGTGATGCGCTACCTGGCGCGCCGCGATTATTCCCGCTTCCGCCATGTCTACATAATCGGCGCGGGCAAGGCGGGCGCTTCCATGGCGCGCGCCGCCGAGCGCGCGTTGGGGCGGATCGTCACCGGCGGTCTGGTCAACGTCAAGTACGGCCACGTCGCCAAACTGCGCCGCATCGAGTTGAACGAATGCGGCCACCCGGTGCCGGACGAGCGCGGCGTGGCCGGCGCGGAGCGCATCGCGGAGATCGCCTCCGCCGCTGGCACTGGCGACCTGGTGCTGTGCCTGATATCGGGCGGCGCCTCGGCGCTGCTGCCGTTGCCCGCGCCGCCGGTCACACTCGCTGAAAAGCGGGAGGTCACGCGCCTGCTGCTGGCCTCCGGTGCAGACATCCACGAAATCAATGCCGTCAGGAAGCACCTCTCGGCCATCAAGGGCGGCCAACTGGCGCGGCTGGCGTGGCCGGCAAAGGTGGAGGCGCTGCTGGTTTCCGACGTGATCGGCGACAACCTGGACGTGATCGGCTCCGGCCCGGCCGCGCCCGATCCATCGACCTTCCTGGATGCAGCTGGCGTGCTGGACCGGTATGGCATTCGCGACAAAGTTCCGGCGGCGGTCCGCGCACGCATCGATCAGGGTGTCGCCGGCGCGATTGACGAAACGCCCAAGCCGGGCGACCGGCTCTTCGCGCGTGTCCGCATCACGGTGGTGGGCGGCAACCGCCTGGCGCTCGATGCGGCGGCGCGCCACGCGCGGCAGCTCGGTTTTAGGACGCTGGTGCTTTCGAGCACCATCGCCGGCGAGACCCGGGAGATCGCGCGCATGCACGCGGCCATTGCGCGCGAAGCGGCGGAGTGCGGCCGTCCGGTGAAGCCGCCCGCCTGCATCATCACCGGCGGCGAGACCACGGTTACCCTGCATGGCGACGGCATGGGCGGCCGCAACCAGGAATTCGCGCTGGCGGCGGCGCTCGATATCGCGGGGCTCGATAACGTGGTGGTGTTCAGCGCCGGCACCGATGGCACCGATGGACCCACCGACGCGGCCGGCGCCATCGCCGACGGGGACACGCTCAGCCGCAAGCCGGACGCCCGCCGCTATCTCGACGCCAACGATTCCTATCATTATTTCGAAGCGCTGGGCGACCTGGTAATCACCGGGCCCACTAACACCAACGTGGCCGATGTGAGAATCTTGCTGATTGGACGGCGCGTATGAGTTTCTGGCGGAAAGAGGTAGTCGAGTTCGCACTCAGCCACGAAACGGTGCAACAGATGGACGGGCTCCGCGCGTGGATCAAGCGCGAGCCCGCCAATCCGCTGCCCTATTATTACCTCGCGCAGTTCTACCGGATGGAAAACCGAGAGGATGAGTCGCTGGGGTTGTTGTTAGAAGCCGTACACCTGGATACCACGTTCGCCGATGCCCACGTCGCCCTCGCCGAGATATACGCCGTGAAAGCCGACTACCAAGCCGCCTGGCGCCACGCCCGTCTTGCCGAACAAAGCGGTAACTCACGCGGGGTGGAGTTACTCAGGCGGCATGGGGTGGGGGAGTAAGATCCGCTAGGTCCGCTAGGTCAGCGGCGACAGTCCTGTGTCCGTCCTCGGATTCCCGAGAAAGTCCCCCGGTGTCCCCCGGTGTCCTTTGCCCTCCTATACGGACCGCGCTATCATTTGCGCTTGGGCGGGAAAGTGGAAACACGTTTTTTCAGAGGAACTTATGAATCACGACCGGAATGTTCCGGGATGGTACAAATTTCAATGTCGATTGATGGCTTGTGGACCGACCAGAGGTCTGTTGTTTCAGTATCACAGGGTTAAGAAAAGACTCTGCAAGTTACGAGAACTGTCCCTGTTGAAACGGCAGCCCAACAATCTCCGTAATTTCGAAAACCGCGTCTACTCCCAGAATGGTGAAGATGGAATACTTGAGGAGGTATTCCGACGGATCGGCACTACTGACCGTGTTTTCATTGAGTTCGGCGTTCAGGACGGCACGCAATGCTGCACGCGCAATCTTCTTGAAAACGGCTCCTGGTCCGGGACGTGGATTGAATGTTCACCGAAATATGTCGCTAACGGGGGAAAAATGTTCAAACAATTTCCAGTTGCCATTCTTGAAAGGTTTCTGACCGCCGAGAATATTGCGCCGATATTCGTGGAGGCCGGGGTTCCGCAGGAATTTGACCTGATGGTGATCGATGTTGACGGTAATGATTACTGGATGTGGAATGCACTGGCCAAACGGTTTCGTCCACGCGTGGTTGTGATTGAATACAATGGAACCTTTGGTCCCTATCAGGAATGGGTCATGCCCTACGACGCTCAGCATCGTTATGACGAAAGCGCTTATTACGGTGCCAGCCTGACCTCATATGCCAATTTGGGGTCAAAATATGGGTATTCCCTGGTCGGGTGCGATTCCATGGGGGTCAATGCCATCTTTGTTCCGGAATGATGTTGCCGGAGGGGCCTTTGACGGGCTCGATCAACCGCCTGCCTATCATTATGTCGCACCTTACTATGACTGGTGGTTCGGGCATCCGGTGTTAATAGTGCGAAGAAACGGGTGACAGGCGTTTCCACTTTCCTGCCCGCGCGCAAATGATAGCGCGGTCTGTATGGCACTGGCGAGAACCCGTGCCACGCGGTCACCCCGCTTCCATTATCGCCCTGCCGCCCATAATACCGCGGCGGGCCAGGCATCCGTGGGGCAACTTGCCCTACAAGCCGAGAAGGCGGTCTCTTAAACCCGAGGACTTGCGCGATAGTCCGTGGGGCAAGTTGCCCCACTTGAGGAGAAAAAGGGGAGAAAAGGGGCAAAGCGACGCATTTTTGCATTTTCTCCAGTCCGGCGAGAGAACAGCGCGGATTACGCCTGCTTCCACGATCTCCCTGCTGCCCATAACAGGACCGCCAGCGCCTCCGAAGCACGCGGGGATGAGATACATGGCTTGATGCAGGCCGATGGCGCGGGCGGCCTCGAGGGCCACGCCTCCGTTGGCGGCGACGTGGGCGAAATGGTCGCTGAGGCGGCCTGTTACCAGCGGGCGGAACGAAACGCCGCATAAGTACATAGTTAGATAGTAAGTGGCCATCGCGGCGCCGCGTAACTGGGCCGAGATTCACTGGGCCAGAACCCCGGGGGACAGGCTAGAACCCCGGGGGACAGGCTAGAACCCCGGGGGACGTAACCGTCTTCGTCACTGCGGAACGTCAGTCCCCTGGGTCATACGGTGCAGCCGGACCCCGCTCATCCCGGCTAGTTCCTGCCGGTCCCGATTTCGCTCGGTCCTTCCACCAGCACGGTGTATTTGATCTTATTCGGCACCCCATTCGCGGCGCTCCGCAAACGCAGGTGAGTGTAACGGCTGCCGGAGTGACGCTCCCGCTCCAATACGCCGGCGCGCAATCGCAATACCCCGGACTCGACCAGGTCAATGTGACAGTGCCGTACTCGCTCAAGGGCGCTGGTGACGTAGCGATCACGGTCACCGCGGCCGCTCCGGCGTCCAACGCCGTGCACGGGACCATAGAGTAACTGTTCCGGCGCGCGGCTCACAGTGTACGGCTTGTCCAGCGAATTCGCGCTCACTCGCGTTAGCATCGGTTTGTGAGCTATCGCGGGCTGGTCTTATTCGATATCGACGGCACTCTCATGCGGCGCGCCGGGCCGCATCACCGCCAGGCGCTGATCCACGGCATCCGCAAGGCGACCGGCCTCGATACCACTACCGAAGGGATTCCCGTGCAGGGCATGCTGGACCCGGCCATCCTGACGGAAATGATGCGCCGGGCCGGAGCCAAGCGCGCGCTCATCCGCCAGGCGATGCCGGAAATCGAGCGCGCCGCGGAACGCTACTACCGGCGCGTGTGCCCGTCGCTCGAGGGCAAGCACTGCCCCGGCGTGCCGGCATTGCTCGAGCGCCTGGCCCGCGGCGGCTTTCTGCTGGCGCTGGTCACCGGCAACCTCACCCGCATCGGCTGGCACAAATTGGAGCGCGCCGGCCTGGTTCATTACTTCAGTTACGGCGCGTTCGGCGAGATGGCCGCCACCCGCGGGCGCCTGGCGAAATGGGCCATCCGCGAAGCGCGGCTGCGGCACTCGCTCGCCGCGCAGGCGCCTGTCGCGCTGGTGGGCGACGCAACTTCCGATGTGATCGCCGCGCGCGAAAACGGTATCCGCATCATCTCGGTGCGCACCGGCATCACGCCGGTCGAAGATCTGCAAGCGCTCGCGCCCGATTACCTGCTGCGCACTCTGCGCGACTTTCGCCTGCGCATGGTGGAGAGCTAACCGCGTGGCTCGGGCATTCTTGCCTGCGGCGTCGGCATTCGTGCCGACGTTCCCCAAAGAAAGGTCGAGACGAATCTCGGCCCTGGGCGCGCAAGACAGCCCGCGCCACGGTTGCTTCGCGAACCAGGCTTTACTCCGCGTCCATCACACACCGAAACCCGACCGAGCCGGAGCGGTCCTTGCTGGGCGCAATGAGAAGGTACTTGCCGTGCTCCGTGAGCTGATACGCGGCCGGGAAGTACCACATCGAGCCGGTCGGCTGGTAGCGAGCGCTGCCTCTGAGAATCGCCGCGCGTGTGTGATCGTCGACATACTCGTCGGTCCATTGCCAGACGTTGCCGGCCAGATCCATCACCCCGAAAGGACTGGCGCCTTTCGGAAAGGCGTCGACATCGGCCGGGGGCTGCATGTTTCGTCCACGGTCGGGCGCCGGAACCGCGGCGGGATCCCATTGGTTTCCCCACGGATAAGCGCGCCCATCCGTGCCCTGCGCGGCATACTGCCATTCCCATTCGTGCGGCAGGCGCTTGCCGGCCCATCTGGCGTAGGCCCGCGCGTCCTCGAGCGACACCCAGGTGACCGGCTTATTGGCCCAGCCGTCGGGGTAGGCGCCATTCTTCCAGTGGCGCAGGAAGTTATGCGCGTCGGCGGGCTGGTACTTAGACCGATCCAGGAAGGCCTTGAATTCCGCATTGGTCACCGGGAACTTGTCGAGGTAGAAGCTGTTGATTCCGATGGTGTGTAAGTGATGCCGCCGCGGAGAGTTTTCCCAGGGGTACTGAACGTCCACTCCTTCGTCGTTGGAGCCTTCGATCTCTACCCCGGAGACGCGGAAATCGTAGCTCGCCGCGGGAATGCGAATCATCCCGGCAGGTTCGGCGAGCGGCGACTTAGCCGGCGGAATCTCCACCAACCGCTGCGGGAGCGGCTTCCATTGACCCGAGTACTCCCGCAACGGCTTGGCGGTTATCTGCTGCGTCCCCGCCAGGAACGCTGTCAGACTCCGATCAGGTTCGGAGGTTTCGAGGACGGCGCCGTAGCCGCGCGATTCCATCTCGAAGGCGAGCAGCGTGGATTCGCCCTGTATCTTCGGCTGCAACTCGACGCCATGATAGACGTCGAAGTACCGGGCACCGGGTTGGCGAGGCAGCCGTATCTGATCGCCGGCCAAGTCATACCCGTTGCGGTTAACAAAGGTCCACAGCGTCTGCGCGCCGCCCGGAAACTTCGATGCAAAGCAGCCGTATTGGAGAGTGGGCGTGTGGGGTTCCCAATCCGGGCTGACCAGCAGAGGAGCGAACTGCCGCTCGATGCGGGCGATGCGGCGCAAGGCTTCGGCATCGCGCGGCGTGATCCCGTTCCAGATGCCCCAGATGTTTTCCCAGCTCACATAGCCAACCCCGTTGAAAAAGGCGTACTGCAAGTCGTCGTTCTTATCGCGCGCCCAGCGGTTGCACACATTCACCATGTGGCGCGTCTCCAGCCACTTCAGTTTGCTGATCTTCGGCTCCCAGGAGTAACTCCAGTAACCCCAGCTCTGGATGTTCCAGATAAGTTGCTCATCGCCGGAAAGATCGTTCTCCGGCTGAAAGACCACCGGGTGACCGGTCTTATCGGAAGCGTCGCGGAAAGCGCGCGGAATACCCGAGAACGTATCTCCATTTACGCCGTCGGCGCCTATCTCAGCCATCAGTCGCGCTACCGCGTCCCACAGTGGCGCACCCTCCGGGCGGGTGCTCACGTCCCACGGCATCATGGGGAAAAAGACCTTGACGCCGTGGCGATGGAAGTCATCCACCATCTGGCGCAATGCCGGTATGCCGCCCGGCAGGTCGCGATAGAAGTCGAAGAGATTGCGGTCGTCAATGCCCAGGTTCGGGTAGACCGGCCAGACCAGCACGCTGTCGATGCCGCCGTACCGTTCGTCAAGATCCTGCAAGTAGCGATCGACCGTGTACCGGCTGGCAACGGGATCGTAGAGATAGCGGTCCTCGACCATCACTTGCGGGGCGATGAAGTTACGTTGCGCCCATTGAAACTCCGGCCGCCGGTATTCCGAATCGTGGTAACCGGCGCGAACCAGGCGCTCGGCGCGCCAGGCGCGGAGGTCCGCCAGCCAGCTTTCGAACTCGCTCGGTTGCTGGCGGATCCAGCTCTCCATCTCCACCAGCCACCCAGGCTGCGCGGAATTGCCGTGCGGCCCGGGAATCTGCGAGCCTTCCAGGTGGTACCGGCTTTCCTGGGCGAGCAAAGCGCCGCCGAGCGCGATCCACAGAGTTGCATTCCTAAGCGTCCGCATGGTTCTGCATCTTAACAGGTGTACGCGCAGCGCGGTCGCACTGCCGGGGCTGGGACCCCTGTGGCGGCGGTAGAGTGTTCATAGTAGACATTCTACAGAAAATGGCGTAGACTGTCTACAGAATGAATACAACTTTGGCTTCTCGCGTGGAACTCCTGCAAGGGACGCTCGACCTTCTCATCCTGCGCACGCTGCGGCTCGGACGAGCGCATGGACACGCCATCGCCAAACACATCCAGCGAACCTCCGAGGAGCTGCTGCAAGTCGAAACCGGATCGCTGTACCCGGCCCTGCACCGGCTGGAGGCGCGCGGCTGGATCGCCGCCGCATGGGAACTGGCGGAGACCGGAAAGCGCGCCAAATACTACCGCCTGACACCCAAAGGCCGCAAGCAACTGCTGGCGGAGCAAACCAAGTGGGCGACCTTTTCCCGTGCCATGGGACTGGTTCTGAGCCCACTCGACGAGGAGCCGGTATGACCCGGATTCTGCGCAAGCTGCGTTGGGTGACCCGGCGCGGCGGCAAGGAAGCGGAACTCCAGGAGGAGCTCCAGTTTCATTTGCGGGAGGAAGCGCGGGAGGCGGAAGACGCCGGGCTGACGGCGGAACAGGCGCGCTGGGCGGCCCGGCGGGAGCTTGGCAACGTTGCGTTATTGATGGAGGACACCCGCGCGATCTGGGGATGGGCGTCCCTGGAACGATTCTGGCGGGACCTGCGATACGCCATGCGGATGTTGCGCCGGAACCCCGGATTTGCGTCGGCGGCCGTGCTGTCGCTCGGGCTCGGGATCGGCGCCAACACCGCCATCTTCAGCTTGCTCGATGCCGTCGTCCTGCGCACGCTGCCGGTGGCCAGCCCGCGGCAGCTTGTGCAATTCACCAATACGCTTCCGCTGTGGGACACCGGCAGCCGGAACGCGAACAGCTTGTTCGCCTACCCGCAGCTCGAGCGTTTTCAGGCGCAGTCGAAGACTATGTCCGGCATCTTTGCTGGCACCGGCCTGGGCCGCCTGGTGGTCGGCTTTCATGGAACATCCGGACTCGCCGACGGCGACGCCTGCACCGGCAATTTCTTCTCGGTGCTGGGAATCGCGCCCCAGTACGGCCGCTTCTTCCAGGCGGGTGAAGACCGGGCGCGCGCTACCGTAGCCGTGATCGGGGATCGCTACTGGCGCGACCGGTTCGGCGCCGACCCTGCCATCATCGGGGCCGCCATCACGATCAACCAGATTCCCTTCACGGTAATTGGCGTCACCCCGCGGGAGTTTTTGGGGATTTCGGTTGGCAACGGGCCGGACATTTGGGTGCCGCTCCATGCGCTCGATCGTCTGGCGCCCGATAGCAAGCGATGGACGGACCCGTTTTCGAGCTGGATGCTGATTGCGGGACGCCTCGGTCCGGGAGTTTCGCGCGAGCAGGCGCAGGCCGAGCTCGACGTGATTCGCCGGCAGGTTCTGGCGGAGCGGTTATCGGCTTCGGAGCTCGGCGGCATGGAGAACGTGCGGCACTTCGTTCGCGATGGCCACCTTGCGCTCCGCCCGGCCGCGACCGGCGTGTCGAGCGGCCTGCGGGACCGCTACGCGCTTCCGTTGAAGCTGCTGATGTGGGTGGCGGGCATCGTGTTGCTGGTGGCGTCCGCCAACATAGCCAACCTGCTGTTGGCCCGCGCTTCCAGCCGGCGCCGCGAGATCGCCGTCAGGCTGGCGTTGGGAGCCAGCCGCGGCCGGCTCATCCGGCAGGTTCTCACCGAAAGCATGGTGCTGGCATTGGCCGGTGGCGCGCTGGCCGTGCCGCTGGCGTGGTGGGGCGGCTGGCTGCTGGTGCGCATGATCTCGACCGGCGATTCGCCCGTGCCGCTGGCCGTCGCTCCGGATTTGCGGGTCTTCGCCTTCACCGCCGCCATGTCGCTGCTCACCGGAATCCTCTTCGGTCTGGCCCCTGCGCTGCGCGGCACGCGTGTCGATCCCGGTCCGGCGATGAAGGAAGGGACGCACCACGCCGGCCGGCGCTCGTGCACGCTGGACCAGATTCTGGTGGTGGCGCAGGTCGCCCTTTCGGTGGTACTGATCACCGGCGCCGGACTCTTCGTGCGCACGCTCCAGAAGCTCTGGAACGTGAACATGGGATACGACCGCGAGAACGTGCTCATGCTTTCGGTGGATGCCAGGCTGGCGGGCTATCCGAGCGACCGGGCCGGCGCCGTCTATGGGGAAATTCTCGAGAAGCTGCGGACCCTGCCGGGCGTGCAGTCCGCCAGCGCCTCGGTGGTCCGCCCGGTGGAGGACCAGTTCCATCTGGTCGATCGGGTCGACCAGGTGGATGGCTTCACGCTGCCCGGCCGCTACGCCATCCGCGTCGAGTGGAATTCCACCAGTCCCGGCTATTTCTCCACGGTCTCGACGCCGCTCCTGGCGGGGCGGGATTTCGAGGCCCGCGACAACCAAACCGCGCCCAAGGTGATCGTCATTAATGCATCGCTAGCCCGCACCGCTTTCCCGAACCGGAATCCGCTCGGCCACAAGCTGGGCGAGGCCACTGTGGTGGGGTTGGTCAAAGACGCGCGTTTGAATGGCGCCCGCGAGCAGCCGGGGCCGGTGCTGTATTACCCGCTTCTCCAGCATGGCCCGGAGCAGGAATATCGCTGGGGGTTCGTGTCCTTCGAGCTGCGCTACGGCGCCGGTGCCGGCCTGCTCGACGCAGTGCGCCGGGCAGTCGCTTCGGTGGACCCGAATCTGCCCATCTTCCAAGCCAGGACCCTGCGCGCGGAAGCCGAACAGTCGCTGCTGAAGGAGCGGCTGCTGGCCACGCTCTCCAGCTTCTTCGGAGCGCTGGCTCTGCTGCTCGCCTGCGTCGGCCTGTACGGACTGATGGCTTGCACGGTGGCGCGCCGCACCGCCGAAATCGGCATCCGGCTGGCGCTGGGCGCGCGGTGCGGCCACATTATATGGCTGGTGCTGCGCGAGACGCTTTGGCTGACCCTGGCGGGCCTCGCGGCCGGCATCCCGTTGGCCCTGTGGGCGGCGCGCTACGCGAAGTCGGATCTATTCGAAATCAGCCCAGCCGACCCGCTGACGATGGCGGCCACCGTAGCGGCTTTGACCGGCGTTGCCATGCTGGCCGGATACATTCCGGCTCGCCGCGCCCTCCGCATCGACCCGGTGATGGCAGTCAGGTACGAGTAAGAGGCGCCACCAGCCATTCCGTGCGCAGAATCGTGGCCGGGTTTCTGCGAAAATGATCCAGGAGAGCTCGCGCTTGTGGTTGCACGGCACATAGTGTGAAAGGGGAAAACATGGCGACGGGTCAGCCTCCTGATACCGAGCCATAGTCTGCTAAATGGGAAAGGGAGCGGCGCTTCGCTGGTTCGAAAACAAGAGGCTGGGCAGGCATTTGCGGGGAAGGGGCGTCGAGATAGGCGCCTTATGGCGAAGATTCCCGGTTGCAGCCGGATCCATGGTCTGGTATGTGGACCGGCATCACTCCAGCGACTTGCGGCGACAGTACCCGGAGTTAGGCCGGCAGCTTATTTCTCCGGACGTCTTAGCCGACGCTGGCCAGCTTCCCTTCGCCGACGGCAGCCTGAATTTCGTGATTGCCAGCCACGTTCTCGAGCACATGCCGTTTCCCCTCGCGTCGCTAGGTAGCTGGTATCGCGTGCTCGGTTCCGGCGGTGTGCTCATTTTGAAGATCCCCGATAAGCGTTACACCTTTGACGTAAAGCGGCGGCGGAGTCCCTTGCAACACCTTGTCGAAGAGGACCTGCATCCCGCAGCGTTCGATAAGCGGGCTCACTTCGAAGACTGGGTAGAGCACGTGGGGGGACGCGCACCGGGGAGTGAGGCCCTGCAGGAGGAGACCAATCGCCTGATGGACCTGGACTACAGTATTCATTACCACGTCTGGACGGACGGAGATATTCGCGAACTGATCGATTACACGCGGACCGGCATGGGATTGAACTGGCGTCCAGTTCTGTTCCTGGGGGCACACTTCTATCGCAAGGAGTGCGCGGTTGCCTTGCAGCGGGACTGATTCGCTTTCTCACCGACACGTTCGGCCGCGCACCACCCCATTCCGCTCCTGGAGCCACGATTGCCGGGCTAATGTCCACAGCCAGATGAGCCGATAAGACCAAGGTGAGTGCGTTTAAGCGGAGTGGTCCGAAAACCCGCCAACGCCGGGGCGTGTTCGCGTTCCTGTTGCCGGCTGCCGCTGTGGCTCTGGCGCTGGCGCTGGCGTTGACGGTATCTTCTCCAGGCTGCGGCTGGCGTTGGTCCAGCACCCTCCCCGTGCTGACTTCGGTCGCCGACATCCGCAAACTCACGGGGGAAGAGGCCGACCGGCATTATCCCGTTCGACTCAAAGGCGTCACCTTGTACCACGATTCGCTGCCGAATGTCCTGATGATTCAGGATGCGTCCGGAGGCATCCGCGTCGAGCTCCAGTATCCGCGCGCGCAATTCAGCCAGGGGGATGCGCTCGTTCTGCGCGGCGTGACCGCAAGAGGCCCGTGTTCTCCTATCGTGCGCAACGCCATCGCGGAAGCCGTTGGCAAAGCCCCCCTCCCGCGTCCCGTGCGCCTGCTCGCCGCCGACCTCGACTCGCCCGGGCGCCAGAACCAGTACTCTGAAATCCACGGCACCATAAGCAGTTGGGCGGAGCGTTACGACGGGCGCGTGGACCTAACGGTCGATTCCGGCGGCTCCGTCTTCGATGCCGTCCTGCTGGAGCGCAACGGCACCGAGCCGGGCAAGCTGGTGGGGGCTGCGGTCACAGTGCGGGGGGTGCCGGCCACCCTTTTCGCCCTGAGCGGCGCCATTCTCGGCCGTCAACTGCTGGTAGCCGGCGCCTGGGAAATCCGGGTGGAGTCCAGCCCGGCGGCCAGGCCCCAGCCGCCACTCGCGACAACCGGCCCTCCGCTGCTTTGGGCGGCCCAGGTGCGCGCGCTGCGCCACCGGTCCGGCAAGGTTCCGGTGAGGCTGCGCGGCGTCATCAGTTATTATGATCCCGATTTTCACATCCTGTTCTTTCAAGATCCAACCGCCGGCGTTTTCGTATTCACGCCAGGCTTCGTCCCGGTGCGCCAGGGAGACCTGGCGGAGGTGGATGGCGTTGCCGATTTGGGCGGCTTCGCGCCCGCGGTCTCCGAAGCCCGTTTCCACGTGCTCGGAAGAGCCAGCCTGCCCGATCCTCCAACGGTCTCACTGGTAGAACTGTTTTCCGGAAGATTCGACAGCCAGCGCGTTGCGGCGGAAGGGACCGTGCAGTCGGTCGTACGCTTTAACAACCATTCCCATTTCGAGATGGAAGTCGCCGCCGGACTCTACCGCTATCGGGTTCACGTGCCCTACCCGCCCTTCCTGCCGCTGCCTGCGCATCTCGTCGACGCCACAGTGCGGATTCGCGGCGTCGCCGGTTCGGTGTTCAATCCCATGGGGCAGTTGGCCGGAGTCGTTCTTTATGTTCCGGCCCTGAAAGACATCCAAGTGCTGCGACCAGGTCAGCCCGCCGCTGCCTCTCCCATCTGGCCGATTATCGGCCTGCTGCGCTTTTCGTTGGCGGACACGTGGGAGCACCGTGTGCGCGTCCAGGGCACGGTCGAGTACCAGCGGGCCCGCTCCCGCGAAGTTTTCGTGGCAGATGATACCGGCGGCGTGCTGGTGCGGACCGAGCAGGATGACCGTTTCCAGCCCGGCGACCGGGTCGAAGTGCTTGGATTCGCGGTTTCCGGCGGGTATTCGCCGGTATTGGCAGCCGCCGAGCTTCGCAAGCTCGGCACCGGAAAAGCGCCGCTCGGGGTTCCGGTCGACGCGCAGCAGGCACTGGGCGGGGAGTTTGATGCCCGCCTCATCACCACCGAAGCGTACCTGGTCAATCGGGTTGTCGACGCGGCCCGGCAGACCCTCACCCTGGAAGCGGGCAACATTCTCTTTAACGCCACCATGGAGCCGGAAGGCGCATCGGACGGCGCGACCGACCCGCTGGCGCAACTGCGCGATGGGGCACTGCTCCGCGTCACAGGCGTCTGCTCGGTCGAGCGGGGCGAGAACGACGCCCACCCGCGCGCCTTTCAGATTCTTCTCCGCGCTCCCGCCGATGTCCAGGTACTACGCCAGGCCTCGTGGCTCACCCGCGAGCGCACCATCGCGGTGGCCGGCTGGATGGGCGGTATCGCCGCGCTGTCGGCAATCTGGATCTGGATCCTGCGGCGCCGCGTTCAGCGGCAAACCGCGGTGATCCGGTCCAAACTGGAAAACGAGGCGGCCCTCAAGCTGGCCGCGCAAGCCGCCAGCCGGACCAAGAGCGAGTTCCTCGCCAACATGAGTCACGAAATCCGCACCCCCATGAATGGCATCGTCGGGATGCATCACCTCATCGGCGGAACCGATCTCACCGCCGAACAGCAGGGGTACCTGGATGCCGCGCAGTCCTCCGCGCAGTCCCTCCTCGCGCTGCTCAACGGGATTCTGGATCTCTCCAAAATCGAAGCCGGCCGGATGGAACTGGAGCGGACCGATTTCGCCGTCCGGCCCCTGCTCGACGAAATCCTCCGCCCGCTGGACCCGATCGCCCGCCAGAAAGGTTTGAACCTCACCTGCGTGGTCCACGACGATGTTCCGCTCGCCGTCAACGGAGATGCCCTCCGCTTGCGCCAGGTGCTGCTGAACCTGATCGCCAACGCGTTGAAGTTCACCCATCTGGGCAATGTCGCCCTGACGGTCGCGCGGGCCTCGGAATGGGCCGGCGTCGTCGAGCTGCGTTTTTCGGTCTCCGATACGGGCATTGGAATCTCGCCCGAACAACGCGACTCCATCTTCGAAGCCTTTCGGCAGGCCGACAACTCCATCACGCGGCGGTATGGCGGCACTGGACTCGGCTTGGCCATCACGGCCCGGCTGGTTCAGCTCATGGGAGGCGAGATCGGCGTGGAGAGCCAGCCCGGCGCTGGCAGCACCTTCGCCTTTACCGCGCGTTTTGCGCCGGCGCAACTGGTCCCACCTGCGCCCAGCGCCCTTCCGGCCGGGACCCCGACTGCGCGCACTGCCCGCCCTCAGCGCATTCTGGTGGCCGAGGACAACCCCGTCAATCAGACCGTTATTGCGCGCACCCTCGAAAAGGCCGGCCACCAGGTGGTACTGGCGCAAAACGGCCGCGAAGCCCTGCAGCTCTGGGCCGCATCGCGCTTCGACGTCATTTTCATGGACGTACAGATGCCGGAGATGGGCGGGCTCGAGGCCACCCAGGAAATACGCCGCCGCGAACAGGAAACCGGGAACCGCATCTGCATCATGGCGATGACCGCCAACGCCATGTTGGGCGACCGGGAACGCTGCCTGGCGGCTGGAATGGACGGCTATTTCACCAAGCCCATGCGAGCGCGAGAGATCCTCGATTGGCTCGCCAGCCGCGAAACCGTTGCCGGTTCCTTGCCCGTATAAGCGTCCCCTCCCCGCAACAGCGCCGCGCCGCCAGCGTAGCGCCGCCCGCGGGCGTCCAGCGTTTCGCCTATGGCGCGATCAACCCCGCGCGAATCGCATACCGCACCATGCTGGCTGTTTCATGCACGCCCAGTTTCTCCAGGATGCGGCTGCGGTGAGACTCCACCGTCTTGTAGCTGATCCCCAGTTGCCGGGCCGCGCGCCTGGTGGATTTTCCTTCGGCAATCAGCACCAACACCTGGCGTTCGCGCTCGGTCAGCGTGAACACGATGCGCAGCGCCTCTTCATCCGGCGCGAAGTGCGGGCGCCGCCGGTCGCTGATGTCTACCGCCGCGCCGCTGAACCCGGCGAACCCGCTGGCTTCGTCCAGGCGCGGAAGGCCCCGGTCTTCCACCCAGCAATATTCTCCGTTGGCGCGCTGCAGGCGATATTGGATGCGATAGGGCTGCCGCGCGGTGAACGCCTTGAGATAAGTCTCGACGCAAATGTCGCGATCGTCGGGATGCAGTCCTTCGGTCCAGCCGTTTCCCAACTCCTCGGCCATCGACCGGCCTCGGAACTCCAGCCACGTGCGGTTGAAGTAGGTCCACATCGCGTCGGGGCCCGACATCCAGATCATCAGCGGAGAGGAATCCGCCAGTTGGCGGAAACTCTCTTCTCCGCTGTCGCCTCGTTTTTTCGTCCGTTCGAGTTCGGCTTCCAGCTCGGCAACCCGCTTCCGCCAGACGGAGCAGTCTTCACATGCCACCGCCGCGCGTATTTCCGTTTCCATGGTCTAGTTGGATGATAGATCTCCTAGTACTAACGGTAAAGCACTAAATTATGAGGACGACACACCCGGTGAACTTTCTCAGGCGCCACCGGTGTGATGGATTTATCGACGTTCGGCAATCGTGGAACTTTAATGCCGTAATATGAAAGGATTAGGTGAGGGCTGATGAAGCCGCCGGAATCGGACCACCAGTTATTCGAGCGACTCCGCGCTGGCCAGGAGCAGGCGTTCGTGGCCCTCTACCATCGGAGGCAGCCGGCTCTCTACCGGTTTGCCCTCCAGATGAGCGGCTCGGCGCCAGTCGCCGAGGATATCACGCAGGAAGTGTTCCTCGCATTGCTGCGGGAGGAGTGCGGCTACGATCCGGAGCGGGGAAGCCTGGCCGCTTACCTGTTCGGCATCGCGCGCAAGCTTTTACTGCGGCAGTTCGAGCGGCGGCGTTTGGACGTGCCGGTGGACGCAGGCGCCGACGAAGGCCGGTTTGCCGAACCGGTGGATGCTTCCGATCCGCTGGCGGACCTTGCCGGCCGCGAGCGCGTCGAAGCGCTGCGCCGCGCGGTGAGCAGCTTGCCGCGCCGTTACCGCGAAGTGGTGGTGCTGTGCGATCTGGAGGAAGTGGATTACGCCGAGGCCGCCGCGGCGTTGGGCTGCCCCATCGGCACGGTCCGCTCGCGGCTGCATCGCGCGCGGCTGCTGCTGGCCGGGAAACTGCGGGACGAGCGCCATGGGGGCGCTTCGGTTCCGGCGTGGAAGCCGGCGAGGTGTGCGATATGAACTGCGAAGAATATTGGAATGACGTTGCCGGGCCGGAGCCCGGCGAGGGTTTCGACGCCCACCTGGCCGCATGCCCTTCTTGCGCCGCGCGGTGGGCGGCCGAGCGTCCGGTGGTGGCAGGACTCCGCTCGCTGGCCGCGGAAATGAAGGATGTCTCGGCTCCGCTGTGCGTGGAAGCGCATCTGGTGCGCGCGTATCGGGAACGGTACCGCCGGCGCGTGCCGCCCGCGCGCGAGATTCACCGGTGGTGGGCCGCCGCGGCGGCGGTGTTATTGGTTGCCGGCGCGCTTTCGACCGGCGTGCGGCAGCCGCCGCGTCCGCTGGTTGCCGCCAACTCCGGCGTGGCGGCCGCCGCCGGTGTCGAGGAAGAAGAGAGCGCGTTCATTCCGCTGCCCAATGCCGCGGGCTCGCCGCAGGATGAGGATCTCGACCTGGTGCGGGTGGAGTTGCCGCGCTCCGCGATCACCGCGCTGGGTATATTGGCGAGCGACGATAGCGACGCGGAGAGCGTGGAAGCCGAAGTCCTGGTGGGCCCGGATGGCATGGCGCGCGCGGTCCGGTTTCTGAATTGAAGAAGCTCTGTCGCGGGAGTAGACGATGAAGATGCGCAGCAGTTTCGTTTTTTTCCTGGTGGCCGCGGCCCTCGCCTGGGCACAGAATCCGCCGCCCGGCGGGCATGGCCGCTTCGGCGCCGCCGGCCCGCGTATTCTGGGCGCCGAGGCCGGCGTGCCGCGCCGGGTGGTCAAAGGCGCTCCCTTCTCGGGCGACTTGATCACCGAGAGCACTGAGACCCTGGCCGATGGCAACCGCATCCGTCAAACCAGCACCGCGCATCTGGTTCGCGACAGCGAAGGCCGCACCCGCCGCGAGGAATCGCTGGCAGGCCTGGGCGCGCTGGCCGCCGGCGGAGGCGCCCAGCAGGTGGTTTTCATTTATGACCCCGTGGCCGGCGCCAGTTACGCTCTGGATCCGGTTCACAAGACTGCCAACAAGTCGGCGTGGATCGCGCGTCCCTCTGCCGCAGCCGAAGCGCGGCGTGAAATGTGGGCGGGTGGCGTCGATCAGTCCGTTAAGACCGAAGCGCTCGGCGCCGCGACCATCGAAGGGCTCCAGGCGCAGGGAACCCGCACCACCGTCACCATCGCGGCCGGCGCCATCGGCAATGAAGCGCCGATTCAGGTGGTGACTGAACGCTGGTATTCAGCCGACCTGCAAATGGCGATCCTGACCAGGCGCAGCGACCCGCGCAGCGGCGAAACCGTCACCCGGCTGACCAATGTGAGCCGCTCCGAGCCTTCGCCCGCCCTGTTGCAGGTGCCGCCCGATTTCAAGCTGACCGAACACGCCGCGCCGCATTTCCGCCCTCCGGCCGGCGCAGCCAGCCAGTAGGCGCGCGGCGAAATTCTTCGTCAACCCGCACTTATCGCAGGCGCTCGGCCGTCATTCGCCCGGCTTTGCCTTTTGCCGTGCCTCACGCCGCGCCGCGGCGTCACAGGAGTTTGCCATTCAAGTGCCTATGCCCAGGCGCGGCAGCACCCATCGCATCAGCACAATGTAGGCGGCCATCACCAGCACCATCTGCAGCCAGTCGGGCACGGTAAACTCCTTCCTTCACTGTTTCAGATGCAATGCGCACAGTGAGGTGACATCGCCCTCAAAATGGCACAAAAGGGCAGGCGGGCACGGCGTCCCGAACGCGGGATGATGGTGGAAGTCCCATGAGGACAATGGTTTGCGGAAAACGGTAAAAGCTATGGATGAAGGGTGGGACTTGAGCGCCCCGCGAACTGCAGGGCATGCTCTGACTGGGTGCGCCGAGGCTGGCTGGGTAACGAGCCCGCGACTAAGTCAAGCCGCCAGCTTACTGGACGACGACTGTCTGGTCGGCGACCACCGTGACGCTCTTCACCACGGCCGCGCCGCTGGCCGGTTCGATGCGGACTTCATACTGGCCCGGCGGTATCAGCAGGCCTTGCGCGAAGTTGTCGAACTCGTCGTTGTGGCCATAATATTTGCCGTTGATGTAAACCGCCGCGTACTTGTCGGCGCTGTGCGTCTTGATGATGCCGAACGGCGGCTTGGGAACCGGGAGCGCCGTCATCTTCTCCGTCACCACGCTTCTCTTGCCGGCCTCGATGGTCACCTTGGTGACGATCTCCTGGTAGCGCGGCTCAGCCAGTTTCAGCTCGTGTTCGCCGACGGCCACGGTGTAGGTTCTGCTCATGCCGAAGTTGGATGCCGGTCCGAGATACTTGCCATCCAGAAACACTCCGGCGCGGCCGGGGTCGACCTTGGCTTTCAGAGTGCCGGTCTGCTGCGCGGCCAGTGGCAGCGATAGCGCGAGGAGCAAAGAATAAGTCAATGCAAGAGTTGTTTTCATCGAAGTTGGTCTCCGTGGAACGAGTATATCACCGGCGTTGCGGCTGGGAACGCAGATCCGGCTTACCGCGCTTTCACCGAAAGGAACTCGCGCACGTTCTCGCGCAGCAGTTGCGGGAAAGTCTTGTCTAGGTAAGAGCGGATCGAGACATAGCACTCGTCGCAGGTGTTGTGGCGGGTGAATTCTTCCACCATCCGCGCGCGGTCCTCCAGCTTATACTTGCCGAACTGCATCGAGCACGGCTGCAGGGCGCCATCCGCCGTCACTACCAGGAATCGCAGGCCGGCCTTGCAGCCCGGCGCGCTGGCGCGTTCAAAATACCGCCGCGTGGCGGCCAGGGTGCTCTTAGCGTTGACGATCCAGTTGGTCTCGTCGCGCCGCCGCTCCACGCGGTCGAGCTCGCGGTTGAGCGTGGCCAGTTGCTCGGGCGAATTCAACAGGTAGTCGCGGCAGCCCGTGCGCCGCGCCGAGTAGGCGCTGTAGCAGAGGTTGACGCCCCAGGCGCGGGCCTTGTCGGCGATGGCGTTGATCTCGCCCACGTTCTCGCTGGTGATGCAGGAATTGAGGACGATGTCGTCGTGGCCCAGCGCGGCCAGCCTCGGAATCAGGCCTTCCAAGTGCGCGTACAGGCCGGGATGGATGCGGAACTGGTCGTGCCGCTCGTCGGGAAAATCCAGGCTTACCGAAAACTGGTCGATGCCCGCCTCGCGCAGCTCCAGGTAGCGGGGCTCGGTCATCAGCGACCAGTTGGAGACCAGAATTGTGTACGGCAGGCCGGAGCCGCACTGGATGTTGCGCACAATCTCGGTCAGGTCCGGCCGCATCAACGGTTCGCCGCCCGAAACCTGCACCACGCACGGCCGCAGCGCTTCCATGTAGCGGGGATAGTCGGAGGGCATCAGGTTGCGGGATTCGTCGCGCGGGCCGCCATGGTCGCAATGCCTGCAATAGCACGTGCAGGCGTCGGTTACCTCGAAGGACACCACCAGCGGACGGTCGGCAACCCAGTTGCGCGTGCCGCGGCCGATGATCCGCAGCGATTCGGTGAGTGGCACTTTGCGCATGGCTTCGTCAGTCGCCCCGCCCGCCGCGCGATAGCTCGCGCCCCACGCGATTAGCGGCAGGTTCTCGAGGGCTGAAGCCATTGTAATCGAATTCACCTCGCCCCAGAATCCCTGTTCTCGCGGTAGGGGACAGGCATGCCCGGCACGGTGCCTTCGGGCCATCGTTCCGCACCCTGCCTTCGATCCGGGTGATGGTATAACAGTTATACAGGGCTATGCGGTTCGAGTTCGATAAAGAAAAGAGCCGGGACGTCAAGCGAAAACATGACGTCAGCCTTAGAGAGGCGCAGGAAATCTTCGATCAAGTGTACCTGGTCGACCAGAAGAGCGACGATCCGCGGCAGTTTCGCGCCATTGGCTGGTGCCGCGGACGTCTCTGTTTCGTGATTTTCGAGGTCCGGCGCGATTCAGAGGGCGAATACTGCCACCTTGTTACAGCCTGGAAAGCCACCAAGGAGGAGGAACAGACCTATGCCGAAAAGGTCTAGGCAAGCACCCACTGCCGACGAGATCGCGGAGATGGCCTCTCGCGGCGAAGATGTTTCCGCGTACTTCACCAACCAGTTCACCGTGGTCCGGCCGGTCCGCCGGGTAAACGTTGACCTGACACAAGGCATGCTGCGAGAACTCGATGAGCGGGCGGCCCGGCTCAATATCAGCCGGCAAGCGGTCATCAAGACGTTGCTCAGCCGGGCGCTGAGCGAGGAGCGGGCAACCAAACCGCGCTCCAAGAAGGCCGGCGGAGCGCATTTGTCTTCCCCGTAGGCGCCCGGGCTTGTCCGGACCCCTACCTCCACCCCGCCGCCCTCTTTTCTGGTAAAAATCTCCCCTCGCCAGCGTCTAATATGAGATATGGTTGGCTGTTCGTTCCGCGGTCGTCATGTCCCAAAAGCGGACAGCGCCAAAGTTTTCCGAACTGCCGCGGCAAGTGCTTCGTATCATCCAGGGAAGCACTTGCAGCGGAAAATGTGATGGCGGCGAAATTGCCGCAGATTAAGCCTATCGAGGTCTCGACTCTAACTATGCTTCGCGTTCAGCCGATCGTTGCTCTCCTGCTTTGCGCCCTCGTAGCGCTGCCCGGATTTGGGCAAACGCAGTCGTTCGCCCAGGACCCCCGCCAGGGGATGATCGCCGGGGTGACCCGGCCTTTCCGCGCCCACCCGGTGAGCGGGATTTCTTTTGCCGATTCTCCCCGCATCGACAAGCTGATGCGCGCCGGCTCCATCTACCTGTCGCTGCGCGATGCCATCGCGCTGGCGCTCGAAAACAACCTCGATCTCGAGTCGGTCCGTTATACGCCGAATCTGGAGCAGTCGAATCTGTTGCGGGCCAGCGCCGGCCAGTTGCTGCGGAATTTCTCCACCAACATCACGCAGGCCCCCAGTTCAGCCTCGCTCGGTGTCCTGTCGGGAGCCTCGCAGGTCAATTCCACCGGCGGCACCGCCAGCAGCAGCAGCGCGAACAGCGGCGTCCTCAGCGGTGTGAGCGTGACGTTGGCCGGCTCTACCATTCCCAATACGGACCCCTACTTCTATATTGCCGGCGGATTCTACCATTCCACCGCCATCGAGACTTCCACCGAGTTCACCGGCACCGACTTCTTCGTTCAGCAGTTCAAGAACCTGATTTACGGCGTGCAACAGGGCTTCTGGACCGGCACTACGGTGTCGCTTGGCCTGAGCAGCGTCTTCGGCTCCTCCCAAAATGCCATCACCGCTCTCTACAATCCGATTGACACTGCCGCAGCTTCTTTGACGATTACCCAGAACCTGCTCAACGGATTCGGCCTGGCGGTGAACAAGCGCGCCTTCCACGAGGCGCAAAACAACCTCAAAGTCGGCGACCTCACCGTTAAGAACCAGGCCATCACAACCGTCGCCGGCGCGGTCAATCTCTACTGGCACCTGGTGACTTACAACGATGAGCTGAAGGTGAGCCAGCAGACTCTCCAACTCGACACCCAGCTTTACGAAGACAACAAGAAGCGCGCCGATCTGGGCGCCATCGCACCCATCGACATCATCCAGGCCGAAGCCGACATGAAAGCCGCCCAGCAGGACGTGGTGCAGCGCGAAAGCCAGGTTCTGCAACAGGAGATGATTCTCAAGAGCTACATTACGCGCAGCGGCCTGGACGTTCCGGCGGTCGCCATGGCGCGCATCGTTCCGACCGATCACATCGACGTTCCGCCGCAGGAGGCGGTGATTCCGTGGCAGGACCTGGTCGCCGAGGCCATCGCCCACCGGCCGGAAATCGAGCAGAATCAGATTGCACTCGAAAACTCGCGGCTGGAACTGCTCGGCACCAGGAATGCGCTGCTGCCAACGCTCTCGGTTTCGGCTACCTTGGCCAACAACGGACAGGCCGGCAGCGTGAACGCCAACGGCGTAGTGCCGATCTTGAACTCCAGCCAGCAGATTATCGGAACGCGGCCGCTCACCGCCGCCGACGTCAACCCGTTCCTGCTGGGCGGCTATGGTACCGCGCTCAGCCAGGTCTTCGATCGCAACTTCCCGAATTACAGCGTCGCGTTCACTTTGACGGTGCCCATCCGGAACCGCTCCGCCCAGGCCGACCACATCACCGCCGAGCTCAACTACCGCCAGTCGGAGATCCAGGACCGCCAGCTTCACAACAGCATCAAGCTGGCCGTGATGAACAATTGGACCGCCTTGCGCAACGCCCGCGCCGCCTACGAGACCAGCGCCATCTCCCGCAAGCTCGCCGATGAGACGCTGGCCGGCACGCGCCGCAAGTACGACCTCGGCACGGCCACCATTCTCGACGTGATGATCGCCCAGCGCGACGACACCACACGGCGGCTCTCGGAGGTCGATGCGCTTTCGCAGCTTCAGGACGCCCGCACCAGCATGAACCAATCGCTGGGCAAGATCCTGGACGATTACGATGTGACCATCGACCAGGCCATGACCGGCCAGGTGGGCCGCGAACCCGACCTGCCGGTGGCGCCTCCCAAACCGTAGCTGGTGGCGTTGTTGGTGGCGTTGTTGGTATCTTGGGGCTTGGCCAAAATCTATCCTTTCCAAGCCCTGCGCTACACCGCACAAGCCGGCCCGCTCGCCAACCTGGTGACGCAGCCCTATGACAAGATTTCGCCCGCCATGCAGGCGCGCTATTTGTCGCTCAGCCCCTATAACCTGGTGCGCCTCATCCTCGGCGAACGCAAGCCCGAAGATAACGATGCCGCCAACGTCTACACCCGCGCCGCGGCTTATTTGAACGATTGGATCGCGAGCGGCGTGCTGGCTCGCGATGCCGCACCCGCCATCTTCCCTTACTTCCAGGACTTCACCGTCCCCGATACCGGCGAGCGGCTGACCCGCAAGGGCTTCATCGCGCTCGGCGCGGTGGAGGATTACTCCGCCGGCATCGTGCACCGCCATGAACAGACGCTGGCCGGCCCCAAGAAGGATCGCCTGGAACTGCTGCGCCACACCCACGCCCACTGCGGCCAGATTTTCATGCTCTACCCCGACCGTGCATGCGAGGTCGATTCGCTCCTCGAGGAAGCCGCCCAGGCTGCTCCGCTCGCCGAAGTCACCGACGAATACGGCGTCGGCCATCGCATGTGGCGCATCGCCGCCGCGGGCCGCATCCAGGAATTGATGGCCGACAAGAAGCTGCTCATCGCCGACGGCCATCACCGCTACGAAACCGCGCTCGCCTTCCGCAACCAGAACCCGCAACTCCCCGGCGCCGGCCGCGTGATGATGACCTTCGTCAACATGTATTCGCCGGGGCTGAAGATCCTGGCCACCCACCGGTTGGTGAGCGGCATCGATGCCGGCCAATTGCCCGACGGCTTCCTGGCCCGCGCCGCCGCCGATTTCCGCGTCGTCGAGATCCCCTCACCCGACGAACTGCAGCGCGCCTGGCAGCGGCCCGCCGGCCCAACCGTGATCGGCGCCGCCATCGGCTCCCGCCTGTTCCTGCTCCAATCGCTCCACCCGGCCGGCGAGCTCGACGTGCGCGTGCTGCACGAACGCCTGCTCGCCAAAGCGCTCGGCATTGGCGAAGAGGCCGTCCGCGACGAAACGCACCTGCGCTACATCCGCGGCCTCGACGCCGCCATCGCCGAAGCCCGCGGCGGCGCCGCGCAGATCGCATTCCTGCTGCGGCCCACTTCCATCGAACAGGTCGCCGATACCAGCTTCTCCGGCGGCGTGATGCCCCAGAAATCCACCGACTTCTACCCCAAATTGCTCTCCGGCATGACCATCTACCAAGTGGGGTAGGACAGACCAACGCATTCCGTGGTCTGTCATGCTGGGCCAAAGTGCGGCAACTGACAGACGACAAAAACCGATCGTCTATCCCACCGCCGAAGTGAGCTACTCTACGGGTGAATGAGCGAGCCGTACATTCGCGCGCGCAACCTGGCCAAGCGATACCGTTCCGGCGAAGCCCCGCTGGTGGTTTTTGAGGGGTTAGACCTCGATGTGGAACGCGGCGAAATGCTCGCGCTAGTCGGTGAATCCGGGGCGGGGAAGTCCACTCTCCTGCACTTGCTGGGCGGTCTGGACAGTCCTTCGGAGGGTACGATACACTACGGAGAGAGGGAGATTTCCGGGCTCGCGGAGGCGGATCGCGCGGATTTTCGCAACCGTGAGATAGGTTTCGTCTGGCAAATTCACTATCTCCTGCCTGAATTTACAGCGCTGGAAAACGTGATGATGCCGTTGCTGATCCGGGGCGTGGCGCATTCGGCCGCCGCCGCGGAATCTGTGGCGAGGTTAGATGAGGTCGGGCTTCATGCGCGGGCGTCGCATCGCGCCGGCGAATTATCGGGGGGAGAGCAGCAGCGGGTGGTGGTGGCCAGGGCCCTGGTTGCCAGACCCTCCGTCCTGCTGGCCGACGAGCCTACCGGCAATCTGGACTTCCGGACCGGCCAAATGATCTTCGACCTGCTGGCCGGCCTGCACCGTTCGCATCGGTTGACCTCGGTCCTGGTGACCCACAACCAGGCCTTTGCCCGGCGTTGCGACCGGATCGTCACTCTGGACAAAGGCGGTCTAATACCAGAAAGTGTCACTCGGCCGCAACCGGAAGCCGGGTCGGTTTATCTTGAAGGTCAGAGGGGCTTCGCAAATCCAATGTTTGAGCGATACACGGAGCAAGCGCGGAGGGTGATCTTTTTCGCCCGGTATGAGGCCAGCCAGTTCGGCAGCCCCTATATCGAGACGGAACATCTGCTGCTGGGCCTGCTGCGGGAGGATAAGGCGCTGGCCAACCGCTTTCTGCGCTCGCACGCCGCCGTCGAGTCGATTCGCAAACAGATCGAGGGGCACACCGCGCCCCGGGAAGAGGTTTCCACTTCGGTCGATCTGCCGCTCAGCCACGAATGCATGCGCGTGCTCGCCTACGGGGCCGAGGAAGCCGAGCGCCTCAATCACAAGCACATCGGCACCGAGCACCTGCTGCTCGGCCTGCTGCGCGAGGAAAAGTGCTTCGCCGCCGAAATTCTCTACGAGTGCGGCCTGCGCCTCACGACCATCCGCGAAGAATTACAGCGAATAGTACCGGACAGTATCACTCGGCCGCATCCGGAAGCCGGGTCGGGTTATCTTTAAGATTAGGGGGGCATCGCAAATCCCATGTTTGAGCGATACACGGAGAAGGCGAGAAGGGTGATCTTTTTCGCCCGATATGAGGCCAGCCAGTTCGGCAGCCCCTATATCGAGACGGAACATCTGCTGCTGGGCCTGCTGCGGGAGGACAAGGCGCTGGCCAACCGCTTTCTGCGCTCGCACGCCGCCGTCGAGTCGATTCGCAAACAGATCGAGGGGCATACCGCGCCGCGGGAAAAGGTATCCACTTCGGTCGATCTGCCGCTCAGCCACGAATGCAAGCGCGTGCTCGCCTACGGGGCCGAGGAAGCCGAGCGCCTGACCCACAAGCACATCGGCACCGAGCACCTGCTGCTCGGCCTGCTGCGCGAGGAAAAGTGCTTTGCCGCCGAAATCCTGCATGAGCGCGGCCTGCGCCTCACCACCATCCGCGAAGAATTGCAACGCTCGCAGAGCGAAAAAGCTCCCACCCGGCCCAAGGAAAGCTCCCTGCTGTCGGAATTCAGCCGCGACCTCACGCAAGCCGCCATGGACAACACCCTCGATCCGCTGATTGGCCGCGACTATGAACTCGAGCGGGTGGTGCAGATCCTCTGCCGCCGCACCAAGAACAACCCGGTCCTGATCGGCGAACCCGGCGTCGGCAAGACCGCCATCGTGGAAGGGCTGGCGCAGCGCATTTCCGAAGGCGACGTTCCTTCCTTCCTGGCCGACAAGCGGATCCTGGCGCTCGATCTGTCCCTCATCGTCGCCGGCACCAAGTATCGCGGCCAGTTCGAGGAGCGCCTCAAGACCATCATGAAGGAGCTGATGGAGAACCAGAATGCCATCATCTTCATCGATGAGCTGCACACGCTGGTGGGCGCTGGCTCGGCCGAAGGCTCGCTGGACGCGGCCAATATCCTCAAGCCGGCGCTCTCCCGCGGCGAAATTCAGTGCATCGGCGCCACCACTCCGGCCGAGTTCCGCAAGTCCATCGAAAAGGATCGCTCGCTCGAGCGCCGCTTCCAGGCCGTCAAGGTTCCCCCGCCCACCGAAACCGACGCGGTGAAGATTCTGTTCGGCATCAAGGACCGTTACGAAAAATTCCACGCCGTGGCCTACACCGACGAGGCCATCGAAACCGCCGTCTACACCTCCAGCCGCTACATCCCCGACCGCTACCTGCCCGATAAGGCCATCGACCTGATCGACGAAGCCGGCGCCCGCGTCAAGCTGCGCCAGACCACCCTCCCCGCCGAACTGGCCGACATCCAGAAGCGCATCAAGTTCATCGTCCATCGGATGGAGAACGCCATCGCCAATCATGAGTTCGAGAAGGCGCGCTTCTATTCCGACGAGGAACGCAAGGAGCGCGAGAATATGCGGCAGCTCCGCGAGAAATATAATCTCGACGATTCCTCCACCGGCTGTGTCACCAAGGACGATATCGAGGACGTCGTGG
Source organism: Bryobacteraceae bacterium (assembly GCA_050010695.1). Classification (GTDB taxonomy): domain Bacteria; phylum Acidobacteriota; class Terriglobia; order Bryobacterales; family Bryobacteraceae; genus Bog-375. The sequence continues at coordinate 46,402 of JBEKKO010000003.1, forward strand.
CGCGCTGGACCGGCGTCCCCATGACCGCCATCAAGGAGGAGGAGATCGCCAAGCTGCTGCGCATCGAGGAGGAGCTGCACAAGCGCATCATCAGCCAGGAAAGAGCCATCTCCGCGCTGGCCCGCGCCATCCGCCGCTCGCGCGCCGGTTTGAAGGCCAGCAGCCGCCCGGCCGGCTCGTTCCTGTTCCTCGGCCCCACCGGCGTCGGCAAGACCGAAGTGGCGCGCGCGCTCGCCGGGTTCCTGTTCGGCAGCGAAAAGAGCCTGGTGCGCTTCGACATGTCCGAGTACATGGAGAAGCACTCGGTTTCGAAACTCATCGGCTCGCCTCCCGGATACGTCGGCTACGAAGAAGGCGGCCAGCTCACTGAGCGCGTCAAGCGCAATCCGTACTCCATCATCCTGCTCGATGAGATCGAGAAGGCGCACCCGGATATCTACAACATCCTGCTGCAGGTGTTCGAAGACGGCCAGTTGACCGACGGCCTCGGCAACCAGGTCGATTTCAAGAACACCATCATCATCATGACCTCCAACCTGGGCGCCCGCTTCCTCGAAAAGCGCGGCAACCTGGGCTTTTCCGCCCCCGCCGGCGAAGGCATGCCGACCAAGGTCGAGGACATGGTGCGCGCCGAAGTGAAGAAAGCGTTCAACCCGGAATTCCTCAACCGCCTCGACGAAGTGATTCTGTTCAGCTCACTCACCGACGCCGACCTGATTCAGATCATCGGCCTGATGGTCGAGCAGGTGAACCTGAACCTGGTGGCCAAACAGGTGAAACTCCGCCTGCTGCCGGAAGCCGCCCGGTACATCCTCGAGAAGACCTGCGGCGACCGCAGCTACGGCGCGCGCCCGCTGCGCCGCGCACTGCAGAAGTACATCGAAGATCCGCTGTCGGAAGCGCTGATCCAGGGCAGCCTGCCGCGCCCCTCCGAGCTGGAAGTCTACCTCGGCGATACCGGCATCTTCTACCGCGCGGTCAGCGCCGAAGCGGTCAATGCCGAAGGCGAAGCCGCCGTCACCGCCGGCGCCCCCGCCGCCGAACCGGCCCCCGGCACGCTGCTCTACACTTTCTGAGCTTGGTGGGGCACGCTTTAGCTTGCCGGTTTTTTCACCGGTAGCAGGCCACCTTGGGACCGCGTTACCGCGCTGCCGCGTGAACCGCCGCCGCCGATTCTTTCAGCGCTTCGGCCTTGTCCGCGACTTCCCAGGTGAAACCTTCCTCGGTCCGGCCAAAGTGGCCAAACGCCGCGGTCTTGCGATAGATCGGACGGCGCAAGTTGAGCGCCTCGATGATGCCGCGCGGCGTCAGCGAGAAATTCTCGCGCACCAGTTCGGTAAAGCGTTCGTCCGGGATCACGCCGGTGCCGAATGTGTTCACGTTCACCGAAACCGGCTCCGCCACGCCGATGGCGTAAGCAAGCTGCACCTCCACCCGCGTCGCCAGTTTCGAAGCCACCAGGTTCTTGGCGATGTACCGCGCCATGTAGCAGGCCGAGCGGTCCACCTTGGTCGGATCCTTGCCGGAGAACGCGCCGCCGCCGTGCCGGCCCATTCCGCCGTAGGTGTCGACAATGATCTTGCGGCCCGTCAAGCCCGTATCGCCGTGCGGTCCGCCCACCACGAAACGCCCGGTCGGGTTGATGTGGTACTTGGTCTGCGAATCCACCATGCCCGAAGGAACCACCGGGTCGATGATGTGCTTCTTCACTTCGCGGCGCAAGTCTTCGATCGAAATGTCCGCGCTGTGCTGGGTGGAAATCACCACCGCTTCGATGCGCTTGGGCACGCCGCCCACGTATTCCACGCTCACCTGGCTCTTGCCGTCCGGCCGCAGGAAGTCCAGCACGCCCTCGCGCCGCACCTGGGAAAGGCGCTGCACCAGCTTGTGCGCCATCATGATCGGCATCGGCATCAGCTCGGCCGTTTCGTCGCAAGCGTAGCCGAACATCATCCCCTGGTCGCCCGCGCCGCCCGTGTCCACCCCCATCGAAATGTCGGGCGATTGCGATTGAATCAGGTTCAGCACGCCGCAGGTGTGGGCGTCGAAGCCGTAGTTGGCGTCGTTGTAGCCCACGTAATCGATGGTGCTGCGCGCGATGCGCTGCACGTCGACGTAAGTCTTGGTGGTGATCTCTCCCGCCACGATGCAGGTGCCGGTGGTCACCAGGACCTCACACGCCACTCGCCCGGTGGGATCTTCCGCCAGAACGGCGTCCAAAACGGCATCGGAAATCTGATCGGCGATTTTGTCGGGGTGGCCCTCGGTCACCGATTCCGACGTAAACAGGTTTCGTTGATTGTCTGACAAAGTTTATCCTCCCGCGGTGTGCGTCATTCTAATTTAACATGCGGCGCCGGACGCGCCTTAATAACGGTAGTGCTCCGCTTTATACGGCCCCTCGGGCGCCACGCCCAGGTATTCGGCCTGTTTCGGCGTCAGCGTGGTGAGCTTGACGCCGATTTTTTCCAGGTGCAGCCGCGCCACTTCTTCATCCAGCTTCTTGGGCAGCGTGTAAACCCCCGGTTTGTACGAATCGCGGTTCTTCCACAGATCGAGCTGCGCCAGCGTCTGGTTGGAAAAGCTGTTGCTCATCACGAAGCTCGGGTGCCCCGTGGCGCAGCCCAGGTTGACCAGCCGGCCCTCCGCCAACAGGAAGATGCTGTTGCCGTTGGGGAATGTGTACATGTCCACTTGCGGCTTGATGTTGGTCCGCTGCGCGCCCGAGCCGTTCAACCGGTCCACCTGAATCTCGTTGTCGAAGTGCCCGATGTTGCACACGATGGCTTGGTCCTTCATCTTGCTCATGTGCTCCAGCGTGATGATGTCGCAGTTGCCGGTGCAGGTGACGTAGATATCGCCGCGGCCCAGCGTGTCCTCGATGGTGGTAACCTCGAAGCCTTCCATGGCGGCCTGCAGCGCGTTGATCGGGTCGATCTCGGTCACCACCACGCGCGCGCCCATCCCGCGCAGCGAGTGCGCCGAGCCTTTGCCCACGTCGCCATAGCCGCACACCACCGCTACTTTCCCGGCCACCATCACGTCGGTGGCGCGCTTGATGCCGTCCGCCAGCGATTCGCGGCAGCCGTAGAGATTGTCGAACTTCGACTTGGTCACCGAGTCGTTCACGTTGATCGCCGGCACCAGCAGTTGGCCAACCTCCTGCATCTTGTACAGCCGGTGCACGCCGGTGGTGGTCTCCTCGGAAACGCCGCGCCATTCCTCGACGATCTCGTGCCAGCGCCCCGCGTTCTCTTCTTGCACTTCTTTCAACAGGTTCTTGATGACGTCTTCTTCGTGGCTGCCCGAGGCGGTGTTCACCCAGCCGCTGCCGTTCTCCAGTTCATATCCTTTGTGGATCAGCAGCGTGGCGTCGCCGCCGTCGTCCACGATCAACTGCGGCCCCTTGCCGCCGGTGTGGCTGAGCGCCCTGTAGGTGCACCACCAGTAGTCCTCCAGCGTCTCGCCCTTCCAGGCGAATACCGGAACGCCGGCGGCGGCGATGGCGGCCGCGGCGTGGTCCTGCGTCGAAAAAATGTTGCAGCTCGCCCAGCGCACCGTGGCGCCCAGCTCCACCAGCGTCTCGATCAGCACGGCGGTCTGGATGGTCATGTGCAGCGAGCCGGTGATCCGCACGTCGGCCAGCGGCATCTCTTTCGCGTACTTCCGCCGGATCGACATCAGGCCCGGCATCTCCTGCTCGGCGATGGAAATTTCCTTGCGGCCCCACTCGGCCAGCGACAGATCGGCGACTTTGTAGGCAACCGCGTTCTGGTTCAGGATGGCTGTGCTCATTTTCAATAACCTCGTATCAAGGAATCTTGATACATTGATATTAGACTATTGAAGAGTATGCCGTCAATCCTGAAATCGCTGCGCCTGGCCGCCGATCCCGGCCGGCTGCGCCTGCTCCTGCTGCTCGAGCAGGAAGAGCTTTCGGTGGCCGAGCTGCAGGACATCGTTGGTAAGCCCCAAAGCCAGGTTTCCACCCACCTGGCGCAATTGAAGCAGGCCGGTCTGGTGGCCGACCGCCGGACCGGCAAGAACGCGTTCTACCGCCTGGACGCTCCCGCCGGGCTGGTGGCCATCCTGCGCCAGGCCGCGGCCGAGATTCCCGAAGCCTCCCAGGACCGCGCCGCCCTTCGCCTGGCGCTCCGCAAGCGGCAGGATAAGATGCGCCGCTACTTCGACGAGCTGGCGGGCAAGTTCGGCCGCCAGTACGTGCCCGGCCGCTCCTGGCAGGGAATCGCCGAAGCGCTGCTCAGCCTGATGCCGCCGCTGGTCATCGCCGACCTGGGAGCCGGCGAGGGCACCATCGCCCAGCTCATGGCGCAGCGGGCCCGGCGCGTGATCGCCATCGACAACTCTCCCAAAATGGTCGAATTCGGCGCCGCTCTCGCGCGCAAGAACGGCATCGCCAATCTGGAATACCGGCTGGGCGATCTGGAGGACGTGCCGATCCGCACCGGCACGGTCGATGTGGCCTTCCTCAGCCAGGCGCTGCACCACGCGGCTCACCCGCAGCGCGCCATCGCCGAAGCCTGGCGAATCCTCAAGCCGGGTGGCCGCGCCGCCATCCTCGACCTGAACCGCCACCACCTCGAGGAAGCCCGCGAGATGTATGCCGACCTCTGGCTCGGGTTTACGGAACTTGACCTTGAGCGCTTCCTCAAACACGCCGGCTTCCGCAACGTGGAAACCGCCATTGTTCATCGCGAAACAGAAGCCCCGTACTTCGAGAGCATCCTGGCCACCGGAGCCAAACCGAAGTAAAGCGTGGCGCCGGCAGTCCTGCCTGCTGTGTCGAGATTCGTCTCGACATTTCCTGTCGGAACGTCGCCACGAATGGCGGCGCTGCCGGCAAGCATGCCCCACCAACGCCACCCACAAAAAAGCGGCCCGGCGTCGCTCTGCCGGGCCGCAGCCCTCTTGCTTGCCAGGAGAAATGTCTTTCTATCCGGTCCCTACTTCACCGCCGGAGAAACCAAGACCGCGCGGCCGTGGCCCACGGTGTAGTCGGCGGGAGCCTGGAACAGCGCGGCGTCCGGCTCGGCCCGGCTGATGTTGGTGAGCTGCGTCACCGTGGTGCCAAAGCGCGGGTCGCTGATCTTGACCGTCACCGGCACCTGGAGATCGCTCGAAACCCAGGTTTCCCGCACAATTTGCATCGGCTGGGCATTGCCCATCGCACCGGCCGGTATCGTGCGCGTCATGCGCGTCCCGGTAGCCGGCACGCCGTTCACCGTCTGCGCTCCCAGGTCTTCCTTCACCACGTTGGCGGAACCTTGATGCGGGCGCGGGGCGCCGGCCGTGCGCGTCCTCGGGCCGCCGGTCTGGTGTTGCCACGTCGGCATTTCGGAAGCCGTCTTGGTCTGCGGATTCAGGCGCCACTCCGCCTGGGCCACCGGATCGGAAATCGTCACCATGGAGTGGCTGCCTTGTCCGTCGGGTCCGGTAAAGGTGGTCTCTTCGCGCACCCGTCCCTGGCTGTCGCGGAACAGGTTGGTTTGCTCCTGCCGCTGGATCACGTTGCCGTTGGCCAGCGTCTGCTGGTGGGTCGTCACCTGGACGGCCGAAAATGGCGCGCCGGTCACCGTGGCGCCGTGCAGCAGGCTCCCCGCTCCTCGCCCCTCAAATCCGGGGCCGCCAAATGCCGTCCGGCCCCGCGGACCCTGGGCCAACAGCGCACTTCCGGCCAACAACGCGATTACAACTGCTTTTCTCATCTTGCCTTATAAACCTCCGCTCAATAGAGGATTGCAGCGATAGGGCGGAAAGTTCCAAAGTCTGCCACGGCAGCAACCGCCAGACCATTCCTGGCGATCCCTAGTTCTCCCCGGCGATCCGCACCAGGCTTTCCCCGGGCAGGCCGTTCAGCACCGCCTCGGCGTCTTCGGCGCTAAAGGATTCCACTTTGGCCGAAATGTTCATCGAGCAGAACTTGGGCCCGCACATGGAACAGAAGTGCGCGTCCTTGAAGCCTTCCTCGGGCAGCGTTTCGTCGTGCATGGCGCGGGCGGTTTCCGGGTCCAGGGAAAGCTCGAACTGGCGGTTCCAGTCGAAGCGGTAGCGGGCGCGCGAAAGCTCGTCGTCGCGATCCCGGACGCCGGGCCGCTTGCGCGCCACATCGGCGGCATGGGCGGCGATTTTATAGGCGATGATGCCGGCCTTGACGTCTTCCCGGTTGGGCAGCCCCAGGTGTTCCTTGGGCGTCACGTAGCACAGCATGGAGGCCCCGTACCAGCCGATCATGGCGGCGCCGATGGCCGACGTGATGTGGTCGTAGCCGGGCGCGATATCGGTGACTAGCGGCCCCAGCGTGTAAAAAGGCGCTTCGTAGCAGAGCTCGTTTTCCTTCTGCACCTGCAGCTCGATCTGGTCCATCGGGATGTGGCCGGGCCCCTCGATCATCACCTGCACGTCGAACTCCCAGGCCTTTTTGGTCAGCTCGCCCAGGGTCTGCAGCTCGGCGAACTGCGCCTCATCGCTCGCATCCGCCACGCTGCCGGGGCGCAGGCCGTCGCCGAGCGAAAAGCTCACGTCGTGCTTTTGAAAAATCCGGCAAATGTCCTCGAAACACTCGTAGAGAAAATTCTGTTTGTGATTCTTGACCATCCACTCGGCCAGGATGGCGCCGCCGCGGCTGACGATGCCGGTGACCCGCCGCGTGGTGAGCGGAATGTGCTGCACCAGCACGCCGGCATGGATGGTCATGTAGTCCACGCCCTGCTCGGCCTGTTCCTCGAGCACTTCCAGCATCACCCGCGCGCTCAGGTCTTCCACCCGGCGCACGCGCGACAGCGCTTCGTAAATGGGCACCGTGCCGATGGGCACCGGCGACGCGCCAATGATGGCTTTGCGAATGGCCGGAATGTCGCCGCCGGTGGAAAGGTCCATCACCGTGTCGGCCCCGTATTTCACCGAGTCGCGCAGCTTTTCCAGCTCGCCTTCCACGTCCGAAACCACCGATGAGTTGCCGATATTGGCGTTGATCTTGCACTTGGAGGCGATCCCGATCGCCATCGGCTCCAGGTTGGTGTGGTGGATGTTGGCGGGAATGATCAGGCGTCCGCGCGCCAGCTCGGAGCGCACCAGCTCGGGCGCCAGGCTCTCCCGGCTCGCGATATAGTGCATTTCTTCCGTGATAATCCCCCGGCGCGCATAGTGCAGTTGCGTGCGGATCTTGTCGTTCGTACGTTTTTCTACCCAGTCATTGCGCATCGACAGCTCCTCTGAAGTCCGCGGACGCGGCTGGCGCCCCATTTGAGTGGCGCGGCCAGTAGCGCCCGCGGTTTACCTGGCGGGCCGACCCCGCGCCGGATTATTTCTTCTTCTTCGGCTTCTTGACTTCCTTCTTGGGGCTTTTGTCTTTAGCCATTGATCCTCCCTTATGCTGAGATTATAACCGTTATGGCGGCGCGCGCAGCGAAAAATGAGTCATTGAAAACGCGTCCGGCTGCTCTACAATAGGGATATCGACAGAGCCGAAAGTTCGCTGTACCCAGACCGCGGCGGCCGTTTCAGGCGGAGCCGCTCCATTCGCATGCCCGATAAATTTCACGAAGAATGTGGCGTGGTCGCCATCTATGGCCACCCCGAAGCCGCCAAGCTGGCCTACCTGGGGCTGTACGCGCTGCAGCACCGGGGGCAGGAATCGGCTGGCATCTGCACCTCCGACGGCAACCGCATCTACACGCACAAGGAAATGGGGCACGTGGCGGATATTTTCACCAAACCGGTGCTGGCCACCCTGCCCGGCGAACTGGCCATCGGCCACACCCGCTACTCGACGGCCGGCGATACGGTCCTGCTGAACGCGCAGCCGTTTTCGGTTTCGTGCAAGAAAGGGCGGCTGGCGGTGGCCCACAACGGCAACATCACCAACACGTCGGAGCTGCGCGAGGAGCTCGGCCGGCTGGGCTCGGTGTTCCAGGCCTCCAGCGACACCGAACTGGTGCTGCACCTGGTGGCGCACTCTTCGGAACGCACGCTGGCCGGAGCCCTGCGCGAAGCGCTGCTGCAAGTGGAAGGCGCTTTCTCGCTGGTCCTGTTGGCCCAGGACCGCATTCTGGTCGCGCGGGACCCGCACGGCTTCCGCCCGCTGGCGGTGGGCGAAATGGAAGTTTCCGGCGGCCGCAAATGTTACGTGTTCGCTTCCGAGACCTGCGCCTTCGACCTGATCGGCGCCGTCTATCTGCACGACGTGGAACCGGGCGAAATGGTGGAAGTGGGCCCGCAGGGGATGACGCGGGAGCGCTACGCGCCGGAGCAGCAGCGGGCGCAGTGTGTGTTCGAGCACGTTTACTTCGCGCGGCCGGATTCGATCGTGTTCGGGCGCTCGGTGGAAGAATCACGGGAGAATCTGGGGCGGCGGTTGGCGCGGGAATGCCCGGCGGACGCCGACCTGGTGGTCCCGGTGCCGGATTCCGGCGTGGCGGCGGCCATCGGCTACTCGGCCGAATCGGGGCTGCCATTCCGCCAGGCGCTCATTCGCAATCACTATGTGGGACGCACCTTCATCGAACCGTCGCAAGCCATCCGCGATTTCGGCGTCAAGCTCAAGCTCAACCCGGTGCGCCATCTGCTGAAGGACCAGCGGGTGGTGCTGGTGGACGATTCCATCGTGCGCGGCACCACCAGCCGCAAGATCGTGCGCATGGTGCGGCAGGCCGGCGCGCGCGAGGTTCACCTCCGCATCTCCTGCCCACCCACCATTTCGCCCTGCTTCTACGGTGTGGACACGCCCAACCGCGCCGAGCTGATCGGCTCCAGCCATAGCGTGGAAGAAATCCGCCGCTTCGTCGAGGCCGATACGCTCGGCTACCTTTCCCTCGCGTCGCTGCGCAAGGCGGTGGACGACGACGAGAAGCACGAATACTGCTACGCCTGCTACACCGGCAACTACCCGACCGAGCTGACCAACATCGAAGGCCTCATCGCCGGCAGCCAGAAGCGTTAAGCTTGAGTGGCGCAGGCCCCCGGCCTGCGCATCGAGTCTCTGCATTTCCCAGCGGGTGGGGATATGATGAGCTTTGTATCAGGGCACGGCTTCAGCCGTGCCGCAGAGTCGCAGTAAGGAATCGGGCTTTAGCCCCTGGTGAGCGCCAAGAAGTTCCCGTGTCGTTTTGCGTACTTGGCACGGAGGAAGGTGGCAGGGGCTAAAGCCCTTGGATGCCTGCATTTTGCGGCACGGCTGAAGCCGTGCCCTGATACAAGACACCAATTCCGGGTTGGCGAGACGGGGCGCCGCGCCGCAGAACGCTTGAATGTGAAACTCCAGCGGAAGGCCCCGACCTGAGCATACGCCCATGCCTCTCACTCTCGACGGAAACTCCCTGACCATCGCCGAAACCTGCGCTGCGGCGCGGGCGCGCACCGCGGACGTAGCTCTGGCGCCGGCCGCCCGCGCTGCCATGGAGCGCTCCCGCGCCGTGGTCGACCGCCTGGCTGCCGGCGACGACCCCATCTACGCGGTGAACACCGGCGTCGGCTTGCTGGCTGGCGTGCGCATCCCGCGCGAGCAACTGGACCAGTTGCAGCGCAACGTGGTGCGATCGCACGCAGCCGGCGTGGGCGAACCGCTCGCGCGTGAAGTGGTGCGCGCCATGATGCTGATCCGCGCCAACGTTCTGGCGAAAGGATTCTCCGGCATTCGCCCGCTCATCGCCGAGCGCCTGTGCGAGATGCTGGGCCGCGGCGTCACTCCCGTGGTGCCTTCGCAAGGCAGCGTGGGCGCGTCCGGCGACCTGGCGCCGCTGGCGCACATGGCGCTGGTGTTGATCGGCGAGGGCGAAGCCGAATTCGAGGGCGTCCTATTCGAGGGCGGGGAAGCGCTGCGCCGCGCCGGCATCTCGCCCGTAGACCTGCACCCCAAGGAAGGCATCAGCTTGATCAACGGGACGCAGGCCATGCTGGCCGTCGGCTGCCTGGAGCTGGAGGCCGCGGAAACGCTGGCCAACACCGCCGACGTGGTGGCGGCACTGACGCTCGATGCCCAGCGCGGCACGCCGCGGGCTTTCGATGCGCGCATTCACCAGGCACGCCCGCAAGCCGGCCAGCTACTCAGCGCGGCGCGCCTGGTGCGCTTTTTCGAAGGCAGCCAGATTCGCGAATCGCATCGCGGCTGCGGCCGCGTGCAGGACGCCTATTCGCTGCGCGCGGTTCCGCAGGTTCACGGAGCGGTGCTCGATGCGCTGGCCGAAGCGCGGCGCGTGTTCGCGATCGAGGTGAACTCGGCCACCGACAACCCGCTGGTGTTCGATTCCGAAATCCTCTCCGGCGGCAATTTTCACGGCGAGCCGCTGGCGCTCCAGCTCGATTTTCTGGCCATCGCGCTGGCGGCCCTGGCAGGCATCTCGGAACGCCGCATCGACCGGCTGGTGAATCCCGCGCTCAACGAAGGCTTGCCCGCGTTCCTGGCCAGCCACCCGGGCCTGGAATCCGGGCTGATGATGGTGCAGGTCACCGCCGCCAGCCTGATCGCCGAAATCCGCGTGCTGGCCAACCCCGCCTCCACCGGCTCCATCACCACCAGCGGCAACAAGGAGGATTTTGTTTCGATGGGAATGACGGCCGCGGTGAAACTGCAGCGGGTGATTCGCGATGCGCGCTACGTGCTCGCCATTGAAGCCCTGTGCGCCGCGCGGGCGCTGGACCTGCTGTCGCCGCTCCGAACCAGCGATGCGCTGGAACAGGTGCGGGCCCGCATCCGCGCCGTATCTCCGCCGCTCGGTTCCGACCGGCCGCTATATCGCGACCTGGCGGCGATCGAAGCGCTGATCGCCGCCGGCGGCCTTCAACTGGCGTAGACGCTGAAACGGGCCACTGTCCGAAAGCCCATCCGTTCATAAAGGTGCAGGCCGGCTTCGGTGGATTGCAGCACCACCGGCCGGGAGGGCCGCTCGCGTTCGGCCTCCTCGAGCGCGTGGCGCATCACCGCCTCGCCATAGCCGCGGCGCTGGTGCTCGGGCAGCGTGGCCACGTTATAGACCCCGATGTTGTCGCCGCAGGCGACCGTGGCCGCGGTCGAGACCGGCACGCCATCCACGTATCCGACGTACGCGGCGAAGCGGTCCCAGACGGAATTCTGGTCGAACACTTCGTTGAACCAGACGATCGGGACGTGAAAGCAGACCGCGCCGATGCCGCGGAAGTCGTCGCCGGTGTGGGAGTCGCGCACGCGCCGGACTTCGATCTGCGGCAGCCGCCGCGTGGGTGGGCGGACCTTCTCGGTCACCAGGCCCGGCAGTTCAACCGTGCGGCGCAAACCGTACTGTTCGAAGACTTGCCGCAGGCGGCGATGCGCCTTGGGGCCCAGCCAATCCTCGCACACCCAGAACGACCACTCCAGGCCGCGCGTGTTGAATTGCAGCGAGGGCAAAAGGATGCGCCGCGCCAACTCGGCTTCGGTCTCGACCGGCCCCGACAGGAACGCCGCGTTGAACATCTGAAACGTGACCCCGGCCGACGCGATGCTGACGCCCGGCAATTCGCGCACCTCGCCGACAGCCCGGCTGGCCGCGATGACCCGGAAGGATTCCCGCAAGTTTTCCGCAACAGCCTCAAAGGTCACAAGGTTCAGTATCGCGCAGTTGAGCGGCGGGGCAATCATTGCTCCGGGAACGGAACGACAACGGCCTGACCGGGCTGGACTGTTCGGAGTGCCTGAAGGATCGGCTCGAACAGATGCAGCAGATCCTCAAGTTGGTTTGTCCGCGAACGAATCAGGATGACCGACAGCTTCCTGCCCGCGAGATCGTTGTCGCGGGGTATGCCTTGGTCGACGGTCAATAGGACGTCGTACCCCGCGACCTCGGCAGCTCGCAGCAACTCGCCATTCTTCTTGCCCTTTAGCCCGCCCACTGAACGGTATGGGCGCCAGGAAAGCTGTGCCGGAAATCGAGCGGCAGGCACTCGTGCAAGCAGAATCTTCATGCGATTCTGGCTAGCAGCGAATCCTTCGCTTCTTCAAGCGCCTGAATGGCCACATCGCGCGTGATGGTGGAAAACTGCTCTAGAAACTCGCCCAGTGAATGTCCGCCTTCAAGGTAATCGATCAGGTTCTTGAACGGAACTCTCGTGCCGCGAAAGCAGGGCATGCCGTTCATGACTTCGGGATCGGCGACAATCACGGGCTTCTCCATGCCGCCTTTATTCTACCAAGCCGGATCGGAGATCCGCTCCGGCGTGGCAAGGGGTGAGCGCATAGGTACACCTCGCGCGCCGTCCGGCCGCGATGATGCGGAAGGACTCGCGCAGGTTTTCCGCCACTGCCTCAAAGGTCACAAGGTTCAGTATCGCGCAGTTGGGCGGCGGGGCAGGGGCGGCGTGGACACCAAGCCATTCTGCCGCTGTACCCTCCTGCTGGGCCGGGTGTATACTCCGTGACAGAGCGCCACAGGAGGACTTATGAGCAAGCGGGAGTTCCGAACCGCTGAGAGCTACAAGGCCGAACATAAAACGCGGAAGATGATTGTCCCCTTCCTTTCGAGTAGGGGGTTTCGCAACGTGCGCGATGACCGCAAGGCCATCGGAAAGAGCGAATCCCAAACAGTCCACGCCACCACCCCAGGCGGGCAACCGATTGCCATGCGCGTCAAGCTATGTTGGCGCCGCACGCAGAAAAAGAATACGCATTCCGCGGTGCAGCTCTTGGCCAAGATTAGGGACCCTGGCGATTGGGAAGGCTCGTTGCAGCGGCTCGTAGACGGCGCGAGACGCGAGGGCGCCACGCACTTCCTATTCGTCCAGCGAGAAGGCGAGAGGGTCGCCCTTGCTGCACAGGTGCCCCTCTCAGATCTCGTGGCGATCTGGAGCGATCAGCGGCGCATCAGCGAGTCCCTGCTCGCGGAAGGCAAGCTCGGTCGAAGAAAGAAGAATCATGCGACGAACGGCTCGAGCCCTACACTCTGGTTGAGGGACGATGCGGCTCCCACGGTCGCAGGCGCCCTCTGGGGACATGCTGGTGTTCGAAACCTCGTCGTTGACCGAATCGACGAAACAGAAGAGGCGTTAGACGACACGTTCGACGACATGCCCGGCATCGATTACTCGCTGCTTGGAAGCGATGGGGCATCGAAGGCCGCTGCCACAAGGTCGCACGTCAAGCGCGACCAGCGCGTCCGCGGCGTTGTCTTGCGCAGAGCCGCGGGGAAGTGCGAGCGCGAGGGGTGCGGGTCAGCACGGGACTATCCTGGTTTCCTTGACGTACATCACATCCTTGGGGCCGAGAAAAGCGACCGCGTTTGGAATTGCGTCGCGGTCTGCCCCAACTGCCACCGAGAGGCACATACAGCACCGAGCCGCGACCAAATCAACCAAGCGCTGCTGGATTTGGCGATGAGGTCCAAAGAGTCGGGGCGAAGCGCGGTCCCTGGCTAACCATGGTCCGGAACCGGAGCGCCGGGGGCAGGCCACGAAGCCCGATGGGGCGTCGTTCAGAGACCGCGGTGGGACGTGGGGCGGCGGGTGCGGTGCTTCTGGATGATTCCTGCCAGAGCGCGCAGGGCCTCGTTCGCCTCTGCTGGGCTCGGGAACGCGGCGGCCACGTCGGGCTCCAGCACGATTACAGCGCTTCCGGCGGCGTATCGCGATGCGTACTTGTTGCGCGCGGCGCGACTGAAGTCATACTCCGGAAGAATCTCGTCGGCGTCAGCCTGTTTGGTGATTCGGCCTTTATTGAGTGATCTCTTCATAGTTCCTTCGCTCACGGCCGGTTGCCCGCCGCGCGCTGATAATACGAATCGCGCCGCCATGATCAACGTACATGACCGCAAGCAAGCTCCGGTCCTGCGAAAGGCCCAGCAGCGCGAAACGCTCCTCCCCAGTGGAATGACGCGGATCAGCCAGGATACCGCCTAATGGATCGCCGAACACTGTCGCTGCCTCCTCGAACGAGACTTTGTGTTTGACGAGATTCGCCGCGGCTTTCTGCGGGTCCCACTCGAACTTCAACGCCAACTTTCATTATACTGGTGGCGCTCAAGGCCCCGCGCCAATCACCCTCGCAGCAGATCCGCCAGCGCTTCGTTCAGTTCCCGGTGCTGGAACTCGAATCCGGCGGCTTCGGCGGCGGCTGGTGCGACGCGCTGGCTGGCCAGCAGCAGGTCGGCCATTTCGCCGAACAGCATCCGCAGCGCCAGTTTCGGTACGGGAAGAAACGCCGGCCGATGGAGCGCGCTGGCCAGAGCGCGCGTGAAATCGGCGTTGGTCACCGCGCCGGGCGCAACGCCGTTCAGCACCGGCGGCGCCGGGCGCTCCAACGCGAAGCGGAACATTTCCGCCAGGTCGCTCGCATGAATCCAGGACATCCATTGCCGGCCGCCGCCGAGAGGACCGCCCAGCCCGGCGCGAAATGGGGCCAGCATCGGCTTCTGCGCACCGCCGCGCGTGTCGAGCACCAGCCCGATACGAACACGCGTGACCCGCACGCCCACAGCTTCGGCGTTCACCGCTTCCCGCTCCCAGGCGGCGCAGACGTCCGCCAGAAAGCCCGCGCCGGGACCGGCATCCTCGTTGAGCGCCTCATCGCCGCGCGAGCCATAGTAGCCAATCGCCGACGCGCACACCAGCGCCGGCGGCCGCGGCGAGCAGTTCTCGAGCGCCGACACCAGGTGGCGCGTGCCGATCACCCGGCTGTCGTAAATGCGCTGTTTGGCCGCGGCGGTCCAGCGTTGCGCCACCGGTTCTCCGGCCAGGTGCAAGACGGCGTCCGCATCGCGCAAAGCGGCCTCCGGCGCCAGGCCGAGGAGCGGATCCCACACGGAGAGTTCGACGCCCGCCGGCAGATTCGTGCCCGCGTGACGGCTCAGCACGCGCAACCGATGGCCGCGCGCCGCCAGCAGCTTCATGAGCCGCCGCCCGATGAAACCGGAAGCCCCTGTAATCGCGATCTTCATCGCACCAGATTCCAGTGTAGTGCGCGCCCGTTCCGCCAGCCCATACCATCTGACTCCAGGGCGAGAAGCTACCGGATCTGAAGAGCGTTGACCTTCCCAGGTTTCGTCTGCCTGACCAAATCGCGGATCTCCGCAAACTGTGGCCGGTAAGCTGCGAGATGGTTGAACTGCGTGATCAGGACAACAATCCCAATAGGGTGCTTTCCGGTCTGGTTCTGAAACTGGAGATTCTGGTCCAAAGTCACCAGGACGTCAAAAAGCGGGGTCGCTTCGCTCATCAGTGCGCCGTTTTTGAGCCCCCGCCATCCCACCTCCGCGATGCTCTTCCTCGTCGCCAGGAAAGGCCAATCGAAGGCGCGGGTTCACGCACTCGTCAAGGAGGATGCGCATTCCTTCATCTGCTCACCGGCCAACTCCAGAAAGCGCAGAGCCTGGCCTCGTTCCAAGGACGGCACAGTCTCCAGAAACTCGTCCAGCGAGAAACCCGCCGTCACGTGGTCGATCAGCATCTGCACTGGTATCCGGGTTCCTCGGAAACAGGGTGCTCCCGAGAGTCGATCGGAGTCGACCCACACGACTTCCTCCAATCGGCGAAGGAGTTCCGGTCTCATACATTCACGTTACCGCAAAGTGGCGCCACACTCCAAGCCGCGAGGCACGGCGATCCCGTCGTTCCGCCCCTTACACCACCGGCACCACGAACGGTTTGCGGTAGTCGCGTGTGAACAGTTGGTTGGCTTCGGCGTCGCCGGTCACCGAGTAGCTGGCGGCGTCGAAGTGGAGGGTGCGGCCCACGCGATAGGAAATGTTGGCCAGGTGCACCAGCGTGGTCGAAATCGCGCCCTCCTCGACTTCCGAGTGCAGGGTTTCCCGCTTGCGCGTGCGCACCGCGTCCAACCAGTTGGCGTAATGGTCGCCGCCCTCGCGGCGCGCCGGACCGGGCGCCTGCTCCCGCCCCAGCCAGCTCTTGTAGGAAACGTAGCTATCCACCGCCAGGTAGCCCTTGGAGCCGTAGAATAGGTTGCCGATCCCGTTGTGGCCGCGGTCTTCGATGCCGGCTTCGCCGTTGGTCATCCAGTGCCGCACTTCAAACTCCATCATTCGCGGCTTGCCGTTCACCTCGAACTCGTAAGCGCAGTTCAACACGTTGGGCGTTTCCTGGTCGTCGTCGAACATGAAGTGGCCGCCCACCGCGGTCACCTTCACCGGATAGCGAACGCCCAGTCCCCAGCGCGCCATATCGAGCTCGTGAATGCCCTGGTTGCCCAGGTCGCCGTCGCCGGTGTCCCAGAAATAATGCCAGTTGTAGTGAAATCGGTTGCGGGTGAATTCGCGCTTCGGCGCGGGGCCGGTCCACAGGTCGTAATCCACTCCCTCGGGCACCGGCGAAACGGGTGTGCGGCCAATCGTGTCGCGCCATTTGAAGCACAGCCCGCGCGCCAGGTAGAGGTCGCCGATCAACCCGTCGTTCATCTTCTGGACGGCTTCCTGAACCGCCACCGAAGAGCGGATCTGGCTGCCGTGCTGCACGATGCGGTTGTACCGGCGCGCCGCGGCCACAATCTGCCTGGCCTCGAACATATTGTGCGAGCACGGCTTTTCCACGTAGACATCCTTGCCCGCCTGGCACGCCCACACCGTCACCAGCGTGTGCCAGTGGTTCGGCGTCGCGATGGTGATGGCGTCGATGGATTTGTCTTCGAGCAGCTTGCGGACGTCGCGGTAGTTCCGGGGCGCCTTCTGGTCGGCCGCGGCAATCTGCTTCTGCCCCTTGTCGAGGTGCGAATCGTCCGGATCGCACAAGGCGACGATCTCGACGTTCGGCTCCTTGATGAGGCCCGCAATGTGATCTCTGGCGCGGCCGCCGACTCCCACCACCGCGACTCGCACGGCGTCGCTCGGGGCGCCGAACACGCTCGAACTGGCGCCGAGGGCGGCAGCCGAACTGATGAGAAAGTTTCTTCGATCCATGGATGCTCCTTGGCTCCCGAATTGGCTGGACAGACAGTTTGCCGAATGCGGCAACTACCGATCAAACTATCACGTTGCGGCTCTCCCCGGCGATGAAGGCGGCCAGGTTGCGTACGGTTTCCTCCATCAGCCGGGCGCGGGCGGCGCGGGTGGCCCAGGCGATATGGGGCGTCACCAGGCAGTTGCGCGCGGTGAGCAGCGGGTTGTCCGCCGCGGGCGGTTCTTCCGAGACGACGTCGAGCGCCGCTCCCGCCAGGCGCCCTGCATTCAGCGCATCGGCCAGGTCCCGATCCACCACCAGCGGTCCGCGCGAGGTGTTGACGAGGAACGCCGACGGCTTCATGCGCTGGAGGGCGCGCGCGTCGATCATACCCCGCGTTTCGGCGGCCAGCGGCGCGTGCAGGCTCACTACGTCGGCCTCCGCCAGCAACTCGTCGATCTCCATCCAGCGGAAATCTGCGTAGCCCGGGGTATCGCTGCGATTGGTGTCGGTGGCGGCGACCCGCATTCCCATGGCGTCGGCGATTTTCCCAACCGCTCGCCCGATGCGGCCGAAGCCCACAATCCCCATTGTCAGGCCGGCCAGCTCGACCAGCGGCGCTTTGGTGAAGCACCAGTCCGCCGAGCGCGTCCACTCGCCGGCCCGCACCGCACCGGCATGCAGACCCACGTTGTGGCACAGCTCCAGCAACAGGGCGAAGACGAATTGCGCCACCGAGCGAGTGCCGTAACTGGGGATGTTGGTCACCGCGATCCCCTGCCGCCACGCCGCCTCCACGTCCACGATGTTGTAACCGGTGGCCAGCACTCCGATGTAGCGCAGCTCCGGCAGTTGCCGCAGCACTTCCGCCGGCAGCGGCGTTTTATTGGTGAACGCGATTCGGGCGCCCGCCGCGCGCTCGACCACCTCGCCGGCCAGGGTCCGGTCGAACACCAGCGTGTCTCCGAACGCACGCACCCCGTCCCAGCTCAGATCGCCCGGGTTCAAACAATAGCCATCCAGAACCACGATCTTCATTGGCGCCCTCCCTGGCGGCTACTCGTTGCGGGCCTTCGGGATCGGCGGCTCGCCTATTTCGGCCAGCAAGTCGTTTACCTCTTTCCTGGGAAGCCGAACGCCACGGCGAAACAGCGCAACCAGGCGATCCCGGGTTATGCCGGAGGAGGCGAGTTCCAATTCCTGCAACCGCCGGAGCACCCACAGGACTCCATGAAAATCGCGGCCGTGGCGCGCCGCCAGGCTCCGGCCCCAACGGTCGTCGACAATGACCATGGCGCCGACTTGTGCAGCTTGGGCTACGGCTTCCGCCTCACCGCGATCTCGAACGCCCAGCTTTCCGCGCTCGATCAAAAGGACGTCGACGGCTCCCTTATCGTAGTCATCGCAGCCTTCGACAAAGCTATAGTCACGGAAGATCGCCCGAATGCGGTCCTTGGTCTTTCGCCGCCTGAACAGCTCCGTTCGAACCGCCTTGGGGAGCAGAACTCGCGAAAAGAGCCAACTGAGCTGGGACACCAAACCGAGATGGTCAAGAGCGACGACGCTGGATGTATGTATCGTGCAAATTGGCCGTCGCATTTGGCGCTGCGTTATTCCTGGGGGGCAATCGCGGCGACGGCCAACAGGCCGAGTGCGAGTGTACCGAAGGCAAGGAGCGCTTCTTTCGTTGGCTTGGCTTTGACGGCTTTGAGCTGTCGCACGATTTCCGACTCCGCCCGCTCGGGATGCGATGGATCGATCTGCACCACATTCCAGCCGAGGTTCCGGAACAGCTCGGCGTGACCCGGATTGGTCATCACGATCATGGGCTTGCCGGCCTTGTGCGCCTCGTCCAGTTCGAGACGGCAGGTATCCGTGAAAGCATTGCCGATCACTCCGAGAACAATCTCGGAGTCCCTGATCTCCCGCTCGGATTCCGGGTCGAGAGGCTGGGGCCGACGGAAGCCCACAGGCGCAATCGGTGGCCCGTATCGTTGCTGACGAGTGTGCGCCGGTGGCACATATACGGTGAATCCATTGACCGCGCCAAGAGCCTGCAGCCGCAAGGCGTTCACCTGATCACCGGCATACCCGTAGGAGACGAATACTTTCATGAGCCGCTCCCTTCTTCGATTGTAGCGTTGTCAGCGGAACTCTGCCCTATCCCGCTACCGCCGCTTCTTTCGGCAGCGCGGCTTCTTCGGCGGGCAGCGTGAAAAAGAAGGTCGAGCCTTCCTGCACGCGGCTTTCGACGCGCACCGTGCCGTTGTGCGCGCCCACCAGGTGCTTCACGATGGAGAGCCCCAGCCCGGTGCCGCCCAGTTCCCGTGAGCGGGCCTTGTCCACGCGATAAAACCGTTCGAACAGGCGCGGCAGATCCTCGGCCGGAATGCCGGCCCCGCTGTCGCGCACGAAGACCTCCACGAAACGGCCGGCGGGGCGCGCGCCCCCCACGATGGATCCGCCGGCCGGCGTGTACTTGATGGCGTTGTCGAGCAGGTTGCTCAGAATCTGCGAAACCGCCTCGCCGTCGCACCAGACCTCGGGTGTGGCGGCGTCCATTTCAGTCGCGAGACGAATCGACCTTTTGGCGGCGATGGGGCGCACCAGGTCCATCGCCTCTTCGATCAGTCCGCCAACGGCGTGCGGTTCGAACTCCAGGCTCTGCCGCTTCTGTTCGATGCGCGAGAGCGTGAGCAAATCCTCGGTGAGGCGCGCCAGCCGCTCGGCGTTGTGGCGAATGATGCCGAGAAAGCGCATGTTGTATTGCGGATCGCCGAGCGCGCCGTCGAGCAGGGTTTCCGTGTAGCCCTGGATCGAAGCCAGCGGTGTGCGCAGCTCATGTGAGACGTTGATGACGAAATCCTTGCGGATGCGCTCCAGCCGCTCCAGCTCGCTGTGCTCGAGTTGCAACTGCTCCACCGTCCGCTGCAGGTTGGCGGCGGTGTCGTTGAGGGTGCGCGCCAGTTGGCCGAACTCGTTGCCGCCGGCGACGGGAAGGCGCGCGCGGAAGTTGCCGCCGGCCAGTTCGCCGGCGTGCGCCATGATGGTGGCGAAATGGCGCGAGATCCACCGCGCCAGCAGAGCCGCCACCAGGATGGCCGGCAGAAACGCCAGCGCCGTGCTGATCAGGATCTTGGCGCGAATCTGCGCCACCTGGGTCTCCACCTGGGCATAGGGAACCGCCAGCCGCACCACGCCGCCGCGGCAGGGCGTCGCTACGTACAGAAAAGGAATCCCCAGCGTCCCGCTGCGCCGGACGCTCCAACCGGTCCCGCCCGCCAGCGCTTGCCGGATCTCCGGCCGCGTGGCGTGATTCTCCATTTGGGCGGCGTCGGCATCGGAATCCACCGTTACGCGGCCATCGCTCCGCACCAGCGTCAAACGCCCGCCGGCGGCCGCGGCCATGGCGCGCGCGGCGGGCTGGCCGACGGCGCCGATGTCGTCCACCGAAAGCGCCAGCATGCGCGTTTTGTCGGTGGCTTGCCGCACCAGGCTGTCGATGTAGACCTGCTTGGCGACGCGCGTGGTGAAGTAGTCCACCGTCAGCAGCGCCAGCAGCAACAGGCCCAGCACGCAGGCAATCAGCTTGAGGAAAATCCTGCCGGTCAAGCGGTGTCCTCGAAACGATAGCCGAAGCCGCGCACCGTGGTCAGATAGCGGGGGCTCTCCGGCTGCCCTTCAATCTGCTCGCGCAGGCGCCGCACGTGCACGTCGACGGTGCGCGGCGTCACGTAGTGCTGAGCGCCCCACACCGCGTCCAGCAGTTGATCGCGGCTGTAGGCGCGGCCGGGGTGGGTGAGAAAAAACTCCAGCAGGTTGAATTCGGTCGACGTCAGCGTCAACTCCCGTTCGCCCACGTACACGCGCCGGCCGGTGCGATCCAGCCGGAAAGGACCGATGCCGGTCACCGCCGGCTCGGCGTCCATTTGTTCGCGGCGCAGATGCGCTTTCACCCGCGCCACCAGCTCGCGCGGGCTGAACGGCTTAGTCATGTAATCGTCGCCGCCGATTTCCAGGCCGAGCACGCGGTCCACCTCGTCGCCGCGCGCGGTGAGAAACAAAACCGGCGTGCGCGCCAGATCCTGCGACTGGCGAATCTGCCGGCACAACTGGAATCCGTCGACATCCGGCAGCATCACGTCCAGCACAATCAGATCCGGCTTGGCGCGCTCCAACTCCTCCAGCGTCCCCTTGTCTCCGCGCAGGATCTGGGTCTGGTAGCCATGCCGGGCCAGGTTGTAATCGATCAGGGAAGCGAGCTCGGCTTCGTCTTCCACGATCGCAATTCGCTTCGGCATCGAGGATGCAGGGTCTTCCCGCTTATTGTAACGTCGCGCGGGCCGCGGCGCGCCGCCGTTCGGCCAGCCGGAGCAATAAGCCCATCGCCAGCGCCAGCCCCAGTGCCACGCCCGTCAGCGTCCACGCGTTGTGCCGCAAATAGTCCTGCGCGCCCAGGCCCAGCCGGATTCCCAGGTACGCTTCGCCGAAATAGCGGATCACTCGCGCCACCAGAATCACTGCTACGAACTGCGCCAGCGGCGTGCGCAGCACACCCGCCGAAATCACGAAGACCTTCAGCGGAAGCGGTATCGGCAACAGCGCCGGAATGAACACCGTCACCAGGCCGTAACGGTCGAACCAGTCGCGGAACTTGCCCGGCTTACCCGGCACGGGCGCCTTGAGGAAGCGGCGCACGCCATGACGCGCCAGCAGAAACAGCGTGACGTTCCCGCCCAGCGAACCCAGCACGGCCATGGCGGCGGTGAAGTAGGCGCGGTCGGGAGACTTGTAGGCCACGAACATCAGCAGAATGTCCATCGCTGCCGGAATCGGCACGCCCGAGGAATCGAGCACCGCCAGGAGGAACACCCCCGGCGGGCCGAACCGGATCAGTGCTTCGGTAAGAGTGTGCAGCAATAGATAACCCCTGACCGCCTGCTACGCCGCGCCTGTTTTCTCACCATCCCGCGCCGGCATTCGCGCCGCCCCGCCGCCTACAGCATGTCGGCGAACGAGCGGCGCAATTTGTAGAAGCACGCGTGGCCCACCACCAACGCCGCCAGCGCCACCACCGTCAGCTTCCACAACGGGCCGAATTCCGGGGCGCGGTTTTCCAGAAAGATCGCGCGATAGCCACGCACCAGAACGTAGAGCGGGTTCTTCGTGAGCAACGCCGCCGCGCCCTTCGGCAGAGACCCCTCAGGGTAACAGATCGGCGTAACGAAAAACCAGATGGTGAGCAGGAAGCCGATGATCTGCCCCAGGTCGCGCACGAACGCGCCCAGCGCCGCCAGCAGCCAGCTCAGTCCCAGCGTCAGCATGATCTGCGGCACCAGCAGCGCGGGCAGCCACAGTACGGTCACGGGCACGCTGTGCCGCAGCGCCAGCAGAAACCCGCAGTACAGCACCACCGCGAAGAATTCGCTCACCAGGCCCGCGCCAACCAGGTTGACGGGCAGCGTCTCCACCGCGAAGACCAGCTTCTTGACGAAATTGCGGTGCTCCAGCAGGATCGTGGGCGCGCGGGCGGCGGCCTCGCTGATCGCCAACCACGGCAGCATGCCGCCCAGGAAGTAGAGCACGAATCCGGCGCGGCCGGGGATGCCGGGGAAGCGCGACTGGAGCACAACGCCGAAGACGAAATAGTAGGTGAGCATCAGCAGCAGCGGGTTGATCGCGGTCCAGAAGGATCCGCCGAACGAGCCGCGGTAGCGCCCCAACACGTCGCGCCGCACCATCACCCGAATCAGTCCGCGATTGCGCCACAGGGTCCGGAACGGATAGACGAAAGCCCGGCCGACCGCGCGCACGCTTCGTGCGCGGCTGAGCGCCGCCTGGGTGGTCACCTGGACGCGGGCCACGCGGGTCACGCCGTCGCGTACCACGGCCTCCACCAGCAGGAACGGCCAGCCCTGTTCGTAGAACCAGCAGACGTGCTCGCGCATCGGCGAAATCAGCGCCTGGAAGCGTCCATCGTCCGCCGGCAGCGCCACCTCCAGGGCGACCCGCGCGCTCTCGCCGGGCGCCACCTCGCGCTCGGTGGCCACCCGCGCGCCGTCCACGATCAGGGTTCCGGTGTCGGCGTCGAACAGGTGAACCCCGATGAAAAACCCTTCCGCGGCACGCCAGGTTTCGTCCGACTGGTTGCGGATTTCGAACTCCGCCCGCAGCGTGCCGGCTCCGGCCGAGAATTCCACTCGGCGGTTCAGATACGCCGCGTTCATGCGTACAGCCAACCCGGGTAGCGCTCCCGCACCGCGCCGGTCTTGCGGCCCACCGCGTAAATGCCGTTGCCGCGCAGCGCCGTCTCCAGCTTGTAGCGTTCCAGCAGATGCACCACCCACCAGAATTCGGGATGTGGGTAGTCGCGAAACTCGCCGGTCTCGAGCCGCTCCACCTCCAACCCGGAGTTCACCAGCAACTGGTGAATCTCGCGCGGGGTGTATTCGCGATTGTGCCGCGCGTTGCCTTCGCCGGTGTCGTCCGGCCGCAGATAGGCGGGGAAAAACCCGGGATGGTAACCCTGTAAAATCGCCGCCAGAGCGCGCAGCCCGGAGATGTTTGGCGTGGTCAGCACCAGGTGCCCGCCCGGTTTGAGGATGCGGTTCACTTCGCTCATCAGGTGCATCGGGTCGGCGAACAGGTGCTCGATCAGCTCGCAGCACAGCACCGTGGCAAAGTGCTCGTCCGGGTATGGGAAGGCGTCCTTTTCGGCATCGAAATGATCCACCTCGCAGGTGAAGATCTCGCCCGAGGTCGAAACCACCACCGGATGGTCAACCTTGCCGAGTTTGCCAAAATAGCAGCCGCGGACTTTGCCGTAGCCCAGCTTCTCGTGCAGGGCGGGCGTCATTTGCATGTAGGAGCCCATCTCGAGAACGCGATCTTCCGGGCCGCCCGGCGGAACCATGGCGAGAGTTTTTTCGAAGCGCGTTCGGTGCGCTTCCACGTAGGCCGCCGATTGCTCGTCCTGGGTCCACCCGCGCAAGTAGGGCGTCGGCTCTTCGGCGGCTGGCTCCGCCGATGGTTGCCCCGTGTTGGCCAGATCTTCCATCGTCTTTTTAACTCGGATACTTCTCGGCATCGCGCTATACCGGCAGCTCGACGGGCTGCTTCGCCGCCAGCCCGGTGGAGCGAGCGGATTCCTCCGCCTGGCAGTCCACGCCTTCCGCCACCGCTTGCAGGAACCGCGCGTACTGCTTGGCCACCGTCAGCCAATTGCATTGCTGCGCGACGTAATCGCGCGCGCGCGCTCCCAGCGCCTGCGCCACGTCCGGGCGCGAGGCCAGCAGGTCGAGGTATTCGAAAATGGTGTCTTCCTCGCCCACGCCCACCGGCACTTTGAGGCACACATCCTCGGGGAACTCGCTAAAGCTGCCGACCTCGGAAACCAGCGTCGGCTTACCCAGCCCCAACGCCCGCAGCAGCGTGCCCGAGCTTTCTCCCACCGTCGGGTAGCGCAGGTTGAGGACGATGTCGCAAGCCGAAAGGTAGCCGGTGAAATCGTCGATCGGCGCGAAGCCCAGCAGCCGCACGTTGGCCGAGAGTCCCAGCGCGCGAATCATCCCCGCCAGCGGAAGATCGGGATGCGCCTCGCCCACCAGAATCATCTTCGCCTCCGGCACCAGGCGCAACAGGCGGCGAAATGCGCGGAGCGATTCGGCAATCCGCTTGTACGGCTTCATAAAACCGAATATGCCGATCAGCAGCGCGCTCTCGTCCAGGCCCAGCCGCTGGCGAAACCCGTTGCGGGCGCCCGGCGGAATCCACGCGCCGTGCGGAATCACCGCCAGCGGTCCGGCAAACCCGCCGGCGCGGATTTCGGATTCCATGAACCGGCTGTGCACGATCACACCGCGCGCGCTTTCGAGCAGCCGCCGCGTCATCGGCAGGCCTTCGTAATCCGGGCCCACCTCGAGCCTGCGCACGCGTTCGGCGAACTCGCGCGCCCGCGCGCCGCCCGCATATTCGCACTCGCGCACGTACCCGTCCCAATCGTCGCGCCGGATGGTTATCTCGGTCATCAGGTAGTGCAGGTTGGCCTCGTGCATCACCACCACGCCGGGATGCCGCAGCGCGGCGTCGTACACGAAGCCGTGGAAGGGATTGTTGCCCATCTGGTATAGGGCTACATCGAAACGCGCCGCATCGAACGGCTGCGAGGCCTGCGAAAAGACCTCGACCTCGGCCAGATAGCGGAACGGCTCGAGCAGCGCTTCGGAATAATCGGCGATCCCGCTGCGCGCCGGCGGCAGGGGTGAGAAGAATGCCACGCGCATGGTCAGTGCACCAGGTCCAGGGAGAAGACTCCCGCCGGGAGAGGAATGCGAATGCTCAGCGGCGTGCGCGCGGCATCGCGCGCGAAGAACATGTCGCAGCGAAAATCAGCCTTCGGTCCCTTCACCGTCGCATGGATGCCGTCGGCCGTGACGGACTTTCCGCCCGAGGGAATCTCCTCCGGGCCGATGTACTCGAAACTCACCGAATAGGCCTTACCGAAAAAGACCTGCTGCGGAGCGGCCACGCGGCCTTGCCCCAACTCGACGCGCGCGTAATAGACGAACGCCACCGCGTCTCGAGCGCAGGCGGGGATGCCGAAATCGGTCTTGCCGCCGCCGGCTGGAAACAACGTCATGCGGGTCGCGCTGCCCGCTTTCTGATCGAAGCCGGTCTTATCGTCGGTCCGCTTGCCGGCGTGCGTCAGGCCGCGCTCGAATTCCTGCGAGCACAGCCCCCGATCAACGGCCGAATGCAGTTCGTCGGCCACCGCAAAACCGGGCACTCCGGCTTTCAAGGTCGCATCCAGGTTCCAGCCCGCCGCGGAGCGGTGCGCGGTTAACCGGGCCTCGCCCAGGCTGGGGCCGCCCTGAAAGGTCAGGTTGTACCGCAGCGATTCGTCGGTGAAGGGAAAGCCCGATTGGGCGGAGGCGGCCAGCAGCGGGAACGACGCTACGGCCGCGAATCGAAGTAATCTCATAAGTAAGTAAGACGCCGCTCCCCGAGAGGGTGTGCAGAACTCATTCCGAGCCACAAATTAGCACCCACGAACGCCGATAAGATTCCTTTTTCTCTGTCTGCGTTCATCGGTGTGTGTCGGTGGCTATTATTATTTTAAGGCTGTCTGGAAGAAGCCGGTTCATCGGTGCGCCAGGCTGCGGGAGGCCGCCAACGTGGCGGGCTGGCTTTGATGGGCCACCTCGCGGAACACGTCCAAAATGGCGTTCGCCGTTTTCTGCCAACTGAAGTGAGCGGCGCGCTGCAGCCCCAACCGCTCCATGCGCGCCCGCAATTCCGCGTCTAGCAGCAGGTCCCGGAGCGCGCGCACCATCTCGTCGGTGCGGTACGGATCGAAGAAAATCGCGGCGCCGTCCACCACCTCCGGCAGCGCGCTGGCGTTCGAACAGGCTACCGCGCGGCCGCATGCCATGGCTTCCAGCGCGGGCAGTCCGAACCCTTCGTAGAACGAGGGAAACACGAACAGGTCGCAGGCGTTATAGAGCTGGAGCAGGTCGGCATCCGACACAAAGCCCGGCAGGCGGATGCGATCGGCCACGCCCGATTCGCGCGCCGCGGCTTGCACGTGATCGGCAAACCAGGTGGGCTTGCCGGCCAGCACCAGGTCGTGGCGAA
Organism: Bryobacteraceae bacterium; assembly: GCA_050010695.1. Classification (GTDB taxonomy): domain Bacteria; phylum Acidobacteriota; class Terriglobia; order Bryobacterales; family Bryobacteraceae; genus Bog-375. Next base: position 72,883 of record JBEKKO010000003.1, read on the forward strand.
GCTGCGGGTAGGCCCGCACCAACTCGGCGAACGCCCGGATCAGGCCGATCTGGTTCTTGCGCGGTTGCAGGTCGCCCACCGAAAGCAGGAACGGCCGGTCGAGGGAAAAATGCTCGCGAACCGCGGCCTGGGCCGCCTGGCGCGACACGGGGCGGAATTCCGCGCCGGCGGCATTGTGCGCCACCACCACTTTGTCCTCGTCCAGGTGGCCGTAGACGCGCAGGATGGCGCGCCGCGAAAACTCGCTCACCGTCAGCACCCGCGCCGCCCGGTCCACCGTCCGCCGCACCGTCCAACGCAATTGCCGAGCCCGCCCTTTGGCGAAATACTCGGGGTGCTCCAGAAAGCTCACGTCGTGGACGCTCACCACCACCGGCACCGAACACAACACGGGAGCTGTGTACTGCACGTGCAGCAGATCCGGCCGGTCGCGCCGCAGCTTCAGGCTCAGCTCGACTCCCAAACGCAAGAACGGGTTGGTGGAGATGGAAATGGTCCGGATGCCGGCGGGCAAGCAACCGCAAGCCTCTGGGGAAGACACATAGGCCAGCAGTTCGCATTCGCGGTCCTTAGCGGCGGCGAATCCGTTCAAAAGGCTTCGAACGTAGACCTCATTGCCTGTGAGGCGCCGGCCGATAGCATGTGCATCAACGGCAATCCGCATTAACCGTACCAGTATAACGGAGCATTGTGTCACGCGGCTGTGTCAAAAGTCCAGACTTGCCCAAACTGAGACCCACGTAAACTCCTTCTCCAGCAATGACCTGCCGGAATTTCCAACGGCTATACGAAGATCCTTGCACGCCAACAGCCGCGAAACCGCATCGGCGAACTCGGCGGCGGTGTCCGCCAGCAGCAAATGCTCGCCGTCCCGCGCCGGAAGGCCCTCGGCGCCGATGGACGTGGAAACCACCGGCAAGGCTGCGGCCCAAGCCTCCAGAATCTTGAACCGCGTGCCGCTGCCGGCGAGCAAGGGGACCACCGCAACCTGCGCCCGCGCCAGTTCCGCGACCGCATCCTCCACCGGTCCACTTAACTCTATACGCGGGTCGCCCGTTACAAGTTTCTCCACCGATTCCGGAGCCTTGCCCACCAGCCGCCACACCAGGTGCGGCCAGCGCTCCCGCAGAACGGGCCAGACCTCGCGCGCGAAGAAACGCACGGCGGACAAATTGGGATGGTACTCCAGGTTGCCGGAGAAGACAATCGCCTGCTCCTCTTTCTTGGGCGGCCGGGGCGTCCAGGGAATCGCGTTCGGGTAGACCCGCACCCGCGCGCGTGGCGCCACGGCTTCGACGGAGCCGGCGTCGGAAGCAGAGGGCGCCAGCACCTCATCGAACCGCGGCAGCCACTCGGCCTCGAATTGGGCCGAAGCCTCGCCAAAGATGCGGTGCGCCAGCCCCACCGCGCCGCCCTCCACCTGGGCGCAGCGAGCGTGCAGCACGGATTCCACGTTGTGCAGGTCGAGCACCGTGCGGCGGCAGGCGCCGGCGATCTGGTCGAGGTAGGGCGCACACCAGGAGTGTTCGATGATGCCGATTTCATAGCTGCACCCGGCCACCCCGCGCTCCATTTGGGCGTCGAAGCCGGCAAACCGGTCCACCAGCGGCGGCACGCCGCGGGCCAACCGGACGGCGTTGCGTACAACGCGGGCGGTCCGGCCGCGGTGGCTGGCGGGGAGCGGGATGGCGGTCACCCGGCGCACCAGCCCGGCGGGCAGCAGCGCGGCCGGCTCGGGCGCTCCCGGCTGCCGGAAAACGATCAGGTCGAGCGTATAGTGCCGCCCCAGGTACTCGACCAGGGACGCCGTGCGCAGGGAGCCGCCGCCCGAGAGCGGATAGGGAGCTTCCGGCGCCAACAGCAAGGCCGCTGCTCGATCATCATGTGTCAAAGCGTCTTCGGGCCTCTTGATAGACTGCGTAAGTTTGCCTTGCAGTGCCTCGCCAGGAGAATTCGGCGGCGCGGGCGCGGGCCCGGGCGCTCCATTCGGCCCTCCAGGCGGGACGCTCCAGCGCCTCGCTCATGGCCTGCGCCAATTCGCGCGCATTTTCCGCATACACCGCCGCGTCACCGGCCGTCTCGCGCAGGGCCGGGGAGACGATCACGCAGGCTCCGCACTGCATCGCCTCCACCACCGGCAAGCCGAAGCCTTCATAGAGCGACGGGTAGACGAAGGCGGTGGCGCCCGAGTACAGGCCCGGCAGGCGCTCGTCGGGCACCTCTCCCAACAGCCGCAATCCCGGTTCCTCGGGAATCGCCGGCGCATCCGCGCGCCGCCGCCCGGCAACCAACAACTCGACCGCCGGGTGACGCCTGCGCACTTCGCGCCACGCTTCCACCAGCAGCGGCAGATTCTTGCGCGGTTCGATGGTTCCGACGAACAGGAAATAGGGCGATTCCGGCCGCGCCTCGACGGGCGTGAACCACTCGGCGGCGGCTTCCGGTACCGCCACCACGCGGTCCGGGCTGAGCTGAAACCGCGCGATCACCTCCTGGCGCACGTGTTCGCCCGGCGTGATCACCATGGTGGCCAGGCCCATCTTCAACAGCAGCGGCGTTCGCCGCATCACGCGGCCCGCGCCATCGTGCCAGGCCGGGTCGAGCCAAGGCGAAAGGTCGTGCAGCGTCATCACGCTGGGCCGGCGCGCCAGGTAGGGAACCGCGAAGTCCGGCCCGTGTACGACGTCGGCGCCGATGCGATTCAGTTCCCGCGCCATGCCCCACAGCCACCAGCGCCTCTCGACCGCGTTGCGCGGAGCCGCGCCGCGCTTCAAGTTCGCCGGAGCGCCGGCGGGCATCGAAAACGGCTGGTCCGAGATCAGAAAGAATTCGTCGTCCGGGTGCCAACGCGCCAGCGCCAGGCTGAGCTGGCCGGTGTAACGCGACAGACCTCCGCTCGAAAGTCTCAAGCTCGCCGCTTCAATGGCTACCCGCATGAGAATCAAGCCGTCCGCGCACAGGTGGGACCGACCATCGCCCTTCGTGGTCTGTCATCGCTCGACGAAGCGCCACACATTGACAGACGACAAAAACCGATCGTCTGTCCCACCTTTGCCACACGGCCTACACCCGGTTCGCGTAGTTGCGCTCGTAGTAGTTCCGATACTCTCCGCTGCGCACGCGGGCGACCCACTCGCCGTTGGCGCGATACCACTCGATGGTGCGCGCGAGGCCGGTTTCAAAATCCACCCGCGGCCGCCAGCCGGTTTCGCGCAGGATCTTTTCGCTCGAAAGCGCATAGCGCCGATCGTGTCCCGGCCGGTCCTTCACGTATTGAATCAGGCTCTCCGGCTTCCCGGCCAGCTTGAGCAGCTTGCGGATCACTTCCAGATTGGGCAGCGAGCGGTTGCCGCCGATGTTGTAGACCTCGCCCGCGCGTCCTTTGTCGAGCACCGCCAGAATGCCGCGGCAATGATCGTCCACATACAGCCAATCGCGAATCTGCATGCCGTCGCCGTACACCGGCAGCGGGCGGTCTTCGAGCGCGTTCGAGATCATCAGCGGAATCAGTTTTTCGGGGAACTGGTAGGGACCGTAATTGTTGGAGGCGCGCGTCACCACCACCGGCAGCCGGAAGGTTACGAAATACGAGAGCGCCAGCATGTCCGAGCCGGCTTTGGACGCCGAATACGGGCTGCTCGGCTGCAGCGGAAAATTCTCGGCGGCTTCCTCCGGCGCCGGCAGGCTGCCATACACTTCATCCGTCGAGACGTGGACGAAGCGCGGAACGTGGTTCAGGCGCGCCGCTTCGAGCAGCCGGAAGGTGCCCAGCAGGTTGGTCTGGATCGCCGGCTCGGGCGAAAGAATGCTGCGGTCCACGTGCGATTCGGCGGCGAAATGTACGATCGCGTCCGGCTTGGTCTCGGCGACCAGCGCATCAACCGCCGGGTCCGCGATATCGCCGTGCACGAACCGGTAGCGGCCGCTCGATTCCACCTCGGCCAGGTTCTCCAGGTTTCCGGCATAGGTCAGCTTATCCAGATTGACGACTTCCCAGCCGGTTTCCGCCACTACCAGCCGGACAAATGCCGAGCCGATGAAACCGGCGCCGCCAGTAACCAGGATCTTCATCGGCGCCTCACTTTTTCTGGGTTTCCCAATCGTAGTGGATGCCGGGGTCGTCGAAAGCGATACGGCCTTCGTCGCTCGGATCGTAGAAGCGGTCGGTCATGTAAATCAGCATCGCGCTGTCTGCGCCGATCACTTTATATCCGTGACCCACGCCGGGCGGAATGAGGATCTGCCAAGGGCGCAGCGGGCCGACGTACATGGTGTTCCGTTTGCCGAAGGTGGGCGAGCCGAGCCGGAAATCGACCAGCGCCACCTGGAACAACCCCTGGGACGGCGTCCAGCAATCGGTCTGCCGCAGATGATAGTGAAACGCCTTGATGGTGCCCGCATAGCTGAGCGCCGCCGAAACCTGGCTGCTCTGCGGCGGAAAGGCGCGGGCCAACCCCTGGCCGAGGCGCTGCACTTCCAGAAAGTAGCCGCGGTCGTCCGGGTGCACCGCCAGGCGCGCGATTTCAACGCCCGCGATACGTTCCGGAGAATCGACGGCGCCGATCACCGCGCCGATTCCCTTGGGGCATTCCGGGACCGCCAGTTCCAAGCCGCCGAGCGAAGCCAACGGCCGCCCCGGCGCGGGCGTTTGTTCCGTCATCGCGTTTGCACGGCTCCTTCCGCGCGTTCCGCGACTGCCGTGCCGCCGGTGACGGATTCCTTCACCAGGTTGGCGGCGCGGAGCAGGGAGTCGAAGGTGCCGGCATCGGTCCACCAGCCGGAGAGGAACGAAAAGGTGAGCGAGCCCTCGCGCACGTATGCGTTGTTGACGTCGGTGATCTCGAGTTCGCCGCGGCCCGAGGGCACTAGCGTCTTGATCTTATCGAACACGCTCGAATCGTACATGTAGATGCCGGTCACGGCGTAGTTCGATTTCGGGTGGGCGGGCTTCTCCTCGATGCCCACGATGCGGTCGCCGTCCACTTCCGCCACCCCGAAGCGCTCGGCGTCGAGCACCTCTTTGAGCAGGATGTGGGCGCCCCGCGGCTGGCTGCGGAAACGATCGGCCGCGGCGCGAATGTCGCCCTGGATGATATTGTCGCCCAGGACGACGCAGATTTTGTGCCCGTCGGCGAAGTGCTCGGCCAGCCCCAGCGCATCGGCGATGCCGCCCTCGCCTTCCTGGTACGTGTAGTGGATATGCTTCAGCCCGAACTCTTTCCCATTGGCCAGCAGGCGCAGGAAATCTCCCGAGTTGCGCCCGCCGGTGACGACCATGATGTCCTCGATCCCGGCATCCACCAAGGTTTGGATGGGGTAGTAAATCATGGGCCGGTCGTAGATCGGCAACAGGTGCTTGTTGGTGATCTTGGTCAGTGGAAAGAGCCGGCTTCCGGTGCCTCCGGCAAGAACGATGCCTTTCATCAGCATTCATCATAGCAGGGGACAAGTTCGATGCAAGCCGGGGGCGAGCTTAACCGGGCATTTGAACAGGGCCGGCGCGGCCGAGGGCGTCCGCCCCACGCTGCGCTACGGCATGCGCAGCGTCGCGATGCGTCCGCTGGGACCTACGGCCAGCACGGTTCCGTCCGCCGCGCCCAGCGCGTTGTATCCAAAGGTGTCGAAGGTCCGCCAGGTCTGGCCGGCGTCGAAGCTCACGTCCGAGCCGGAGGTTCCAGTGGCAATCCAAGCCTTGAACTCGGCCACGTACAATACCGCCGATCGGTATCCAGCCGGCGCGCCCGTCGGTGCGGTCCAGGTGCGGCCGCCATCCGCCGTGACGGCGATGTTGTGTGCGGCCACCGCCGGTTTGCTGTAATCGCCGCCCACCGCCACGCCCGTTTGGGCCGCGTCAAAAGCCAGCGAGAAAATGCCCGCGGGCGCGCCGTCGTCGCGAACCGGCGTGCGGGCCACCGCCCAGTTTCCGCCGCCATCGGTGGAATGAAACACGCGAGAGCCGCCCGGGCCGCCGGTCGCGAACCACGCCTCGCGAGATCCGCGCAACACCAGGCAACTGTTGCTGGCGGCGAAAGCGCCCTCGTCGGTGAGCGCCGCCGGAGTGTTCTGGCGGCGCCAGTGATGCCCGGCATCGAGGGTAGTGTAAATCTCGAATTCGCCGTCCACCGGATCGCCCAGCACCACGCCATGCCGCGCATCCCAAAAGGCGATTGCGTCGAAGAAGCCCTTGGGGCCGGGAGCGGCGAGCTGTTGCTGCCATTGCCGGCCGCCATCGGTGGTGTGATAGACGCGCGACTGGGCGCCGCTGCCGACGCTCAACAACCAGGCGTTTCGGTCGTCTATGGCCCAAACGCCGCGGAAGTCCAGTTTTTCGCCGCCGCCGACGATGCCGGAGCGCCAGGAAACTCCGCCATCGGTTGTGACCAGCCAAGTCCCCGCCGTACCGGCCGCCCAGGCCACCCGCGCGTTCACCACCCGGATGCCACGCAGAGATGCGGTGGTCCCGCTGGCTTGTCCCACCCACGATTGCGCCCAGGCCGCGCCCGCCAACAGCATCACAGCCAGCTTCATGCCCAGCAATTGTAGCCGTGCGGAATCCGCCCGCGCAAGATCTGGCGCGTAATTGCTCGTGATACGGGCCAGCTGAGCATGCCCCACACCGGGGGAATGCGCCGGAGGTGTAGGCTGGGAGTATCCGGCAAATCGGATAACGAGGCGAGAAGCGCATGTGTCTGGCGATACCGGGACAAATCGTGGAAGCGCACGAAACGGACGGACTCCGCTTCGGCACCGTCCGGTTCGGCGGTGTCACGCGGCAGGCCTGTCTCGATTTCGTGCCGGAAGCGCAGTGCGGCGATTACGTCATCGTGCACGTCGGATTCGCCATCAGCCGCGTGGATGCCGAAGAGGCCGAGCGCACCTACCGCCTGCTGGAAGAGATGGGCGTGCTCGAAGATGCGCTGGGCAAGGACGGCGGATGAAGTACCTGGACGAATATCGCGATCCGGCCCTGGCCCGCCGCCTGGTCGAGGAAATTCGCCGCAGCGTGACCCGGCCTTGGGTGCTGATGGAAGTCTGCGGCGGCCAGACGCATACGCTGGTGAAGTATGGGATCGAGGAACTGCTGGGCGCCGGGCTGGAGCTGGTTCACGGGCCGGGCTGCCCGGTCTGCGTGACGGCTCTCGAAATCGTCGATAAGGCCATCGCCATTGCGTCGATTCCGGAGGTCATCTTCGTCTCTTACGGCGACATGTTGCGCGTGCCCGGCTCGCATAGCGACCTGTTCCAGGTTAATGCCGCTGGCGGCGATGTCCGCATCGCCTACTCGCCGATGGACGCCGTGCGGCTGGCGCGCCAGAATCCGCAGCGGCCGGTGGTATTCTTCGCGGTGGGGTTCGAAACCACGGCTCCGGCCAATGCGACGGCCGTGTGGCAGGCCAGGCGGGAAGGGCTGCCGAATTACTCGATGCTGGTTTCGCACGTGCTGGTGCCGCCCGCCATCCGTCTGCTGCTCGATTCGAGCGCCAACCGCGTGCAAGGCTTCATCGCCCCCGGGCACGTCTGCACGGTGATGGGCTACCAGGAATACGAGGAGCTCGCCGGCCGGTACAAAGTGCCGTTCGTGGTGGGCGGGTTCGAACCGCTCGACCTGCTGGAAGCGATTCTGCTGCTGGTGCGGCAACTGGAAGAAGGCCGCGCGCAAGTGGAAAATCAATATGGGCGCAGCGTGAATCGCCTCGGCAATCGGGCGGCCCGCTCGCGCATCACGGAGGTGTTCGAGGTGGTGGACCGCAACTGGCGCGGGATCGGCCCGATCGCCCAGTCCGGCTACCGGCTGCGCCCGGAGTACGCCGCGTTCGATGCCGAAAAGATCTTCGGCGTGGAAGCCATCTCGGCGCCCGAGCCGCCCGAATGTATCAGCGCCCTGGTGCTGCAAGGGTTGAAGAAGCCGGTGGATTGCCCGATGTTCGGAACACGCTGCACGCCGTCCACGCCGATGGGAGCGCCGATGGTTTCGAGCGAGGGCGCCTGTGCCGCCTATTATCAATACCGGCGCCATACCGCGCCGGTGGGAGCGAAAACGTGAGCAGCCCTATCGAGTTCACTTGTCCCGTACCGCTGGGGGTGAAGGATCGCATCGTGCTCGGCCATGGCTCGGGAGGCAGGCTCAGCGCCGAGTTGCTGCGCCAGGTCTTTCTGCCCTTCTTTCACAGCCCGATCCTCAACCGGCTGGACGACCAGGCCGTCTTCGAGATCAAAGGCGTGCGGCTGGCCTTCACCACGGATTCGTTCGTGGTGAAGCCGCTCTTCTTCCGCGGCGGCGACATCGGATCGCTGGCGGTGCACGGCACGGTGAACGACCTGGCGATGGCAGGCGCGGCGCCGCTCTACTTGAGCGCCGGTTTCATTCTGGAAGAGGGCCTCGAGATCGAGACCCTGCGGCGGGTGGCCGAATCGATGGGCCGGGCGGCCGACGCAATCCCAGTCGAAATCGTCACCGGCGATACCAAGGTGGTCGAAAAAGGCAGCGGCGACGGGTTGTTCATCAATACCACCGGCATCGGGCTGGTGCCCGAAGGCGCTCACCTCTCGCCTGCGCTGGTGCGCCCAGGCGACCTCGTGCTGCTCTCCGGCTCCATCGGCGACCACGGAATCGCCATTCTGGCGGAGCGGGAGGGAATTGAGTTCTCGACCGACCTGGCCAGCGATTCCGCTCCTTTGCATGGCCTGGTGGCCGCCATGCTGGCCGTTTCTCTGGACATTCGCGCGATGCGCGACCCAACCCGCGGCGGACTCTCGAGCGCGCTGAATGAGATTGCTTCCCGCGCCGGCGTGGGCATCACGATCGAGGAAAATGCCATACCGGTGCGCGAGGAAGTGCGCGGCGCTTGCGAGATGCTGGGGTTGGACCCGCTCTACGTCGCCAACGAGGGCAAACTGGTGGCCTTCGTGGCCCCGCATGCGGCCGAGAACGTGCTGGCGGCGATGCGGCGGCATCCGCAGGGGCACGACGCCGCGTTCATCGGCGCCGTCACCGACACGCATGCCGGGCTGGTGATGCTGCGGACCCCCTTCGGAACCACGCGGATTGTCGACATGCTGCCCGGCGATCAACTTCCCAGAATCTGCTGATGCACGAAATGGGGATTGCCAATTCGGTGATCGAAGCCGTGCGCGTCGAAATCGCGCGCCATCCCGGCGCGCGCGCCAGCAAGGTGGGGCTGCGCCTCGGCGAGTGGTCCGGCATGGATGTGGAGTCGCTGCGGTTCTGCCTGGAAGTTCTGGTGAAGGGAACCGAACTGGAGCCGCTGGCTCTCGACATCGACTTTCGCCCGCGCGGGTCCGAACTGGATATCGCCTACCTGGAACTGGAGGATTGAAGTGGAACGAATCCCCATCGAGAGAAAGGTGCTGAGCGAAAACGACCGCATCGCGCAGGCGCTACGCCAGCAGTTCGCCGAGTGCGGCACGCTGGTGCTGAACTGCATCAGCTCTCCCGGTTCCGGCAAAACCTCGCTGCTCGAGCGGACGTTGGACGGCTTCGCTCCGGACACGCGCGTGGCCGTCGTCACCGGCGATATTCAAACCGATAACGACGCGCGCCGGCTGGCCCGCTTCGGCTTTCCGGTCCGCCAGATCACCACTGCCGGAGCGTGCCATCTGGATGCGCGAATGGTCGAAAAGTCGCTCGATGGCTGGGACGTGAGCCGGCTGGATCTGCTGCTGATCGAGAATGTCGGCAACCTGGTGTGCCCCACCAGCTACGACCTGGGAGAGGAATCGAAGATCGTCATTCTGAGCGTGACCGAAGGCGACGATAAGCCGCTCAAATATCCGGGAGCGTTCGCCAAGTCGCGCCTGATGGTTTTGAACAAGATCGACTTGCTCCCGTACGTACCGTTCGACATGGAAGCCGCCCGGCGCAACGCCCGCAGCATTCACCCCGATATCGAAATCATCGAAACGTCGTGTACCGCCGGCAACGGGCTGGATACGTGGCGAAAGTGGATCGGAGAGCGGATGCGCGAGGCCGCGGGTTCACCGAGGTAGGACAGGCCGATCGTTTTTTTGTCGTCTGTCATCGCCAGCAGCGACAGGCCACAGAAACCGATGGCCTATCCTACCTCGCGCTATTCGTTATGCAGCGCCACGGCGGGATCGACTTGCGCGGCCCGCCGCGCGGGGAAATACGCGGCCAACAGCGTGGCCAAGCCGAGCAAGAGAGTGAACCCGGCGAAGGCGCGGAAGTCCACCGGGATCACGTTAAAGAGCAGGCTGGATACTACCCGCGTCAGAATGAAAGCCAACGGCAGCCCGATCGCCAATCCGACGCCGGCCATGCGGAAGGACTGGCCGATGACCATTTTCAAGACGTCGGCCTGACGCGCGCCCAAGGCCATGCGGACGCCGATTTCGTGGGTCCGCTGCGCCACGGCGTACGAGGTGACCGCGTAAATCCCGGTGATCGCCAGCAGCAGCGCGACGATGGCATAGATCTCCATGCTCAGTGCAGCGCCCCCTACGCCGGAGGCTTGCCAGGCAAGGTGCTGCTCCATGGTCTCGACGTCATAGATCGGGGGATTGCGGTCCACGCCGCGTACCAGCGCGCGCGCGCCGCTGGCCAACGCGAGCGGATCGCCGGTGGTCCGCAGCAGCACCGTCATCACCGGCGAGGGAGCCTGCGCACAAGGAAGGTAAGCCAGCGGCTCCGGCTGGCCGAAGAACCAGTTCTTGACGTCCCCGGAGACGCCGACGACGGTCAGCCACGGGGACTGCGAGTTGCCCAGCTTGACCCGGCTGCCGACCGGGTCCTGGGTCCGTGGATAATCGGGCCAGTAATGGCGCGCCATGGTTTCGCTGAGGACTACCACTCGAGGGGCATCGGCCCCATCCTGCGGCGCAATCGCGCGCCCGCGGAGAATGGGGAATCCCATGGTCTCGAAATAGTGGCCGCTCACCGACAGCACGCGAGGGCGCGTCTCTCCCGGGCGGGGATCGGGCCGGCCTTCTACATAGAATCCGCCGGCTTGCCCCGTTTCCGCGGAAGCGCCGGTCGCCCGTACGCCGGAGAGGCCATCGAGCGCCGCCAGGACCCGGTCGTAATATGCCGAGATCCGATCGGGCGCGTGGTAATAGGCCTCCGGCAAAGCGATCTGCATCGTCAGCAGGTTCTTGGGATTGTATCCGGGGTTGGCGGTCAACAGGTGGTTGAAGGTTTCCACCATGAGTCCGGCGCCCACCAGCAGAATCAGCGCCATGGCCACCTCGGCTGTCACGAGCGCGCTCCGCATCCGGCTGCGGGCAACTCCGGAACTCGGATTGCGGCCCCCTTCCTTCAGGGTTTCGCTCAGGCTTTCAGTGGCGTTCCTGCGCAGGATTAACAGAACCGCCGGCGCCGAACACAGAATTCCCGCAATCAGCGAAACCAGCACCGTGAATGCGGCCACCTGGCCGTCGATATGCATGGTTCTCATTCCGGCGACGAAGCGCAGCACCTCGGAGGGAACCTGCGATTTGGCGAACGTCAGATCCCAGGACGCCAGCCATACTCCCCCGCAGCCTCCCAACAAGGCGACCAAGGTGGTTTCGGCCAACAGTCGCATTGCGATGCGAAGGCGGCTGGCGCCGAGCGCGGCTTCCACGGCGAACTGCCTCAGGCGCGTGGTGGCGCGCGCCAGTTGCAGGTTGGCGATATTGGCGCAAGCCAGCAGCAGCACGAAACTCGAGGTGCCCCACAACAACAGGACGAACCGGTCCGTTACCTCGTTGGTGAGTTCGCGCAGCGGCACCACGCCGATGGAGCGCGCCTCGTTGGTTTGCGGATACTGTTTCTCCAGCCGGCGGGCGATGATGTCCATTGCCGCGCGAGCCTCGGCCACGGAAACTCCCGGCCGCAGACGGCCCAGCACCAGCAAGGTATGGGCGGCGCGCTCATTCCTTTCCCGCGGGTCCATCGCCAGCGGCGCCCACAGGTCGGTGGCCAGCGGGTAATCGAACTCGGCCGGCATCACGCCGGCAATCGCATAGCTGCGGTTGTCGAGCGAGATGGTTTGCCCCACCGCATTCGGGTCCGAGGCCAGACGCCGCTGCCAGAAGCCGTGGCTCACAACGACCACTCCGCTCGAGGCCGGCTCTTCTTCCTCCTTCGAGAAGGCTCTTCCGAGCACCGGCTTCATTCCCAGCACCGCGAAGAAGTCGGCCGTGACCTGGCAGGCCTGGATCCGCTCCGGATCGTGCGCCCCGGTGAGATTCGCATCCCATGGCCGGTAGAGCGACATCTGCTCAAAGGCGTGGTTCCGCTCTCTCCAGTCCAGAGCGTTCGCCGGCGCCACCATCAGGTCCCGTTGCGCGCTGAACTTGGGGATGGTTTCCGAGAGGGCCATGATCCGCTCCAGGTTCGGATACGGGAGGGGGTGGAGCACCAGGGCGTTGACCCAGATAAAACACGAAGTATTGACGCCGATGCCGAGCGCCAGCGCCAGTGCCGCCACCGCCGTCGCGCCGGGGGATTTGCGCAACGCCCGCAACGCGTATCGGATATCGAGCAGAAGACTGTTCATGGGACCCTCACAGGGAGACGGGCAATTTCAGTGCCATTCCTCATGCGCGATGGATATGGGAGCGCAGCCGTTTCGTCACCATCCGGTGTCCGTTTCCGGGATGCGGCTGTCCGAAACTGCGGCGTTCTTTCGATGACTCGAAACGGAGCGCGTTCCACGGCGGATGCTAAACTGAAGGTTTAGCGGTCTGCCATGCTATCGATCGTCATTCCGATCCACAACGAGGAGCCTTCCATCCTGCCGCTCTATGACCGGCTGACCGCGGTGCTCGATCGATTGCAGCGGCCGTACGAAGTGCTGTTCGTCGATGACGCCTCGAGCGACCGCAGCTTCGAGTTGCTGGCCAACCTGGTCGAGATCGACGGCCATCTCACGGTGATCCGGCTGCGCCGCAATTTCGGGCAGACGGCGGCGCTCTCGGCCGGCTTTCACGAAGCGCATGGTGAGATCGTGATCGCCATGGATGGAGACTTGCAGCATGCGCCCGAGGACATTCCGGCGCTGCTCGAAAAAATCGAACAGGGATACGATATCGCCAGCGGCTGGCGGCAGCATCGCATCGATAACGCCCTGCTGCGCAAGATTCCCTCGCGGATCGCCAATTGGATGATGGCCAAGGCTTCCGGCGTGGATCTGCGCGATTTCGGCACCACCTTCAAAGCCTATCGCGCCGATGTGCTGAAAGACGTCCACTTATACGGCGAATTGCACCGCTTCATCCCGGCGCTGGCCAGCTTCTATGGCGCGCGCATCGCCGAGGTGCCTATCAGCAACTCCCTGCGCACGGCCGGCGACTCCCACTACGGCCTCGGGCGCACCTTCCGCGTGCTGTTCGATATCCTCACCATCCGGTTTCTGCTGAAGTACCTGACCCGGCCGATGCACTTCTTCGGCACGCTGGGACTGGCCGGGACCACGCTCGGCGGCGGCATCATGCTGTATCTCGGCGTGAACAAAATTTTCGGCCAGGATATCATCGCCGAGCACGGCCCGCTGATGGTGCTCGGGGGTCTGCTGCTGCTGGCCGGGCTGATCATGTTCAACACCGGGTTCATCGGCGAGATGCTGATGCGCACTTACTTCGAAAGCCAGGACCGGCGGATATACGCGATACGCGAAACCCGCACACGCAAACAGCGCGGCGTGGCAGGCACGCGTTAGGCCGCGCTGGGTGGGGCATGCGTTAGCTTGCCGGTTGTGATCTCGAACCAGTCCGACGAGCTGCACTACACTGAATACGATGGCGTCCACCCGCGAACATCTGCATCCGCTGCTGACCATCCACCGCGATATCCAGTCGGTGCTGCGGCGCGACCCGGCGGCGCGGAATGCGCTCGAGGTGCTGCTGTGCTATTCCGGGCTGCACGCCATCTGGATCTACCGCTTCACACACTGGCTGTGGCGGCACGGGTTTCGCCTGGTGGCGCGCGTGCTTTCGCAGGTGGCACGGAATCTGACCGGGATTGAGATTCATCCGGGCGCCAAGATCGGCCCCGGTTTCTTCATCGACCATGGCATGGGAGTGGTGATCGGCGAGACGGCGGAAGTGGGCGCGGACGTCACCATCTATCACGGTGTGACCTTAGGCGGCACCAGCCTCAGCCATGGCAAGCGGCACCCGACGCTAGGCGACCGGGTGGTGGTGGGCGCCGGCGCCAAGCTGCTGGGCGCCATCGAAATCGGCGACGATTGCCGCATCGGAGCCAATTCGGTGCTGGTGAAATCGGTGCCGGCCAACTCGGTGGTGGTGGGCGTTCCGGGCCGGCCGGTGATCCGCTCCAGAGCGCATTCTCCGCAGGACGATCCCGACTTGCAGCACACCATTCTCCCGGATGCGATCGGCGAGATGCTGATCACGCTGATGGCGCGCGTGGACCGGCTCGAGAAACCCTCCACCGCCGAAGAGCCGCCGCCGCACACGCCCGCTCCGGACGCGGCAGGAATGTGGCACGGCGAAGATTTTTCGATCTGAGACGCGTGGGAGTGCGCCACGGGTTGCGTTTGGCATCCACGCGGACAGCCCGGCCAACGTCAACCGGTTGGGTCTATCTTAAACCTCGTCGAGGACCGAATGACGAAAACCGCCGCTCTCGCCGTCCTGTTCTGTCTGGTTGCCGCCGCGCAGATTCCGCCGCCGTTGTTGCGGGTAACTCGCATGCCCGGCTCGGGCACGCTCATCTCGCCTTCCCGGTACGGCAGTGCGCGGGCTCAGGTGGACGTGCTGGGTATGCGCGCCGCCACCGGTCTGCCGGAGACGTGGACCATCGAGATGCACCAGACCTTCGCCAGTATCGAAGATCTGGATGCCGCCCTCGGTAGCGTGCCAATGCCGGAACCGGGCGTGTACGCGGACGAAGTGTTCGGTTCGGTCCGCACCATGATCGCCTACTACCGGGCCGGTTGGGGCTACCGCAGCGAAGAGGCCGTCCGCATGCTGCCGCGCGCCCGGTACCTGCACATCGCGATTTACCGCATGCGGCCCGGCGGGGACGAGCAACTGGAGAAGTTATTGGCGGCGCGGCGGCGGAAAATGGATACCGTGAATCTCGATAGCCCCGACCTGGTTTACCACGTAGTGTCCGGAGGCCAATCGGGCCTTTACATCGTCCTGGCGCCGATTGTGTCGCTGCGGAAGTTCGACGAGGGGGTGGCGAAACTTCCCGCCTACGCCGAGCCGATGGCTGCCGCCGAAAGTCCGGCCGAGTTGGACTCTGCCGAGAGCCTGCTGTTCCGGATGGACCCTGGGATCAGCTACGTGACGGCCGAATTCGCCGCGGCGGACCCCCTTTTCTGGCACCCACAGCGCGAGCCGGGTGTGCTCGGCCCCTACGGCGAGCGATAGGAGGAAGCGGTCTACTTGGGCTTCCCCACGACCAGCGACACCCGCACCGGCTGGGCTGGGGGCGGGACCTTCGCCACTTTGCAAACCAGTTCGAGCGACGACACCGGGACAATCGCCCGCGCCAGTGCCCCGGTGAGCACGGCCACCTCGGGCGATGGCAGAAAGATCTCCAGCACGCGTATCCTTTCGCCGCCGGCGTGATAGAGGACGATCAGCTCCTCGTGTTCCTTGAGCGCGCGCTGCATGAGGCCGATCTGGGCGAGGATCACCGGACCGTACTCTCCCGGCGCGAGCCCAGCCGCGGCCGCCGGCGGGTCCTTGATGGCCGACGAAATCGCCTGTTGGGCGAGTTGCTTGGTGAGATCCGCGAAAGCCATTCCAGCCCGATGCTAACACGTCCGCGTTTCGATTAGAGTGGATGGAATGAGAGGTTTTGACAGCCTGACGCAACGCGAGGTTCTGGCCCTGGCCATTTCGCTCGAAGAAGAGGACGAGCGCATCTACGCGGACTTCGCCGAAGGTTTGCGCGAGGATTTCCCAGCCACGGCGGCCATCTTCAGCGGCATGCGCGAGGAGGAATCCGGCCATCGCCGCCGCTTGATTGAACTGACGCGCGCCAAGTTCGGCGAGCATATTCCGCTGATCCGCCGCCAGGACGTGCGGGGCTTTGTCGATCGCAAGCCGGTCTGGCTGTTCCGCCCGCTGCGACTGGAGGCGGTACGCGGCATGGCCTTTGCCATGGAAGTGGAGACTCGCCGCTTTTACGAGCGCGCCGCCGCCCGCAGCCAGGATGCCGGCATTCGCCAGCTTCTGGACGACCTGGCCCAGGAGGAGCGGGGACACGAAAACCGCGCCGACCAGCTCACCGAAGACAAGCTGCGGCCCTCCGCCAAGGAGCAGGAAGACGCCGCCAATCGGCGGCTGTTCGTGTTGCAGATCGTGCAACCGGGCCTGGCCGGGTTGATGGATGGATCGGTTTCCACGCTGGCCCCGGTGTTTGCCGCCGCCTTCGCCACGCATCGGCCGTGGGACGCATTTCTGGTGGGCCTGGCGGCTTCCATCGGCGCCGGCATCAGCATGGGATTCGCCGAAGCTCTCTCCGACGATGGCAGCCTCACCGGCCGCGGCCATCCCTGGATGCGCGGCCTGGTCTGCGGCCTGATGACCGCGCTCGGCGGGATCGGCCACACCCTGCCGTTTATGATCCCCAGCTTCCGCGCCGCGCTCACCGCCGCCATCGCGGTGGTAGTCGTCGAACTGGGCATCATCACCTGGATCCGCAACCGCTACATGGAAACCCCGCCGCTTTCCGCCGCGCTGCAAGTCGGCCTGGGCGGCGTGCTGGTCTTCGCGACCGGCATCCTCATCGGCAGCTCCTAGCGGGCGGGCTATCCGTCTCGATACGGCGAACGCCAGCCTTGGCCTGTTTGGTTTGGATACTGCATCCGGGGGCTATCATGCCGGCCGGCGAAGTGGCGGCGTAACGGCGTACTCGACGGACAGAGGGTTCGTCATGCGCTTCGAAGCATCGAGAATCTCGAAGCTCACCATGTTGCCGGCGGCATCGTAGTCCAGTATGACGCCGGGTTTATCCTGATTGCTTTCGGCGACCGGTGCGTCGCTCAGCAGGACACTGAGGACGTCCACCTCGGGGTCGTAGGCTACTTTCATTCAGCGCTCCAGTACTTTTCGATCTTGCTGGTCCGGTAAGCGGTGATAATCACAGGCGGCTGTTCATCTTCGGCCACCACGACCCGCAACAGATACATTTTCCCATCTTTGAACCGTAATCGCGACTGGTGAATCCAATTGCCCGCGCGGGATTCGTCGATTAGCCGTTGCTCCGGGTGGTCCATAACAGCCTGGACCAACGCGAGCGGGATGCCGCGGCGGGCCATCTCCCATTCAGCGTGGCGTGAGAGCCGAAACTCCATAGCCTACGATTAACCTCGGAACCCGCGAACCGGGAACCCGTACCAAGTTACCCCATTACCTTCCCATTCGGGAGATCATGCTCCGTGCAGGTTGCGCCACACCTGCTCCGACTCAAGCGCCGGCTTGCGCGGCGAAGAAACACGTGCGAAGAAACACGTAGCCTGTCACGGGTTTTGATGGTACGATGCCATCGTACCGAGGGGTTATCCGCATGTATCAAGAGATTCTTAACGGTCTTAACGTCACAGTTTTGCCAAGCACCCTGAGAACGGTGCCGGGTGGGGCCATTATAACGGATCCGCTTGCGAAGACGAAGGATATGAGCGGGCTGTTCCATGCATTCTGCCGGTACTTCCGGGTGCTCCATCCGTGGGTCTGGACGGGAGAAGCGGTGACTCCAGGGGCTGGACAGATCCTGGACGGCGCCGCTCACCGAGGCCAGTGCCTCGCGCTAGCTCGAGCGTTTCGCGCGCTCGCAATCCAGTCGTTTCCCTTCGGCCTGGGATTATCGGAGGCGCGAGTCCAATTAGACCAGTATGGTGGACTGAACAATGCGGGGTTCGTCTCGCGGCACGGGGACAACACTCAGCTTGGGACTGTTCTCGGTCTGCGCAGCAACGTCTATGCAGCCCCTCACCCCGAGGGGGTGTTCACACCGGTGACGGCTGGTCTACACCCAAACGACCTCTACCTCTGGGAAAACCACAAAACCATAGCTTACGGGGGCCTCTACTACGACGTCCTTTACGGCAGAATCTGGGACCGCACGGACCAGATGGCGCTTTACAACTTGAGGCCGCCCGAGGTGGTGCGAGTGGAAACGAATCCAGCCACGAACCACACGGTTACGACTACCTACACGCCGGCGACGAATGCAACCGGCACTCTGTTTTACTTCCGCAGCCTGACCGAGCCGGAAGTGATCGCGATCCAGAGGCGAGGCTTCCAGGGTCCTTTTTCGACGCTGCCCGGCACGGCGTGGGACGGCAAGGCTGAGGGCAATGTGGGATTTCTAAGAAACGAGTACTTAGACAAGGTCCGCAGGCTCAACAAATAGCGGATCTCGACTCCCTGCCTGGCAATTGCGTTGTGGGAAGTCGGGGCTACGAAACTCCGAAGATTGCTCTCAATTGCCGAGCGAGTTCACCGGTATCAGCACAAAGCGCTCAATCTCGATGTGGGCGCTCTTGTCGATTCTGTTGCGGTCGCGGTGGAACAGGATCTCGAATTCATCGAACCGCCGCAACTCCGGCGCTGTGGGAACGGCGAACTCGAGGGTTTCGCGAACGGGCAGGCTGCCTGGAGACGATCTTACCGGACGTGTCCCGAGGCTTTGCGAAGGTCGTCCCGGCCGCACGGTGTCGATGAGGATCAGTTCCAAGGCGACGGTTCCCGGATACTGGTCCGCATTCCAGATAGCGACCTGGATTCTGCGGCAGCACCGCAGGTCGATGGGTTGGTCCAGCTTGTCGTGCGCCTCCATCTCCAGTGGAGCGTGGTCCGTGGTGCTGAACGCAAGCGACGCTGGACTTCCTCGTCGAAAGAACGAACCGTAGGGAGGCCGTGTGTACGGCGCCCGGAACATCCAGTACTCGCCGGAAAAGGGAATACCCAGCGGGCGGGTGGCGTGGGCAGAGAAGCTGATTCCGTAAAGAATGGGAGCGACCAGCGTGGTCTCGGGCCTCACCTCCGGCCACAGGATCACGCCGGGGAATTCGGTGTCGCCGACTCTTCCGGTATCGCCAGCCTGTTCATAGCGCGGCACACCCACCGGCGTCGGCGTGCGCGTACCAGATGCCTTCCGCGGCGTGCGTGACCGGCGGTCGTAGAGCGACTGCGCGAGCAGGGCCCGCGCTGTTGCCAGCAACCCGGGGTTCGGCTGGAAACTCATATCTCCCGACCAGTGGTAACTGCGCATCGCCCCGCGTGTCAAAGTGCCTACTGTCAAGCCGGCAGCCAACAACACCGTTAGGAAGGAGGCTATGGCGGCAGCCGGCAATCCCCGGGGCTTTCCCTGAGGGATCACTCCGGCAGCCATGCCGACCGCCGTCAGTAATGCCGCGCTCAAGGCGAAACAGGCGGCGGCCAGCAGAGGGTAGCGCATGATGCCCGCAACCGTGCCGGCCTGGATAAACAAGGCCAGTGTCAATGCGGGAACTAATTGTCTGAATAGAGCGGGTGCGAGTGGCGCGTAATTCTCGAACAGGTGATCTATGCTGGGCGCCGGCAGCGGCAGCTCCGGTTCCCCTTGGGCGAACCTCCATTCCGAATAAAGAACTCGGGTAGCGGCGACTACCAGGATGAGCCCGGCAAGCATAGCTGCCGGGGAGTACTCAGCCAGCAGGACAGCGGTTGGAGCAAACCATACGCCGGCTGTGGAGGTGCGCAGGAGCGTGCGCGCAGTCTGGGCCGTGATCGGCTCGGCAAACAAGAAGTGCACGCCGGCGAACATGCCGGAGCAACAGAACCAGGCCAGCAACGAAAGCCCCAACAGCCATCCGATCATGATCGGCAGCGGCTCCAGAAGCAGTGCCACATTCCAGACAACGCAAATCCAGACAACGCAGCCGGTGACGAATAGACTTGCGATCTGCGCGCCCAGCGCAAAGTAACTGCGAAAATGGGACGCAGGCTGCGTGCCGAACAGAGTCCCGGCCATCTCATGTTGGACGCCGGGATAGCGTCACGGGTTCCCGGCGCGTGGCATCGCGATCACGGCCAGTACAATTTGCGCTCACGGCCCGGCTGGCGCGACAGTCTGGCGGCCCGTTACGACGTCTTCGTAATACTGTTCGTATTGGGGAATGATTTTTTCGGAGCAGAAGCGTTCGGAGGCGTTCCAGCGGCCGGCTCCGGCCATGCGGGAATGGAGGGCGTCGTCGGTTAGGAGCGCGGTCACTCTCGCGGCCTGTGAGGCGATGTCGCCGGGGGTTTCCAGGTAACCGTCTTCGCCGTCGGTGATGAGCTCGGGCACGCCGCCGACGCGGGTGGCCACCGGCACTACGCCGCAGGCCATGGCCTCGAGCGCCACCAGGCCGAAGGATTCCAGGTCGCTCGGCATCAGCAGCACGTGCGCCAGCGGGATGATGCGCTCGACGTGATCCTGTTTGCCGAGAAAGAGCACGTAGCGATCCACTTTCAACTCACGCGCCAGGTGCTCGGCCGGCCCGCGGTCGGGGCCGTCGCCTGCCATCAGCAGCCGCGCCGGCACTGTCCGGCGCACCTCGGCCAGGATCCGAATACAATCGAGCACGCGCTTGACCGGGCGGAAATTGGAAAGGTGTATCAACAGCTTTTCGCCCTGGGGTGAGTACGCGGCGGCGCCGCTCTTGGTCTTGTCGGGATGGTACAGATCGCAGTTGACGAAGTTCTTGATCACGCGAATCTGGTTCGAGATGCCGAACACGTCCACCGTCTGCTGGCGCAGGTAGTCGCTGATGCAAGTGACGCCGTCGGAGCGTTCGATCGAAAACTTGGTGATGGGGAAGTAGGAAGGGTCGGCGCCAACGAGCGTGATATCGGTGCCATGGAGGGTGGTGATGAAAGGCAAACGGCGCTTGGGAGCCAGGATCTGCTGCGCCAGCATGGCGGAGATGGAATGCGGGATGGCGTAATGGACGTGCAGCAGGTCGAGCGCGTAGGCCTCGGCCACATCCGCCATGCGGGAGGCCAGGGCCAGGCAATAGGGCGGGTACTGGAAGAGGGGATAATTGGAGACTTCGACTTCGTGGTAGTGGATGCGCGGCGAACCGGGGTCGAGCCGGATGGGATTGGCGTAGGTGATGAAGTGGACCTCGTGCCCGCGCGCGGCCAATTCCATGCCGAGTTCGGTGGCGACGATGCCGCTGCCGCCGTAAGTGGGATAACATGTGATGCCGACGTTCACGGCGATAAGGGTAGCACACGGGAGGGAATCGCCGAGAGCGCAGGGTTGACAACGGCCGGGTTGACAGGCGGAAGCGCCTGTCCCACTTGGCTGAGGAAGGTGCAGGCTATTGCAGCGGGATGCGCACCTTGAGGCCGGTGCCGCGGCCAGGGCGCGATTCGAGCTGCATATCGGCGTTCAGGGAGCGGGCGCGCCGCTTCAGGCTGGCCGGGCCGAGGCGCAGCAGTTCGAGTTCCTCGAGCGAGTACGAGCCGGAGAAGGTGAAGCCGTGGCCATTGTCCTCGATGGAGATCTCGAGGCCGCTGGCGGCCTTTTCGAGCGACACGGCGACGCGCGTGGCGGCGGCGTGCTTCTGTACGTTGTGGAGGGCTTCGCGAATCATCTGCAGGGCTTCGGCGGTCATTTCCGGCGGCAGGCCGATGGGCCCGGACGAGCTGAGGAAGGTAACCGGAATGCCGCTTTCCTTTTGGAACGATTCGGCGGTGCGGCGGGCGGTGGCGACGAAATTGGCGCCGTCGACATCCACCGGCCGCATGGCATTCAGGAACATACGCAGGTCGCGTATCTGCGCCACCGCCAGGGATTGCAGTCCCAGCAACTCCTCCATGCCGGCCTCGAAGTCGCGCTCGAGCAGCTTCTTGAGGATCTCGAGGCGCATTTGCAGGCTGATGAAGCTTTGCAGCGGGCCGTCGTGAAAATCCGCCGCGATGCGCTGGCGCTCGGTGTCACGCGCCTTGTCGGCTTCCTCCCGCGCCTCGGCGGCGCCCGCTTCGAGGGTGGCGATGCGCGTGGACATGTGGCGCTTGTAGATTGCCGCGCCGCAGGCCAGCGCGCCGCCGACCGCAATCGTTCTCAGCAGAGGATCCAGGGGCAGGGATGGCAGCGCGACGCAGAATGCGGCGGAGACAGCCGACACCAGCGCCACTTCCGTCACGCCGAAAAACACCAACGCTTCGGCGAGCACGTAGAGCAAGAAGATCGAACTGAACCAGAGCAGGCGTTCTCCGCCGTAAGCCGCGGACACCAGAAGGTATACGATATCGGCAACCAGCGCCAGCAGCCCGAAAACGCCGTGCGGGGTGCGCACCTTGATCACCAGCACGACTGCGGAGACGAGGTATAGCGCCAGCACGGAAACCGATAGCACGGCTGCATGGCCGAGAAGGAAGAAGCCCAGAGCCACTGCGGCCAGCACCGCGCGGGCGCCCGCCATGGTTCGAGGCCAGCCGATTTTTATCTCATCCGGCAAAGTTTCACTTTCGATACAGGTACAACGTGTGGCTGCGGCCTTCCCCGTCGTCGGCGATGTTCTCCACTTTTTCCGGGGTCCACGCGCGAAACTCGAAATCGTGCGCCACCACGCGGGCGCCCTTCTTGAGCTGGCGGTCCAGCAGCGGCTGCACTTTGCCGTTGATGGATTCCGGCAGCAGGTAGACCGTCACCAGGTCGGCCGAAGCGTAATTCTGCGCCAGCAGGTCGCCGTGAATGATGCGGGCGCTTTTTTCGAGCCGCAGCTTGGCAATCCGCGCCAGGCTCTGGCGGCACAAGTCGGGGTCGATCTCGACGCCCACCGCGTCGGCATGAAATTTCTGCGCCGCCATAATCACGATGCGGCCGTCGCCCGACCCGAGGTCGAAGACTCGTTCGCCAGCCTTCAAGCCCCCCAACTGGAGCATCTGTCCGACGATGGTTTCCGGTGTCGGGTAATACGGCGCGAGCTTGGCCGCGAAACCTTCCTGGGCGTGCAGGCCGGCGCCCAGAGCGGCTGCGCAGAGACACGCCGCCAGCCACGGCGCACCCCGCCTTCGCACCGCCCGGCCGCGCCGCCGCCCTTCCTTTCGCATTATCAAACCTTTTCCAGGGGCACGCCGCGCTGGCACCATTCGCAGTGCTCCCCATCGACATAATAACTGGCGTCGAGCTTGACCAGATAGTACAGCGGGAGGTCGCCAAAACTCAAGGTCGTGGGGTTGGGCTGGTAGATGGCCACCGCCAGTCCCACCACTTTGGCGTCGTAGGACTCGAGCAGCGTTTTCAGTTCGGTCAGCCGCTGGCCGGTGCGCAGGATGTCATCCACCATCACCACTGGCTCGCCAGGCTCGGGGCGCAGAAACTGGCGGAAACGGAGCGGGTCCCGGTCGTGCTCCCGGTCCGCCCAGTACACCTGCCGCGCGCGCAGCGCTTCGCACAAGCCGAAGGCCAGCGGCAGCCCGCCGGTGGTCGGCGCCACCATCGAAAGATCCTTGGCGATGGCGCGGATTTCCGAATGCGCGCGCAGCAGCCGGCTCAAGCCCACCGACATCATGCGCTGGTGCCGGGAATAGCGCATCGCCAGTGGCACCTTCAGATACTCATTGGAATGCAGACCGGTGGGGTACTCAAAATGGCCGTCGCGCAGCGCTCCGGTTTCTCGCAGCACGGCGACAACTTCCTCCTGCGTGGGGATGAGGTGCATCGATGTCCTCGCCTTTCCGTGGGCTCGCCTGCCGGCCAAAAGGTACGGCCCGTCAATCCGCTGTCAGCGGCCAACTATCAATGTAATGCACTTCTTCCGTCGCCGCTGCGTCCCCACTACTGGCCGCGGCGCTAGCGCGCGGCGGGGCGGACGGCGACCATCACCACGCCGTGGCTCGGCACCTTGGCTGCGAAGCCGCCCTGGTGCGGGCCCAGGTCCTGGTGCGCCCAGAGATCGCGGACGGCAGCGGGGACGGATTCCGGATACCCAATGTCGGTCCAAGCCACGCGGATCTCGGTTTCCGAGGCGCCGCGATTGAGCAGCGCGACGGCGCGGCTGCCATCGGCCATCTGCTTCGACCAGATCTCGCTGCCGCCTTCGCGCTTCACACGCCGCCCCTGGTAGCCGAGCGGGTCCTGATCCACCGCAATCGCTTCCTTATTGGTAAGGATGCCGCGGATCTCATCGCTCATGCTGCGGATGTCGTTGCCAGCCATCAGCGGCGCGGCCATCAGGCACCACAGGCTGAAGTGCGCGCGATACTCGGTCACGTTCATGCCGCCGTTGCCCACTTCGAGCATGTCGGGATCGTTCCAATGGCCGGGGCCGGAAGCGAACTCAATGCCGTCCTGCAGGTCGAGGATCTGGACCACGCCGTGGCCGCCCCACTTC
>JBEKKO010000004.1:0-96496 GCA_050010695.1 Bryobacteraceae bacterium
ACGATGTTGGTCAGCCCGTCGTAATCCATGTCCCAGACGTGCTCGACGATCATGGTGCGGCTGAGCGGCCGGCCGCGGTTGCGCATCATGTATTCGAGGATGCCGAACTCCTTGGGCGCCAGATCGATGGTCTCGCCGGCGCGGGCTACCTTGCGGCGGATGCAATCGAGCGACAGGTCGGCCACCTGCAACTTTTCCAGCGTGGGCTGGCCGCGGCGCAGCAGCGCGCGCACTCTGGCCAGCAGCTCGACGAAAGCGAACGGCTTGACCAGGTAGTCGTCGGCGCCCTGTTCCAGGCCCTTGACGCGATCGTCGAGCGAACTGCGAGCGCTCAGGATGAGCACGGGCGGGACCGCCTTGGCGCGGCGAATTCTCTCGAGCACCTCGATGCCGTCCATGTCGGGCAGCATCAGGTCCAGAATCACCAGGTCGTAATCGGTCGAATGGGTAAGGTCGAGCGCGCCGGCCCCGTTGGCCGCCGCGTCAACGGCATAGCCGGCGCCTTCGAGGCCCCGGCACAGGAAGTCGGCGATGCGTTTTTCGTCCTCGACCACCAGGAGTCGCATGTGCTATCAGCTTATCAGCAACGCGGCGGAAAATGGCAACGGGGCGGCGCACAACGCGGCGGCGCCGGTGCGCGGCAGACTCCCATCGCAAGCCGAAACACGGCGCAGCACGGGCACCGGGTCCGCGAGGGTTCGCCGACACCGCCGCGGGGCGCCTGGCCGAGCAGGCGCAAGTCGTCGAGCAGTCCGGGGATTCCGGACCGGTGTGCATTCCGCGTATCGATCTTCTGTGGATCGGGGCCGCAGGATCACATGATGGGTGTATAGTGAATGGGAGTTGGGACTCCAAGGTGGAAATCCCAATTAACTTAAAGAGTCAAATAGGTAAGAGTGTTTCTGGAATTATCCTACCTATGACTGTTGGGAGGAGCGCATGGATGTAATGATCCACCCGGAGAAAAGCAGCGTGCTCCGAGCGGCACCACGACTAATGCAAATCCTGCGCGTGCTCGCCCGACACAAGTTCCTGAGAGCCCTGCTCGGCAAGAAACATTGGCCGCCGCCGAAAGTGGTACGGGAAACCCTCGAGGAACTGGGCCTAACCTTTCTCAAATTCGGCCAAGTGCTCGGGATGCGGAGCGATCTGCTGCCGGCCGCCTACATCGATGAGTTGAGGTTGCTGCACGACCATTTGCCGGCGATGGGCATTGACGCGGTGCGCGCGATGGTCGAAGTGGAACTGGGTGCCCCGTTGACGGAGTTGTTCTCGTCGTTCAGCGAAACGCCGCTAGCCGCCGCCACCATCGCCCAGGTGCATGAGGCGACAATGCACGGAGGGCGTCACGTGGCCGTGAAGGTGCAGCGGCCCGGCCTTAGAGCAATAATTTCGAAGGATATCGCGGCACTGATTTACCTGGTAGGGCTGGGAGATAAGCTCTTTCCGCATCTACGCGCACTTGACCTCCCTGTTGTGGTGCATGAATTCGCCAACACTCTGAACCGGGAAATCGATTTCAGTCGTGAAGCGCGCTCCATAGTGCTCTTTCGCGCCGCACTGGCGGACGTCCCCGACCTCTGGATTCCGGATGTCGTTGCGGAGTATTCGAGCAAGACCGTGCTCACGATGGAGTACTCGGCCGGCGAACGGGTGGATCTCTACGCCGGCCTGCACCCGGAAGCGATGCCTTGGGCGATCAACACCCTGGTAAAGCTGATGCTGCAATCGATCTTCGAAGAAGGGTTATTTCACGCCGACCCGCATCCCGGCAATGTCTTCGTTCTGCCCGACGGGCGACTCTCCCTTCTCGATTTCGGGATGACGGGCAACCTTGACGAGCCGATGCGCGAATCGCTGATACTCCTGCTCGAAGCGGTCGTCAAAGGCGATGCGCGGGCCGCCACCGAGGCTTATCTCGAAATGGCACCGGCAAGCGAAGAAGTCAACCGTGCGGCGTTGTTAGTGGACATCAAGGCCACGCTCTATGAAATCCACAAGAGCGGCCTGGAGGATGTTTCAATTGGGGATGCGTTCGAGTCGCTGCTGCATGCCGGAAGCCGGAACGGGGTACACAATCCAAGCGAGTTTTTCCTACTGACGCGTGCTTTCGTCATCCTGGAATCTCTGATTAGCGAACTCGCCCCGCGGCATAACTACATGGAATCGTTTCGCGAAGAGATCTCACGCCTGACCGCGAAGCACTTCTCGCTGACGCGGATAAAGGAAAAGACAACCAATGTTGCGCGCGAACTGGAGCGCTTGATAAATGATGCGCCCGGCGACACGCGACGCATCCTCCGGCGTATCGCCGAAGGCAATCTGGGCCGACTTCCGAGTCTGGAAGCCCTGGGAGGTCGCTTAAGCCGCAATCTCGGGCGGCTCGCGGGTGCCATCGCTTTCGCCGCTCTCGTGATCGGCGGCTCGATGCTGTTGATGACTCCGATGGGCGACTGGCATGATACTTTCGGCAAAGCAATGCTTATCGGCGGGATTGTCGGCATGCTCATCACCGGTATTGGCGCATTGCGTCGCGACCATAGCCAACGCTGACGCTCGCCTTCTAACTAAATGCAACTGACGAAATGACTCAGGTAGGGAAGGCGAGTGACTAACTGACTAAAGAGGTATTCTTTCGGATGTCATCGCCTTTGAACCGCGAAGCCAGAGTCCCGGATAACGCGATTCTTGGAGATTGCGGCTGGTGTCCATACAAGCTATGGTCGCAGCCTTATGGCATTCGGTACCCACGCCGGGCGAACACATAACTTATTGGCGTTGATCGCATCTCGCCAGGGAAGTTGGCGTGCGGTTGCCCCGGGAGGTCCTCCTGCCCGCCTGCTGCTAGCAGGTGCAGCGGATGAGCCTTGTTTGGCGCGGCATTTTGCGCTACCTCTAAAGCATGTCTACCACACGAGACGACATACGGTACACGCTGCGCTCGATGCGCAGGAATCCCGGGTTCACCGCCGTCGCGGTCGCTTCGCTGGCACTTGGTATCGGCGTGAATACCGCCATCTTCAGCCTGGTGGATCAACTGCTCCTGTGGTCCGTACCGGCGCGCGAGCCCGGCCAGTTGGTGAATATCGAAGGCGGCCGGAGCGACACATACCCCTTCTACCGCGAGTACCGCGACCGCAACCGGGTTTTCTCCGGTATGCTCGCCAGCAGCCATCCGTTGACGGCCGGCGTGCGGCCGGAGGGAGCACCGGCGGTGGAAGTCGGGCACGTCTCCTATGTCAGCGGCAGCTACTTTCAAACCCTCGGGGTTGGCGCCGCCGCGGGGCGGGTGCTGGTGGACTCCGACGACGTGAAGCCGGGCGGATCGCCAGTCGTCATCCTGGCCTACGATTATTGGCAACGCCGCTTCGCGGGCAGCCGCAACGTGATCGGACGGAAGCTGGCGGTGAATGGGTACCCGCTCGAAATCGCAGGCATCTCGGAAAAAGGTTTCGGCGGGGTTTTCAACGGGCAGCGCACGGACGCTTTCGTTCCGTTGACGATGTTTCCGTTGACCACGCCCGCGGCAGCGTCCATCTGGAACACACCGGGCATGCGATTGCTCAGCACGGTGGCGCGCCTGAAGCCGGGAGTCTCGATGGAGAAGGCGCAGGCGAACATACGGGTGCTTTGGCCACAGGCCGCCGACGCAGTCAACGACGCATCGGTGAAGGCTGGCCGCAAGCCCAGGGAATTCGGCGGAGAAGATCAGCCTAGGGTGACGCCCGGCGCGCGCGGCGCATCGTCCGGGGGAACGGGAGCGACGGATCCGCTGGCGGTGCTGATGGCGGCCGCCGGCCTGGTACTGCTGATTGCGTGCGCCAACATCGCCAATCTGCTGCTGGCGCGCGCGGCGGGACGCCGGAAAGAGATCGCGGTGCGGTTGGCGATGGGAGCCAGGCGGGCGCGGCTGGTCCGGCAACTTCTCACCGAGAGCCTGGTCCTGGCGGCCATTGGCGGAGCGGCCGGATTCGCCCTGGCGCGCTGGAGCGTGGCGGCCATCGCCGCGGCGCAGCTCGTCAATTCCGACCTGCGCCTTCAGCCCAGCCTCACGCTGGCTGCGTTTTCCGCCGGGCTGACTCTGCTGACGAGCGTTCTATTCGGGCTGGTGCCGGCGCTACGGATCACCCGCGTGGACCTGGCCCAAGCCAGCAGGGACAGCGGGTCCGCCTCGCCGGGCCGATCCCGCGTCCGGCTCGGCAAGGCTCTCATTGCGGGGCAGGCCGCTTTGTCGCTGGCGCTGCTGGTGGGCGCCGGGCTCTTTATCCGCACGCTGCACAACCTGGAGAACGTCGATCTCGGTTTCGGCCGTGAGAACGTGGTGCTGATTGACGCGGATGCCGCCCAAGCGGGATACCACGGGCAACGGCTGCGCACCTTCTACGATGAACTCCTGGCGCGCACGCGCCATCTTACGGGTGTAAAATCCGCCGGTTTAGCCGGGATGACGCCGATGGGAATGTATGCGATGTCGCGTTCCTTCTCGGCGGAAGGCTATCAACCCCACCCGGGTGAGAGAGTGATTGCCTATTCGAACCCGGTCACCGAGGGATACTTCACGGCGCTGGGAATTCCACTGATGCTAGGCCGCGATTTCCGGCCGGAGGACGAACCGGCGGTTACCCCTAAGGACAACGTGTTTGCGGCGCTGGGACGGATGGGCGGCGGCGGCAATTTTGCGGAGGCGAACGCATCTCCCATCTGCATCATTAACGAATCGCTGGCCCGCCGGCTATTCGGCGGCGCCAATCCGGTGGGGCGTCATCTCAGCTTTGACGACCCTTATACGGCCGAGGCGGCGATCGAGATCGTCGGCGTGGTCAAGGATGTCCGCCATGGCAGCGTCAGGAGCGCCGATGACCTCGGCGCCATTTATATACCGAGCTGGAGTCACGGCGCGGAAGCGCGCTATCTCGCCGTGCGCGTTGCGGGAGGGGCGGCTCCGGTGATTGCGTCGATCCGGCGCGTGCTGCGCGAGATGGACCCGAACGTGCCTTTGCTGTGGAGCGACAGCCTGGAAGACAACGTGAATGCGGGTCTCAAACATGAGCGCATGATCGCGTACCTGTGCGGCTGCTTTGGGGCGCTGGCGCTGACGCTGGCCGCGGTGGGTTTGTACGGAGTGATGGCCTATGCGGTGGCGCAGCGAACCAGGGAGGTCGGCGTGCGTATGGCGCTGGGGGCGCGGCGATTCGATGTGATCGGGATGATCGTGCGCGAAGCGCTGGCGCCCGTTCTCCTCGGCGTTGCGATTGGCATCGCCGGTGCGCTGGCGGCGACTCGCGTGATCTCGAGCTTGCTGTTCGGCGTAGCGCCGCGCGATCCGCTCTCATTTGTTCTGGCCGTGTCGGCGATGGTCGCCGTAGCGCTATTGGCGGCGGCGATTCCCGCGCGCCGGGCGAGCCGCGTCGAGCCCGCCATCGCCCTCCGGTATGAGTGAGTTCTTATCTTAAGAAGTAACAACCGCTTGCCGACGCGCGGCTCCGCAGCGCCGCAAAATCAGCGGTTCTTCTGAGCCACTCGCCGTCAGGGAGTGGTCAAGCGTCGCGCGCGTCCTTGACGAGGGAATTTGTGATAGTCTTGAGCCACATGGGGGACGTGTGCCCCTCAGAGGGGCTGGACGCTGGGCAGCAGGACCGGATACGCGAGATCCTCGAGTCCGCACTCGAACTCACGCCGGATCTTCGCGCCGCCTACCTCGCCGAAGCCTGCGCCAGCGACGCCGCTCTGCGGATCGAGGTCGAATCGCTGATCGCCGCCTCGGAACAGGCCGCCTTCCCCGATCGCGCTCCACTGGCATCGCTCGCGCCCACCATGACCATGTCCGCCGTCGCGGGCCGGACCATCGGCAATTACAGGGTCGTCGATCGCATCGGCGAAGGCGGCATGGGTACGGTATTTCGAGCCGTGGACCCGCGCCTCGGCCGCACCGTTGCGCTCAAGATCATCTCCCACCTCAGCGGCGCCGGCGAGGAGAAACGCCGCTTCGTCCGTGAGGCCAAGGCTGCCTCCGCTCTCAATCATCCGAATATCGTCACCATCTACGAGTACGACTCGGACGGTGCGGTTGACTTCATCGCCATGGAGTACATCCGGGGCGCCACTCTGCACGCCCTGCTGGCCGGGCATCGTCCGTCCATCCAGACCCTTCTGGAATACGCGGTTCAGGCCGCCGGCGCGGTGGCGGCCGCGCACGCCGCGGGCATCGTCCACCGCGACCTCAAGACGAACAACATCATGGTCACGGAGGCGGGCACGGTCAAGGTTCTGGACTTCGGCTTGGCCAAACAGACCGGAGGCGGCGATGCCGACGTCACGCAGGCGGGTGCGACGCTTGGCACCCCAGCGTATATGTCGCCGGAGCAGGCCAGAGGCGAGCCGGCCGACGCCCGCTCCGATATCTTCTCGTTCGGCGTGATTCTCTATGAGATCGCCTGCGGCCGCCGGCCTTTTCACGGGACCGACCTCCCGTCCACGCTCTACGCCGTAGTTCATGAAGTTCCGCCGCCGCCCGACAAGCTGAATCCCACCATTCCGAAGTCGCTTGCGTCGCTGATCGAACGCTGCCTGCGGAAGAACAAAGAGGAGCGGCCGCAGTCGATGGAAGGCGTGCGCCGCGAGCTGACCGCCGTCCTCGACGACTTCGGGTCCGGCGCCGCGAAACGCAGGCAGCTCCCGCGCCGAACCATGATTGCCGCCGGAGCAGTCGCCGCCGCCGCCATCGCGGCCGGCATCTGGCTCCCGCGATGGCATCCCCAGCACACGGTCACCTGGACCATCCTGGCGCAGCAGATGCGCGATGCCCATCCGCTCGGCGAAGAGTATGTCGCATCGCCGGCCGGCACCTTCCACGCGGGATGGCGCTTTCGTTTTCGCGTCCAGTCCCCGCAGTCCGGCTTCTTCTATCTCATCGACCACGGCCCGGGCGCCGGCGCCGAGCAGATTTGGCTCCTGTATCCCCGCGACCCGGCAGTGGCCGCCGCGCCACAGCTTGTGACCGGCTGGTCCGTCTTCGACCAAAACCCCGGAACCGAGCGCCTCTGGATGCTGTGGTCGGAACACCCGCTCGATCTGCTGCTGAACGTTATTCGCGATTCCCCCACCGGCGAGGTCCGCGATCCCTCCGCCGCGCTTCGTATACTCGATTACCTGAACCGACTGCCCCCGGCCTCATCGACTTCGACTCGGGACGGCGTCCAGATGCGTGCCGCCGGAGACGTGCTGGGCGTCCGATTAGAGCTTCGGCATCAATGAACAAGAAAAGGAGAATGTATGTTTAGTTCGTTGGGACCCATTATGTTTGACATTACCCTGGGTAGCAAACCTATCCAGCTCTGCCTGCAGCTCACCAGCACCGGGCCGGTCGGCTCTGGCGAGTTCATCATGTACGCTGGTGATCGCAACAGCAATTGCTCGGGCGTATCTCTATCACACCCCGTCGGCGCCCTCACGCTGGACGACACTGGCAAAATCACGCAGTCTCGTTTCGATGACAAATTCGGCGGTCACGGTTGGTCAAGCATGTCCGGCTCGTTTGACGAAAGCGCCGGCACCGGCAGCGGCGCCATCACCAGCAACGATAGTCCTATACTCACCGATGGGCAGTGGTCCGCGGGCGGAGTAACCGGCGATTCGATCCATCGACACCACGGGGCCGGGCACGGCCACGCCTGAGCTCGCGCGACCGATGTTGCACGCTGCCCGATTCCCGGCTGTTTACGCTGCGATGGCGATGCTCCCGGGAATCGTGTGCTCGCAGGCGCCGGGCGATGCCGGCTGGCGCCCCGGCGCGCGCGTCGAGAGGCGGATCGAGGTTACGGCGCCCGATACGGTCCGCCTCGCCCTGCCTGCGCACCAGTTCGTGCGCATCGAGGTAATCCAGAACGGCGCCGACCTCGCCGTTACGCTGCGCGATCCGCAGGGGCAAGCGCTCATCGATGCCGATTCGATCAACGGCCGGTATGGGCCGGAGACCGTTGTGGCCGTCACGGAGTCCGCCGGGGATTACACGCTCGAAGTGAAGGCCGGCGATCCAGCGGAGCTCCCCACGCGCTACGAAGCGCGCCTGGTGGAGCTGCGCGATACCAGGCCGGGCGATCGGGACATCGTCGCGGCGCACCGCAGCTATGCGGAGGCCGAGCAGCTTCGGGTTCGGCACACGACCGAGGCGCGGCGCGCCGCCATCGAAAAGCTCGAAAGCTCACTGGCTTTCTTCCGCCAGTCGGGGGACCGCTACATGCAGGGTTTGGCGCTGTTCAGCCTGGGAACGGCGCTGGCCGAATCGGGCGATTATCGCAACGCCTCGCCTCTGTTCCGGGACGCAGCGGAGCTGTTTCACGCTCTGGCAGCGACGCACGAAGAAGCGGATGCGATCAACAGCGAGGCGGGCGCGTTCGACGTTCTGGGCGAACCGCAGCCAGCCCTGCGGCTCTATGGGCAGGCGCTCGATCTGTTTCGCACCACCGGCGATCGCGGCAGTCAAGCGCTCCTGTTGAGCAACATCGGCTGGACCCACAGCACAATGGCCGACTGGCAAGCGTCGCTGGACAATTATCGCCAGTCGCTCGAGCTGCTTCGCCAAACACGGAATGACCGGGCTCAGGCGCGGGTGCTGGCGAACATGGGTGTCGCATACCGCCAGCTCGGGGAGGCGGACGAGGCGGAGGCGTTTTTCGATCAGTCCCTCCCCTTGTGGAAGCGCGTCGGAGATCGGCGCGGGGAGGCAACCACGCTGGGCGCGCTAGCCAACCTTTACCTCGCCGAGAATCAGCCTGCCAAGGCGCTGCCGGTTCTGGAGAGCGCGCTGTCGGCATGGCGCGCATCCGGCGACAAGCGCGGCCTCGCCGAGGCTCTCGCCCCCACTGCACGCGCGGACGCGGAACTCGGCCGGTTCGATGCCGCCCAGGCCTCGCTCGCCGAATCGCTCGAACTCGCGCGCGCCGTCCACGATCGCCGCGGCACCGGCATCACTCTGGCTGAACTTGGCCGCACGGATCTGCTTTCGGCCCACCCCGAGAAGGCAGTCGAGGCAAGCGAGCAGGCGCTGGCCGAGTTTCGCGCCATCGGCGATAGCACCCAGGAGGCTCTCTCGCTCGAGATCGTCGCTCGTGCCGAAAGCGACCGCGGCAATCTGGCCGCCGCCCGCCAGCGCATGGAAGAAGCCCTGCGCCTCACCGAAGAGAACCGCGGCGCGACGAACAGCGAGCAGCTACGCGCCTCGTTCTTCGCCACCCGGCAGGATTCGTACGGGTTTTACATCGACCTACTGATGCGCATGGACGACACCGAGGCCGCGCTCCAGGCTAATGAACGCTCGCGCGCCCGCAGCCTTCTCGACATGCTGGCCGCGTCCGGTGCGGATGTTCGCCAGGGAGTAGACCCGAAACTGCTGGCCCGTGAGCGCGACATCTCCGACCGTCTGAACGCCAAAGGGGCCCGACTGCTCCCGTTGCTGGGCCGCGACGATCCGCGCTCGAGCGCCCTCACCGCCGAGATCCGCGAATTGCAGTCGGAATACCAGGACGTGGAAGCGGCCATCCGCGCCGCCAGCCCGCGCTACGCCGCCCTCACCCAGCCCGCGCCCCTTACGGTGGCGCAGATTCGGCAGCAGGTGCTCGATCCCGATACGCTTCTGCTGGAGTACTGGCTCGGCGAGAAGCGAAGCTGGCTCTGGGCCGTCGGCACGGATCAGTTGCGCGCCTTCGAGCTACCGCCCCGATCCGCCATCGAGGCGCAGGCGGCCCGCGTTTACGAGCTTCTCACCACCCGCCGGGATGCCGATCTCGCCCCGGCCGCTCGAAAGCTCAGCGGCATGGTGCTTGCGCCGGCCGCATCCCTGCTCGGCAACAAGCGACTGGCCATCGTGGCCGACGGTGCGCTGCAGCGCATCCCGTTCGCCATCCTGCCACCAGCGGACGGGATTCGCGAAGTGGCCATGCTCCCCTCGGCCTCCGCCATCGCCGCGCTGCGCACGCAACTGGCGGGCCGCGCCCCCGCGCCGAAGCTGCTGGCCGTCTTCGCCGACCCGGTATTCGACGCTTCCGATCCGCGCGCGCACGGCGCTCCGGCAGCCTCCGCCCCATCGCAGGAGGCCGGCGGTTCGCGTCTGCTCGAGCACCTCGCCGCGACCGAAAGCGGAACCACCGGCGCCCGCTTGCACATCCCGCGCCTGCCCTTCACCGCGCAGGAGGCCGAGCGGATCCTCCGCGTCGCGAACGACTCATCCGACCGCCAAGCCACCGGCTTCGCGGCCAGCCGCATGGAAGCCCTCAGCGGGATGCTCGGCCAGTACCGCTATCTTCACTTCGCCACTCACGGCTACCTGGACACCGAGCGCCCCGAGCTTTCCGCCCTGGTGCTCTCGCAGATCGACGCAGATGGCCGACCGGTGGACGGTTTTCTCCGCGTCAACGATATTTACAACAGCCGGCTGTCGGCTGACCTGGTGGTGCTCAGCGCCTGCCAGACCGGGCTTGGCAAAGAGGTGCGCGGCGAAGGACTGATGGGGCTCACCCGCGCCTTCATGTACGCCGGCGTTCCGCGCGTCATCGTCAGCCTGTGGAGCGTCAACGACCGCGCCACCGCCGACCTGATGGCCAATCTCTATGGCAGCATGCTGCGCGACGGCAAGCGGCCGTCCGAGGCGCTGCGCGACGCGCAGATCGAACTGCGGAAACACAAGGAATGGCAATCGCCCTATTACTGGGCTGCCTTCGTGCAGCAGGGAGACTGGAGATGACCGTGACGAAACATCGCAGCACGGCAATGGGAATGATGCTCGCGAGCATCTCGCTGGCCGCGGCGCAAACCGGCGAGCGCGGCATCGTGCCCGAGGATGTCGTCCAGGCGCGGCCGGCGGCGAGCGCCGCGGCGCCCGTGAAGGCCAAGCCGCGGTACGAACCGCTCGATCCACAAATGGTCGCGTCCCTGCGGCGCCGGGCAGCGGCCAGCGAGATCGGCGTCACCATCTGGCGCCTTCGGCCGGCTGCCGCTGCCGACACCGGCGCCCGAATCCTCATCCAGGAGGCCAGCGAGACCGCTGAGTGGACCCCCGTGCGCGTGTCGTCCTCAACCCGGCTCCACGCCGGCGACCGGGTCCGGCTGACTCTGGAATCCCCTGCGCGCGGCTATCTGTACGTGATCGACCGCGAGCGCTACGCCTCCGGCGAGCGCGGCAAGCCATACCTCATATTTCCGACGGCACGCACGCGCAACGGCGACAACCAGGTGATGGGCGGCAAGCTCATCGACATCCCCGCCCAGAGCGACCAGCCAAACTTCTTCACCCTCCACCGCAGCCGGCCGGACCAGGCGGAGGAGGAACTGACGGTGCTGCTGACGCCGCAGCCTCTCGACGGAATCGCCATCGGACCCAACGCGCTTGCCCTCCCGGAGGATCGGGTCTCAGCCTGGGAGAAGCAGTGGGGCGCCAGCCAGCCCGAGGTGTTCGAACTGTCCGGCGGCGCGGGCAGGGCCTGGACGCAGGCCGAGCAGAACGCCGCCGCCGACGGAACCCGTCTGCTGACCCAGGACGATCCACCCCCGCAGACCGTATATCGAGTCGCCGTGAGGCCCGGCGCTGCCCTGGCCGTGCAGGTCCGCTTGCGCTACAACCCACATTAATCCCGAATGGGAAGCCGGCGCGGGATCACACGACGGACACGCCGGCGGTCAGAGACCTAGTCAGAACACGAACTTAACCGCCAATTGCAGCAGGCGCGGTGAACCTGCCTGCAGAATCTGACCGAAGGCCGGGGACTCCAGGTCATTTTCGGGAAGCCCGAAATTCGGATGGTTGAGCAGGTTGAAGCACTCCGCGCGGAATTGCACGCGCCTGGTTTCGTCGATGTTGAAATACTTGAACAGCGAAACGTCGGCATCTTCAATTCCGGGACCGCGCACCACGTTGCGGCCCTCATTGCCGAACTGGCCCGCCTGCGTTTGCGGGTTCAGTTGCAGAAAAGGCGCGCGGCTCACCCATTCGTTCGGCGTGTGCGGTTGCCCCACGTTCGGATTCGAAATGAGGTCGGGCCGGCTGGAGTAAAAACCGCTGATTTCGGGCGCGCTGCCCTGCAGGGAAACGTCGGCGCTGTCGTAGACCGTAAACGGCGTGCCGGTGGACAGGCTGCTGATGGCGTTGAGTTGCCAGCCGTTGGTAAGGAACGCCGCGGCCCGCGGGGCGGCCCGCCAGACCGGCAGCGCCCAGCTTCCGCTGAACACGAACCGCTGCGTGGCATCGAACAGCGACGGGCCGTGCTCGGCCGCCAGGTCGAACGGGTTTTGCGCCAGGTCGTTTTCGCCGGCCACCAGGGTGGGCGCCGAGCCGGCGACGTTCAGCGTGGAGATATAGTCGAGGCTCTTCGAGTACCAGTAAGAGACCAGGAAGCTCAGGCCATGCGCGTACTGCCGCGAGAAAGCCACCTCCAGAGCGTTGTAAGTGGAGCTCGTATCGTCGGCGAGCAATCCGACCGATCCGTAATTACAGACGCCGGCGGAGTTACACGCGGTGTACTGGCGCATCTCGTTGTTGTTGCCTGCGTTGACGCCCGGTCCGTAGATGCTGGGATTCGCCTCGATGAAGCGCGGCAGATGCGTGCCCTTGTTGCCGACGTAGCGGACGTCGAGCAGATAGTCCTTGGCGAGCGTTCGCTCGATGGACAGATTCCAGTTCTGCGAGTATGGCGGCAGCATTCCCGATTGCACGGTGAGTACGGTGGCGGGCGCGACGAAATTCCCGGTGCCGAACGGGCTGGCGGCGCCGCCATAGGGATTGGCCAAATCGAACCCCGGGCCGGGCAACTGGTACGCTTGGGTCCATGGCAGCGCGCTGATGGCACCCTGCAGCGGACCTCCCGTGCCGTTGGTAAAGCCATCGTAGAATATGCCGTAGCCGGCGCGCACGACGGTCTTGTTGGTGCCGAATGGATCCCAGGCGAGGCCCACGCGCGGCATGACCTCGCGATAGTCGACGGCGGCGATGCCTGCCGGCACGCCAGGATCGCCGGGGAAGAGCAGTCCTTCCGGAGCGTTCGCGTAGACAGTCGATTGCCGGCCGGGCGCCCAGGCATTCATGCGGTTCCGAATGTCCACGTAGGGCGTGTTCACTTCGTATCGCAGGCCGAAAGTGAGAGTCAGGCGCGAGTCGATCCGGAACTCATCCTGCGCGTACCCGGCGGCGACCCACTTGCGCAGCCCACGGTCGAACTGGCCGCCGCCCTGGAAAAACTGCACCGATTGCCCCAACAGGAAACTGGCGAAGGAATCGCTGGCGGGAAAAGGCGCGAACACGAAGAAGCCATTAGTGGCGATTCCGAAGAGGGCATTGATTTGTTCGCGAGTTAGATCGGCGCCTAACTTGAGGTTATGCCGGCCGCGCGTCATAGCCATGGAGTAAGATCCCTGGAAGTCATTCTGATAAGTGTTCTGCGGACCGGTAATCGGATTGCCGAGAGACGCATAGCCACTTACGATCAGATAGGGAACTCCATCGTTCAATCCGAGGGTGGGTTGGTATTGAAACCCGAGGTCGCTGCCCGGCGCGTGATTGACCGCCTGTCCGTTCAGAAACACATTGCGGAAGAAAGAGGCGCGCACGGTCTGCACGGTTTCCGGCGTCAGCAGGTGGACCCAGGAGCCCGTCACGGAGTTGGTGACGATGTCGTCGGTAACCGGAAAACCGGGCACGCCGGCTCCGGCGATCGGCAGCGGGTCGAACCGATCGAGAGACGAGGTGGAGTATCGCGCGAAGAGTTGGTCGCTCGGGCCGAAGTAGTGATCCAGGCGGAAGCCGCCCTGGTTGCAGTTCGTCGATCCGAGCTGGGTGGATTCAAATACGTTGGTGCCGATATTGGGCAGCGGATACAGTTTCTCCGCCAGCAGCGCGATCGGGCTCTGCATGTATGACGGGATCTGGTTGCCCGGGAACGGCTGGCCGGTGAACTCGTTGATGAGGGGAACCCGCTGTCCCGTGGCGGGATCGGTGAGCCCGGAAAAGTCGCCGGTCAACTCAGCGGCGGTGGGCACGATGGCGGCCTGTGTGGTGCCCTCCGAATCGCGCTGCCCTTCATAGTAGAGGAAGAAAAAGTCCTTGTCCTTGCGGATGGGTCCGCCCAGCGTGGCGCCGTATTGATTGCGATGCAGCGGCTCGGTCTGAGAGGCGAAGAAGTTTCGCGCGTCCATGGCATTGTTGCGGAGGAACTCGTAGATATCGCCATGCAGATAGTTGCTTCCCGACTTGGTGACCACCGATGTTGTGGCGCCGCTGGTTTCACCATACTCGGCGGGAGCGTTCAGAGTGAGAATGCGGAACTCATTCACGGCGTCCACTGGCGTGCGAAGAGCGTATCCGCCATTCACGCTATCCACGTTGCTGGCGCCATCGAGCAGATAGTTATTCGATTCCGGCCGCTGCCCGTTGACCGCATAGGCCTGGCCGCTGCGCGCAATCCCGCCCGCCTCGGCCAAGCCGGTGGTCATGGGCGCGACTCCGGGCTGCAGCAGGCCGAGTTGGGTCAGGTCGCGTCCGTTCAGGGGAAGATCGGTCGCCTGAAGCCCGGAAACGACATTGCCGAGAGTCGAGCCGAGGTCCACGGTGGCGCCGGTGCCGCTGACGTTCACCTCGCTGTGTCCCGTTTCCACTTCGAGTTTGACGGGGACGCGGACGGTGCTGCCGATATCGATGCGCAGAGCCGCCGTGAAAGTAGCAAAGCCAACCGCGTTCGCGCGCAAGTCATACTCGCCAGCCTGCAAAGAGGAGAAGTGGAAGGAGCCTTCGCGCGTCGAGAGCCGCCTAGCGCTGAATCCCGTCTCGTGGTTGGTGACAGTGACCGCAGCAGCGTATACAGCTCCGCCCGATGCGTCCCTGATTTCACCTTCCAGCACGCCAACCGGGTCCTGTGCGTTTGCGCACCAACCTAGCGAGAGAAGTAACAAGAGAGAGAGTTTCCCTGAGGGCATAAGGATCGATTCTACCGGGACCGGCCGAGCCGATCAATAATCACAAACCACTAGACGCAGTAACTTGCATGCGAAGTGGATAGTAGATTTCGATTACTTGCGGGGGCGCGACTTTCGTGTATTCTCGGTTAAAAGATTGGAGGGGCATCGCTCTAATGGCCCACATTCAGCTTCCAGAAGGATTGCCCGGTATTCGGGGACCGCTCGTCTTTAGCCCCGCCACTACTCAGCCTCTATGTGAGCTGGCGGAAGTCCTGCTGCGCGGTCCGAACACTCTCACCATGGCGGAACGCGAGATGATCGCGACTTATGTTTCCGCCCAGAACGATTGTTACTACTGTCAGACCTGTCATGGCTCAACGGCGGCGCAACATCTCGGTGGGACAGCGGCGGACTATGAACTGATCGGCCAGATGAAACACAATTGCGAAGCGGCCCCACTGCCGGACAAGATCAAGGCGCTGCTGGCCATTGCAGGCAAAGTCCAGCAGGGCGGTAAGTACGTTACCACACAAGACGTCGAGCGGGCCCGGAGCCATGGTGCGACCGACAAGGAGATCCATGACACGGTGCTCATCGCGGCGGCCTTCTGCATGTTCAATCGCTACGTCGATGGCTTGGGTACCTGGCAGCCCGAGGACGCGGGATTCTACCGCGAGGCCGGCAAGCAAACAGCGGCGCTCGGGTACATAGCCCGCGACTGGAAGCGGCCAGCGCAAGCGGCGGCAACTCAATAGTTCCAAACCAGGACGATTCTTGCGATGGCGCACATTCGACCGCCGGAGGACATCCCGGGCATTCCCGAACCAACCCCCTGTAGTCCGGCGACCGGAATGCCGCTGAACGCGCTAGCCCTGCAGCCAGCCACAGCATCGGCATCGAACGAGCACAGCATCCGCTACCCGGGATGGCGCGTGGCCGCCGCGGCCTCCACGTGCGTGCTGGTCGGCTTCGCGTCGATGTTCATCTACACCTTCGCCATTTTTCTGAAGCCGCTGGCCGCCGAGTTCGGCTGGTCGCGCGAAGCTGTGTCGGGCGCCTTCAGCATCGCGGCGCTGGCGGTGGCGGCCTGCTCGCCGCCGCTCGGCTGGCTGCTCGATCGCTATCCGGCCCGGCGGATCATCCTTCCCTGTCTGACCATCTTCGGCTGCGCGTTCGCGTCGCTCGGCCTGCTGACGCGCCATCTGTGGCACCTTTACGCAATCTTCCTGATTCTCGGTATGGTGGGGAACGGAACCGCGCACCTGGCTTACTCCCGCGTGCTCACCACCTGGTTCCGGGAGCGCCGCGGCGTGGCGTTTTCTGTGTTGCTGGGGGGTGGTGCGGCAGGCGCCATGGTGCTTCCCCCGATCGCCGAGGCGCTGATTCGCGCGGCCGGCTGGCGAGTTTCCTTCGCCATCCTGGGCGCCGGCGTTCTCGTCATCGGGCTGCCGTGTGGATGGCGCGTCCGGGAGCGTTCCCGCGCAGCCCATTCGGTGGCAGTGCAGGCCACCGGCGCCTCCGTGCGAGAGGGCGTGCGTTCGCGAATCTTCTGGATTATCGTCGCCGAGCTGCTTCTCATCTCCGTCAGCCAGAACGGCGCCATCACTCATCTTTCCGCATTGCTGACCGATCGCGGGATTGCGGCGGGGAAGGCCGCCCTGGCGGTGTCGGCGATGGGCGGAGCCATCCTCGCAGGCCGGCTGCTCACGGGATGGCTGCTGGACCGTTACTTCGCGCCGCGGGTCGCCGTGTGTCTCTTCGCGCTCTCCGCGCTCGGCACGTTCCTGCTGGCCGGCGCGGGTTCCTTCCCGGTGGGCATCGGCGCCGCCGCGCTGATCGGATTCGGCATGGGTGGAGAAGGCGATGTCACTCCCTATCTGCTCTCCAGATACTTCGGCCTGAAATCGTTCTCGACCCTGTATGGCTTCACCTGGACCGCGTATGCCATCGCCGGCGCGGCCGGCCCCGTCATCATGGGCCGCGCCTTCGACGCCACCGGAAGCTATCGCGCGCTGCTTATGCAACTCGCTCTAATGACGCTGGCCGCCGCGTCGCTGATGCTGTTTCTGCCGCGTTACAAGACAACCTTCGCAGCCGGCGAGAATTAACGCGCTCACATTCCCGGACGCGCCGGATCTAGGACGTGGCAGCTACAGCACTCCACCACCCAGGATGAGGCGGACGAAGCCGACCACGACCCCCAGTGAACAGAGCACAATGCCGCCGATCGCAGGACCGTTCCTGCCCGGCGGCTCCTGGGTTGTGGCAATGACGCTAATCACCAGCCCAACCAGGGAAAACGGAATATTGATCCAGTTGAGCGCGCCCAGGCACGGGAGGAAGCCGACGACGAGCCCGACACACGCGACGATACCCCACACCAGACTCAGCACTTGCACGATGTTTCTCCTTTGAAGACGACTCACCTTCGAAGCCGGCGGGAACGTCCAACTACGGAAAGCCAGTACAAAAGAGCGACAGCCAGATTGACCGAGAAGGCAAAAAACAAGGGGATTGCACCCGGGTTTGCGGCCCGGGCCTCCCGCCAACGGCCGTGGGCCACAGAGATGAACGCGGTCGTCATGCCGCACAAGGGACACTGTACGTGGCGTTTTACCCGCGCTTCACAAGCGGGAAATAGCGAATGCAACCTCTCGGGAGAGCCGACAAATGGCGCCGCAACGGCAGCACCCGCGACTAAAGATACGACCAGCCAGGCGTACAGAAAAGCCGCTTTCACGTCATGCGACATGGTTGGCGCGCACCTCCGGGCGCCGATCGGCCGGCCCAGGTTCCGCAACTCGCGCAAAACCTTCACGCCGCGTCCACAGCTCTGACAAAACATACCCGCCTCGCCTCGGACAGGTAATGTTTAGCATAGAGCGGGGGCAGTGTCTACGGGGCCCCGGATCCGAAATGGGTCCGGCCCTGCCTCACCCAACCTGCACCTTTCGGGAAGAACGCTTCCGGATCTCAGGGGCGGATCGCGCGCACCGGTGTAGCTAACGGTACCGCGGCTGTGGTAATGTGGCTGGGCGGGTGGACCGGGCAATTCCCGAGCGCCTTGTCTGGCGGGTCGGGAAAATAGGCTGCTCCTATTTGGCCGGATTTGGTGCGAGTTCGTAAGGAGGAAAGTTTTATGCCGTTCTGTGCAGGCTGTGGTACTCAAGCTGAAGGAGCATTTTGTCCCAAGTGTGGCGCTCCAATGGGGGCGGGTGCGGGTGCACCGCCGCCGGCAGCGGGCACGCCGCCACCCATGGCGGCCTCTGCGCCGATGGCGGATAATGTCGCCGGCGCGCTGTGCTATGTGTTCGGTCTCCTCACCGGAATCATTTTCCTGGTGTTGGCGCCGTACAGCCAGAACCGGGCGGTCCGGTTCCACGCTTTCCAGTCGATCTTCCTGAACGTGAGCATGATCGTTCTGTGGATCGTACTCACCATCGTGCTCGGCATTTTGGGCCATATCCCGGTTCTTGGGGCCCTCTTCGCTCTGTTGCTTGGGCTGCTCTGGCTTGTGTTTGCGCTGGGCTTCTTTGGCCTCTGGCTGTATCTGCTCATCCAGACGTATCAGGGCAAAACCGTGGTTCTGCCGATCATCGGCTCCCTGGCCCAAAAGCAGGCGTAGATTCCGCCCTTCGTGTTGGCGCCGGCCCTACCGCAGCGGCGCGTGCGATGCTCGTCGCCGGGCAGCCGCGCC
The DNA here is from genome assembly GCA_050010695.1 of Bryobacteraceae bacterium. Taxonomy (GTDB): domain Bacteria; phylum Acidobacteriota; class Terriglobia; order Bryobacterales; family Bryobacteraceae; genus Bog-375. The sequence continues at coordinate 18,635 of JBEKKO010000004.1, forward strand.
GCCTTGCCACAGTAGTGGATTGTCCGCGCCGCGATCGAGACGGGAAAAAATCTCCCGCCAGGATCTCCGGAACTTCGGAGACGGCCGAGTTGCGCACCGCGGCGGTGCGCGCGCGATAGCCATCGCCAACGATTGGACGGTGCCCCATTGGAGGTCGGAATGATTCGCCGCCATGCCGGCCGCGCCCGATCGTCAAGCGCAACGATTCTCCGGCGCCGATACAAACTTTCGATTCCGCGTCATGGGATTGAGACGAGCAAGGTGGTATGCTGTGGCGTTGCCTGAGACCAGACCTGGTAGTTTGGAGCGGAAGTACATGGGGCCTTCCACTCGCCTGGAGGTGGATGGGCCGCGTTTTCGCGCAGGTTCCAGTCCCCGGGGCGCACGCAGCCTGGTTATCGCGAAACTCATTCCGGGAAAAGCGTTTAACGGAGGATATCGATGTTCAAGAACAGAACTGTGAACGCATGGGTTTTGGCCTGCACGCTGGTGCTGGCCCTGTTGGTGGCGACGCCCCGCGGCGCGAGGGCGCAGGGCGCCGGTTCGGGAACCATTACCGGCGCCGTGACCGATCCGTCCGGTTCGGTCGTGCCGGCCGCTGCCATTGTATTGCGCAATACCGGCACCGGCATCGAGCGGAGGACCGGGACCAACGATGCCGGCATCTACGAAGCGCCGTTTCTGCAGCCGGGACAGTACGAGGTCCGGGCCGGCAAAACCGGTTTTGGTACGGTGCTTCACAAAGAGCTGACCTTGCAGGTGGGGCAGACGCTCACCGTGGATTTCTCCCTGAAGGTCGAGGCGGCGCAGCAGGAAGTCACGGTCAGCAGCCAGGCGGACATCGTGGACCCCGAAAAGACCGAACAGTCGCAGGTGATCAGCGAATCCGCCGTCGCCAACCTGCCGATCGCCGGGCGGCGATGGGATAGCTTCGTGCTGCTCACCCCCAACGTCACCACCGATGGCACCAGCGGGCTGGTGTCCTATCGCGGCGTCTCCGGCCTGTACAATTCGAACACGGTGGATGGCGCCAACAACAACCAGGCGTTCTTCTCCGAAGCGCGCGGCCGCGCCAACAGCGGCGCCTACGTCTACAGCATGGATTCCATCAAGGAATACCAGGTAACCGCCAGCAACTACAGCGCGGAACTGGGGCAGGCCGCCGGCGGCGTGGTGAATGCCGTGACTAAGTCCGGCGGCAACGATATCCACGGCGACTTGTTCTACTATTTGCGCTACCCCTCGTTCAATGCGCTGGATTCCTATCCGAAATCGCGCGGCACCTACAGCCAGCCCATCCATCAATGGCAGCAGTTCGGCGCCAGCGCCGGCGGGGCGATCCTCAAGGATAAGTTGTTCTTCTTTGCAACCTACGATGGCTCGCGGAAAGTCGACCCCATCACTTACACCAGCAGCGTCTTCAGTTCCACCAAGAATTCCCTTTCCTGTCCCGCGGTGGTGGCGGCCTCGCAGTGCGCCGCCGCCAATGCTTTCCTGTTCGGCCAGCAAGGCAGCTTCCCCCGCGACACCAACCAAGACGTCGGCTTCGGCCGGCTGGATTACCAGGCGACCGAGCGCAATCACTTGAGTAGCTCGTTCGATTTCATGAACTACCGCGCGCCCAACGCCTACAGCACCTCGCCATCGGTCAACAACAGCTCGCTCGGCACCAACGGAAGCTACATCTTCCACGAGCGCATCTTCGTGGCGAACTGGGATTCGACGATCTCCAATTCCGCCGTCAACAATCTCCGGTTCCAGTGGGGCCGCGACCTGGAAGCCGCCGGTTCCAACGCGCCCGCCCCCTACGTCAGCATCTCCGGCCTGATGACCTACGGCGAAAACTACGCTCTGCCGCGCACGGCCGAACCCGACGAGCACCGCATCCAGATCTCGGACACGCTCTCCAAAATCCACGGCCGCCACACCTTCAAGACCGGCGTGGATCTCAACTTCATCCACGAGCTGATGATCAACCTGTACAACGGCACCGGCCAGTACAGCTACAGCGGGACCGCGCAGACCGCCTTCAACAACTGGGTGATCGATGCTCTCGGAATCAACACCGGAGACGGTCTGACAGGCCGGCATTACAGTACCTTCACGCAGGTCAACGACCCGATCACCCACGTCGGCAGGGACGATTTTCATGACAACGATTACGCTGCCTTTTTCGAGGACACCTGGAAGGCGAATTCCAAGCTGACGCTGAACATGGGCCTGCGCTACGACGTCACCACGATTCCGCAGCCGCCACAGCCCAACACGCTGACGTCGCTCACCACGCTCTACACGTCCACCATCAACATCCCCAAAAACCAGTTCGCACCGCGTATCGGCGCCGCCTGGCAGATAACGCCGAAAACCGTGCTGCGCACCGGTTACGGCATCTTTTACGCCAAGACCACCAACAGCACCTACTACGCCACCCGCGTGGAGAACGGCGTATATCAGCAAACGTTCTCCTGCACGCCGACCGGCGGGCTGGCTTGCCCGGCCTTGACGTTTCCCAACGTGATCTGGACTCCTCCCGGGCCGCCGGTGGCCGCGCCGTTCTCGGGCGCCCTGACGCCGCAGGTGGTCACCTTCACTCCGCCCGCCGCCACCCAGGTAACCCGCGGCATGTCCCCCGACTGGGTCAATCCGCGAACCCACGAGGGCGACGTCACCGTGGAACGCCAGTTGCCGGGATCGCTCAGCGGCTCCATCGCGTACGTGGTGAGCCGGGGCGAACATTTGCCGATCTTCTACGACGCCAACCTGGCCCCCTCCACCACTACCAAGACCTACGACATCCTGAGTTCCAGCGGCGCCACCACTCAAACCTACGCGGTTCCCTTCTATACCAGCCGCATCAACACCAATACCGGCGAAGTTTTCATCGGCTCCAGCGACGTCAATTCCTGGTACAACTCGATGGTCCTCACTCTGCGCCGGCCCATGCGCCACGGCCTGGAATTCACCGCGAACTACACCTTGAGCAAGTCGCTCGACGGCGCCCAGGTGCCGGGATCCTACGGCACGTTCAATGGCACCGATTATCCCATCGATCCCTATAATCGCAAGCTCGAATACGGCCTTTCGGATCTCGACCAGCGCCAGCGGTTCGTGGCCAACGCCGTATGGATGCCCACCCTGAAGAATCTCGCGAGTAAGCCGGAACGGGCGATCCTGGATGGCTGGGCCTTCTCCACCATCGTGACCATGTCCACCGGCCAGCCGGTAACGCCGTATATCACCGGCGCCCCGAGCCCGCTCGACGGCGGCGTGACCGGTGGCGTAAGCTACGCTGGTCCTACGCAAGGCCGCGCCGGCTGGCTGCCGCGCAACGCGTTTACGGCTCCCGGTTTTCACAACATCGACTTCCGGCTGGGACGGCAGTTTGCGATCACCGAACGGCTGCGGCTGTCGCTCATCGGCGAAGCCTTCAACCTGTTCAACCACACCAATGTCTCCAGCGTGAGCACTACCGCGTTCTCGTATCTCGCGGCTGGGTCCGGCGCCTGCAACGGCCACGCTAACGCTTGTTTCGTTCCCTACACTTCGACACCCTTCCTGGCTACTACAGCCACCAGCAACCTGATCTGGGGCCCGCGCCAGTTGCAGATATCCGGCCGGCTGACCTTCTAACGGCAGGAAAAAAGTAACGAAGCCCAACCCCGAGGCCGTATCGGCGGCGTCCCCGGGGTTGCGAAATCTGAAATCACCAGGGAAAAACCGAAACACATTCCCGGTAAGTGCGAAGCACCGCCTCTACCGTGTATCCTTGTGGGTTGGCCAAACTCGAGGGCATTTTCGTGCCGGTGGCAAGTTAGAATCGTTGGAGGGTTCGACCCCTCAGGGCCGCAGTTTGCGCGGAACGGCAAGAGATCGGAGAACAGTTTCAGAACAATGTTGGTATATATGAAAACATCACGTGCCGCCCGTCACAGTCGGCAGTCCATCGCGAAGATCGCGCTGCTCACATCGGCGATGGTCCTCTGCTCCTGCGTCGACCTGGGCAAAGTGAGCGAGTTCGCTAAAGCCAGTCAGGATGTCGGAAAGACGTTTAAGAGTATTACCGACGAAGGATCGGCTTCCTGCCTGCGCGCCAATTCCTACATATTGCCCGGCCAAACGCCCCTCGACTGCGAGTTCTACCCGAAGGTCGCACCGGGTCTTCTCAAGATAAACGACTCTCTATTTGCGTACATCTCCGGTCTAGGTAAGTTGGCATCCGCCGATCCTTCCAAGGTGGCGGATGGATTGAAGGATGTGACGACCGAATTGAAGCAAGCCGACCCCAAGATCAGTCAGGCTGCTCAGGACCAGGCCAAGGCGGCCACGGGTCTGGCAACGGCCCTTGCCAAGGTGCTGACGAGCGAATATCGCCAGCATGAGCTGGCGAAGGTCATCGAGGAAGCCAACGGCGATGCGGAACACCCAGGTCCGATCAAGCGAGTGACCGCCTTCCTCGCGGATTACGCCGCCGAGAAGTACGCCCAAGGCCTGGAAACCGAGCAGACGCTCGAAACAAACTACTGCGATGAGGAAGCTGAAAAGTACAAGCTCAGCGAACCTCTGGCGCTCACCTTGCTCAAGCGCAAGTGCACCGCCGACAATGCTCGCATTATGCAGAAGAAGGACGCCATTGCGCAGTACCGCAAGGCGCTCTCCGCGATCGCTACGGCTCACCAGAAGCTCTACGAATCCCGCAACGCCTGGACCGCCCAGCAACTGGTCACAGCCTTGGGTCCCGAAATCCTGCAGCTCACGGATGCTGCGTCGTCGATGAAAACGGCGTTTTAGAGGTGGAACAGAATGATGACCGCACAAGAACTGAAAGATCTCGCTTCCAACTACGGAAACCTGGCTCATGCGCTGGTGGACCATCGGAGCACGTATCCGCTCTCGACTGACGCCGAGCGAGAGGCATTCGACAGCAAGGTGGGAGACCTCCTGAAGACGCAGGACGATCTCATGAATCAGTCGCTGGAGCAGGCTTCCATCGACGTCGGAACCTCCGTCGATGCGCTGCAGGACGCCACCAAGACCGCGGCTGCCGCCGTCCAGGGTGCAGACACACTCACCAAGGCGTTGTCGATTGCCGCCGCTGCCGTCGGCCTGGGAGCCGCCATCCTCAACCCGACGCCGGGCACGGTCGTCGGCGCGTTAGACACGCTGGTTCAGGCGATCCAGAAAGCGACCGCTAAACCGGCTGGTGCAGCCGGCTCAGGCTCCTGAATTGGTTTGTGGAATTGGTTTGTGGGGACGGGCTACGAAATACCCCCCCCCAGTGTCACGGGTACCGCGCCGAATCGACGACCGCTTTCGTCTGTCAGCCTGTTCGTCCACCCGCTAATTCCCGCAACAGCACCCGCTGCTTTTCGCCGATGGCCTGCCAGTCGAAGTTACGTTTGGCGAGCCAGAAGGCGGCGTCGGCGATTTGGGCGCGGCGGTCGGGGTCGGCGATGAGCGTAGCGATCGCCGCGGCGAAGGACTCCGGCTGGTCGGCAACCCAAACGCTGTGGCGATCGAGCAGGCCCAGGCCGACGCATCCGGAAGTGGTGGAGACCACCGCGCGCCGCATGGCCATGGCTTCGAGAACTTTCACGTTGGTGCCGGCGGAGACGGTGGTGGGCACAATGACGAGGTTGGTTTCGCGATAGAGCGGGCGGACGTCGGCAATGAATCCCAGCAGGCGGATGCGCGGGTCGGCGGCGGGCTCGGGCGTTTCGGCGAAGGCGCGCCAATAAGTAAGGTGATCGGGGCCGCAGACCACGGTCAGTTCCATTTGCGGAAACTTGTCGCGCAGCAACGGCCACACGCGTTCGGTGAAAAAGCGGTAGGCAGCGACGTTGGGAAAGTGGCGGAAAGAGCCGATGAAGAGCAGGCGCTCACCCGGCGTTTCCGCGGCTGGCTGAAAGCGGGCCAGGTCCACTCCGTTTTCGATCACCACCGACGCCGCCTTGGGGCCGAGCATTTCCGCGTCCTTGGGCGACATCACCACCACGCGGCGGGCGGCGCGGACGGCACGGGCTTCGAAGCGGCGCCAGCGAAACCAGTCCCACCAGGCGGCGAGTGTCCGTTCGCGGCGCGCGATCTGGGCAAACAGATCGTAGGTGACATCGTGTTCCACTAACGCGTCGCCGGAGTAGCGCGCGAGCTGCGTGTATTCGACCTGCAGCGCCTGGAAGCCGAAGGCGGCACGCTCTCGCGCGATAGCGTTCCGCATGGCGGGCGAGCGGAATTCGTGGACTTCGGGCGGCAGCAGCGTGGACCAGCGCGGCTCGCGGTAGCGCGGCTTGGTGACCAGCACCACCCGCGCGCAGAACTCGAGTACGGGGGCGGCCGGCGGCGGGGCATCGTCATCGGTGAAGGCGAACAGCTCGACGTCGAATTCGCGCGCGGTCTCGCGCAGCAGATTGAAGATGCGCACCGCCCCGCCGTGAGCGAGCGGGTAGGGGAAATAGGGCGAGAGGACGGCGACGCGGCGGCGCTCCGGCGAGCAGGGCCGGCCCTCGAGCACCCGATCGCCAACAGGCGTTACCGTGCGTTCGCGCTTCGGCCAGGGCCACCACCAGGGGCGCAGGTAGATGCGGTCGAGCGGCACGCCGCGCCAGAACAGAAACGACGCCAGGCTGGGCCGCAGGTGATGACGCTCCAGCCGCGAGTTGTAAGCCAGGATTTTGCGCGGAGCCAGCCGGTACGCCGCGCGGCGCAGGGCGCTGGGCTCGCGGGTCAGCATCACCGGGGCGAGCCCGATGCGGTAGCGGCGCAGCTCCCGCCGAAGCTCTGGCCAGTTGGCTTCGGTCGCCACAAAATGGCGCCGATCCGGCACCAGGGCGTGCACTTCTTCCGCCATGCGGCGGCACAGTTCGGCGTCGCCTGTCGCGAATGTCACCACCACGGCTTCGGGGTCTTTGCCGAGCAGGGAAAAGAGCCAGCGCTTGAGCCGTTGCTTCATGCCGGCTGATCCGCCCTAGGATGGTCTGTGGTCATGAAAGAGCAATGTAGAGGAACCGACCGGCCACACACAGCCCCGTGACCGTAAACAAGAGCCAGCGCCACCTGCCCAACTCCGGAAAGAGCATTGCCGCAAGAGCCGGAAGCATGACGATTGTGCGCAGCAGGTCAACGCGACTAACTCGTCGCTCCTCGACAGCTCCCCAGAAGATCACGAGGGCGATCGCCAGTGCCCCCCTCCAGACGCGTTGCAGGATCGTCTTCCGATCGATCATCGGTATCCCTCCGCCCGCCAGTTACTGACGAGCCCGATTGTGGTGGCCGTCTCAGCTCGAAAGCTAGTTCCTCAGCGAAACATCAAGCAACGGGACGCGTAAGCACGCGCCGCGCATTCGCAAACTGCGATTCTAGCGCACTGACTTCGTTCCCCACAGGACCGCCGCTGCGGCCAGCGGCATGACGGCCGCGATGGCGGTGACCGGCTGATAGCCATAAAGATCGATCAGGCGGCCGAACGCGGGTGAGACGACGGCTTGCACAGCGCCATAGGAAGCCACCAGGCAGGAGACCGCGAAGGCGGCGTGGCCGCCGGAAAATACATCGAGCGGCAGCGTGTACATATTGACGCTGAAGGCGGCCACGGCGAAGATGCTGAGCGAAATTCCGGCGGCGGCCCAGGCGGCGGTGGGCGCGGCAGGCACGGCCGCGGTGACCAGCGCCACCACGCTGGCCAGCAGGCACACGCGGAAACGCCCGCGCGGCGGAGGCGTGCCGCGGCGGATGAAGCGCAGCGACAGCCAGCCGCCGGCGAATCCGCCCAGCGTGGCGGCCAGCGGCGGAATCCACGCGTACCAGGCTGCTTGATCGACGGTCAGGTGATGCACATCCACAAGATAAAGCGTAGTCCAGTTGGTCCACAGCGAGTAGCCGATCATGCTGAGAGCGTTGGCCAGAATGAAGGCCCACAGCCGGCGGTCGCGCAGCAGGTCGGCCGCCCCGGCGCTTTCGGCTTTGAGAGTCGGCGCAGGGCCAGCGCGGCGCGCTGCCCAGTTCCAGACGGGGATCCACAGCAGGCCGAGCACGCCGGTCGCGACAAAAGCGGCGCGCCAGCCGGCTTCGAGAGCGATCCAAGTCGCCACCGGCGGCGCCAGCACCATCCCCAGACTGACGCCGGCCTGGTTCAGCGCGTTGCCGAGGGCGCGTTCGGCGGGACGCAGGAATTGGCGGATGGCCTTGCCGGCCGCGGGAATGCCGGCCGCTTCGCCGGCGCCGAGCACCGCCCGGCAGCCCAGCAGGCCGCCGAATCCATGCGTCAAGCCGGTGGCGATCCCGGCGCACGACCACACGCCGACCGCGACGTTGATGACGCGGTTGAGGCCACTGCGGTCGATCAGCATTCCGGCCAGAGGCGCGCTCGCCGCATACGTGATCGAGAACGCGGCGAGGATCAGCCCGTAGTCCACATTCGATAAATGGAACTCGGCGCGCACCAACGGCGCCAGCGTGGCCAGCGACTGGCGGTCGAGATAGTTGATGGCCGAGGAGAGCAGGAAGACGGCCAGCAGCAGCCAGCGGGCGGGCGCCGCATCATCGGAATGGGTCACTGGAATTCGATGGTGGCCACTTCGCCGGCAGTGCCCAGCCGGACGTTGGGTTTGGGAAAGTACGCGATGGACACCGGCCGCGGCGTCTGCCGGCCGCAGCCCAGGGTCTGTGAGCCGGCGCCCAGAATCGCCACCTTGGCGGGATCGGCGACCAGCAGTTTGACGGTCTTGTGATCGTCCCCTTCAACCACAACGCGCGCCTGCGATCCCAGACACTCCACCTGTTTCAACATGCCGTGGATCTTGCCGCCGGGGTTGGGGCCGTCCCACCACGGAACGGGCTTTTGGGTGGACTTAGCGGAGCCATCGTTGTATTTGGATTCGAGCGCATGCACGTTGGCGAGCGCCTGCCGCTTGAGCTGAGCCAGCGCGCGGGCGTCTTCTTCGGCCTGGCGCTGCCGCGCGGTGTCTTCGTAATCCATGCGCTGCTGTTCGATGGCGACGCGCGCCTGGTGCATGCGCGCGCGCTCGGCCGGATCGGTGGCGGCCTGCTCGCCCGCGCTCCACGCCTTGGCGGCGTCCCCGTAGTTGTGATCGGCCAGGTAGCATTCGGCCAGCGCTTTCCAATATGCGGGATTGCGCGGATTGCGCTCGGCGGCGGCCTTCCAGTGCGCGGTGCGTTTGGCGGGATCGGTATCGCGCGCGGCCATCAGCGCGAATGGTTCGTCCAGCTTGGGGTTGATGCCCACGGCGCGCAACAGGGCCTGCGTTGCCTTGGCGTTGTCCGGTTCGAGTTTGGCGTACTCGATATAGCAGCGCGCGCTCGAGCTCGACGCATCCATCGCGGCGGAGAAGTGGCGGCGCGCCTCGTCCGGGCGACGATCGCGCAGGGCCAGCAATCCCAGCCCTTCTTCGGCTTCGGCGATTTTCACGTGGGCGCGCAGCAGCGTCTCGTACTCGGCGGCGGATGAATCCCGGACGAGCAGGTCCGCGCGCGCCAGGCGGGCGTCGGAGTCGGAGACGGTCCGCTCGATAAAATCTTTCGGCGCCATCGGCAAACTGGAAATCGTGCCGGGTTGAAAGTTGCCGGCCTCGAAATGCCGCCGGACCAGCGCCTCGATTTCCGCGGCAGACTTGCCGTAAGCATTGTGATAAGCCGGATCCTCATCCACGCCCTTGCGCAGATTGTACAGCAGCACTTTGAGGCGGCCGAAGTATTCCGGGGCGGTGACCAGCAGGTGGATGCGGGCCCAATCGAGATCCGGCTGGGGCGGCGGCGCGCCCACCGAGATCTGAATGCCCTTGACTTCGAAGGTGGAGAAAAATTCGATCAGACCGTGCTCAAAGGCCGGTGGCATTTGCGCTGTGTTGGACTCGAGAAACAGGCGAGTCAGCTCGCTCCAGACAGCCGGCGAAATCGGGACCTTCTCCTCGAGCACGATGGCATAGCGGTCGCGGCCCTGGATGATGGGATCGTTGGTGATCCAACTGCTCGCATTCTTGAAAAGCAGGATGCGCACGGGCTGCGGCGTCTGCAGGTTGGTGTCCCCCACTACCTCGCCCACCGCGTGGCGGAACTCTTCGAAACGAATCATCGTCTCACGGCCGCGCTGGTCGTTGCCGGTCAACACCTCGAACGGACCTGCCGTGAGCTTGATCCAGTGATCCACGGCGGCGAGGAGGCAGGGGAGCAGGAGGAGTAGTGGCAGCCGCCGCATAGCTCTTTCATTATCCCGCGAGACCGGTTGGACCGCGGATACTTCGGATAATCCCGGCCTATAGCGCAAAACTGCCATTTCCAAGTCGCACGCCCGTTCGTGGTTTTACCACCGGCGCCGAATCCGCTGTAGATTAAAACTATGGGTATGCGAGCGGCAGGGATGCTGGCCGCGCTGGGTTGGGTCTCGGGTTGGTGCGCACCGGCGCCGCAGGCTTGGGTTCCGATGCGCTGGCCGTGGCAGGACGCGCGGTCGCTCGACCTGCTGGCCGGCACGCCTATCAATTGCCTCCTGCTGGAAGCCTATTCGCCGGAGCTGGTTGCGGCGGCGGAAAAGCGCGGCCTGGTGACGCTCGAGCGGATCGCGCCGGGTGGCGACACGGTGGCGGCGGCGCGCGCCGCGCTGGCCCGCGGCGTCAGCGGAATCGTGCTGGAGGGCTCGTTCGCGGAGGGAACCGCGGCCGCGGTGCGGGCTGGTGCCGGCTCGCGGCCGGTGGTCGAGATCACCGCGCGCAACCGCCTGGCGCTTGGTTCGGCGGCACCGGTACTGGGCACCTGGCAAGCCGTCTGGCCGGGCATTCCCGCGCAGGATCACGGCAGCAGCCGAATGACGGGCCCCAGCGGCTCGGCCTGGATCGATACGAACACCGGCTTCATCCGCGCGGTGCGTGCGTGGGGCAACGCCGCGGTGTGGCTCGCGAACACGCCGCCGGCGGGTGAGGTGGTCACCACCGAACGGTACCTGCAGGCGATCGCCGACGCCGCCATTTCCGGCGGGCGCTGGGTGGTGGCGCTCGACCGCGGCTTCGCCACGCGCCTGGCCGCCGGGGATGAAAGCGCGCGGGTGAGTTGGCGGCGCATGGGCGCTCTGCTCGACTATTTCGAACGCCATCCGGAATGGCGCGCCATGCGCGAAGCGGGCAAACTGGCGCTGGTGCAGGACCCGGCCAAAGGCGGTCTGCTTTCGGGCGGCATCCTCGACATGATCGCGGTGAAGCACACGCCGGTGACGCCGGTGCCGCCGCAGCGGCTGACGCCGGAATCGCTCGCCGGCACCACCGTGGCCGTGGACGTGGATGCAGGCGCGCTGACGGCCCCCGAAGAAGCCGTGCTGCGCGATTTCGCGCGCTCCGGCGGCACCGTGCTGACCAGCCCTACCGGTTTCAAAGACGAGCGGCCGCCGGGCGACAGCATCACTCTCAGCAAGGCCGAGCTGGACCGGTTCAACGATATCTGGCGCGACGTGAATTCCCTGGTGGGCCGGCAGAACCTGGGCGTCCGCCTGTTCAATGTGTCCACCATGTTGTCGAACGTGCTGGCTTCGGCCGATGGCAAGACCGAGATCGTTCACCTGGTGAACTACTCCGATTACCCGGTCGAAAACGTAACCGTACAGTTCCTGGGCGGCTACCGCCGCGCCACGCTGCTGAGTCCCAACGGCGCCGAGAAGACCCTAAGAGTCTATGCGGCCGACGAAGGCTCCGGCGTGGACATCGACAGAGTGGCCGTGTGCGCCACTCTCAGACTGGAGTTATAGCCGATGATCACTCGCAGAGAATGGATCGCCATGATGTGCGCGGCGCCGGGCGCGGCTCCGCTGCTGCGAGGCGCCGCGGCGCCGGCATCGCCGGTTTCGATTGCCCGCTGCGCTTCTTACGATGAGGACGTGACCGCGCGCCTGGCCGCCATGTTCGACCAGTTGGGCGGCCTGGAGCGTCTGGCGCGCGGGAAGACCGTCGCCATCAAGGTCAACATGACCGGCAGTCCGGGCATGCGCGTGCGCGGCAAGGCTCCCGCGCTGACGCATTACACGCATCCGAAAGTGCTTGGCGCCACGGCTTACCTGATGGGCCGGGCGGGCGCGCGGCGCATCCGGTTCGTCGAAAGCGCGTACGCTTCGGCCGGGCCGCTCGAGGAGTCGATGCTCGACGCGGGGTGGAACGTGCGCCAGTTGGCTGCCGCGGCGCCGCTGGTGGAATTCGAAAACACCAATGCGCTGGGCAAACACAAGCGGTACGCGCGCTTCCCGGTTCCGGGCAGCGCCTACATGTACCCCGCCTACGATTTGAACCAGGCGCTCGAAGAGACCGACGTTTTCGTCAGCGTGGCCAAGCTCAAAAACCACGCCACGTGCGGGGTCACGCTCTCGCTCAAGAACTGTTTCGGCAACCTGCCGGCCTCCATTTACGGCGACGACGCGGGCAGGGACGAGCCCAACGAGAAGCCCGCCAGCGGGCGCAGTCTGGTGGGTCACCAAGGCACCCGGCAGCCGTCGAAATCGGCGCCGCCGGAACTGCATTTCGGCGCCAGTCACGATCCCGGCTACCGCGTGCCGCGCATCGTGGCGGATCTCGCCGGCGCGCGTCCCATCCATCTGTCGGTGATTGACGGGGTGGAGAGCGTGGCCGGCGGCGAAGGGCCGTGGATCGGCGATCTCCGGCTGGTCCAACCGAGAGTCTTAATCGCCGGGCTGAATCCGGTTTCGACCGACGCCGTGGCCGCCGCCGTGATGGGCTACAACCCGCGCGCCATGCGCGGCACCGCGCCCTTCCGCGCCTGCGACAACACGCTGCTGCTGGCCGAAGCCCACGGCGCAGGCTCCGCCGACCTGACCCGCATCGATGTCCGCGGCCTCACCATAGCGCAGGCTCTTTACCGGTTCGAGAGTTAGTCCAGGTTCCGCGGCTTGCGCGGCCGGTGCCGCGTGACGGAAGCCTCCCTCGCTATGATGGTGCTGATGACCCGTCTGTTTACCGCATTCACGTGTGTGGTGCTTGCGCTCATCGCTCATGCGCAGGACCGCGCCGGGCTCGCTGAAGCCCTCGGCCTCGAAGCACCCCGCGCCGGCGCTTGCCCAACCGGCTGGTCCTGCCATCCTCCGGAAACCATCGCGGCGGATAGCGAGGTGGTCCACACCGGCAAATGGTCCGTGCGCATGGAGCGCCAGCCCGGCCGGACAGAGCCCTTCTCCACCGTCACCAAGGGCCTTCCCATCGATTTCGGTGGAGCGACTATCGAACTACGCGGCTTTGTGCGCACCGAAGACGTGAAGGATTTCAGCGCCTTCTGGATGCGGGAAGATGGCCCCAGCGGAAGCGTCGCTTTTGCCAGCATGCAACAGACCCAACCCGTGAAGGGCACCACTCCGTGGACCGCGTACTCGATCTCCCTGCCGTTGAACTCCGAAGCCACCGATCTGGTGTTTGGCTTTCTCCTGTCCGGGCCCGGCAAAGCCTGGGCCGGCGATCTGCTGTTGCTGGTGGACGGCAAGCCGGTGGCGGACGCGCCCAAGGTGGCGATCGTCAAGACGGCTCTCGATACCGATCACGAATTCGATGGCAGCTCGCGCATTTCCCTGAACAGCCTCACTGCGGTCCAGATCGCAAACCTGGCTACCTTGGGCAAGGTTTGGGGATTCCTGAAGTATCATGACCTGCGCATCACTACGGGCAAACGGCAATTCGACTATGACCTCTTCCGCGTTCTCCCGGCCATTCTCGCGGCTCCGGATCGCAGCGCCGCGAACGCCGCGCTGGTGCACTGGATGGCCGGGCTGGGCGATTCCGTCGATTGCACGGTCTGCGCCAAACTGGACGAAAGCAAACTCTATCTGCGGCCAGACCTGGATTGGATCTCCGGCGAGACGGCACTGGGGGCGGATCTCAGCCGGAGCTTGCGGCGAATCCGCGACAATCGTCCAGCCGGCGGCAAGCAGTTCTACGTTTCCCTCACGCCGATTGCGAACCCTTCGTTCGATCACGAACTCAACTACGCCTCCGTCCAGTTGCCCGACGCCGGTTTCCAAATCCTGGCTCTTTTCCGCTACTGGAATATCATCGAGTACTGGTATCCGTACCGCGATGCGATCGGCGCGGATTGGGGCGCGGTATTGACTGAGTTCCTACCCAGGATCGCCCTGGCGAAGGATCGCGACTCGTACCAGCGTGAGATGATGGCGCTCATCGCCAGGGTCAATGACACCCACGCCAACTTGTGGAGCTCGCTGGCCGTCCAGCCACCCCTCGGAGCCTGCCAGCTTCCAGTGAATGTTCGCTTCGTGGAGAATCAGGCCGTGGTGGCGGGCTACTCCAACACCAATCTGGGCAAAGCCACTGGGCTGAAGCCCGGCGACGTCATCCAGAAACTCGATGGCACCGAGGTGCCCAAGCTCGTCAGTGAGTGGACGCCGCTTTACGCCGCTTCCAACCAGCCCACCCGCCTGCGCGATATCGGGCGCTCCCTGACTCGCGGCGATTGCGCCAAGCCGGCGACCCTCCGTATTCGCCGTGCCAGCCAGACGCTCGATCTGAGCGCTACCCGCGTATCGCCACGCGAACTCGACTCCAGGACCTTCGCCACCCATGACCAGCCCGGAGCGACGTTCCGCCTGCTTTCGAAAGACGTCGCCTATCTCAAGTTGTCCTCGGTGAAGCTGGCCGAGGCTGCCCACTACATCGATTCCGCGGCGGGCACCAAGGGACTGATCATCGACATTCGCAACTATCCGGCGCAGTTCATGGTCTTTGCGCTGGGACAGCTCTTGGTGGACCGGCCTACCGAATTTGCGCGATTCACGCAAGGCGACCTTGCCAACCCGGGCGCCTTCCATTGGGGCGTCTCGGAAAAGCTGGAGCCACAGAAGCCGCACTACGCCGGGAAGATCGCGATTCTCGTTGATGAAGTCACAGTCAGCCAAGCCGAATACACTGCGATGGCATTCCGATCCGAACCCGGGGCCGTAGTCATCGGCAGCACCACTGCCGGAGCGGATGGCAACGTGTCGCAAATCCCGCTGCCCGGCGCCCTGCACACCATGATCAGCGGCATCGGCGTCTTCTATCCCGACCAAAAGCCGACCCAACGGATCGGTATCGTTCCCGACCAAGGAGTGAAGCCGACCATCGCCGGGCTGCGCGATGGCCGGGACGAAATCCTGGAAGCCGCGATTCGCCATCTCCTGGGACCGGACACCCCCGAGGCGGCTATCCTGCAAATGGCCACGCCCCAGAATCCCGAGCCGGCGCCATCCAACGAGTTCAGCGATGAACAGTCCGGCATTTCGTTGAAACTGCCCGCCGGGTGGGGCGCCCAAGACCCATTCCATTGGGGCGACCAACAGACCACGGTGGCATTGACTGGAGCGCCGTCCGGAAGCGCCGCGTCGCTCTACTTCCAGGTTTTCCACGATCGGAATCAGTTGACGGAGGAGGAGATACACAAGGATCTCGACCATCAGGTTGAGGCCAAGCAGGAGCAACGGCGCCGGGAGGGCCGGGGCAACTACACAATTCGGACTGGAAGTTGTTCGGCTCGCACGGTCAGCGGGCGCGCCGCCCTAAGCTGCGTCGCCGACTTTGACGAGGGCGGACGCGCCATGGCGGAGTACCTCACTTTCGTGCGTACCGGGAAACTGCTCGTCCTGTTTTTCGGTCAGACTCCGGCGGCCGGCCTCGACGCTTACCGGCAGAGCTTGGATCGGGTGATCGAGACGATCTCCATCCCGTAATCGAGGCGGATCGCCCGGATGACCGGGACGGCCCGACAGCCGGTTCCTTTCTAATCGCGCACCCAGCTAACTAGAACTTCAGGTGCAGCGCCACTTGCATAATGCGCGGGTCGGCCGTGTTGGAGATCTGGCCGAAGCTCGGGTCGTTGATGTTGGTATCCGGACTGCTGAACTCCACGTTGTTGAAGATGTTGAACGCATCGACGCGGAATTCCAGCTCGGTCGCCTCACGGAGCCGGAAGATCTTGGCAATCGAAAGGTTCGCGTTGAATGCACCGGGGCCGCGCAGCACGTTGCGGCCCAACGTCCCGTAAGTGAACTGCTGCAGCAAAGTGGCGGGGTCTACCGAAGTAGCTTCATTGTTGAGCGCCGCTTCGCGCAGGTTGGAAAAGCTGTTCGGGTTGAACCAGTAATTGCCGCTCGACGCGCTTGGGCTGCCATTGACACTGGCATTGACGGTCATGTTTCGAAAGGCTCCGGGGTCGAGGTACTGAATCTGCGCCACCAGGTCGGAGCGCACCACTTGAATATCGCCGGCGCCGGATGGACCGGGGCTGGAGATGGAAGACGCAGCGCCGGGACTCGCCATCACATCCAGCGGGAAGCCGCTCCGCCAGGTGACGATCGGGTACAGAGTCCAGCCCTTGGTGAGCCAGCGCGAGTGACTGGTCAGCCTCTCGAAGGGTAACTCCCAACCGCCCGATAGCGAAAGGAACTGCCGGATATCCGCGTCGCCGGAGGACCAGAACTGGTTGTGGTTGTAGTAAGGCACGAAGTTGTTGCGCTGGCGGTAGCCGGACTCGTTATCCAGCTCATGCGACCAGGTATAGGCCAGCGTGAAAAACGTGTTGCCTAACTTCGAATCCGAAAGGCGCTTGGTCAGGTCGGTCTGCAGCGCGTTGTAATTGGCGCGGCCGACGTTCTGAAACTCGTTCATATAGGTGTAGTCGCCGTCGAGTCCGGGTGTCATATCCAGAATGCGGGTGCTGGTGCCCGGCTGGAACGGGTCGATGTCAGTCAAACCGGTAAGCCCATGCGCAACATAACCGATATACCCGGCTTCCATCGTCAGATTGTTGGCGAACTGTTGCTGGATCGTGACGTTGTACTGGTAAATGCGCGGCGTCTTGAGGTTCGGATCCACGAAGAAAGGATTACCGCCGCCGATGGGGAGGTCTCCGGCATCGGCGAAATTCACCTGGTGGTTAACCGGCTTCGACGGGAACGGGTTGGGTTCGCCGGCGGCGCCGAACGGATCGGACAGAATGCCGGGATCGGAAGTGAACCCATTGGCCGGCGGGCTGAAGGTCAGGTACGCCGAGGCGAAGAACGGCGCCTGCCCGTTGAACTGCAGGTTGTCCTCGGCCTTCAGAATGTCGTAGAAGATACCGAAGCCGCCGCGCACGCTGGTCTTGGCGTTACCGAAAACATCCCAGGCGAAACCCACGCGGGGGGCGAAGTTGGTGCGGTCGGGCCAGTTCGCGCCGCGCGGAGCGTCCTTGTCGCCGGGGAAAAGCAGTCCCAGCGGAGCGCCCGGAAACACGGTCGATTGCTCGCCTGGAACGAACGAGAACGAGCGGCCTTGCGTGTCGTACTTGGGCTGATTGTATTCGTACCGCAAGCCGTAATTCAGGGTTAACCGGGGGCTGATTTTCCAGGCGTCCTGCGCGTAGCCGCCGAAAGAATGCGAGCGGATGTTGGTGGGAGCGTTGGGATACTCCTGGAAGTCGTCGGGGAGGCCCATCAGGAAGTCGGCCAGGTCGTTACCGGAGCCGATCGAGGTCAGGGGGCCATAAAAGTCGAATTCGCCGTTCAGGTAATAGCCGTAAAGCATCGCGTCCCGGTAGGACGAGAAAAGGAAGCCGGCCTTCAGCAGGTGGCTGCCGCGGGTCCAGGAGAAGTCGTCGGTGAAGGTGAAAGTGTTATCCACGATGTTCGCCGGGCCGAACGGATTGTAACCGGCGAACAGGCCGTTGCCTTCGAGATTGATGTTGGTGGGGCCGTCCACCAGGTCCGGGGTGATGCCAACCCCCAGTTGCGACGGGCTGGGTTGGGTGCCGATAGGATAGTTTTGCTTGGTGTTGTTCCGCTGCGCCGTGAAGCGGGCCACGTTGATGGCGGTGGGCGAAAAGCTATGGGTGTAACCGATGTTGCCCATATACGCCGCGACGTCGTCGGAAATCGGGTAACCACTCACCGTGGTGGCGCCCGAAGAGCCGGAGAACGGAACCGTGCTGGGGCTATCCTGGGCCGCGATCGTGGCGCTCAGCGTATCGCGCATGCCGATGTTGTAATCGATCTTGCCCAGGTATTCGGAATGGTTGGTGAGCGCCGCGGCTTGCGGGAACACATAGCCGGCCGCCGAGGTGGGCAGCAGGTTGTCCTTGAAATAGTTGAGCGCCACCTGGCTGATGCGGTTCGGTGCGATGATGGCTTGTCCGGCCAGCGTGGGGCTGGGCTGAAACCACGAATTAGCCTCCAGGAAACTGGCCACCAGCGGGTCCGGACCGCCGTTCGCGGATTGCGAAAAATTGCCCTGCTCCTCGAGTGGGGTGAAGGTGGTGATCTTGCCGGATTGCGTGTTGGCGTTCTGCTTCTGTCCCTCATAGGAGAAGAAGAAGAACAGCTTGTTGCGGCCATCCACCAGGTGGGGAAGGTACACCGGCCCGCCCACCGTGCCGCCGTACTGGTTGCGTTTCAGAATCTGGCGGGGGATGCCCTGTTCGTTATTGAAGAAAGTGTTGGCGTCCAGGTCTTCATTGCGCAGATAGTCGAAAGCCGTGCCGTGCACCGAGTTGGTTCCGCTCTTGATCACGATGCTCACGATGCCGCCGCCGCTGCGGCCGTATTCCGCCGCGTAGTTGCTTTGCAGCACGCGGAATTCGCCCACCGCATCGGGATTCGGATTGATCACGATGTCATTGTTGATGAGGTGGTTGTCCAGGCCGCCGTCGAGCAGATAAGTCACCGAATCGGAACGCCCGCCGCCCACGCTATAGGACCCGGCCTGGCGGGGCGCATCGTTGTTTTTCGGCGTGACGCCGGTTTGCGTGGCCAGCAGGTCAAGCGTATTGCGCCCGTTCAACGGCAATTCCGAAATTGCGATGCCGCTGACCGTGGCGCCCACGGTGGAGTTCTCGGTTTCCACCGCGCTGGCCCCGCCTTCCACCGTGACCACGTCCTTGACGGCGCCCACCGTCAGCATGATATCGACACGCAGCGTCTGGTTGATCTCGAGCGAGTTCTTGGCGGTTACCACCATCTGCGAGAATCCGGGCGCCTCGGCGGCAACCTGGTACGGGCCGATCGGCAATTCCAGCACCTGGTAGTAGCCCTGTCTATCGGTCGAGGTCTGCCGGGCAACCTGCGTGCCGGTGTTCGTGACGGTTACCTTGGCACCGGCAACAACGCCGCCGCTGGGATCGGAGACGATGCCGACAATCTTGCCCGTGGTGTCCTGCGCAACAACAGGATACCCGGCCAGAGCCAGAATACAGATCGCGTATCGAAATTTAGAAGCTGCTGCGGAGAATCGCATCTTTATACCTCGGGTTGTATTGATATGCGGAAATTGCCGGGGCGGAATCGCTCATCTGCTCTTCGTACCTACGGGATCGCGGATCCAAAACAAGGTCAACCGCGACAATCGGGCCGGGTGAGATCGAATCGCACAATCACACGGCTGCATGAGGCGATGCCGGACGACGGCGGGGTCGCCTGCTGGCAATTCTAGGGTATAGTATCACGATTGCAACAATTCCAATACTCGGTTGCTGCGGCCCTGTCAGGCTAGATCGAGGATCACGGCGATTTGCGTTAGAATCAGCCTGTTGCGTATAGAACCAACCACGTCCGGGCCCACCATCGCCGCCACGGCAGCCGTACATCCCGGAGCGCGCGTTCACCCGACGGCGGTGATCGGAGCATATTGCATCGTCGAAGACGCAGTGGAGATCGGGCCTCACAACCGGCTGGACCCTTTCGCGATCGTGAAGCGCTACACCACGCTCGGCGAAGGCAATCACCTCTACTCCGGCGCCCAGCTCGGCACGGACCCGATGGACAAGAAATTTCGCGAGGAGAATTCGAGCTATCTGCGGGTGGGCAATCGCAACGTGTTGCGCGAGTACGTCAACATTTCACGCGGCACCAGGCCCGGCGCGGTCACCGTGCTGGGCGACGACAACTACGTGATGAGCTGCGTGCACATTGCCCACGATTGCCAACTGGGCAGCCACATCACCATCGGCCCCAGCACCAGCCTGGGCGGATACGCGGAGATTGAAGACAGTGCGTTTCTTTCAGCCGGCGTTGGCGTGCATCAGTTCTCCAAGGTCGGACGCTTGTGCATGGTGGCGGCCAACACGCGCGTGGCCCAGGACGTGCCGCCGTATTTGCTGGTCTCGGAATTCGACTGCGCGGCGCATGGCTTGAACCTGGTGGGATTGCGCCGCAGCGGCGCTTCGCGCGAAACGGTCGCGGCGTTGAAACAGGCCTACCGTCTGCTGTATCGCTCGGCGCTCCCGCGCAAGGAGGCGCTCGAGCGGATCGAGGCCCTGGCAACCCCGGAAGCGCTCCACATGGTCGAGTTTATCCGGTCGTCGAAGCGCGGCATCTGCCGGGATCACCGCTCGATGACTGCGGCCGCAGCGGTCCCTGCCGAGGATTAGTTAGCGCGCGGCAGAAGCCCCAAGAGCGGCCGGCGCCGTTGTTATCCGACGAGTCCCTAATTACCAACCGACATCAATGGCAGGTTAGACGCCTGGCCGGCGATGGTGATCTGCACGGGGTAAGAGCCCTGGGCGAGTTGCGGAACCACGAAATTCACCTGATAGAGCCCGATGGAGCCGGATGTTAGGCCGATATAGTCGACAACGGGAGCCGCGATGCCGCCCACGGTCACCGAATAGCTTCCGGTCACAGGCGAATATCCGGCGGGCGCCGGAGCGCCGGTTACGAGCTTACCGGCCGCCTGTACCGGGCCCCCACCGGTGAACCATGCCACCACTTCATCTCCGACATTGGCGGGCGTCGCAGCGGAATTCACGGTGACGCCATCCGAGTTGGTCACCACCGCGCGATTGCTGCCGTAGACGGCGATCCCCGGCGTCCCCGTGGCGGGAACGTAAACGGCCGCGGCGTTGCTCGTCGAAGCCCCGTTTTGAACCACCACGGACGCCAACGCGCCGCCCGGAGTATCCCAAGGCATTACCGCGTCGATCTGGGTTGGGGAAACGTAGTACAAGGGCACCGCCGCCCCGTTCACCGTCACTTTGGTGGTCAGCAGCGTTGTCTGAAAGGGGACCGTGGCCGCCTGCGCGGTCTTCGTGGCAAGATCGGTCCCGTACAGCACAAAAACGCCTCCGGGCGGAGTGGAGTTCACCGCGTAGCTGAAGACATTGCCGATGGATTGGGTCGGATTCAGGAGCGTGGAATGCGCCGATCCGGAGCGGATGAACTGCGGGTTGGCAATGATAAAACTGGCGTTGGCGCCGTAGTTACCAGTGAGGACGAAGTTCAGCGTGTTCGTATA
The DNA here is from genome assembly GCA_050010695.1 of Bryobacteraceae bacterium. GTDB lineage: Bacteria > Acidobacteriota > Terriglobia > Bryobacterales > Bryobacteraceae > Bog-375. The sequence continues at coordinate 39,880 of JBEKKO010000004.1, forward strand.
GCCATTCGAATCGACCAGGGTGGCGGATGCCAGGCACGCGGAAGTGACCGAGTAAGTCCCGGCGCCCGTGATCGCGGCGGGGGGCGTTCCGCCTGACGACTGAATGTAAGTGGCCGTGACCTTGCCCTGTCCGTCGAACTGGAAGACGCCAGCTTCGTCGGCGGAGCCGGTCTGCGTGGCCCCGGACAAAGTCGACCCGCTGGTGGTGAAACTGTAGGCGCCCGACAGCGTGGCGTTGGCGCAAGCCGCTGGGAGTGTGTTAGTGCCGCTACCGGAATAGATGTAATTGACGTCCGAGCCCGTAGCATCGAAATCGCTGCCGCCGCCCCAGACCACCAGAGAATACGTCGCCGGATTTCCGCTAACAAAGTTAATTGGGCCGTAGCAATTGGATGCAATGGCGTAAGTTCCCGTGTAACTGAACGCCGTGCTGGCACCCTGGTTCGTGTTGGCAATCCCGGTGAAATTGACGGCGCTCTTGCCATCGAAGGTAGCCGTGCCAACCGCCTGGACCGTACCCGCGAAGCTTCCCGCGGCCGAGATCCCGCGGCCGCTCAGGGAGAGAGAGTATGTTCCGTTCAGGCTCGCGGCACTGCAGTTCCCGCCTCCGATCTTGTTCTGCGCCACAGCGGGCGCCGCCAGCAGACAGCCAAAGGAAAGCAGGCAGACTGTGCGTGCGTATCTCATGCTCGACCTCCCCGATCGGCAGAGCCCAACTGCCCGGCAGTCGCAGTCGCCGCCGGCTGACCGTACGCGGCGTGCGCATTGCCGGTGATCAGGAATATCGAGCTTTGCGCCAACCCCAAATAGGCGCCGGCGTTGGCCACCGAGCTGTTATATACGCTGAAGGTCATCACATAAGAGTTCTTGCTCGCATCGGTGAGGGTAGCCGATCCCAGGCAGTTGGATGATATCGAATACGATCCGGTGAGGGTGAGCGCGAGCTGCGGAGTTCCGCTTGCCGTCATGGTGATGTTCGCCGTTACCCTGCTCACCCCGTCGAACTGTAGCAATCCAGCCCCATTATCGTCGCCGCTCACGGCTGTGCCGGTCAACGCGAATCCGGTGCCGTTGAAAGTGTACACACCGGAGAACGTGCTCGCCGAGCAACCGGCCGGCTGGGTGTTGCCATTGCCGGAGTAAGTGGAGTTGGCATCGCTGCCACTCAGCAGGAAGTCGGCGCCTGAGTTGTAGAGCGCCACGTTCAATGTGGCGCTGCCTCCCGCGGTTATAGTAATGACGCCGGCGCAACTGGCTTGCACGCTGTAAGTCCCCGACCAGGTCAGCGGCGTGGCGACGGCTTGGCCGGTGTCCGCCACCAGGCTGATGGTCACCGCGCTCAGCCCGTCAAAGGTCGCCGAGCCGTTGGCCTGAGACACGCCGGTGAACGTTCCCGAAGCAGTGACCTGCCTCGACGTTAGGGAGACAGCATACACTCCTTTCAAGGATCCGGAGTTGCAAGTCCCTCCTCCAATGGTCGGTTGCGCCAGCAAAGGCGCCGCCAGCAGGCAGACCATGGAAAATAGCGAAGCGGTGCGTCGCTTCATGTGTTTTTGATTCCCCCCCAACAGTTGAATTATACGCTGATCCGGACGTCTTTGGGCATTAGCGTTTAGCCGGGCCCGCTCTTCCATGAACCCGGCGGTGGGCGAAAAGTCGTGCTGCTCTATCGCTGGCCCACTTCTTCGAGCAGGGTCAAAATGCGCGGGCGATCGGGCGCGCGGCGGCCGAAGCGGAGGGCGTTGTAGGCGGCGGTGAATTCGGCGACGGTTGCGGCGAGGGGGCCGGCGGGAAGCGAAGCGGCGAACTCGGCGGGCGTGAACCAAGGCGGCTTGCGGTAGCCGCGGCGCTCCAGGATGGCCAGCATGCGCTGGTACAGCAGAGTCGCATCGGCAGCCCTGGTGGGACTGCGGCGGGCGCGGCTGACGCGCCGGTGGAGGCGCAGGGCGCGGATCGAGTGCGGGCCGAACATCCAGAGACCAATCGCCAACAGGATCGCCGCGGCCAGCGCAGCGCCGAAGCGGCGCAGCCAACCGGCGGCGCGCTGTTCCCAGGTGGTGCCGGTGTCGGAAAGGGAATCGAACCAGCGAATGCCGGCCACCCGCGCGGCTTCGTCAAACCGGTCGGCCAGGGCGCCCTGGCGGCTGGGATCGAAGTTGACCACCCAGCGGCTCCAGAAGGTGCGGGCGGCATCCAGATACAGCGCGAAGCCGGCGAGCGTGGATCGCGCGGCGCGGTTGGGGTCGGGCGGCGTGGGGTCGAAAGTGGTCCAGCCGCGGCCGGCCAGCCAGGCTTCCACCCAGGCATGGGCGTCGGAGGCGCGAATCAGCCACTGGCCGGTGAGCGGGTTGTAGACGCCGCTCTCGAAACCGGTGGCCATGCGCGCCGGCACGCCGAGGGTGCGCAGCATCACGGTCATCGCCGAAGCGAAGTACTCGCAGTGGCCGCGGCGGCGGACGAACAGAAAATCGGCCAGCGGGTCCGCGGTGCCCACCGGGGGCAGCTCGAGCGTGTAACCGTAGCCGGTGCTGAGCTGGGTTTCGATGGCGCGGGCTCGGTCGAGATCGGTCGAGGCGCCGGAGGTCCAGCGGCGCGCCAGCTCCGCGATGCGCGGGTCAAGCGAAGCGGGCAACTGGAGATTGCGGGCGGCGTCAGCGGGGTTGAGCGGAGGCGCTGGATCGGCGGCGCGTGTTTGCTCAGGCCGTTCTTCGAGCCGGCTATACGCCGAATAACGGAAAACCCCTGGCGGACGGCGCGCCAGGAAGGGCTGGCCGCTCGCTCCGCGCAGCACGGCGAGATTGCGCAGATCCAGGCTTTCCGGGGTACCGGCGAAAAACAGCGCGGCGGAATCGGCGGGTTCGAGTTCCACATCATAGGAGATGTGCGCACCGGGTTGGCGTTCGCCCGAGGGAAGCAGAGCGAAGTGGCCCGCGGCTGCGGGCGGGAGGGGCGGCGCCGGTTCGGGATTGGTCCACTGTCTGCCGTCGAAGGCTGTCAGCAGGGCGCCGCGCCATTTAAGACCCGCCACCGGCCGCGGGCTGAAAACGGTGATGTGCATGACCGGCCGCGAGCTGGTTTTCAGCTTGCCGATTTCGCGTAGCGTGATGCGGGTGGAAAAGCCCTCGAGATGGAGGCAGTGGGAAGTCTGCCACCGCTGGGCGGCATCGACTGTGCGCGGCAGCAGGAAGAACAGGCCGGATGCCAGCAGCAGGATCGACGCCGCGGCTGCACAGGCGAGCAAGACCAAGCGTGGCGCCAGGCGCCGTGCGGGGGCTTGGGCAGCGGCGCCTTCGAGCGAGCCCAGGATTTCAGCGGCCGTGAACGCAGCCACCGCGCACGGGACGAAGCACGCCAACCCCAGGAAGAAGCCGGGGCCAGTGGAATCCAAAGCCTCGGCCAGCAGCGCGGCTAAGCAGAGCAGGGCCACCCGGAAATTGCCGTGCTTGGTTTTCTCGACCAGCAGCATAGCGCCGGCGAGGAAATAAAGCAGCGGGACGGCCGCCCCCAACAAACCGAGCGGCGAGTTCCAGGCATGGCTGAGAGAATAGCCGCACCAGGCCAGCGCGATGCCGGCAACCGCGGCCGGCGGCGGGACCAGGCGGGCACCGGCCAACCGCGCCCCGCGCCACACCACGGCGACGGCGGTCAGCGCCAGCGTGGGCGCGTCCCACCATCCGCAGACCGCGGCCGAGACGGCGCCGCCCGCGACCAGAGCCATCAGCGAAATCCGGAGAAAGCGTTCGATGCTGGCCGCCGCAGTCGCGCCGGAACGCTGCATGTGGGTATTCTACCGCGCTCCAGGAGGCCGTCCGGCCGGGAACGGAAGGCCGTTACCTAGTGACCGTGAGCGCGTACTCGCGAAGCAGTTCGCCGGAGGTCTTGTAGATGCGCACGAAATAGCCGCCGGGAGCGAGCGCCCCCAGCCGCGCCGGTGCGCCAACGGGAAACTTCGCCACGCTGCCTCCCGAGGCGTTCACCACCTCGCCGGCCAGTGGCTGCCCATCGCTTAGGCCGGTCAGATCGAGTTCCAGCAGCAGTGGGCGGCCAGCGGGCGCATGCCCAGGCACGGCTCCGCGCACGGCAGTCAACTCGACCGCAAAAGGGACCGGCGCAGGCACGCTGGAATGATGGCCGAACCACACCGTGGCGCAAACCACCAGCAGCGCCGCGATCAACATCGGGGCCAGTTGGCCAAACCACGACTTTCTCCCCGTGGGACCACGAGCCGCCGCGGGTTCTTCCGGATGCTCTTCAGACCATTGCCGGCCCGCCTGACGCATGGCGGCGATGAAGTTCTCAGTTTCGATCAAACGGTCGCGACAGGTTTCGCACAAGAGAAGGTGCTCTTCCAGGTTGGCGCAGCGGGCTTCGCCGAGACCGCCCAGACAATACTGTTCCAGGTCCTCTGCTTGCAAGTGGCCGTCTATTCGCGGCATGTTTCCGATCTCCTCACAATAGTACGTGCAGTACTGGGTGTAGAATTCTCAAATAATCGGCAAAAAGTTATTAGCCCCACGAAAGTTATCTAAATCTGGCTGCAAAACCCACCGTCCGGGAGATGCGTGCCTTGCCCAGTTCGCCGAAGCGCGCCTTGGCGCGGGACTTGATGAGGCGGAACTGGGTTTCGGTCAGGTCCATTTCGCGGCAGATCTGTTCGGCGGGTTGTTCGTTGAGATAGAAGCGAACCAGCACCTCGCGGTCGCGCTTGGCGATGCTGTTGAGGATGCGCAGAGCGACCTCGACATTCTGTGCCCGAATGGCCAGGTGCTCGGGATCGGGGGAGTGGTCGCGCAGCACGATGCCATCTTCCAGGCTGGTCAGGCGGCGGCGCGCGTGCACATTGGCGTCGATGCGAGCCGCCACCTGGCGGCGAACCACCGTGCGCACGTAGCCCATCAGACGTTCCGGCTCGCGCAGTTCTCCGCTCTGGATCGCCTGCGTGATGGTGAGGAAGACGTCATGCACTCTATCGTCGAGATCCTGCGGGCCCAGTTGCCGGCAGAGATAGAAGCGGATGCCTTTGGAAAACAGGGCATACAGCTCTTCCATGGCGGCCGGATCGCCGGCATGGATGCGTTCCACCAGGGGCGACCAGGCCGGCTGCGGGATTTCTTCCACCGCAGGATTCACCGGCACGCCGCTCAAGGACTGGATCTTAAGGGTCAGGACCGTCGCTTCACTCATTTCCCACCATAAAGTAGGCTCCCCAGTAGCGCGGACGAGCCCGCCAACCGCCGGAGCGAACCATTTCCCGCTGGGCTGAAGCCAGCGCCAACGCCGGGTCGGGCGTTAACTGTGATCGCAATTCCCGATACAATGCGGCGAACAGAGCGCCGCTCTCGTCGGGCGTATCCCAACGGCTGCCTGCCACGCTGTGGGCGCCGGCGGTGAGCCAGGCGCGCGTGAGGCCGAGCAGCCCGGCCCCCGGCAATACACGTCCGGCATCGGAGTGGCAGCCGCTCAACACGACCAGCTCCGCCCGGGTCTTCCAATGGGCAATCTCGACGGGTGTCAACAACTCGGTCTCGCCGCCGAGGGTGAGGCTCAACGCAATCAAGCCGTAAGCACCGCCGGCAGCGCCGTCGCGATCGCTCTGCGGCGCCGAAGATTCCAGAAAGTGGGTTGCGAAGTGGATGATTTCGGGATCGCGATCAAGCGCGGCGCCGAGTTCCGGGCGCGCCGCCCGGGCGCCCTCGAGCAAAGTGGAAGGTCCGCCCCAGGCGCGGGCGCAGGAATCCAGTTCGCTGGCGCTGCCGGGCAACCTGGGAAGAGGCAGGCTGGCTGGCGTAGCAGCGGCAACCACGCTCGGCCGCAGCCACGCAGCCCAGCGAAAACGCACGGCGCTGCCCGATGGCAAGCGGGTATCGGCGGCATTGTAAATCGGATCCCCGATGCCCAGGAACCCGCCGGCCGGGCTCCCGCTGCCGCGCCGCGCCATGGCGTCAACCCAGTACCCGGCGCCGGGTGTGATTTGAATTACGTGGTGCTCGGTCAGGTAGGCAGGCTGTCCGGAAACCCTTTCCATCAGGGCGGCAAAAGGAACCTCAAACAGGCTCTTGTCGAGCGAGAGTATCCAGCGCGCCTTGCCAAGGAAACGCGGGGCCACGCCGCCGAACAGGCCGGCGTAGAGGTCCGCGGCGGCGGCCTCGGCGTCCGGTTTGTCCTGGCGGATAGACTCCACGGCGGCGGCGGTCTTCCGCTGCAACTGGTCCTGCGGAGGCAGCCGGTAAAGGACCAATCCGGCCCGGTCCACCGCCCATAACCACGAGGCGGACTCACCCAGGCGGAAACTGAACAACACCGCATCGGAAGGCAGAGCGGCGGAAACGCGGGCCAGCAGGTCTTCGGAAGAAGTTTCGAGCGGGGCCGTTGTGGAAGCCTCGATGCGGGTCAGCTCGGCGCGGCAGTTCTCGATCTGCTCGCGGCGCTGGGCGTCCGGGGATCGAAGCGCGGCTGCTTCGGCGTGGCGCAGCCGCCCGAGAGCTTCCCAATAGGCGGGAGTCCCGGCGATTTGCCTCCCGCCGTCGGACACCAGGGCGCGCAGGCTGGCGCCGCGGTTTTCTTCCGCCGCCTGAAAGGTCCTGGCCGTCAGGCGGGGATCGCGATCCTGTTCGTAAAGGCGATTGCCGGCGTCGATGAAAGCCGCGTAGACTTCGTCGACCGACCTCTCCGCGCCGATCCGGGTGGCTTCGGCGGCGGGCGCCGACAGGCGAAAAGCCCTGGCCAGGCGAAGCGCGTTGCCGAGATCGTCCAGCGCCGCCGGCAACCGTCCCTGCGCCTGGCGAACCAGGCCGCGAGCGCAATAGATCTTCCATATGGGCGTGACGGCGGTGGGCAGGGACGCCAATTCCAACGCACGATCCAATAGCACCGACGCAGAAGCCAGATCTCCCTGGACCAGCCGCAGCCGTCCCAAAAAGCGGTAGGAGCTGTCCATCGGAAAGTGACGAAGTTTGCGAACCCGGTAGCCCTCGAGAAGGGCCGGTTCGGCAGCCGCATAATCCCCATGGAGGAAATACGCTTGCCCCAGATTGTGGCATCCGGTGGCGTACAGCTTCCAGTCGCCGGCGGCCGCCGCGGCCTCGATGCCCTCCCGGAACGAAGCCACCGCTTCCTCCATCTGGCCGCTCTGCGCGCGCCAGTCGCCCCGTTGAATCAACATTTCGGCAAGATGCAGTTGGCGGTCGGCGCCGGAAAGACGCCGAATGGCCGAATCCAGCCAACGGCTGCCGGCGTCCAGATCGCCCAATTGGTAATACAGAGAGGCGATATTGGCGTCGGTTACGGCCACGTTGTTGCTATCTCCCAACGATTCCAGGAGTTGACGCGCGTGTAAAAAGGACTCCAGGGCAGCCCGATATTGATGGAGCGCAAAATGGCAGGCGCCAACGTCGGCGTCAGTCCGGGCTGCCGTGCGGTAGTCCCGAGCAGCCTGGGCGGTGCGCGAAAGCCGGTCGAAAGTCTCCGCCGCCTTTGTGTATTGGGCTTGCGCGAAAAGTTCGCTGCCCTTGCGCAGTTCCGCCGCAAACGGCGAAGAAGCCGGGTTGCCCGTTGTTTGAGAGGCCCGTCCCCATCCGAAGAATCGGGGTACGTACACCGTCGCCGGACCGGCGAGCAGCACCAACAGGCCACACGAACAGATCTTAGCCCTTCTCAAGAGAAAACGCCCCAATCAAGAAAAGAATGGCCCCGTTTTTAATAAGGTGGTACTGACCCTGGAATAATCTTTAGGAATATTCCATGTAGGGTATTCCTAAAGATTAGTATCCAGTGTTTGTTGGAGATTGGCTTCCCCGCAAATAGGGGTTTTTTTAACGTAAATCGCGTTTGTGGTCAACGCCGAAAAGCGGTTACCGAAGCAGAGCCGCTGCTAGAACACCCACGACCGAAGAGATGATAATGATAATCGGATCGCCCAATATACTCATCTTGTTGCTGGGAAAAACCACACCTCTTGGAGTGGCCTTCTGACTCAAGCCTATTCCCGCGCGAGCCTAGACTGGTTAATTCTTATTCCGCAAATGATTGAAATAAAACAAATACTTTCTTATATTTGTTCGGTGACTGGCAAGACACCGGCGACAAGAACTCCGGCGCTACCGCGGCCTTGGTGACAAGACCGCTGGCGCTACTCGCTGCTGTTACGATAGAAGGCGATGAATCCCCAGCCGCCTGTAACAGTGCCCAAGTTGCCGATTTCCGGCGTTAAGAGCCTGATCGCCGTTGGATCCGGCAAAGGGGGCGTGGGCAAGACCACGGTCGCCGTCAACCTGGCGGTGGCGCTCAGCCAGCTCGGTTACAAAGCCGGCCTGATGGATGCGGATGTTTACGGCCCCAACGTGCCGCTGATGATGGGCATCAACCGCACGCCGCTGGCTTTTGGGGAACGCATCCAGCCGCTCGACCAATTCGGGGTCAAGCTCATGTCGATGGGCTTCCTCAACCCGGGCGACAAACCGCTGGTGTGGCGCGGGCCGATGCTGCATTCGGTGATTCAGCAGTTCCTGCGCGGCGTGGATTGGGGCGATCTGGATTACCTGGTGATCGACCTGCCGCCGGGCACCGGCGACGTGCAGCTTTCGCTGATTCAGACCGCGCCGATCACCGGCGCCCTCGTGGTCACCACGCCCTCCGACGTGTCGCTCGAAGATGCACGTAAGGCCGTTTTGATGTTTCACCAGGTAAAGGTGCCGGTTCTGGGCATGGTGGAGAACATGAGTTACCTCGTGTGCCCGCACTGCCAGGAGCGGATCGACGTATTCAGCCACGGCGGCGGCCGGCGCACGGCGGAGCAGATGCAGGTGCATTTTCTGGCCGAATTGCCGCTGGACCCGCGGGTGCGCATCGGCGGCGACACCGGAAAGCCGGTGGCGCTCGAAGCCGGCGAGCAGGAACCTTTCCTCGAGCTGGCCCGTAAGACGGTAGCGCGCGTCCGGGAAGTGGAAGGCGAGACCGGCCCGAGAATCGAAATCGGCGAATAGGCGGCATGCTTTCAGCCTGCCCGTTGTTTTCCCAGGAACAATCCGTTTCTACACCGCGTACGCGCTATTTAGGCCGCACCACGCGAATCCTGCAGGCGGCCGATTAAAATATCGCAGCGACTTGTTCGTCATCGCAGATGGAGGCTCACATCGGAATCTCAACCCAACAGAAGACCGTCGCGCCGCGGGTGATCGCGGTTCTTCTGCTGGCGCTGCTGGCCGTGCTGGCAGGCAGCGCGGCGTTTCGCGAATCCGTCGCGATTGACGAACTGGCGCACATTGGGGCCGGCGTCAGTTACTGGAAGCTCGATCTGCGGATGAACCCCGAGCACCCGCCGCTGGTGAAACTGCTATCGGCCGCGCCGCTGGTGGCGCGCGGCGTGCACGTCGATTACAGCGGCCACATCTGGACCTGGAGCGGGCAAGGACCGTTTAACTCCATGCTGGCCGAGTGGCCGCTCGGCGCATGGATCATCACCCGCTGGAATGACCCTGCCGCCACTCTGCGTTGGGCGCGCCTGCCCATGTTGCTGCTGCTGTTGGCGAGCGGCTCGCCGATGGTTGGGGCGGCGCCTTTGCCCTGTGCTGGTTCTCGACCATGCCCGCGTTTCTGGCCTTCGGCCCGCTGGTGCTCACCGATACCGCCGTGGCGCTGTTCTCCATGGTTGCGCTGTGGAGCTTTGCCACGCTGTGGCGCGACCAGTCGCGGCGCGCAACCCGCCTTTTCGCGCTGGCGCTCACTCTGGCATTGCTTTCGAAATTCTCGGCGGGGTTACTGCTGTTCGTTTTCGCGGCGTATCCTTTTGTACTGCGCTGGTTGCCACTGGCGGGCCAGCCCACTGCGCCCGAGTTCCGCGCCTGGTGGCGCCGCGGTTGGCGCCTCACCGGCAAAGCGGTGCTGGCCTCGGCGCTGCTGATCTACGGCGTCGAATTCGCGCTCTCATGGAACCAACCCACCGATCTGCTCAAAATGATCGGCAGTGGATGGGCCGCGCTAGCGCTGCGCCGGCTCCTGCTGCCGCTGGTAACCTACCTGGGCGGAGTCGTCATGTTTGCGATGGGATCCGTCCGCCCGGCATATCTCTTCGGCCACGCCTATCCGCACGGCGTCTGGTTCTTCTTCCCGATGGTGACGCTGCTCAAGTCCACGCTGGCGTTTGTGGCCGCGCTGGCGCTCAGCCTGGCGGTGGCGCTGGCCGGCCGCTTCGGCCGCACGCGCGTCACGGCGGTACGCGCCGGCATGGAGTTCCACTGGCGCGCTGTGTGGCTGGGAATGGCGATCATCACTTTTGTCTGCCTGATCAGCCCGATGACGATTTCCATCCGCCACTTTACGGTCCCGCTGGCGCTGCTCTCGCTGTTGCTAGCTCCGGTGCCGCGGCTGATCGGGAATCTGCGGAATGCCGGCCGGCAATGGGCGCGCGCTGCGGTCTGGATTGCGGCCGCGCTGGCCTGCGCTTCGGTGGTTACGGTAGTTCGCGCGTGGCCTTATTACATGCCGTTCCTGAATTCGCTCTCGTTCGGCCGCCCGGCCTACGAGCTGGTGAGCGATTCCAACCTGGATTGGGATTTGGAACTACCCGAAGTCGAACGCTTCGTCCAGGCGCGCGGTCTGGACCACGTGCTGGTGGATCCGTACAACGTCGCCGATCCGTCGGTCTATGTGCCGCAGGGCAGTTTGTGGGATTGCCAGGCTGCCACCGCCGCCGATGCGGGCCGCTGGGCCTTCGTTTCCGCCGACATGTTCGCCGATGGCGCAAACTGCTCCTGGCTGTTGCCGATTCCGCATCAGGCTCTGGCTGGTGGCAGCATGTACGCGTTCCATCTTCCCGGCACGATCCTCGCGCCCGGATCGCCGGGCGGCCCGCCTCTGCCCGCTAACTACCGGTACATCGGTGGCGCGCCATTCGACTGGCGAAGCATATTTTACCGGGCGATTCGCGATCCCCATCAAATGCAGGCCATCATGGATGACATGATGAAGCAGTTTGACGAGATGCAGAAGAACCAGAAGAAAAAGTAGCGCCGCCGATGTTATCCCGTGGGGATATTGGACGCCGCGCTTCCGGATGTATACTACGGAGCGTATGCGCCGGTTCGCCACTTACTGCCTCACGCTGGTTGCCATCCTGCTGGTCGTCGAATCCAGCGCCCGGTGCGCAGCCAACTGGAAACTCATTCTCAAGAACGGAAGCGCGATCGAGTGCGACGGAGCGCCCATGATCGTCGACGGCGTGTATATGTTTCGCCAGGCGGATGGCAAGGACGGTAACCTGGCGGCCGACCAGATAGACATCGAGAAGACCAATCAGGCTAACAAGGTGGACCGCCGGCAGTGGCGGGCGGTCGGCGGGTCGGCGACGGAGCAGGATTCGGCTGGGGTGGCCGTAACCGGAGGCTCCGACATACTGACCCTACGGGATGCGGATTTCGATGCGCGCGTACTGAAGTCGCAGACGCCTGTGATGGTAGAGTTCTGGGCGACCTGGTGCGGGCCTTGCCGGCGGTTCGAGCCGACCGTGGAAGCGATCGCCAGCGAGTATGCTGGCCGGCTCCGGGTGGGCAAGGTCGACATCGACCAGAGTCCTGCCACCACCAGACGCTATGGCATCGACGGGACGCCGACTGTCGTGCTCTTCAAGCAAGGCCAGCCGGTGGGGACCATCGTGGGGGTTGCCGACAAGGCCGAAGTGGCTCGCATGCTGCGTTCGGCCCTATAGCGGCGCGGACAAAACCGACTTACTGCGTAATCGCTATTCCGATCCCCACCGTCGGCGGCGCGGCCAGGCGGATCGTGGCGCTGCTGAGCGTGGCTGCTCGAACCAAGATCGAAATCCCGGGTGCCTCGTTTACTCAATGACGCATTGATTGTATACTGATACAACATTGGAGGGAACCGGCATGAATATCGGTAATTGGGTACACAAGGAGCGCTTGAAAGCAGCTTGGGCTCTGGTCCCCGCCAGCAAAAAGGCCGCCATCCAACCAATGATCGACGCGGCCCACGAAGCGCTGCGTACTTACCAGGCCACGGGAAAGGCGCCGGCTCACGACTCCACCGCCCCGCACCAACTCATATTGGCCAAGAGTGCGCTTACGGACGATGCGGACGGTACCGTCGCCACCTTACCCGAATTGCAACCCGGAGCCATTGAGATTGATGTGGACGCGGGAGGCGCCATCTGGGGCACGGGTAAGTATCAGCAGCTCGATCCCGACTGGTTGGGTGCGGCTGCCGCCTGGTTCGAGCACCTGATTCTGGGTAAGTACGCTTTTCCCCAGGGAACTCCTCCGGTGGCAAGGGTCCCGGACCAGTTCACCATGGCCATCGCCGGTGACTTTGGAACCGGAGATTGGGGCACGGCGGCTAATCCCGCCCCTAGCACGAAGATACGTCGGGCCATTCCCGGTCTGACTCCGGATCTCACCATCCACTTAGGCGATGTCTACTATGAAGGGTGCTCCGACGAGGAGATAATCAACTTCGTGAATGTGTGGCCCCAAGGGCCCGCGACGGCTGCCAACTATACGTTGAACTCCAATCACGAAATGTATTCCGGGGCGAAACCCTATTTCGTGGAAGCGCTGGGCAGTCCGCTCTTCGCAGCGCAAAGGCCGTATAGCTTCTTTGCCCTGGAAAACACCGATTGGGTGATGGTGGGACTTGATTCGGCTTACTACTCGGACGAGCTCACGCTCTACATGAACGGCTCGCTGGGCAAGAGCGCCCAAGCGGAGTTCCTCAAAGAGCAGGCGCAAAAGGGCAAGAAGGTGATTCTATTCACGCACCACAATGGCCTGACGGAAGATGGCTCCGGGCCCACTGGCCTGTGGAACGAAGTGATGAATTGCTTTCCCGCGGGCTCGGGACCTGCCTACTGGTATTGGGGACATGTTCATGCGGGCGTGGTTTATCGGCCTCAAAGCGGCGTCCAGTGCCGCTGCGCCGGCCATGCTGCGCTGCCATGGGGGTATGCTTCCGAACTCGCCAATCCGAACGTCGCATGGTTCGAAACACGCAATGCCGGCGACCAGAACGACAAGCTGAGAGTGTTCAACGGCTTCACGTTTCTCCAACTGGCCGGCGCCGGTGTGAACGAGACCTACTACGACGAGAATGGCTGCGTTGCGTGGTCTGCGAATCCAACCACGCAAACCGCCGCCGGCTAAGCAGAGCCCGGCGGTGGACAGACAAGACTCACTGCGTGATCGCTATTCCGACTCCGCCACCGTCAGCCCCGCGCCCAGCCTTATCTTTCCTTTCAACTCGATCGCCGCCGAGCTTCGGCCCACCAGAACATCGAACTCGCCTGGGTCGGCGCGCCATAACTTGTCTTTCACATCGTAGTAAGTGAATGCGCGTCCATCGAGCGCGAGAGTTACCGACTTTGTCTCACCCGGCTTCAGCTCGACTTTGGCAAAGCCCTTCAGTTCCTTGGGCGGGCGCGGGACAGTGGCGTGGCCGTCGCCAATATAGAGCTGCGCCACCTCGGCGCCGGCGCGTGGGCCGGTGTTGGTCACTTCGAAGGTCACATCATACGCGCCCGCCGTGGCGCCCGGCTTGATTTCGAGTTTGCCGTAGCGGAAGGTGGTGTAGGACAAGCCGTGGCCGAAAGCGAACGAGGGCGTCACGCCGTTGTGTTCGTAGCCGCGGTAACCGACGAAAACGCCGTCGCGGTACACCACGCGGCGGGTGCCGGGATCGGGATAGTAACTATCGTGCGCCGGGTTGTCTTCCCAGCGTTTCTCGATGCTGATGGGCAGGCGCCCGGAGGGGTTCACCTCGCCGATCAGAATCTCCGCCAGCGCCGTGCCGCCCGCCTGGCCGGGATACCAGGCCTGAATGACGCTCGGAACGCGGTCCAGCCAGCCGTGCACGTCCACGCCGCCGCCGGCCGTAATCACCACTATGGTCTTCTTATTGATGGCGGAGATCTCGCGGATCAGCTCTTCCTGGCCGGTCGGCAACTCGAAGGTCCGGTCGCTGCCTTCGCTCTCATTGCTGCCGTTGAAGCCGACTGCCAGCACCACCACGCCGGCCTTTGCCGCCAGCGCCTTGGCGACGGGATCCACCAGGCTGGCCTGCGCGGCTATCCCCACCCGCACCACGTCTCCCTGAAAGTTGAAGCCGCCCTGATACTTCTCGAAGACCACTTTGTGCGGCCCGGCGGCGAGATCGACCTTGGCCTGGTCGACCATCGCTTTGCGCACCGTCCAGCCATCGAGTATCGGCTTGCCGTCCACGTAGAGACGGTAGCCGCCTTCGGAATCGGTCGGCGATTCGGCGAAGACCTCGTAGACGCCGGCAGTCTTGGCGGTGCAATAGCCGCTCCAGCGCATGGACGAAGTCTTGGGCGGATTGGCCATCAGCCTGGCAAAGTCCTCACCGTTCGTCAAATCGGCCATCGAGAAGGCCGGGGCCACATTGATGTGCCGGCTGATGCGCGTCTCGGACGGCGCGCCGGAGAGATCCTTATTATGGAAGATCTCCAGCTTGAGGCCCGGCTCGCCGCCGGCGGCCTCGGTAGTGAACTCGGTGCTGCCGGCGATCTGCCTGCGATCCGGCAGGCCGGCGTTCCACAGTACATTCGCCTTGGTGCCCAGCTTATTGGTCAACCCCTCCAGGAAACTGACCGCTGCGAACGGTTTCACCCCAGCGCTGCCGCCGGCGGTGGGCACGGCCGGATGCGCGTTGGGGCCGATCAGGGCGATGGTCTTGACAGCGCCGGAATCGATGGGCAGCAGGTTGCCGTCGTTCTTGAGCAGCACCATCGATTCGCGCGCGGCCTGGAGCGCCACCCGCGCGCCGGTGGCACTGTAGCGCGGAATTCCGAGGTCGGTCTGCTCCCGGTCCAGCCAGCCGAAACGGACGGCCACGCGCAGGATGCGGCGCACCTTGTCGTCGATGGCCGCCATCGAGACCTGCCCCTTTTCGATCGCCGGCAACAGCGTCGCGCGGTTCATGTGGTCGCCGGCGGGCATCTCCAGGTCCATCCCGCCGTTGGCCGCCGCCACTCCGTCGTAGGTGGCCCACCAGTCGGACATCATCACGCCGTCGAAGCCCCAGGACTGCCTGGCGATTTCGATATTGAGGTGCGGGTTCTCGGTGAGGTGCTGGCCGTTGGTCAGATTGTAGGAATCCATGATGGCACCGACGTGCGCTCGTTTGACGGCGGCTTCGAAAATGGGCAGATAGATCTCCCGCATGGCGCGTTCGTCGATGATGGCGTCCACGTTGTGCCGGTCGAACTCGGAATTGTTGCCCATGAAATGCTTGATGGTCGCCGATACGCCCAGCTTCTGCATACCCTCGATATAGCCGGTGGCGATGCGCCCGCCCAGGAACGGGTCCTCGCCGAAGTATTCGAAGTTGCGGCCATTCATCGGCGCGACGTAAATGTTCACGCCCGGACCGAGCATGAAGTGAACGCCGCGCGAGCGGGCATCGGTGGCGATGGCGCCACCCACGCGCTCCGCCAGCGCCGGGTTCCAGGTCGCCGCCAGGGCAATCCCGCCCGCCATGGTGGTGGCCGGACCATCGTTGCGCGCGCCGAGGGGGCCGTCGGACATCTTCAGCTTCGGCAGCCCGACCCGCGGGATGGCGCGGATATAGAAGCCGTCCACCCCGCCGATGAGGTCGATCTTCTCTTCGGCCGTCATCCGGCTCAGGATGTCATTGACCCGTTTCTCGGTGTCCTGGACCCGCTTCCCGGTGTCGCTTGAAGCGGCCATCAGGGGCACCGCGAACAAGGCCGCACAAATGACGAGAGTAAATGCGGAGGGCATGGCTGAAATCATGGTTTAACCTTCTGTTTTGAGCGCTTCAGAAACGCAGCATAACACTCTTTCGGCGCTGAAGGACCCTTGGCGTGCTAACGTAAAATGGTTTCATGGTGCGGGTTTTCAGGGCGTGTGCGGCGCTGTCGATGCTGCTGTCGATTGCGGCGCGGGCGCAGGTCATCCAGTTCGACTCCAATGGTCTCCACTATCAGACCCTGACCCGGTCCGGGGTGACCATCATGTTCGCCCATCTGGCCGCCCGCCTGCACGAATATTCCATCATTCAGGTGGACATCTCCAACGGCTCGGCCGGGCCCTATGTGATCCGGCCGGAAGACTTCAGCCTCGAGTACGCCGACGGCACCGTCGTGCATGGCGCGCCCGCGCACGACATCATCGGGATGGAGATGCAGAAGGGAAGCGGCAGCGACGTGGTCAAGCTGGTCACCACTTATGAAGCGGGACTCTACGGCAACCCGCACTTCAAGTCCACCAACGGCTACGAAGCCCGCCGCCAGAATGCGCTGGCAGTCAGTTCGACCCGGCTGCGCGCCGCGGCCGCCGCTAGCGCGCTGGCCCTGGTGCGAACCCGCCTGGAGCCGGGCGAGAGCACCGACGGCGCCGTCTTCTTCTCCGAAGCCAAGCTGCTCACCGGCGGCAAGCTCACCGTCCGTACCAATACCGACGTCTTCCAGTTCAACGCCGAGTGAGGGCCGGTCACAGGTCCGCGCAGAATTTTTGCGACTTCATTTTCAGTCGATTACAGCCGAAGCGACGGCGGGCTGGCGGGGCAGGACAGTTATCGTGAGAGCGAGGGAATTCGGTTCCCGTCCTGCTTACCTGGCAGTTCCAAACCGCCTTCCCCAACGGCCTACCGCTCCGCTGGAGCGTTCCATTCAACACAACGGCCGGATTCCCTCGAATTTATTTGCGCGAGCCGCGCTCCGGGTTGCGCAGCCTGGATTGACGCGTCTTGTGCTTTTTCCGCTTGGGCTTCCGAATGACGAAGGTGCCGCTGCCCAGGTATTCGGCCTGGTAACTCTTTTCCGCTGCCAAATAAATTCTCCTGTTGGTGGGTAGAACCGCCTCTCCATTGTAGCGCGCTAAGCTGGGAGCAGGATGCCGAGGCCGCAGCCGATCAAAGAGTTAGGGCGCGCCTGTGTCGCGGCGCTGGCGGCGTTGTGGCTGCTCGCCGTGCCCGCCCGCGCGAAGGATGCCGCTCCCGGCCAGGCCCAGTGCCGGCAGGTTCCCGAGATTTCCCACCAGCTCTCCGCGATCACCGGCCTTCCCTTGCGGCGCCCGGTGCCGTGCAGTTTCATCGACAAGCAACAGGTCAACGCCTTCCTCAAGCAGCGGATGAAGGAAGTGGCCAGCCCGGAGGACATCCGCGCCGAGGAATTGACGCTCAAGAAGTTTGGCCTCGTCCCGGCGGATTTCGACCTGGCTGCCAGCACCGTGGACCTGCTCACCGAGCAAGCCGCCGCCTTTTACGATTACAACAAGCGCAAGCTCTTCCTGACCGGTTCCAACAGCGGCGAATCGGAGGATACCGTGCTGGCGCATGAGCTCGCGCACGCCCTGGCGGACCAGAATTTCAACCTGGCGCACTACATCAAGCAGGGGCGCAAGAGCGACGATGGCTCGTCCGCCCGGCTGGCCGTGATGGAAGGCCAGGCCACCTGGCTGATGAGCGAATACGCCGCGCGGCGCCTGGGGCAGACGCTGCTGGGCAACCAGGCGCTGGCCGCCAACATGGCCGGCATGACCGATTCCGGCGCCAGCCAGTTTCCGGTCTATGAAAAAGCACCGCTCTATCTGCGACGCTCGCTGCTGTTCCCCTATACCGAAGGGATGGCTTTTCAAAGCGCCGTGCTCGAACGCGACCACCAACGCGGCTTCGCCGAGGTTTTCACCGACGCTCCCGTTTCCACCCAGCAGATTCTGCATCCGGAAAAGTACTTCGCCAAAGTGAAGCCCACCGATCCCGCGCTTCCCGACCCGCACCTGCCGCGCGGCTACAAGCAACTGGTCAGCGGCGCGCTGGGCGAGTTGGAGCACGGCATTCTGCTCGAGCAATACCTGGGCAAACCGGAGGCTCGGGAAATCGCTCCGCACTGGCGCGGCTGCCGTTTCGAACTGCGCGAGAACAAGAAAGCCGCGCGCGTGGTGCTGCTGTATGCCGTCGAGTGGGACGACCAAACCAGCGCCGCCCGCTACTTCGCTCTCTACCGCCAGGTGCTCGCAAAAAAGTGGAAACGCATGACGGTGGACGCGGAAGCCGCCGGCCGCATCGCCGGCGCCGGCGACGATGGCCGCTTCGAACTGCGCCTCGCCGGCGCGATCGTCACCAGCGTGGAAGGCTTGGAGCCAGCCGCGCGGTAGGGCGCGCACCGGGAGTTGTGTCTCGGGACGCCCGTCGCGGAGGCTCTGATGCAGGCGCTACTTCTTCAACTGCTCACGGATAGCTTTCAATTCCTGCCGGCGTTTCGCGGTGGTCTTGGGATATGCCATCTTCAGTTCATTGAGCGTGTCAAGAACAATTTGGGAAGCAATCAACCGGGCATTCTCCTTATCGTCGGCGGGAACCACGTACCACGGCGCGTGATGGGTGCTGGTCGCGGCCAGACAAGCCTCATAAGCCTCCATGTACTGCTTCCAGTATCCGCGCTCCTGAATGTCCGCCATGCTGAATTTCCAGTTCTTTTCCGGCTCATCGATGCGCTCGAGGAATCGCTTTCGCTGCTCATCCTTCGACAGGTGAAGAAAAACCTTGACGGTCCGCGTCCCATTGCGATAAAGATGGCTTTCCAGATCCGCCATGGAGCGATACCGCTCCTTCCAGATGGTTTTCTCGTCGCGTAACTCATCCGAAAGCCCCTGGCTGCGGAGAATCTCCGGATGCACTCGTACGACCAGAACTTCCTCGTAATAAGAGCGATTGAAGATGCCGATCTCCCCGCGTTCGGGAAGCCGGCAGGTCGAGCGCCAGAGAAAATCATGTGCCAGTTCGTCGGCGCTGGGCTGTTTGAAATTGAAAACCTGGCAGCCTTGCGGATTCACCCCGGACATCACGTGACGGATGGCGCCGTCCTTGCCGGCGGCATCCATCGCCTGAAAAATCAGCAGCATCGCGTAGCTCTTGGACGCGTAGAAAAGGCGCTGCAGGGCGCTCAACTCCGCCACGTGCTTTTCCAGCAGCTCTTGATACTGCTTCTTCGATTTGTAAAACGGCTTCACAATCGTCGGCCACTCTTTGAGTGCGACCTTTTCTCCGGGCCGTACCCGGAAATCCTTTGTGTTGATTTTCATCTTCATCCTTTCGGCTCAAGATCCGTGTTTCTGTGGCGCGCGCACTCCTGCGCGCCGCGTCGTAATGGGCTTACCGCCGCCCGCCGAGAACCTGCGCGAAAAGCGCTTCGTAACGTTCCGTGACCTGGCCGGTCGAGTAGTTGTCGATGATGCGCTGCCGGGCCGCCTGGCCCATACGTCCGCGCAACGCAGGGTCGTGAAACAGCCGAATCAGGGCACTGGCCATGGCGGAATCGTCGTCCACTGGCGTCAGCAGTCCATGCACCTGGTCGTCAATGAGCTGCACGTTGGCCGGGATCCGGCTGACCACGGAAGCCAGGCCTACGGACATAGCCTCGGCCAGCGCGCAGGAAAAACCTTCGCGCGGCGACGTCAGCGTGAAGACGTCGCTGGCCTGCAACCACCGCGGGACTTCCGATACGTCCACCCGGCCGCTGAAGAGTACCTGCGAAGGTCCGAGACCCAGCTTGGTGGCCATCGTTTCCAACTCGTTTCGCATGGCCCCATCGCCGACCAGAACCAGCATCGAGTGCGGTTCCTCTCGCGCCGCCAGCGCAAAGCCGCTCAACAGCGACGGCAGTCCCTTTTCATGGGACAGGCGGCCCACATACACGGCCACCAACGCCCCCGGCGCGATCCCAAACCCCGTGCGCAGGCTGGCAATCTCCTCCGGTTTTGCCGGCCGGAACTCGTCCGTATCCACCGGATTCGGCATCCACAACATCTGATCGCGAGGGAACCCGTCCGCCATCGCCTCTTGCAGCATGCCGTCGTTGAGAATCAGCAGCCGCGCGGCCCACCGGCGAAGCCAGCCCAATTCCACACGGCCGGCTCGCGAGTGCCTCATCAGCGGAATTACGCCGCTTCCGCCGAACTTCATGACGATTGGTTTCGCCAGGGCGTGTGCCACCGGCAGACCCGCCGCCAGGTGCAGCCCCTGCATCAGAAAATAGACGATCTGGTAGTTGCGTCGTTCCCGCCACAGCGCCCAGGCCACCCGGCAGGCAAAGACGATGTCTTTCCATCTGCCCCGCTCGCTGCGAGTCAGGATTTGCACGGGCACCCCCGCCGCATCCACCCAGTCGCGCACCGGCGGCATCGGAGATCCCCCTGAGGTCAGCACCAGCACCCGATGTCCGCGGCGAATCATCTCCGCGGACACTCGCTGCGCCTCGATCTCGGATCCGCCCACCACCGGTGGATACGTGTCCGAGATCAGCAGCATCGAAACCGCCTTCATGCCCAGGCGCCCGACGTCGCGCGCTCCATTCCCCACCGGGTTCCGATTCACTCCCACACTTTCCAAGCGCGCTCCGAGCGCCGCAGCAGCGGCGCGTGATTAGTGAGGTCCCCCTCAGGCCTAAGGACTGCGATCCGCATGCTTCCCGGCCGGAGGCTATGAAATACAGCCCTGGCGCCCCGCCGCAGGTCCTTGGCCGGGGAGTAGGATCGGTTATAGGAATTGATCGCCAATCTGCTCAATTCTAACATCCCGGCGATTTGAGGACGGCTCGCTAATCGAGTAAGGTGGTCTGTGACTGTGCCAGCACCCTGCCGCTTCGCGACAGGTAGCTCATACGGTACAAGTGGCTTCCCTGGCGATCGTCAACCGTCACCCGGCAGGGCGATTCGGAACATGCGTAGCTGGTCTGGGCGCCGGACGGTGCCGTTACCACAATTCGCACGCCGGCCGCTGAAGGCACGCTGCCCAGATCGAATCCTACGAACACCGCGCGCGACTGCGCCGCCTGCACGCCGCCGAGCCGCTGCGCGGGCCATCGCCAGGATGCGCCAATACCGAAGAAAAAACCGTACCATTTTCCCGCGCCGATGCCAAAAGCCGTGCTCGAGTTCAGGTTCCCAGCGCCGCTGTCACAGGTGTTTCCATCCGTCGCCGTATGCACCCCTCCGGTCGTAAACGATGGATTACCCATGCAGTTTCCGTACAGCAAATCACCCCATGCAACCGCTGACGAACTGCCCGCTTGCGACAGATAGTAATCGGTCAATGACATGGAATTCTCTATCGTGTTGACACGCGCTGCGGCGTAACTGTAACCGGCGCCGGGTCCCGTGGGGGGATTTCCGGAATAGCAAACCGCATTGCCCATGGAGGCCAGCGTAATCGGATCGCAGCCTGGCTGAATGGCATAATAATTGGCGCCCGATGCTGGATCGTATACATTGTGCTCGTATATCCCTGCCTTGTTTCGAAACGATTGAAAAATAGCGGCCAGGGATGATCCGCCCGATGCGTTTTGGGCCTGCCACCAGGCGTATTGACGTATGCCCAACATGAACGGCATGATGTTATAACCGGTCACGTTCGACATATAGGCATAGTTAACGCTGGTCGAGCCCGTCCACGGACGATGCAACGTGATCGAAGAGCTGGAATTGTAAATACACGACCACTCATACTGACTCATGGGATCGGCCTCGAATGACATGAACGACGTCAATCCATCGGTGCCGTTGTCAAACATCACACTCGCGGCACTGCTGCTCGATCCTGGCCATGTCGCGCCATAACCAATCGTAAACTGGGTTGAACTATCTGGCGTGGCGTAAACCCAAATGGTGGGAACCGAGTTGCCGTTGCGGCCCACCAGACCGGGACCGGTGATAGCCACCCGATTCCAACCACTGGTCGGAAACCCCGATCCTGTTACGACTGCCGATCCGTTGGTCACCGTGACATTCGCCGCCTGGCCGACGCCAAAGCAGTAGTTATTGGTGAGACCTGCCCCGATGCCGGTGGCCGACTCGGTTGTAAACGTGACAGCATTTGCCGCCGACTGAGACTCAGGCATACCGCCAGTCCAGCGCCACGAATTGTCAGTGTTCCCAAATTGATTAGCACAGGCCGCTTCGTTTGCCGCATACTGGACCAGTCCATTTTGCCAATACTTGTGCCAGCTTATCCCTCCGGGGGCATAGGAAGATGTGGTGTCTGGATCGAATTCCGCAGCCAAGGCGAGGAAGGCTCCCTGGTACCCCTTTTCTCTTGAATCGTCATTGTTGCAATCGTTGGTTGACGAGGCAGCGAAGGGGTAGCCGTTGATCGCTCCAAACGCGAACGAACGGATGTCTTTCCATTGCGTCCCGTGACCGGTATCCGAAAGCACCGCGTTCGCCTCCCCACCGATCACGGGCCCCCCGTAGAACAACAAAGAGCCACCGCCACCGTTGGATTTCTGCGGCTGTCTTATCCAAATATCGCCAATCATCATCGCTGAATCGTGAAACTGCTTGAGCCCGGAGCGAAGCCATCCGGCAAGGTTAGCCAGGTCCTCGGAATAGTAGTCGAGACCTCCACTGCTGGATTGGTTGTACCACCAGTTGCCAACTTGATAGGTGTACGGCTGTGCAGTGGTTACCGGGTTCCAGGAGCCGGGGTCGTAATATGGCGAAATGTAGGCCAAGGTGTCCGATTCGCAGCCATAGGACGTCGGCCAATACCTGGTGAACGGTACCGCTGGATCTAATCCCTGCGCCACTGTGTAGCCCAAATCCACATAGATGTTCGGTTGGACGATAGAATAGGTCAACCCGCTGGCTGTGTCCGCGTTGAATGGGAACGGGCGCGTTAGCACCAGATCCGTACCATCGGTCAAACTTGAAATAGGAGATATGAATTTGAAAGGAATGGTTGAATGAGTAGCCGATACGACAATGTAATTACCATTAACGACAGTCGCCGCAGTCCAAGTGCCTCCACTCAGGCTTACCGCCGTCGCGCCGGCCGTCAATGCTACGGTGCCCGCTGAGTATACAATCGTTCCGAAGGGACCAGGAGCACCGGCAGGGCATAAAGTCGATGTGAAGGATGTGCCGGTTCCAATAATCGGATCGTTACCGACAACATCGCCCGAGTTCCAATCCCGCGCCGCTTGACGCGTTCCATTGGATGGATCGGCGTAACCTCGTCCGTCATAGCAAAACGTCAGTGTGGACGGCGAGGTTCCGGATACGGAGCAGACGCGGATCTCCTCGAACTGAGAACTGTTGCGGCCGGTCCCGGCGGTGGAAATATATATCCTCGCCGGCAATGCCGTTAATTGCAGCGGCGTAACATCGGCAACGGTGCAGGAAGCTGCCGAGCTTGAACAGGGCGCCGTCAACACAGTCTGCGCACCGCCCATGTACGTCGCAGCCATCCCGACACCGATCCAGTTGTAGCTCACCGTGCCCGACTGCATTACTTCCCAGGTCGCATAAGGCCACACCGGCGAAAGGCCGGCCGAAACGTACTGCGATTCCCTTTGAATGCTTCCCGCCAGGTGCCAGTAGTCGGCGAGCCCCCATGGATTTTGGCCGAACGCGATCATGGGACCGAGTATTGCATCAGCCGCTGGGTTCGCGTTCACCACAACGCCGTTTTCGTCCGTAGCGACCGCGCCGATGTGTGTCACGGACGTCGCCGAGTTACCAGCCTGGTCCGTCACGGTCAGTTGGACGGCATAGTCGCCGAAAACCAGCCCGGTGAGCGTCGGAGTTTGTGATGTTTGGCTGCTCCACGAGGGGGCAATCTGCCCCGGCTGTAGCAGCACCTGCCAGGAGCACGAAATACTCGGGTTGTCCGACTGCGAATAACTGTTGGCGCACGAAAGACCGCCGGGCTGACCTGCACGCCAACTGGGCTGATATCCCGGTATTGGCTTAGGCCATGATGGGTTCAGATTCGTATTGATCGCCAACGGCGCCACCAGAGACTGTCCCACCGTGCTGACGTAACTCTGTGCGCCGCCGGCGTTCCAGTTCGTCATCACCGAAGCTGTGTATCCGCCTGGACCCGAATCTAGAAGATTGCCGTCGAATTTCCATTCGAACACACGACTCGAATCCACCGAGTCTGCTGTGATAGGGGGTCTCGAAGTAACGGATACCGTGGATGAATATATCCGGAGATAATTGACTACGTTGCCATCCACGCCCCATTCGTCCCCAATCGACACACCATTCGAATAGTTGGTTTCACCGGAGTAAGTCCAGGCTGAACTGGCAAGAAGGTTTCCGTTCACGTCCCATCCCTGGCACGTGTCGTTCCCCCCGCCACCGGCTCCGGGAATATGCTGAAAACGAAATGTGACAAATCTTGAAACGAATCCCGACAAGGAAGGGGCGGGTATTCCGCAGAATGATCCGGCAGGACCTGTTTCGGCGTTGGGGATAATACCCACAACCATACTGTTGTTGCCTGATGGACAAGTCACAAATACGCCCACACCTACGATGGTCGCCGAAAGGGCGTGCCAGTTGCAGGTTACGTTTTGTAACGACATTTCAACCCGATACGGGGTGTCGGGAGCCAGGGCTGGGATGCTTCTGTTATATACTTCTTCGTTGGCACGAACGACATATCCTTGCCCGGCATAGGCGAGTGAAGCTGCGAATAACAGCAAAAAGGGTTTCATTTTGGGTATACACGCTCGCATGGTTGGTTCTCTATGATGTCGATCATTGCTCGCGCTAGTTTGCCTTTCTGACATACTTGACGCTTACATCGAGGAGTCCGGCGTTATCCGCTAGGTTGCCTGTAATGGTATTGTCTCTGGTGAGCTGCCAGAATGCTAATTCGCCGGCTATGCAGCTTGATGTGGCCATATCGACTCCTGAAATCGCGCTTGTCTCTGTCAGGCTGCCCCACCAAATGGTAAAAACGCCTGTCGGCAAAGGCGTCCCGAACACAGGTGGGCTTGAATAGTTATAGCCGGATGCGATGCAGCTTACTGCAAGGGTAAATTGTGCGTTGTTCCCCTCCCCACCACAACAAGCGGTAGTCGCATCTACAACGTATGAAACTGGTTGTGTTATATCGAGATCATACGGAAGACGCATTGGAAAAGTAGTAATAGCTGGCGATCCGGTGTTAGGCAGGTTGATACCACCGATTGAATAATAAGTTCCCGCGGCATTAGCGCCCAAATTCCAAACACCGGGAATAATAATACCACTGGCTTGCGATGATGCCGTGGATAGATCAATCGTGCCATAGGACGTTCCTGACGATCCACCGGTACCGCCGCCGCTCTGCTGCGTCCAGACGTTGGCCGCCGAGCACTCGTAGATCTGCTGCCCAGCCGCGGCGCCGCTTACGAATGCCAGTTCGCCCGTGGCGCAGGCGGCCGGTAGGTTGCCCGATGAGCTAACCACGATCGCCGGGCTGGTGTGCGCCGCTCCCGAAAAATCTTGGGTGCCGGCCGTGAATGTGTTGCTCGAGTTAGTTGCGGCCGCGTTGGTAACCTGCGACGCCGTGTAATCGCCGTTCGCAGCCGCCACTGTCCCCGTCCGTCCAAACACGCTCTGCACCGGTGCCGATCCGCTTCCCGAAGTGGGCGCCGGCCCCGCTCCAAGAAACCGGAAATCGAGCCCATCATACCAGACCTCGCGCATGCTGCCGGCCACGATGTCCGTCGCCGATGGGTCGCTCACGCCGTCCGCCTGCTTGATGCTGGTGGCGCCCAGGGTGTCCACGTTCAGCGTGGTGGCCCCACCCGCTCCGTTTACATCGGGTATCCAATGCAGCACCATGCCCACCGCGTACTCTGTCGCCGTCGGTGTCATCGAGCATGCATAGGTCGTCGCCGAGCCGCTGGCGGAATCGCACAGCAGGCTATAGCCAATCTGTTCGCTCGGCAGTGTTGCGACCACCGCCGTATCCAGGGCCGATTGGATATTGATTTCTGTGCCCGTGTCGGTAATCACCGATATCAGGCCCGCGCCTGTCAGGAAGTTCGTCGTCGGGCGGGATCCGACCGTCACCCCGTTGCTGCCTATGGTCTCGGTCCCGCCGCCTTCCGGGGTCCACGCGTTGGCCGCCGAGCAGCCGTACAGGTTCGCTCCGGCGGACGCATCGGTGGCGAAGTAGGTCTGACCCACGGTGCAGGTTGTGGGCATGCCGGCGAGCGTTCCCTGCATGATGGCGCCCGTTCCCGGTTGGCCGCCCTGCGCCGACCACGTGTTCACGGCCGTGCAGCCATACAGGTTGGCTCCTGTCGGCGCATTGGTCAGGAAGAAGATTTGCCCAACCGCGCATGTGCTTGGCAGGCTGGCCCCGGCTTTGATCGGTACGTTCTTTACTTGCGTGGTCATGTCTATCTGTGTTTGGCCTGCGGCGATCCAAACCACCAGGACCATCCAAAGCATTCTCGGCATCTGTTCTCCTCGCCCTGGCATGGCCGCACTCGTGTTCCCGACGGCCAATCTGCTGCGGCCAGTTGAGTAGTACGGTGGACGGTGACTTCTTGAAGCCAGGGGCTGGTCAGGGCGCGGGAAACGCGCCCCTCTCACCTACAGTATTCATCGGGCAGGTGTCGTTGGCCTGCTGCGCACCCCCGTAGACTCTCAGGCAACCAACCTGTTTTCTGAGGATTACGGAAATTGCGTCTGCCTGTGACTGAGTTGGCTCTCCTCCCGGTCCGGCCGGGTGCATCGGGTCTCATGACGTCGGTCCCCCTGCGGCTCGGACCCAGTTTTACTCACTGGGAGCGATCGAGACAAACAGCTCGAATCGACGCGATTCAGAGTATAATTGCTCGGCAGATGCCTTCCTGAGCGCAGCAAGAGCTTCAGATGACGACTGAATTGCGGGCGATTCCAACTCCAGGAGATTTGACTTGAGTACTTCGAATACATCACACCGTATGCGTGCATGTCGCACAGCGGGCGTGAACCATGTCTTGGGCGCGATGGCGCTGATCCTATGCGCGCTTTCGGGCGGGGTCTGGGCTCAGACCGAACCCTATGCGCCGCCCCAATCGCCGCGCGCCAAACTTAACTTCGACCTGAACTGGAAATTCATCCGCGACGACGTGCCTGGCGCGGAGGCGCCCAGCTTCGACGATTCAGCCTGGACGACGATTAGCACGCCGCACACTTTCAACGACGTAGACTCGTTTCGTCAGATTATTTCCCATAGCGGCGGCGACCGTGGCACTTACAAAGGGCTGGCCTGGTACCGCAAACATTTCAAGCTTCCGGCCAGACTTGCCGGCGATAGGATCTTTCTCGAATTCGAGGGCATGCGGCAAGCCGGCGACATTTTCCTCAACGGCAAACAAGTTGGGCTCTACGAGAACGGGGTGACGGCCTACGGGTTGGATCTCTCCGGCGCAGTTCACTTCGGGAACGAAGAGAACGTCCTGGCAGTGAAGTTGGATAACCGCACTACTTACACGGAGCGTTCTAGCAATACCCCGTTTGAATGGAACGCCAACGACTTCAATCCCGATCACGGCGGCATTAACCGGCATGTCTGGTTGCATGTCACCGGAAAGGTTTATCAGACTTTGCCCCTTTATTACGGCCTGGAAAGCACCGGCGTATATGTTCATGCCGCGAATTTCAATATCGCCGGGAAAAGCGCCGGCGTCACAGTCGAATCGGAAGTGCGCAACGCCTCCGGCGATCGCGCCACGGTGGAGTTGTCGGCCGTGATTGTCGATCGGAAGGGGCAGGTTCGCGCCCGATTCGACGGCAATTCCGTGGATATGGTGGATGGCGAAAAGAGCGTCTTGACCGCAGAGGGAGCGCTCCAGGGCGCGCGCTTCTGGAGTCCCGAAGACCCCTACCTTTATGACGTCTACGCCATTCTTGCGGTGGACGGCAGGACTGTCGACGTCGACAAGGTAACTACCGGGTTTCGTAAGACCGAGTTCAAGGGTGGCGCCGGCACGGGCGGCGTGTATCTCAATGACAAGTTCATTTACCTGAAGGGCTTCGCCCAGCGTGCCAGTAATGAATGGGCCGGCCTGGGCCAGGCATACCCGGACTGGATGCACGATTACCAGGCCCAGTTGATTCGCTCGAGCCACGCCAACTACGTGCGCTGGATGCACATTGCGCCGCAGCGCGTGGATTCGGATGCGGCCGACCGCTACGGCATCGTTCAGATCTGCCCCGGCGGCGACAAGGAGCGGGACGCGACAGGACGCCAATGGGAGCAGCGCTTGGAAGTCATGCGAGACACCATGATCTATTTCCGCAACAGTCCCAGCATCCTGTTCTGGGAGGCGGGCAACACGGTGGTCACCGTGGAGCATATGCAACAGATGCTCGCCCTGCGCAAGCAATGGGATCCCGA
The DNA here is from genome assembly GCA_050010695.1 of Bryobacteraceae bacterium. Taxonomy (GTDB): domain Bacteria; phylum Acidobacteriota; class Terriglobia; order Bryobacterales; family Bryobacteraceae; genus Bog-375. The sequence goes on from JBEKKO010000004.1 coordinate 68,035, forward strand.
TGGCGGCCGCGTCATCGGCGCGCGCGGCAACGATAATGTCGCCGCCAACGCGGCCATCACTCCGATTGCCGAATTCTTTGGCATCATGATTGGCCAGGACCCGCGGACCGACGCACTCTCCAGCCCCGCCGACATGTTCCGCGGTTACAGTGCCGAACGCCGCGATCGCGCGCCGCTCGTCGAGACCGAGGATTTCCGAGAGGAGGGGGCGCGCCGTTTCTGGGACGATTTTTCGCCGCCCTATTTCGGCTTCAAGAAAGGACCGAACGACACCTGGCAGTTTACCTCCGAGAGTTTCGCCCTGGCCGGCGTCGCTCGCTACCGGGCGTACTGGGACAACCGCATTTCCGACCCGGACCCGGCGCACTCCAAATGGTCGGGTTACGCATCCATCTATTTCTCCGATTCCGACGCGGACGGACGGCAGGATTCGAGCGAAGTCTGCCGCGTCAGCGGCAAGGTGGATGCCGTTCGTCTGCCCAAGGAAATCTATTTCGCCCATCGTGTCATCCAGAACGATCAGCCTGACATTCACATCCTGGGCCATTGGAGTTATCCGGTTGGTCCGGACGCGAAGAAGACCGTGAAGACAATCAACGCGATTGCCAACACCCAGTCGGTGGAGTTATTCGTAAATGGCAAATCGGCCGGCGTGAACTCTCAGCCGGTCAGTGGATATATCTTTGCTTTTCCTAATGTGGAATTTGCCCCTGGGAGCCTGAAGGCGATCGGCAGGAACGACGGCAAGACCGTGGCGCTCGATGAGTTGACGACTGCCGGTTTGCCGGCGCAGATCAGACTCACGCCGAGAGTCGGTCCACAGGGCTTGCAGGCTGACGGGCGGGACGTGGCGCTGATTGACGTGGAAGTGGTCGATGCCAAAGGCCAGCGCTGCCCAACCGACGACGGCAAAGTCGACTTTGCGATCTCCGGACCCGGGGTCTGGCGCGGCGGTTACAACAGTGGCAAGACCGATTCGACAAACAATCCCTACCTGAACACCGAATGCGGCATCAACCGTGTCTCCGTCCGGTCCACGTTTTCGGCCGGCGCAATCACAGTCGCGGCCAGCCGTCCTGGCCTGAAGTCCGCGGAAATCAAGATTGTCGCCACGCCGGTCAAGTCAGTCGACGGTTTAGCGGCATTTATGCCGCAGCATCTGCCGGCGCCGGCGGAGCAATAAAGGCGGTGTTGACTGTGGGGCGGGATGCCATCCAGCGCGGCGACTGATTATCGCCGCGCGTGCCGATTGCCAATCGGCACGCAGCTTGCTGCCCCAAAAAGGAACAACTCACACGGTAGTAACTACTCTTCCTTCGCCACCACCACCGTAACTTCGGCGATGACGTCTTTGTGGAGCTTCACCGGGACCTTGAACTCTCCCAGTTGCTTGATCGGCTCGTCGAGCTGGATCTTGCGGCGATCAATGGTGAAATTCTTGGCGGCCAGTGCGTCGGCCACGTCTTTGGCGGTTACCGAGCCGAATAACTGGTCCTGTTCGCCGGCCTTCTGCATGATAGTGACGGTGACGCCGGTCAGCAGTTTGGATAAGTCCTCGGCCTCGCCCTTCAGGTGAGCTTCTTTACGCAGGTGCGCCTGGCGCTCCTGTTCGACGATCTTGCGGTTGGCGTCCGTGGCGGCCACGGCGAGGCGTTTGGGCAGCAGGAAATTGCGGGCATAACCCGGCGCCACGCGCACCATATCGCCGCGGTTGCCCAGCTTCTCCACGTCTTCTCTCAATATCACTTCCATGTGAGTTTCCTCCTGACCCTAGTTCTGCGCCGCGAAGGGCAGCAGGGCGATGTTGCGCGCCTTCTTGATGGCGTCGGTGAGCCGCCGCTGGTGCGGTGCGCACACGCCCGAGATGCGCCGCGGGACGATCTTGCCGCGCTCCGCCACAAACGCGTGCAGCGTCTTGACGTCCTTGTAATTGATGTCGTCCATCTTCTCGACGCAGAAACGGCAGATCTTCTTGCGCCGGAAATACTGTTTCTTCTGCGAAACGACGGCCTTGTCGCCGCCGGTGGGCCGCTGTCCGGCGCTGCCGGGTCTTCCTTTGAATTCCGCCATGGCTTTAGTTCTCCTTAGGCTGGCCCGGCATGGCCGGCGCCTCGGCGGCGTGGGCCGCGCTCTGGGGTGCTCCGGGAACGGTGGCTGGCGCCGGCGGTGCGCTGGCCGCGCGCTTGGCGGCCCGCTTGTCGCGCTGCTTTTTCCGCTTGTCCAACCGCTTGCGCGTCTGATCGATGCGCACCGTCAGGAACTTGATGACCATGTCCGAGACGCGCAGCCGGCGCTCGAGTTCCTTCACGGTATCCGGCGCGGCGGTGAATTCGAACAGCACGTACGCGCCCTCGCGGTACTTGTCCACCCGGTACGCCAGGCGGCGCTTACCCCATTTTTCGACTTTGTCCACCGTGGCGCCCGCGGCCGTCAACTGAGTTCGCAACTGTTCGACGAACTGGTCGACTTCCTCTTCCGGCACATCCGGTTTAACGATGAAGAGCTCTTCGTAAATCCTCATGCTTCCTCTATGTTTGAGCCTGGGGCGCGACGATTGAATTTCGTCATGGCCTTAGCGACGCCCTCGGCGATTATCGAATCGACCGCATCGGCCGCGTAGCCGACGAAGTCGTCCAATTCCTTGTCCTGCGAGCGCCGTACAGGCGCCAGCACAAATTCCGCGCCGCTCCCCAGCGGGCGGCCCGGATGAATTCCCAACCGCACCCGCGCCACTTCGCTGGTTCCCAGGCTCGCGATCACCGAGATCATGCCCTTGTGGCCGGCCGGCGTGCCTTTCGGCTTGATGCGCAGCGACAGCCACGGCAGATCCAGTTCGTCGTAAACCACCACCAGGCGATCCGTCGGAACGGAATGCTTCTCCATCAGCGACTTCAGCGAAGTGCCGCTGAGATTCATATACGTTTGCGGCTTGGCCAGCATCACCTCGTGCCCGCCGATTTCGCCCAACCCGACGAGCGCTTTGGAATCCTTGCGGGTGACGCGGATGCCGTGCCGCGCGGCCAGCCGGTCGACCGTGAGAAACCCGAGATTATGCGGCGTGCGCACGTACTCCTCGCCCGGATTCCCCAGACCGGCCACCAGGAACATGGAAGCCTACTTCTTCTTGCCCTTTTCCTTTTCCTTCTCTTTTTCCTTTTCCGCGGGGGCGGCTTCCTCTTCCTTCTTGCCCTTCTTGATCACTTCGGGCTCGGCTCCCTCGACGGCGGCTTCGGCCGTGGGCGCGGCTTCGACCACCGGCTCGGCTTCGGCGCGCAGCGCCACCGCGTGCGCAATCACGGTCTCCGCGGCGCTCACCAGCTTCATCGAGGCTGCCAGCGCCACATCGCTGGCGCGCTTGCTCTGCCCGATCATGAGCTCGCTCACATCCACCGAGAAGCTCTCCGGTATCTCGTCCGGCAGACACTCGATTTCAATCGCGCGGGTGATGACTTCGAGCAGCCCACCCTGCAGCTTCACGCCAGCCGGCTCGCCCACCGTAAACACCGGCACCGTGATGCGGATCCGCTTGGTGAGATCGATGCGCTTCAGATCGGCGTGCAGCAGCGTGCCTTTCAGCGGGTCCACCTGCTGGTCCACAACCATGACGGGCGCGGTTTCACCGCCTTCAATCGCCAGGTTGAAAATCGTGTTGTAACCGGTCGAACTGCGGACGATCCTGAGGATCTCGCGCGGGTTGACCGATATGCTGACGGCGTCCTTATATGCGCCGTAGAGCACGGCCGGAATCTGCCCGGCGCGGCGTGTGCGGCGCGCTTCGTTCTTGCCGCGCGCAGTGCGCACTTCGGCGGCAACGGTAATCTCTCTTTTCACGCAAACTCTCCTTTATGCCCCGCAAGTCCGGTTCACCCCGAAACGGGGTTGACGTGGGTTGCGGCCGGTAGGACAGACCATCGCTTTTCGTGGTCTATCGACCCTAACTTCAAATAAACAGCACGCTCACCGAAGTCTCTTCGTGAATCGATCGGATGGCTTCCGCCAGCAAATGCCCGACCGACAACGCTTTGATCCGGCTCGACCGCCTGGCCTCCTCGGCCAGCGGAATCGAATTCGTAAAAACCACTTCCCTCAGCTCGGATGCCTCGATCCGTTCCACCGCCGGACCGGACAGCACCGCGTGGGTGGCGCAGGCCGAAACGCTGGCCGCACCTTTTTCGAGCAACGCTTCGGCGCCCTTCACCAGCGTGCCGGCGGTATCGATCAGATCGTCCACCAGCAGGCAATTGCGCCCTTCCACGTCGCCCACTACGTTCATCACCTCGGCGACGTTGGCCTCTTCGCGCCGCTTGTCGATAATCGCCAACGGCGACGAATTCAGCCGCTTGGCGAACGCCCGCGCCCGCTCCACGCCACCGGCATCCGGCGAAACCACCGTCACGTCCGGCAGGTTCTGCGCCCGAAAATACTCGATCATCACCGGCGAGGCGTACAAGTGATCCACCGGGATATCGAAGAATCCCTGAATCTGCGCGGCGTGCAGATCCAGCGTCAGCACGCGGTCCGCGCCCGCGGATTCGAGCAGGCCGGCCACCAACTTGGCCGAAATCGGCACCCGCGGTTTGTCCTTCCGGTCCTGCCGCGCGTACCCATAATAGGGTAACACTGCCGTGATGCGCTCCGCCGAGGCCAGTTTCAGCGCCTGCATCATCAGTAGCAGCTCCATCAGGTTGCGCTCCACCGGCTTGCACGTCGGCTGGATGACGAAAACATCGGCGCCGCGCACATTTTCCTGGATCTGCAGGTGGATCTCGCCGTCGGCGAACTGCCGCACCGTGCATTCGCCCAGCACGGTGTTCAGGTGCTGGGCAATCTCCTGCGACAGCACCGGATTGGCGTTGCCCGTGAACAGTTGTAGCCGGTCGTGACTCATCGCTCTTTTCGGTTTCGGGGAGGCCATGCTTTCGCGGTAATGTGCTCTTCGAGGGTCCGCCACCACAGGGCGCGATAACGCGCGCGGCTTACCAGCGAAAAGCGGAACGCCTTTTCTTTTCGGAAGATCCTAAAAACTTCGGATGCCTGGGCGGAACCGGGGAAAATTCCGTACACCGCCGATCCGCTGCCGGTCATCAGCGCCATCGAAGCTCCGGCGTCCAGCATCCGTTTCTTGATCGCGCCGATGATGCCATGCTCCTCCGTGACCACCGTTTCAAAATCGTTGCAGGCAGCCCTGGAGACACCCCCGTCCCACACCCGTGACTGGAAAGTAACCATTTTATTTTGTTGAGATTCGCTTGTCAAACGCGAATTAAGCAGACGGTACGCCCCGGCCGTCGAAATATGAATGCCGGGTGAAACCAGAATGCCGCTCAGAGGCCTGCCATCCGGCAGCGGAAACAGTTCCGTGCCGCGGCCTATACCCACCGCGGCGCCGCCCAGCAGGAAGAAGGGCACGTCGCTGCCCAACTGCTCGCCCAGTTGGCGCAGGCGCTCTGCGCCCAAGCCGCGCCCGGCCAGCACCGGCAGCGCCAGCAACACCGCGGCCGCATCCGACGACCCTCCGCCCAGGCCCGCGCCCATCGGGATGCGCTTCTTCAGCCGCATCTCCACGCGCCCGGTGAGGCGCATCGCATCCATCGCGGCGCGCGCCGCGCGTGCCACCAGGTTATCTTCGAGATGGAGATCGTCCACCAGTTCGATGGCGGTCCGGCGCGCTGGCGTGAAAGCAATCTCAATCGAGTCGGCGAGAGAAATCGTCTGAAAGATCGTGCGCAGCTCGTGGTAGCCGTCCGGCCGCTGCCCAAGCACGCGAAGTTCCAGGTTGATCTTGGCGAGCGCGCGCACGCGGGCCCGGCGCGTGAAACTCATTTGTCGTACTGGAGCAGCGAGAAAACCTCGCGGCCAGCCAGCCTGGCGCGCCCGTGGAGGAAGGTCAGCTCGACCACGAATCCCAGGCCCACCACCGCACCGCCCGCCTCCTCGACCATGCGCGCCGCCGCTGCCGCCGTGCCGCCGGTCGCCAGCAGGTCGTCCACAATCAGCACGCGCGCGCCCTTCGAAACCGCGTCCTTGTGCATCTCCAGCGTGTCCGTGCCGTACTCCAGATCGTAGGTCACGCTCACCGTCTCGGCCGGCAGCTTCCTGGGCTTGCGCACCGGCACGAAACCCGCGCCCAGCGCATAGGCCAGCGCCGGAGCGAAAATGAAGCCGCGCGCTTCAATGCCCAATACCACGTCCACTTGTGTCTCGCGGTAATGGTCTTTCAACCCATCGATCACCCCACGCAAGCCTGCCGGATCCTTCAGCAGCGTGGTGATGTCATAAAAGAGGATGCCGGGTTTGGGGAAGTCCGGCACCTCGCGGATCAGCTTCTTCAAATCTGCCATCAAGCCTCAATGCGGAACGAACCCAATTCTTGCACGGCGCATTCCTGTTCTTCAACCCCGCGCACGTCGGCCCAGCGCGGCCCGTGGTACAGCATGCCTGCCATCTCGTCGAGTTTCGCCTCCGCGCCGGCTGCGTACACTTCCACCCGCCCGTCATCCAGGTTGCGCGCATAGCCGCTGAGGCCCAACTCTGCCGCGGCCTTCTGCGCGAACCAGCGGTAGCCCACTCCTTGCACGCGGCCCCGCACCAGCCAACGTCGGGCGCTTATGTGCGCTGCCATCTCATTCCCAGCTCAGAATCACTTTGCCCGAGTTGCCGGAAACCATGGCTTCGAAGCCCCGCTCGAACTCGGTGTAGTGATAGCGGTGCGTGATCACGGGCATGATGTCCAGCCCGGATTCGAGCATCACCGTCATCTTGTACCACGTCTCGTACATTTCGCGGCCGTAGACGCCCTTCACCGTGAGCATGCGGAAGATCACCGTGCGCCAGTCGATCGCCACTTCGGCGGTGGGGATGCCCAGCATGGCGATCTTGGCGCCGTGGCTCATGTTTTCGAGCATGTCGCGGAACGCCGCCGCGGTGCCCGACATCTCCAGTCCCACGTCGAAACCCTCGGCCATGCCGAGCTGCTTCTGCACTTCGCTCAACTTGGTCCGGCTCGCATCCACCGCCAGCGTCACGCCCAGCTTACGCGCCAGTTCGAGCCGGTACGGATTGATATCGGTGATCACCGTGTAACGCGCGCCGGCGTGCCGCGCCACGGCGGCGGCCATGATGCCGATGGGGCCGGCGCCGGTGATGAGCACGTCCTCGCCCAGCACCGGGAACGAGAGCGCCGTGTGGACGGCGTTGCCGAAGGGATCGAAAATCGCCGCCACATCCAGCGGAACGCTCTCCTGATGGCGCCAGATGTTGGCCATCGGCAGCGCGATGTACTCCGCGAACGCGCCCGCCCGGTTCACGCCCACCCCCATCGTGTTGGCGCACAGGTGCCGCCGTCCGGCCAGGCAGTTGCGGCAGCGCCCGCAGACCACGTGCCCTTCGCCGCTGACGAGGTCGCCCGGAAAGAAATCGGCGACGTTCGATCCCACCTCCACAATCCGCCCCACGAATTCGTGCCCGATCGCCATCGGCACCCGAATCGTCGCCTGCGCCCACTCGTCCCATTTGTAGATGTGCACGTCGGTGCCGCAGATGCCGGTCCGCAGCACTTGAATCAACACATCGTTGATGCCGATCTTCGGCGTCTCGATCTCGTCCAGCCACAGCCCCGGCTCGGGACGGCTTTTAACCAGCGCTTTCACAACCACTACGATAGCCCAGAATGCCGCCCGCCGCCCCGGCCCAGTGCGCACTATAATCGATCCAGGAGCATCGATGGCTTCCCATCTCTTTGTCAGCCGGATCGTGCCCGTGGTCGCGCATGCTGTCGTCGTATTCGGCGACGAACACAAAGCGTCTCACTGGCTCTCCACACCGCTGCCGTTGTTCGACCATCGCACCCCGTCTGAGTTACTGGAAACCGACGAGGGGCTTGAACTCGTCGAGCGGACCCTGACCCGCATCGAGCACAACATTCCATCGTAAGAATGCCGCTCCGTGTATATCGTGTCTGCCGGGCTGCGCACGCCCGTTTGGACGGGCTCGGGGCTCGGCTCGCCGGCGGGCGCTAGAACTCGTCGGGACGCGCAGTAGTCTACATGGCCCAGAGCGTGGCGCTGGCGGTTCTGGAGAATCTGGTGCACATGTCCCGGCAGGACTTTCCAAGCGGCTATGTGATCGTGGGCGCCGTGATTCCGGACGGGCTGTCAATCTTAGACGAGCCGGTTCGGTCCACTGCCGGACTTCACGATGCCCAACTACGAGCATTCGGCGACTACTGGTTTGATGAAAAGCTGTCCGTGACGCTCCGGGTGCCGTCCGCCGTCGTGCCGGGCGAATGGAACTACTTGCTGAATCCCGCGCACCCTGACTTTGCCCGCATTGTGGCGGCACGGCCAATCGCATTTGAATTCGATCCCCGCCTCTTTGCGTGACTCCGGCCAGGTGCGGGCTGAATTACTCCTTCATGGTGCCCAGGTTCTCAGGAATCGGCTCGGCTCGCTCGCTTTCACCTCCGGTTGCCCGTCCGCTTCCGGCAGCAGCCAGACGTCGCCTCGGGCGTATCGCTCGCCGCCGATGCTTCCGCTTCCTTCGATGGCAATCCACAGTTGACAGGTGTGCGCCTCCGGCCTTGCCGCGTCGCCTGTTCCCAGCCGCACCAGTTCGGTGACGAATTGGCGCGCGCACACCAGTTCCTCCGGGGTGTCGTCAACCCGCACCGGACGCGCCGCCCCCGGATGCACGCTCAGATCGGCGATCGGCACCGCCTTCTCCACGTGGATGGGCCGCGGCCTGCCGTAATCCCACAGCCGGTATGTCACGTCGGAGTTCTGTTGGATCTCGCACAGCACGATGCCCGCGCCGATGGCGTGAACCGTATGGGCCGGCATGAAGTAAGTCTCGCCCGGTCTCACCTCGATCCAGTTCAACAGATGCTCCACTTCGCCGCTGCGGGTGGCTTCCCACAGCCGCGCGCGCGTGATCGGCTCGCGAAACCCGATGGCGATGGTCGCGCCCGGCTCGGCTTCCAGGATGTGCCACATTTCGGTCTTGCCGCGCGGACCGTCCTCGCCGTCGTGGGGATGTACCTGCACCGACAGCCGCTCGGAAGTGAAGATGAGCTTCACCAGCAGCGGGAGTTCGCGATCCGCCAAAAACCACGCTTCGCCGATGGGGCTGGCCGAATCGGGAAACCACGGTTCCAGCCGCTTCTTGCCCCATACCTTTTCCCGCAGCGAGGGTGTCAGGCGAATGGCTTGTGTCATAGTGTCTGTTCTAATCGGTGGGACCGCTTCCGATCGCAGCTTCGTAGCGCCGGCGGTCTTTGCCGCCGGTGTTCTTTCACTAGGAATTCGCGCCCCTCGCCCTATCCCTTAAGAAACTGCCCGATCGCGCGCGTGGCCTGGCGGATGCGCTGCTCGTTTTCGACTAACGCGAAGCGCACGTGCCCTTCGCCCAGCGGCCCGAATCCGATGCCCGGCGAAACCGCCACCAGCGCTTTTTCGAGCAGCAGTTTCGAGAACTCGAGCGATCCTGTGCCGCGGTACCGCTCCGGCAGCGGCGCCCACAGGAACATGGTCCCGCGCGGCTTCTCCACCGGCCATCCGGCGCGTTTGAGACCGGCCACCAGCGCGTCCCGCCGCTTCTGATACACCGCGCAAATCTTGCGCGTATCCGCCTCGCACTCGCGCAGCGCCACAATCGACGCAATCTGGATCGGCTGGAACATGCCGTAATCCAGGTAGCTCTTAATCCGCGCCAGCGCCGCGATCATCTTCGGGTTGCCCAGGCAGTAGCCCACCCGCCAGCCCGCCATGTTGTAACTCTTCGACATGGAAAAAATCTCGACCGCGATCTCCTTGGCCCCATCCACCTGCAAAATGCTGGGCGGCCGGTAACCGTCGAAGCCCAGGTCCGCATACGCGAAATCGTGGATGATCATGGTGCCGTGCGCCGCTGCCAGCCGCACCACTTCCTTCATGAATTCCAGGTCCACGCACACCGTGGTGGGATTGTGCGGGAAGCTAATGAGAAGCATCTTGGGCTTCCGCGCCGCCGTGCGGTAGAAGTCTTCGAGGCCGTTCAGGAACGTCGCCGCATCCGGCATCGGCAGCTTCTCCGCGCACCCTTCGGCCATGATCACGCCGTATTGGTGAATCGGGTACGCCGGGTTCGGCGAAACCACCACATCGCCCGGTCCCACGGTGGCGAACAGCAGGTGCGCCAGCGCGTCCTTGGCGCCGATGGTGACGATGGCCTCGCGCTCCGGGTCCAGCTCCACACCGTAATTGGCGAGGTACCGCTTGGTGATTTCCTCGCGCAGCTTGGGGATGCCGCGCGATTGCGAGTAGCGATGGTTGCGCGGGTTGCGTGCGGCCTCCACCAGCTTGCTCACGATCACCCGCGGCGTGGCCCCATCCGGGTTGCCCATGCCCAGGTCGATGACGTCGATCTGGGCCGCGCGCGCCTTGGCGCGCATCTCGTTGATCACCGCGAATACGTACGGCGGCAGCTTCTGAATTCGATAAAAGTCTTGGGAAGTTTCTGGCACTGCAATCATTTTACGACGGCGGGAGCGGGGGACTCGGGTTGCGACTTGATTCCGTGGTAACTGACGAACGCAATCCGCCGGCTGTCCGGTGACCAGCACGAATTCGGCATCGATGTCAGGCCGCCCATGAACTTCGCAAGCGTTCGGACTTGCCCGTCCGCCAACGTCATCATGTGTAGCGTGGTCGGCGCGAACCCCAGGGGGAAATTCGAATCCTTCTGCTGCGGAGTAAGAAACGCGAGCAGGCGCCCATCCGGCGAAATGTGCGGAAACCAGTTGCCCGCACCGTCCTTGGTCACCTGTTCCGGTTGCGAGCCATCTGGCCTCATGCGCCAGACCTCCGTTGCGCCGGAGCGATCAGAATTGAAATAGATGTATTTTCCGTCGGGCGAGTATTCCGCCGAGCCCACGGCAGAAGCCGCGGCCAGCAGCGTTTCCTTTCCTCCGGCAACCGGAATCGTGTAAACGCCTAATCGACCGTGCCTCCAGCCGTTGAAAACGATGTTTTTTCCATCGGGCGACCAGCCATTAAAGAAGGACGCCGATTGTGCGGTGACTCGTCGGGGCACGCCGCCTGCGACGGGCGTCACGTAGATTACGGACCGGTCGCCATGCGAGAGATTACCGGTGGCGAGCATCGTGCCGTCCGGTGAAATGCCATGGTAGCTGTCCATACCCACGGGTAATCCCGTGTTAACGGCCTTAGGCTCGCCTCCCTCCACTGGCACGCTCTCGATCCGGCCGTCATGGGTGAACAGCAGCGACGCGCCATCCGGAGTCCAATTCGGACCGGCGACAAACGGGGACCCAACATAGGTCACGCGCCGGTCAGTGGATGCAACCGTGATCGTTTCCAGAGTTCCGTACAACATCTGCGTGGTCATATCCACGGCCGAATTCTCCAACGCCACATTCCTGAACTCCGCCGTTTCCACCGCGTCCTTGTTGTGCGCGCAAACGCCCAGCCCCACATAGAACGGCCCCGTCAGTGGCACCCGCATCGAGCCGCCTGCGAAGCGGAATTTGCCACCCTCTCCCGCCAGCCAAATGGTGAACTCATCGCCGTATTTTTGCAGCCGCAGCCGCTTCGGCGCGGAAATGTTCGACTGGACTTCGTGCGTGTCGGCACCTTTGGCATCGCGTGCTTGCAGCGACGTCAACCCGACCCCATGCAGCGCCACATCGGCGTATGCCGAATCCGGGTCCAGGCTCTGCCGCGCCATCAGCATCGCCTTCTTGTGCGGATCTCCGCCTTGCCCGAGCACGGAAATATCGGCCGTCAGCGTGAAATCTCCCTCCATCTTTTTCCAGACGAACTGGAACGCGTCCACCGCCGCCCACACATTTTCGCCGCTGCCGCTGATGGTGTAGCTGCGACGGGCCGCATCGTACACGACAGACCCCGGATGCAGAACCGTGCCGACGTCGGTGTGCTCCGCAAACAGCCCCAGGGGCGGCTGCGCCCGCGCAAGGCCGACCGCCAACAGAAGACATCCGCGCATCGCCCATCGCACGCTTCGCCGGTTCACAAGAAAACACCTCCTGCTGCTATTGTGGGGCAGATTGTCAATCTGCGCACCGATTACCAATCGGTCCGCAGGTTATCAACCCGCCCCACAGGCCACTACTTCCCCGCGCCGCATGCCTCCGGCTTGGGGATTCGCTGATCCACGTTCTTGCTGTAGCACCAGCCGAGCAGCGCGTCCGGATGGATGCCGCCGTTGGCGCGGCGCAGATCGTCCAACCCGAGCTGCCGAAATTCAAACCCAATGGAACCGTCCGACATCACGGTGGCCAGCAGGTAGCCGTAGACATCCGTGCGGCTGATGGTGCCGGTAGCGACACCCTCCGGCAGCCGGTACCGCACCGCGCCGGCGGTGCCCACAATCCATCCCGGCAGCACGCGCTCGCCCCAATACGATGTGCGGTAGACATCGTCCATCACGAAGTGCGAGTGGCTGGCCAGCACGTACACCCGCTTGCCGCTCTGTTGCAAGTCCCAGAGCAGGTTGTAGACCTCGCGCCCGGTTTCGATCCCCGCGCCGGAATCGCACATGCTGTGGCTGAGTCCCTTGCTTCCCGGCAGCGCCTCATGCATGCCGGCGACCACCGTCACAATGTCGCCGGATTTCCTGTCGGCGGCCAGGCGCGCGCGAATCCAGGTCATCTGGTCCGCGTCGAAGCTGTTGCCGGCGTTGTCGAGCGACAGGAAATCGACATGATTCATGACCCAGTGATAGTACGTGCGAGCGCCGGCCGGGTCGCCATCGGCCTGGCGCTGGGCCGCCAAACGCGGGCTGTTCAGGTAGCTTTCGAACTGAGCGACGTAGGCGTTGCGTGTCTTGGGAAAAATCAACTCGTGATTGCCGATGCCCAGGAAAACCTCGAGTTTTCCGAACGGGCGGAGCTGATGTTCGATGAAATCCGGCCACGCGTTTTCGAGGTAGCTGACGATGCTGAGGTGCGGCGTTTCCAGGTGAAGGTCGTGTGGCGGCGCCATGTCCTCGTCGAAGTCGTAGATGGCGCGAAAGTCGCCCAGGTGCCAGTAGAAGTTGGCTCCGCTCGCAGTCACCTGTGGGGCGATGGCGGGCATGACGATGTCGCCGCAATTGCGCGAATCGCCGGAGACGGCGAATTTCCAAACGGGGGTGGGAGGATTCTGTGCCGGAAGGCACAGAGGAAGCGCGAGCAGCGCGAACAGCCTGGCTGCGCAGTGATGCGTCATAAGAAAACCTCCGGGGCGGCGGCCGCGATCCGATTGGGTCACGCGTCCACCCCACTTTAGCTTTGTAGCACAACGGGGCGGGGAAGCCAGTTTGCTATCCTGAGACTTGACTCCCTCGATTCTGCTCCGCCTGGCGCTGCCGCTCGCCCTGGCAGCCGCTGCCACGGCTCAATCTACGCTGGTGGACGCTATGTCCCAGGAACTGGCGCGCAACTTCCAGGCGCTTAAGGACAAGGCCGATCCTCCGCCTTACTTTCTGAGTTACGAAATCACCCAGGAAGACGTTTACAACGTGTCCGGGACGCTGGGCTCGATCGATTCGAGTGGTGGCGGGAAATCGCGAACGCTGGATGTTTCCGTGCGCGTGGGCTCGCCGAAACTGGACAACTACCACCGCGTGCGCGGGGCCGGCGGCGGGACGGCCCAGTTCACTTCCGGGGCGCAGATCACTTACGAAGATAACCCCAATTCCATCAAGCGCCGCCTGTGGGAGGAGACTGATCGCGCGTATCGCGCGGCGGCTGAGCGGCTGATCCGGATTCAGACCAACACGCAGGTGAAAGTGGCGGAACAGGACGCCTCGGCCGATTTCTCCAGCGCCCCGCCCGAGGTCTCGCTCGCCGCGCCGGTGAAGCTCCACTTCGACCCCGAGGAATGGACCGGCCGCATCCGCAAGCTTTCCGAGCGCTTCCGGAATTATCCCGACGTGCTCACCAGCCAGGTGACGGTTTCCGGCCAGGCCGAGACGCGGTACTTCGTGAACACGGAAGGAACGCGCCTTCAATTCTTTCGCGGCTATGCGCGCATCTTCATTTCCGCCTCAGCCAAGGCCGCCGATGGCGCCGACGTCGCCAACTTCGAGAGCTTTGAAGCCGAAGATGCCGACCGCCTGCCGGACGACAAAACCGTGCTGGCGGCGATCGACCGCGTGGCCAAGGACGTGACGGCCCTGCTGCACGCGCCCGAGGCCGAGCCGTTCGTCGGGCCCGCTATTCTCTCCGGCCGCGCCGCAGCCGTGTTTTTCCACGAAATCTTCGGCCATCGCGTGGAGGGCCACCGCCAGAAGGATGAGAACGAGGGCCAGACCTTCACCAAGAGCGTTGGCACCCAGGTTCTGCCCGATTTCCTGTCGGTGATTTTCGATCCCACCCGGCACTCCATCGCCGGTGAGGATCTCTACGGCTGGTACGATTTCGACGACGAAGGAGTGAAGGCGAGGCCCGTCACCGTGGTCGAAAGCGGCGTGCTGAAAACGTTCCTCATGTCTCGTTCGCCGATCGCCGGTTTCAGCCAGTCGAATGGCCACGGCCGGCGCCAGCCTGGTTACGAAGTGGTTTCGCGGCAGTCCAACCTGATCGTCGAATCGGCCAAAGCGGTGTCCGACGCCCGGTTGCGCGAGATGCTGATCGAAGAGATCAAGCGCCAGAACAAGCCGTATGGCCTCTATTTCCGCGACATCACCAATGGCTTCACTACCACCAGCCGCGCCGGGTTGCAGGCGTTCAAAGTGGTTCCCGTGATCGTCTACCGCGTGTATGCCGACGGCCGTCCGGACGAACTCGTGCGCGGCGCGGATATGGTGGGCACGCCGCTGGCGAGCTTCGCCAAGATCCTCGCCACTGGGGACAAGCCGGAAGTGTTCAACGGCTACTGCGGCGCGGAAAGCGGCAGCATTCCGGTGTCGGCGGTGTCGCCGGCCATTCTGGTATCGGAAATCGAAATCGAAAAGAAGGCCAAAGCGAATGACCGGCCGCCGCTGTTGCCGGAACCTGCGCCGAGCGAAAAAGGGGGCGCACAGTGAGGCGCCTGATGCTGGCCGCGTTTGGAATGGCGCTGGCCGCCTTGGCGGCGGACGCTCCCGCGCCGGACCCTGTGCTGGCGGCGATGCACGACGAAATCGCGCGCGCCATCCAGGTGACGGTCTCCAACCTGGATGCCCCGTACTTCATTCAGTACCTGATCGACCAGGGGGACGGCTTCAGCGTCTCGGCTTCGCTTGGCGGCCTGCTGGCGCGGCGCCGCAACCGGATCCGGGAGCCGGAGATCCGCGTCCGCGTGGGCGACTACAAGTTCGACAACACCAACTTCGCGGGCGGCGTGGGTGGCACGCGCTATGACCTGAGCCGCTGGCCGCTCGACGACTCGTACCCGGTGCTGCGCCGCTACTTGTGGCTGGCCACCGATTCGGCTTACAAGGGCGCCGTCGAGACCATTTCGCGCAAGCGCGCTGCGCTGCGCAATCTCACCGAGAGCAATCCGACCGACGACTTTTCGCGCGCTCACCCGGTCGAGTTTATCCAGGAGCTGGGCCGCCTGGCGATCGACGAGAACGATTGGGCGGCGCGGGTGCGCGAGCTGTCCGCCATCTTCGTCGATTATCCGGGAGTGCTGGATTCACGCGTCGAGATGGACGCCGAGGCCGGCGGCTACTACGTGGCGAATTCGGAAGGCACGCTGGTCCGGGCGGCCGAAAATGCCAGCAGTCTGCGGGCCCGCGCCGTGGCGCAAGCGCCGGACGGCATGATGCTGCATGACGCCGTCACCTTCCTCGCGTTCGACGCGGCGCACCTGCCGGGCGAAACCGTTTTGAACGGCGCGCTTCGCGAGATGGCGCAGAACCTGGAAGCGCTGGCCAAAGCCCCCAAGGGCGAAGATTACAGCGGCCCGGTGCTGTTTGAAGGCGCCGCCGGCCCGCAGATCTTCGCCGAGCTGCTGACTCGCAACCTGGCGCTGCCGCGCAAACCGGAAGGCGGCCGCGGCGGGTTTAGCTCGAGCGAGCTCGAGGGGCGGCTGGGCGCGCGCGTTCTGCCCGAATCGTTCGACGTGGTGGACGACCCGACCCAGCAGGAATGGCGCGGCCGGCGGCTATTTGGCGCCTATGACGTGGATCGCGAAGGCGTCCGCCCGCAGCCGCTCACGCTGGTCGAAAAAGGCGTCCTCAAGGGTTTCCTGCTGACCCGGCAGCCGGTGCGCGGCTTCTCCGCCTCCAACGGCCACGCGCGCCTGCCGGGGCCGTATGGCGCCGCTACCGCCGGCGTCGGCAACCTGTTCATCAGCTCCTCGGAAACCATGCCCGCGGGCGGCCTCAAGAAAAAACTGATCGAGCTGGTGCAGGCGCGCGGCCTGGCTTACGGCGTACTCGTGCGCAAGATGGATTACCCGTCCACCGCATCCATCGACGAATTGCGGCGCATGTTCACCACCGCGGAAGCCGCCGCGCATCCGGTCAGCTCGCCGGTGCTGGTCTATAAGGTCCTTCCGGACGGGCGCGAGGAACTGGTGCGCGGACTTCGTTTCCGCGGACTGAACGTGCGGTCGCTCAAGGACATCCTGGTGGCGGGTGACGACAACATGGTCTTCGACTATTTGGATAATGGCGTTCCGCTGGCGCTGGTGGGCGCAGGCAACTACACCACCGAGAGCTGCGTGGTGGCGCCCTCCATCATCATCGACGACCTCGAGCTGCACGCGGTGGAAGAGGAACTGCCCAAGCTGCCCGTGACGCCTCCACCGGAGATGGCGCGTTAGGAGCCCTCTATGCGCCTCTTGGGCCGGTACGTCTTCCGCGAGATTTTCACCAGTGCGGTGCTGGGCACCCTGCTGGCTACTTTCATCATCTTCCTGCAGGCGGCCGACAAGCTGTTCGCGGTTCTGGTGAACAGCAATAACGCGCCCGTGTCCAGCGTGGTGGAGCTGCTTCTCTGGGCGCTCCCGCCGGCGCTGCCGCTCACCATTCCATTCGGCGTGCTGGTGGGCATCTTGATCGGGCTCGGAAGGATGGCGGCGGATGGCGAGATCATCGCCATGCGCGCGGCGGGCGTCTCCAGCCGCAAAGTGATCGCTCCGGTAGTGCTGTTCGCCGCGCTGGGCATGAGCGTGGCTGGCCTGGCGTCCCTGCGCCTGACGCCGATCGCCATCCGCAGGAGCACCGACCTCGTCAACCAGCTCCTGCAGGGACAGCTTTCGGCGGGAATCGAATCGCGCGTCTTCAACGAAAGTTTCCCCAACCGGATTCTCTACGTGGGCGATGTGGGAACGGGGCCGGTGTATAAGTGGCGCCCGGTGTTCATCGCCGATATCACCCCGCCCGAGCAGCGTGTTTCCGGGATGCGCGAGAAAGCCGAAGGGCCGCTCATCACCGTGGCGCGCGCGGCCATCGCCACCGCGGATCCCAAGAACAACCGCCTTCAGCTCACCCTGTACGACTACTGTTCGCACGAGATGGGTAAGGACAAAGTCGCCAACGACTCGTGCGCGCCCATCAGCACGCAGGTGCTCGATGCCGCGCCGCCCGCGCACAAGACGCCGCCCACCAGCGCCATGAACACGCGCGAGTTGATACGCTATCCGCGTTCCGGCGAAGACTGGACCGAGGTGCGCATCGAGCTGTTCCGCCGGTTCGCGCTGCCCGTCGCCTGCATCGCGCTGGCGCTGGTCGGCATCCCGCTCGGCATCGCCACGCGCAAGGGCGGCAAGTCCGCCGGCTATGTCATCGCGCTGTTTCTCAGCTTCTTCTGCTACCACCTTTCCTCCCTTACCCTGATCGGATTTGCCAAACAGAGAACCCTCCCCGCGTCAATTGCCGTTTGGCTCCCGGATGCCGCATTTCTGCTGGCCGGGATCGTCTTTCTGTACCGCATGGAGCAACCCGGAGACCGCGATCTGCTGGGCAGCGTCACCGGCGGGCTGGCCCGGATGGCCGCCTGGCTGCGGCACAGGAAGCCCGAAACGGCTGTCAGCGCGGCCCGCCTGCCGCATTGGAGGCTGCCCGTCCTGCCGCAAATCATCGACACGTATATCCTGACCAGCTTCGTGTTCTATCTCGGCGTGGTGCTGGCCAGCCTGTTGTCGATGATCCTGGCTTATAACTTCTTCGAGCTGATGGGCGATTGGATCCGCAACAAAATCCCGCTCATGGAGATGTTCTCCTATCTCTTCTTCCTCACCCCCGAGTTGATTTACGAAACCCTGCCGTTCGCCATCCTGGTGGCCGTGCTGGTTCACCTGGGCGTGTTGAGCAAGCAGAACGAAATCACCGCTTTCAGGGCCTGCGGCGTGAGCCTGTTCCGGCTGGCGATGCCGCTGCTGCTGGCCGGCACCCTGTTTGCCGGCGGCCTGTTTGCGTTCGAATACTATTACGTGCCCGGCGCCAATCTCAAACAGGACGCCATGCGCGATGAGATCAAGGGCCGGCCCAAACAGACTTACCTGCGCGCCGACCATAAGTGGATCATGGGACACTCGCGCATCTATTACTACGAATTCTTCGAACATACTTCCGCCGCGGCCGGCGTCATGCACGGAGTGAACGTGTTCGACATGGATCCCAATACCTTCCGCCTCAAGCGTGAAATTGTGGCGGGGCGCGGGCAGTGGAGCCCGGTGCTGAAGACGTGGGTTTTCGAGGACGGCTGGAGCTGCCGCTTTGCGGGTGACTCATGCAGCGCCTATCAATCCTTTTCGAGCGAACCCGGCGGCCTGGAGACCCGCTGGCACTCCGACCTGACTGAGCCGCCCGATTACTTCGTAACCGCCGCCGTGCAAGAGAAGCAGATGAACTTTCTCCGCCTGAAAGGCTACATTCGCGATCTGCAAGAGCGCGGCTTCCCTACCGGCAAGCTCCAGGTGCAGTTCTATCTCAAATTCGCGCTGCCGCTGTTTGCGCTGATCATGGCGATGATCGCCGTGCCTTACGGCTTCCTGGTCGGCAACCGCGGCGCCATGGCCGGCATCGGCGTCAGCCTTGGCATCGGCGTGGGGTACAAGGGTCTCGGCATCCTGTTCGAAAAAATCGGCGACGTGAATCTTCTGCCGCCCACCATGGCGGCCTGGTCCCCGGATGTCATCTTCGGCCTCGCCGGCCTGTACCTGCTGCTGCGGATGCGGAGTTAGCGCATGCCACGAAATAACCATGCCAACTCCCGCCGACCGATGTGGCGCGCGCAGTCCTGCGTGCAGCGTCGAGAGTCGTCTCGATGTTTCTTCGCACTTGTGTAAAGCCAAATGAGCGCCAAGATTCTCGACCTGCTTTGTATTGCCGTTCTGTGCACCATTCTGACGCTGGGTCTCTGGCCCTTTCATTCGCCCACGAACGACGTCACCTGGTTATCGGAGCGCAACGGCCTGCGTTTCGGTTCGCACGGCACCGTGATCGGCTCCCGCGCGTTCGATGCGGCGAGTTCGCCAGGGGACCAGCTCTCCGGCAGCCTCGAGATCTGGTTACAGCCGGCGCGCGTCCCGGACAGCAGTACTCTCCTCGCATTTTCCACTCCTGAAGATCCCTTTCGATTCTCGCTGCACGAATCGCAAACGGATCTTCGTTTGCAAGCTGCGGCTCCCAATGATCGGAATCGCACGCCGGCCGTGAAGCTCTACGTCAACGATGTGTTTCGCAAGGCGCGCCCGGTATTCATTACGATCACTGCGGGGAAAGTCGGGATGGCGGTTTACATTGACGGCGTTTTGGCCAAGCGGGCGCCGTGGTTTCGACTCACTGCGAATCGGTTTTCGGGTCGAATCATCCTCGGTGATTCGCCCGGGCAGTCCGATAGCTTTACCGGCCAGTTACTAGGCTTCGCGATTTACGACCGGGAACTTACCGGGACGCAGCTCTTGAGACACTACCAAACCTGGACCTATGCGGGACGCCCCGAGATCCAACAGGATGAAGGCAACCTTGCGCTTTACCTTTTTGACGAGCGCGCCGGAAACGTCGTCCACAATCGCGTAAGTTCAGGAGGCGATCTGTCGATTCTGGCAAAGTACGTGGTATTAGATCAAATCTTCCTGGAGCCCTTTTGGCGGGAATTCAACCTGTCCTGGAGTTATTGGGGCGCCGCTCTCAAGAACATCGTCGGATTCGTTCCCTTCGGTTTCTGCTTCTTCGCTCGCTTGTCCATGGCGCATGGCGTCAAGCGGGCGGCGCTGATGGCCGTTTTGGCGGGCGCACTGGTCAGTGTTACTATTGAGATTCTCCAGTCGCATCTTCCAACGCGAGACTCCGGTATGACGGACATCGTCACTAATACATTCGGAACCTGGGTTGGAGTCATGTCCTTCCGCGGCAAGGCCGCCCGTGTCTTTTTCGCGGCACTCAGTCACTGGACCGATGCGCAGATCGTGGGCGCCCGGCGGGTCTGACGCCCGTGCTGAATGGGACACGGTGTTGCGACGATCGCCCGGCGTAACCGGCGTAACCGAAGCTGCGCAATTTGCGTCTAAGATTGTGATGAGAATGATGTTTACAAAATTTCCCTTGATCCTGGGATGCTGCCTGGCGATGGTTGCGCCCGGCCCCGGCTTTGCCCGTGATTCGAAGAACGTCGCCAGCGCCAACTATCAAGGCGGCACCCTGCCGTTCGATCACAGCAAGGTGAAAGCCACCCTCGGTGCGGACGAAGTGGTCCTGGTCCAGCGTGGCCGCCGGATCGCCGTGCTGGCCAGCAGCATTACGGAGCTCGCTTGCGCCACTGGTGTTCACCGTCGCCTCGGCGCCGCCGTGCTCGACGTGGTTCCTTACATGCACCTGGGAGAGACCGAGAGCCACTACGTTGGCGTCAGTTGGACGAGCGCCGCCGGAACAGGCGCAACCACGCCGAAGGTGGAAGTCCTCTTCAAATTAAACAAGAGCGAATACACCGCTTTTCTTTCCGGCCTCGAACGCCTGACCGGCAAGAAAGCCGTCGACACCAACCAGACGCTCACTACCGTTCACTACTACTGATCGGTGGGGCATGCTGTAGCTTGCCCGTTGTTTTCCTCGTCCGGAGCCGCTCGCGCCGCGCGTCGCGGTCGCCCGCACACTACTTCGCTGGCGCGGGCTCTGGCTGGTCTCGCTTGATCAAACCAGCCATGCCCCAGTCAGTCAGTTTGGTAATCCGTCCCGTGCCGTGCGGCGAACTTAGTTCCTTGATTAAAAACTCCATGCTTCCAGCGTGCACTTCCACCAGCGCGTATCCGAAAAACCAACCGTCTTCGTAAGCTCGCGACAGCCGCAGGTGTCCGCCCGAGCTCGGCATGGAGACATAGGTCACGCCTTCGAGTTCGAGATGCAGCATCTGGTGCACATGTCCGGCGATCACATACTGGACGCCATACCGCCGGGCAAGCTGGTGCAGGTCGAACTTAGGATTCTTGAGCGCCACGTCGACTAACCAGGACGGACGATGCGAGACGATCATCTTCAGCGGCTGCGCGGCATGGGCCTTCAGGTCCGCCTCCAGGAACGCCAGTTCCTCGCGGGCGAGTTCGTCCGACCGGCTATTGTCCAGCACCGTGAAGTGCGCTGGCCCGTAATCGAAACTGTAATGTAGGTTGTGCCCTGCGTACTGCTGGAACAGCCACTCCGATTCAACAGACCAGATGTCGTGGTTACCGGGCACGAGATACAGTGGATAGCGCCGGTAAGGCTTGATCATCCCATCGATTTCACGCCACTCCGCTTCCGCGCTGCGGCCGTTCATCCCTTCAATGGTGTCGCCCACACTCAGGACGAAAGCCGGGTTTTCGGCTGCCACTTCCTTCCACACCTGCTCGTAGACGCCCAGCCGGGCCTCGCCGGTACGATCGCCCAGAATCGCGAAGCGGAAGGAATCGGGCGCTGGCGTGCCCCAAATCGACAGCAGAAACGCCAGCAGCAACCCGCCCAGGATGAGTGCACGCCCGTACCGGTCCCGGATTCGCAAGCGATCCAACATCTCTCCTTGGCGCTACCCCGCGCCCCTTACCCCTTCATCGCCCAGCGCAGCGCCTCCGCCAACTTCGGCGGTTTGCCTTGCATCAGGATGGCCACCCGGAAGATTCGCGAGGCGGCCCACACGGTGAAGGCCGCGAAGGCCAGCACGTCCACCAGTCCCACCCAGGGTTGCCACGCGGGAACGCCGTTGGGCATGGCCTGGCGCAACAGCATCAGGATCGGCGTGAACGGTGGAACCAGCGACATCACGGTCGGCAGCATACCGTTGGGTTGCCGCAGCACGGTCACCAACATAAACATCGGGATCAGGCAGGGCATCAACAGCACGATGGCGAGATTCTGCGCGTCCTGCGGAGTGCTGCAGCACGCCCCCAGCGCCGCGGCGAAAGCGCACAGCATGATCACGTCCGTCAGCAGGTACACATAGAACCAGGGGATGATGGTGAGCGGCAGCAGACCGGCGACGCCCAGGGCGTTCACCGCGATCGTGCCCGCGATCACGTACAGCAGCGAGCTGGTCACCGAGACCCCCACCGAACCCATCACCTTGCCGGTCATCAGCTCGAATGGCGTGGCGGCGCCCAACAGCGTCTCCACGATCCGCTGGCTCTTGTCCTGCGTGACGCTCTGCAGCATCGGCGCCGAGCCCACCATCACGATCATGGCCAGAATCATGGCCACCGCGAATGGTACGAAGAAGCCTACCAGCTCGCTGCGCTTGCGTGCCTCATGCACTTCGCCGGTTTTTTCGTCGCGCTCCACCAGGCTGAGCCCCTGGATGGGAACCCCGGCCGCCAGTCCCTGGTTACTCTTGATGTCGATGCCGAGCTGTGCCAGCCGCGCCAGCCGCACTCCGTCGCTGATCGGCCCGTTGAGCCACATCCGCGTCTCGTCGATGCCGCCGGCGTTGGTGTAATACGAGACGCCCTTGTCGGGGTTGGCCTTCTTGCTCGTCCCCAGGCCGGAATCCTCGGAATCGTCGGCATCGTCCGAGGGTTTGGACGGCCGCAGCGCGTCCTTCCCGATTTCGAGAAATGCCCCCAGTTGCTTGCTGCGGACGCGGTCGGAGAGCGCCAGCAACTGATCCTGATAGCCGGCCGGATTGGCGGCCGGCGCAATCACCTCGAAAACATAGCGCGGCGCGATCTGCAGGTGCGTCTTCTTGTCGAAAAGATCCCGTTCGTTCTTCTCTTTCGCCGCGCTCACCAGGGCCTCGGCCACCACCCCCGTGTGGTCGACGATGGCAACCTGACGGTCCGCTAAATCCGGCTTGCCCTTGAGAAACGACATCGCGATCGATCCGCCGCCAAACAGGACCGGGGCAACCACCAGGCCGAACACAAACGCCTTGGTGCGCACGGTCGCCAGATAGTCCCGCTTGGCAATCGTCAGAATCTTATGCGTTCGCATGGTTCGCCTCCTCGGCCGCCGGGCCGGCAATGCGCATGAAGATGTCGTGCAAGGAAGGCTTCGTCAAGGAGAAACTAGTCACGCGCGCCTGCGCGACCAGCGCGCGCAGAACCTCCTGCGGGTCCGCGCCGCGCGTCAGCCGCAGTTCCTGCACCTGTCCCAGGTCGCGGATCTGCTCGACTCCGGGAAGATGCTCGACCGCCGCCAACCCGCCCTCGGCCGTCACCCTGATGGTGTCGTCGCCGTACTGATCCTGAATCGAGCTGAGCGTGCCGTCCAGCACCTTCCTACCGCGGAAAATCATCAGGATGTAGTCGCACATGGATTCCGCTACGTGCATGTCGTGCGTGCTGAGGATCACCGTAACCCCGTGCCGGCGGAGCTCCAGAATGGCGGAGCGGATGGCCTCCGCACTCACCGGATCCAGGCCGCTGAACGGCTCGTCCAGGATCAGCAGTTTCGGCTCGGGGATCACGGTGGCGATGAACTGCACCTTCTGGCTCATGCCCTTGCTGAGCGTCTCCACCTTATCGGAGGCGCGGCTCGCCAGGCCCAGCCTCTCCAGCCAGCTCGCGACTTCCGCTTTGACGCTGCGGCCGGAACGCAGCTCGCCGTAGAATTCCAGCAGCGCCTCGACAGTCATTTTCTGGTAAAGGCCGCGCTCTTCGGGAAGGTATCCGATCAGGTCCGTGCTGGTCTCCGGCCGGCCGTCTCCGAAAAGCCGGATCTCCCCGCGGTCGGGATAGAAGATGTTCACGATCATGCGCATCGTGGTGGTCTTGCCCGACCCGTTCGGCCCGATGAATCCGTAGATCGAGCCTTGCGGCACCGTGAGCGAAAGGTCGTCGACCGCGGTCACGCTTCCGAAGGTCCTGGTTATGTGCGAGATTTGTACGGCGTCCATTGGCTGGAATGATACCAGACTCAGGCCGCGGATTTGCTCCTATGGTCGAGCGTGGAATAACCGGCTCAGCCCTGCGGTTGGTACGGCTGTTGATGGAACGAGTCCTGGCCGCGTGGGGGCGAGCCTCATGCGAACAGAGGCCCGCCCCATGCGGCGGCGATCAGAACGACAGGTGCAGATCCATCTGCAGGAAGCGCGGGCTGCCGATCGTGTGCTGGATCATTCCCAGGCTGCCGAGCGGTGGAACAGTCGCGGGCGGCTCGTAGTCGGGATAGAACTGGACATCATTATTCGGGGTGTCGAAATTCGGGTGATTGAAGAGGTTAAACGCGTCAAAGCTGAAGCGCAGGTTGAAACGCTCGCTCAACTGGAACCGTTTGCCGAGCGACGTGTCGACGCGCACGCCGAACGGACCGCGAAACAGGTTGCGTCCGCTGTTGCCGAAAACCGACTCGCCGGTGTCGCCGGCCGGGACGCCGTCCTGGCCCGGCGCCAGGAACTGTGGCGCAAAGGCGGCCGGGTTCAGAACCTGCTTCCCGGCATTCACGCCGGTGGTTCCTTGCAACTGAGCTTGCTGCGCGGTCACCCCCGGGGCCAGCGGAACGATCGGATTGGTGATCTCATCGTTACTGGAGAAGTACAGGCTCGCGGCCGAACCCGAGTAATCGTACACGCTGTACGGCTGGCCGCTCTGCGCCACCGTCTGCGTGCCGATCATCCAGCCGTTCAGGAGTCCGTTGAGGGCTTTGTTCGACTTGAAGCTCTGTACGACCGGTATGGAGTAGGTCAGGTTGATCAGGAACACGTGAGTCTGGTCGAAATCCGACGAACCGTATCCCGACTTGAGATTCAACGTATCGTTGCCGTTGTAGAAAAGTCCGGAGCCGCTCTGGTCGTCAAGACCGTGAGCCCAGGTGTAGCTGCCCGTGAGCTGCAACCCGCTGGACACCCGTTTGCGGACTTGAAGCTGAAGAGCGTTGTAGTTCGAGATTCCCTCGGCCTTGTAGAGGACCGAATTGGCGCTGTAGCCGATATAAGGAACCCGGACGCCGGTGTTGCCGCCCTCCAGGGTTTCCAGCGGCGTCAGCGTGTTCGAACTAGGGTAATTGAACCCGTAGGAAGAGGTCTGGCCGTTAACCGGATTGGAAGGCGTGGCGATCATGGGTTCGTTGAACGTAACTGGAACAACCAGGTGCTGGCCATGATTGCCCACGTAGCCCCCGCTCACCAGCCAATTGTTGTTGAGTTGATATTGCAGGTCGACGGTCCAGTTCTCGGTGTACGGCAGTTTGTTGTTGATATCGTAACCGCTGAAAATGAACGGTCCGTAAAGATTTCCGGGCGGATTCACGGTTTTGGCGGTGTCGGCCAGATTTGGAAGCTGCGCCAGGAACGCCGCCGGACTGCCCGGAATAGCGGCACCGGCGGTTGGGAAGGGATTGGCGAAGGTGGAAGTGGAGCCGGCTGTGACTTCACTCACAAAGGGCGGAGACAGCGTGACGCCGAACGGACCGCTGAAGCCGCCGCCGGCGCCCGCCGAAAGATAGCTGAACAGTTCGCCCCGATCGTAATAAATGCCCGCCCCGGCGCGCACGGTCAGTTTGGTCATCGGGCTCCACGCCACGCCGATGCGAGGCGCGAAACCCCACTGCCGCTGGTTCATCAGCGAACTGCTGGCGCCTGAGGTGGCCATGCTCGGATTATTCCTGGCGATCTCCAGCCCGGAGCCGGTGATCGTGTCGGTGGCGGCACTGTAGGAGTAATCGGCCGAGTCAAAGCCGGTCAGCCGCCCGTACTGCTCGGTCAGCGGGCCGTCGAGATCCCAGCGCAGCCCCAGAGTCACCGTCAGGTCGCTGCGAATCTTGTAATTGTCGTTGACGTACGCTCCGGCGGTATCGGACCGGTAATACCGGTCGGCCGATCCGAGAAACGCCGTCGAATGGGTTCCGGTCCGGACGGTGCCTTCGACGAAGTTCACGAAACTGCTGAAATCGACGATGTCGCTGTTGGTGTTGTTGTTGATGACGTTGAGCTGCGTGTGGTCCAGGTTGGCGCCAAAGCTTAAGGAATGACGTCCCAGCACCCATCGCAGCGTCGTCGCATACTCCCATTGATTCTGGTACATCCCGGCATTGCCGAAACTGGCGTTGGCGCCGAACGCGAAGGTGTTCCCCAGACTGTTGTCGGCCTTGGAAAACTCGATTTCCGGAAAGGCCGCGCCGCTCGGAAGGCCGATCCCGAAGTCGCTGGGCGTGAAACCATCGGCGGTTGAGGCGTACGCTGCCAGGCGCGTGAAGCCGGCGCGCTGTTGCCAGGTGATGGTGGGCGTCAGAATCGCGGTGTTGTCCAACGATATAACCTGGCTGCCCGCCAGAAGCGTTTGCGGGAAACCAAGCGCCTGAGTGACGGCTGCGAACGGAGTGGTGGTCGGATCGCTTTGGATATAATACTTCGCCGCCAGGTGATCGTTATCGCTGATCGCGTAGTCGATGTTGCCGGTGCCTTGATTCACCTGCGCCTGCGTATGCGGACCTATCTGCAGGACGTCGTAGCCGAGCTGCTTCGCCGTAGCGGCATTCGTAATATTCGGAGTCGGGATCAGATAGGATCCGTTGGGGAGTTTCGCGTTGAGAATTGCCATTGCCACGGGATTGATCTTGGCCGCAGTGATGGTAGTCCCGTAGTCCGCCTGGATCGCATTGATGATTCCGGTTGCGCTGCGGTCGTCGGTCAGCGTGATCGGAACGGTGCCACCGACGGTGGATGACTGCCCATCCGCGATTCTGACGCCCTGGTAGGAGACGAAATAGAAGAGCTTGTCCTTTTTGATCGGCCCACCCAGGACCGCGCCGAACGTGTTGCGATCCAGGAACGGCACCTTGGTGAGGACCGCCGGAGAGGCGTTGTAGAAGAACGGCGCGGCGTTCATGTCGCTGTTCTGGAAATGTTCGTACGCTTCGCCGTGAAGACCGTTGGTGCCCGATTTTGTGATCACACTGATGTGGGCGCCGCTATTGGCTCCCTGCGACGCGTCATACATAGCCGCGTTCACGTCGATCTCCTGGATCGTCTCCGGAGCCGGCGTGGGAAGCGCCTGGCCGATCGCGCCGTATACCGACGTGCTGGTCTGCGACGACCCGCCCGCTCCGAAATTCTCGCCCGTGTTCAAAATGAAGCGGTTTTCACCGACCTGGCTGGTCGAGTTCCCATTGAAAAGATTGTTCGTATTTACGCCGTTCAGCGAAAAGCTGTTGCTGGTGTCGCGCTGGCCGTTCGCATAGATCGCCTGGTTTCCCAGCCCGGTGTTGGAGCCCCCGCCCCCCAGCATATCGGCATGGACGCCGGGCGTGAGGATCGCCAGTTGCGTGAAGCTCCCGGTTCCCAGCGGCGTGTCCTGGATGGTCGCCTGATCCACCACGTAACCGTTCGTGGTGTCCACCTGGTTCATCAGCGGAACCGCCGTCACTTCCACCGTAGTGCTGACCGCGCCCACCTGCAGGCTGCCGTCGACGGTGGTGGTGCGATCCCCGTTCACCAGGACCTCGGTATGCGTTTCGGTTTCAAACCCTTCTTTGGTCATCGTCAATCTGTAGGTCCCGGCCGGCAGGTTCGAAGCCTGGTACGAGCCGTTGGTTTGCGTTTTGACCGCAACCGTAAAGTTGGTCGCGATATTGAGCGCCTTCACGGTCGCGGCGGGAACGGCCGCGCCGGTGGCGTCCTTAACCGTGCCGGTAATCGCGCCTAGAATCTGCTGTGCGCGCAGCGCGGGATAGGCGCCGGCGCAGATCAACATGGACCAGCAGACAGCTTTTCTGAGAAAATCCGTCGGTAAACTATTCATGATTTTTCTCCACGAAACAGAATCGTTCGACGTAAACAGAACCCCTGGGTTGTGTTGCCCTTTCCGATCGAAGCCGGTTCGTGCGCCGGCGGTAGCCAGACGCAACGCCATTACGACGCACCTGTCCCCCCCTAACCTCGGAGAATCAGAACGAGGGTACCCGATCCTCAATTACAGCTTGGTGAAACATCGAATTTCGGCGAAACCTCAAATCCCCGTTTGTGCGAGTATATCACTAGCCCGCGCTGGCAAACAGACCGTTTTTCGGCGTGTCGCGGCCAAATAGAAAGTTCCGCTTTGAGCCAAGTAGAAAGTTCCTCTTGACAACCGCAAGGTTGAAGGATGGAACGAATCGCGATGAGCCAATCGGAACGAGATGACCTGCACTG
>JBEKKO010000005.1:0-94153 GCA_050010695.1 Bryobacteraceae bacterium
ATGCGCCGCGTCGCCATCACCGGGCTGGGCGCCATCTGCGCGCTCGGCCGGACCACCGCCGAAGTGGCCGAATCGCTGCGCCAGGGCCGTTCCGGCATCGCGCCGATTGAATCCACCGATGCATCGCAACTGCGCTTTCGCAACGGCGCCGAGGTGCGCGGCTACAGCCACCAGGGCTATTTCGACGACCGGCGCGCCGATTTCATGGACCGCTTCGCGCAGTTCGCCGTGATCGCCGCGCGCGAAGCCGTCGCCAGTGCGGGCGTCGAATGGACGCCGGAGTTGCGCGAAACCGCGGCCATCATCACCGGCTCCTGCGTGGGCGGGCAGAGCACGGAGGATGTCGGTTTCCACGATGTCTACAAGTTGGGCCTCAACCGCGTGCACCCGCTGACCATTCCCAAGACCATGGCCAACGCCGGGGCCAGCCACATCTCGATGGAGTTCGGCATCACCGGCCCCAGCTACACCATCTCGACGGCGTGCTCGTCGGCGGGCCACGCCATCGGCCAGGCCTTCTGGATGGTGCGCAACGGCCTGACCGACCTGGCCCTGGCCGGCGGCAGCGAAGCCCCGTTCAGCTTCGGCATTCTCAAAGCCTGGGAGGCCATGCGCGTGGTGTCGCCCGAAACCTGCCGGCCGTTTTCCAAGGACCGGCGCGGTATGGTGTTGGGCGAAGGCGCGGCCATGCTGGTGCTGGAACCGCTCGAAGCCGCGCTCGCCCGCGGCGCCACCGTTCACGCCGAAATCGTCGGCTTCGGCATGTCGTCGGACGCTTGCCACATCACGCAGCCTTCCGCCGATGGCGCTGCCAAGGCCATGCGCGCGGCCTTGCGCGACGCCGGCCTGGCGCCGGAGGCGATCGGCTACGTCAACGCACACGGCACCGGCACGCTGGCCAACGACGCCACCGAAACCGCAGCGCTGAAAGCGGTGTTCGGCGCGCACGCCGGAAAACTGGCCGTCAGCTCCACCAAGTCGATGCACGGCCATGCGCTCGGCGCAGCCGCAGCCCTGGAATGCCTGGCCACGGTTCTGGCCCTGCGCGATGGCGTCCTGCCACCAACCGCCAACTACAACGTTCCCGATCCGGAATGCGACCTGGACGTGATTCCCAACCACGCCCGCCACGCACAAGTCGAGTGGGCGATATCGAATTCCTTCGCCTTCGGCGGCCTGAACGCAGTGCTAGCCCTGCGCAAGGCGTGAACGCGGACCGATCTGGTAGAAGACCAAGGGTGTGCGGATCACGCGTGGCGGCGCAGGGCGACCAGCGATTTGGCGACTCCCAGCACGCGCTCGCGCAGAATGCGGGCATCGGGAAAGAGCGCGCGCAACTCACCGGGCCCGAGCAGGCGGACGTCGCGCAGGTAGTGATCGATGTAGAAATCCCGCCGGTCGGCCGACACCGGAACCAGCAGGCGCCACCAGTTGAAACGGGGAACCAGCGCGCGCTGCCACGACCGCGGCAGCCAATGGATGAACGGAGTGAGCAGGTGCTGCTCGACCGGAAACCAGCGGTTGGGCGTTTCCACCCAATAGGCGCGGCCGACGCGCGCCACCTCGCGGGCGAATCGCCGCTGGCTGTCCGCGTCGCCGACGTGTTCGATCACCGAATTGCTGAACACCACGTCGAAGGCGGCATCGCGGAACGGAAGCGCTCGGCCATCGCCCGCCACCCAGGCTGGGGCGCCCGCCAGGTCGGCGGCGGCGCGCGGGGTGTTCAGTAGCACCAACCGCGGCGGCGCGGCGAGCAGTTGCCAGTTGTCCGGCGTGCCGCCGATATCGAGCACGCGGGTGTCGGATGCGATGCCCAGTTCGACGGCGAACCGCAACATCCGCCGGCGGCGGAAATGGCGGGAGATGGCGGCGAAGCACTGGGCGGCGGTCATCAGAATCCCATTCCGAGCCACAGAGTAACACCGATGAACCCCGATGGACCAAATTCACCCCCTGGTGCGGGTCTAGTATGATGGCTTTATAATGAGCGAGCGGGAATCGTTGGTGGCTTCTCCGGCTGGAGTCCCGCCCCGCGTTCTTCCCCGGTTCGACGAGCTCGAAGCGGTGCTCGGATCGGCGATTCGCGGCAAGCCGGAGGTCATCCGGTTTTCGCTGGTCTGCCTGGTGGCGCGCGGCCATCTATTGATCGAAGACGTTCCCGGCGTGGGCAAAACCACCTTGGCGCAGGCCCTGGCGCGCGCCATCGCCTGCCGCTTCCACCGCTTGCAGTTCACCAGCGACATGCTGCCCAGCGACGTGCTGGGCGTTACCATCTACAACCTCCAGACGGAAGCTTTCGAGTTCAAACCGGGGCCCATCTTCACCAACTTTCTGCTGGCGGATGAAATCAACCGCACCACGCCGAAGACGCAATCCGCGCTGCTCGAAGCCATGAACGAAAGTCAGGTGACCATCGACGGGCATCCGCACTCGCTGCCGCGCCCGTTCATGGTGATCGCCACGCAAAATCCAGTCGAGCATCACGGCACTTACCCGCTGCCGGAATCGCAACTAGACCGCTTCTTCATGCGGCTGCGCATTGGCTACCCGGACGCGGCCAGCGAGCGCGAAATCATTCGCCAGTCCGGCGCCGCGCTGCCCGAAGCCGGCCCGAGCGGCCTGGTGGCGGAAGATATCCTGCGTTTGCAGGACGCGGCGCACGCGGTGCTGGTGGAAGACGCGCTGGTGGATTACATACTCGCCATCGTCGAACAGACCCGGCATCACGAATCGCTGGCGCTCGGCGTCAGCCCGCGCGGCGCGCAGGCGCTGTATCGGGCCGCGCAGGCGCTGGCCTTACTCGAAGGCCGCGACTACGCGACGCCGGACGACGTGAAGCGGCTCGCCGTACCCGTCTTCGCCCATCGCGTGGTGATCAACACGCGCAACACGCTGGTGGAGCGCCGCCTCGACGCGGGCGAGCGAATCATCGAGCAGATTCTCACCCAGGTGGAAGTGCCCCTGTAGAGCCATCCCTATATGAAGACTGCCATCATCGGCCTGCCCATGACGGGTAAGACCTCTCTGTTCGCCATTCTCACCGGCGTCCACCACGAAACGCGGATGGGATCGACGGCCGTGCGCACCGGCGTGGCGAAAGTTCCCGACGCGCGAGTCGAAGCGCTCGGCCGCCTCTTCGAACCTCCCAAGGTCACCCACGCTACGGTCGAGTACGTGGACATGCCATCGGTTTCCCGGGAAAGCCTGCGCGACCCCGCCTACCTGGCCAGCCTCCGCGTTGGCGACGCCTTTGCCCACGTGCTGCGCCTGTTCGAAGACGAAACCGTCCCGCACGAAAAAGGCTCGGTGGACCCGCTGCGCGATCTCGAGGACGTTGAGACGGAACTGATCCTCAGCGACCTGGTGGTGATCGAAAAGCGCCTCGAGCGACTGGACAAGGATCGCAAGAAGATCAAGAATCCCGAGCTGGATCGGGAATTCGATCTGCTGGTGCGCTGCCAGGCCGCGCTCGAACAGAACCAGCCGCTGCGCCAGCTTGACCTGGACGCCGACGACGAAAAACGCATCCGCGGCTTTCAGTTCCTCTCGCGGAAACCGGTGCTGTATGTTCTGAATCTTGGCGAAAGCGACGCCGCCCGAATGCACGAACGCGAGCGCGAATTTCGCGATGGCCCGCTGGCCGGCCGCGCCCACACTGCGGTGACCGCGGTCTGCGGCAAGATCGAGGCCGAGCTCGCCGAGTTGCCGCCCGCCGAGCAGGCCGACTACCTGGCCAGCTACGGCCTCAAGGAATCCGGCCTCGAGCGGCTGATCTCGGCCACTTATTCGCTGCTCGGCCTGATGAGCTTCCTCACCGCCGGAGAAGACGAATGCCGCGCCTGGACCATCCCCATGAACAGCCACGCCGTTAAGGCTGCCGGCGCCATCCACTCCGATTTCGAAAAGAAGTTCATTCGCGCCGAAGTGGTGAACTGGCAAGCCCTGGTGGATCACGGCGGCTATGCCGGCGCGCGCGAAAAGGGCCTGCTGCGCCTGGAGGGCAAAGAATACCTGGTGAAGGACGGCGACGTCCTGGTGATTCGCCACGGCTAGCGTCCCGTCCCACAAGTTCGCAACATGATTCGGGAGCTTTGTATCAGGGCACGGCTTCAGCCGTGCCGGCGTGGATTAAACATGGCCTTTAGGCCCTGTAATAGAGCGATAGCCTCGTGGGAGTTTCGTCGACGAACTTCAGAGACGGGGCTAGCGGAGAGAGGCAGTTCAGTATGTCGTTCCAGGGCATGCGCGTGGTGGCGTTTGAGAGCCGGCGCGCGGCGGAAATCGCGGAGTTGGTCCGTAAGCAGGGCGGGCAGCCGTTTGTCGCGCCGGCGATGAGAGAGGCGCCGGTCGAGGACAGCGCCGCCGCATTCGCGTTTGCCGAGCGCCTGTTTGCGGGCGAGTTCGATACGGTGATTCTGCTGACCGGCGCCGGGACGCGGCAGCTTCGCCGGCTGCTCGAGTCGCGCTATCCGGAAGGCGCGTTCACCGATGGCCTGCGCCGGGTCACCCTGGTAGCGCGCGGCCCCAAGCCGGTGGCGGCGCTGCGTGAAATGGGTTTGACGCCGGCGATTGTGGCGCCGGAGCCGAACACATGGCGTGAACTGCTGGCCGCCACCGCGAACCACACCGGGCGCCGCATCGCCGTGCAGGAGTATGGCCGCTCGAATCCGGAGTTGCTGGCGGCGCTGGCGGCGCGCGGCACCGAAGTCACCCCGGTGCGCGTGTATCGATACGACTTGCCGGAGAATGCCGAACCGTTGCAGGAGGCTGCGCACAGCCTGGCCGCGGGCGAGTTTCAGGCGGCGCTGTTCACCACCGCGGTGCAGATCGAGCATCTCGCGCGGGTGGCGGCGGAGCTGGGGATCGAGGCCGCCACGCTGGAGGGCTTGCGGAAGTGCCTTGTCGGCTCCATCGGTCCCATCACCAGCGAAGCGTTGGAGGAATTCGGCATCCACCCAAACCTGGAACCCTCCCATCCCAAAATGGGCCTTCTGGTGATGGAAACGGCTGCCCGCGCCGGTCAGTGAGCCGGGAGGGTGAAAGAGCCGGTTGGTTGGCGAAAGCGCCGGCCCCACTTACCGTCTGAGAATTTTCAGGTCCTGGGTGGCTTTTTCGCCGGCGTGAATGGTCACGGTCTCGGCCACGGGGGCGTACTGGTCCCATTCGTCCCCGCCCTGAAAGACCCCGTTGATGTCGTCCTCGGCAACCGCAGCCAGCTTGTAGGCGCCGGGCACCACCGAACCGAGGGTGTAGCTTCCATCGGCGCCGATATTGCCGGACTGGTATCGCGGGCCGCCCGGAAACTGGTTGTCCGGCAGCAACAGCACCCGCAAACCGGCGGTGGCTGCTCCGTCAGTCTGCACGGCGCCGGAAATCGAGCCGTACTGCGCGCTGACGAAGAGGGTGAGTGCAGCGCCGGCCGCACCGTTGCCGAGATCGAGAACGTCGCCCGCGATTTCGGCCGTTCCCAGCCGCATCGATCTTACGTACCCTTGGCCGCCCGAGTACATCACGTGGTATCGGCCGGGCAGGACTTTCTTGATAGCAAGAGCGCCGCTCGCATCGACCTGCCCGCTGGCGCTCCACAAGGTGCCATCGAACCCTTGCAGATTCACTTGCGGCCCTGGCCTGCGGAATGATTGCGTCTGTTCCGCCGGCGCGGCCGGTCTGGCGACATCGCCCTCGTATTCCACTTGACCGGTGAGTTCGGCGGCCGCCACCATGCGCAGTTCGATGCCGTCGACGTTGGAATCGCCCACCACAATATCGACCGGCGCCGTCGCAGCCATCTGGCCGGTGGAGCTGTTCCATTGAGCGGCGACGCGATACGCACCGGGAGCCAGCCGCCACAGCGCAAACGTTCCGTCCTTCTTCACCCGGGAGCCACTGGTCCAGCCGTTGTTCATGATGACCAAGCCAACGCCGAAGCCCCGGTTGCTGTCGTGCCTGGGTCCGACCATCAGATTCACGTTTTCGGCGCCTTGCGGGATGCCCGTCACCTTGCCGCTCACCCGCACGATCGGCGTGCGCACCAGGCGAATCTCGATGCCGCTGGTTTCCGCCCCAGGCTCGGCGCTGACCTTCTCGCCGCTCGACTCATCGAGCGTGCTGGGGTAGTAGGTCTGGCTATAGTGCGCCTCCAGCGTGCCATCGGTGCGAATCTCGGGCGGGGTCTGCTCCTCCTCGGGGGTGGCTTTAATCCGGTACTTGCCGGGCAAAAGGCCGCCGATCCGAAACCGGCCCTGCGCATCCACCGGGGATTGCCACTGTCCGCCGCGGCGGGACTCGGCGGTCACGGTGCAGTGCTCGACCGGCTCGCCATTCGCGTCCACCACCGTGCCGGCAATCGCGCCGGTGGGAGTCAGCGTCAGCTTCACATCGTCCTTGTGCTCCCCCGGCTTCAGCTCGAGGCCCGGACCGCGCCAGTTGAAGGTGAAGCCCGAACGCTCAGCCGCCACGTAATAATTGCCCCCGGGCAGACCGGTGACGGAGAACTTGCCTTCCGCCGTAGTCATTGCGCCGAAGCTCCGCTGTGGCCCCCGGCCGAAGACGCGAAGCGTTACGTGGGCGCGCAGCACCGCGCCGCCGGTGACCGCATTGACCACCATCCCCTCCACGCTGGCGGTGTTCTCTTCGGCGGCCGGCCCGCTTTGCGCGAACCCCGCGGCAGAGGCCGCCAGCAGGAGCATCAGGGCGCGCGCAGCCGGCCGAACGCTATTGCGAGGGCTTCGCATCGGCGTCCTCCTTCGGGAGCAGCTTGAGGTCCTTCACCTTGCGGTCGCCTTCCTTGATCTCGATTTCCTCGGTCGATGGAGCGAGCTTCTTGACCGTTTCCATAAACTCGGGGCCCCATTCGTCGAAGGCGAGCAGCCGGTACTTGCCGGGGCGAAGCCCTTGGAAACGGTAGGTTCCATCCTCGACCATTTTGAGAGAGCGCTCAAAGTCGATCTCCTTCGGGTCCGTCACCAGAAGCACCATCACTGGCATGGCGCCCAGCGGCTCGCCGTCCTTGTCCAGCAGCTTGCCCGAAACCTGGCCGCCGTTGCGGCTGACCGCGATCTTCAGCGACGATCCTTGCACGGCGTGCCAAAGGTCCAGTTCGCCATCGGGCGCCTCCGCGCCATCCAGCCGGACCGACTTCAGATAGCCATTTTCCGCCATCGGCGTCACCTTCACGCGGTAAGCGCCCGGCGCGATGTTGGCGATGCGGAACGCACCACTCTGGTCCACTTCCACGGAAGGAGGCGGTTCTCCAAAATAGCCCGGTTGTTTCGGCTCCAGGCCGACCGAAAGCTTCTCCGTGCCCGGACTGCCCGCCATCTCGAGCTTTCCGGTCAATTCTCCGCCCGGCGCCAGCACCAGGCTCACGTTGGTCACATCGCCGCCATCCAGGTGGACGTCCACCGGCTGGCAGTAGAGCCGGGTCTTGTCGTTCTGATGCCAGGCGATCAGCCGGTAGGTGCCCGGCTGCACGTTGGAGAACAGGAAGTGGCCGTCCCGGTCGGCGCCGGTATTGCCGGCAAGGCCCATGTGCTGCGCATCGTCGCCCTGTTCGAGGGCGACCATGGTGCCGCCATTCGGGTCCGCCCCGCCGGTGACCACGCCGCCGATGCTGCCGCCGCGCGCCTGCCGCGCCAGGCGGATGTCAACCCCGGTAAGCTCGGCGCCCGCTACCGTTTCCACCAGCACCGCTTTTGCCTTGGCTGCCGAGCCGGGGTAATAGGTCCTTCCGTAGGTCGCCTCGGCAGTTCCATCGGTGCGGATCTCCGGCTCTCCGGCCACGCCGCTGTTGGCTTCCGCGACGATGTAATACTTGCCCGGCGGGAGGCTCATGTGGAACTCGCCTCGCTCATCGCTGTTGCCCCAGCGGCCGTAGAAGAACAGGGCCCGCTCGGATTCGGCTTCCGCGCGAACGCCGGTTTGCACCGGGTCGCCGTTATCGTCCAGTACGCGTCCGGAAATGGTGGCGCCTTGTGCCATCTCGATCTTGAAACCCGTGAGTTGCTGGCCGGCCTTGAGCGACACGCGCTGAAGCGGTCCTTCGCCCTTCGGTGGCACGCGGAAGAAGCCGCGCTCGATCGCGTCGGCAATGTACAGCCCGGCGGGCAGGCTGGTGATGGAGAAGTGGCCCGCGAGATCGGTGATGGCCCCATATGGTTGCCCGTCGGCGTTGGGGTCCGAGCTGAACAAGCGGACATGCACGCCGCGCATGGGCTGCCCGGTCGCCTGGTTGACGACCAGGCCTTCGACGGTCGCCGGTTGCGCGCCCAGGCACGCGCAACAGACCACAAGCAGCGCCGCGCGATGCATCAATTCCGAATATACCGCAACCGTCATGTGGGGCAGGCGCTTTCGCCTGCCAACTCAGCCAACCGCTACGGGAGTTGAGTCTGCCAGACGTGGAAGAAGGTCTTGACGCCAGGATATTTCGGGTTGGCAGGCGAAAGCGCCTGCCCCACGTATCTACCGTCCGCCCGCCACGTCCCGATAAATCGCGAGTACCTCGCGGGCGGAGCGCTCCCAACTGAAGCGGGCGGCTTGGACGCGGCCGCGGCGGATCAGTTCGGCGCGCAGCGGCTCGTCGGTCAGCACGTCGCGGATGCCGCGCGCGATATCGAACACGTTTCCCGGGTTCACCATCATCGCCGCGTCTCCCGCCACTTCCGGCAGCGAGCTGACATTCGACGTGACTACCGGAGTGCCGCAGGCCATGGCTTCGAGCGGCGGCAATCCGAAGCCTTCATGGCGCGAAGGGAAGACGAATGCCGCCGCCGCTTCGTAGAAACAGCGCAGCGTTTCGAACGGCACGAAGCCGAGGAAGCGCACGGCGTGCTCCACCTTGCTCTTCAGCACGGCCTGCCGCACTGCCGGGTACTGCGAGATGGTGTCGCCGATGATCACCAGGCGCAAGTCGCCGTAAACCGGGTGCGCCGCCAGTTGTTCGCGCAGCACGGCGAAGGCTTCCACCAGCCGCGGGATGTTCTTGTGATGGCGGATAGCGCCGGCGTACAGGAGAAACGGCCGGTCGATCTGATAACGCTCCATGATGCGGCGGCGTTCTTCCTCGCCAGCCGCCGGTTCGCGTCCCAGAAAGCCCGGATCGGGCGCGTTGTAGACCCGCGTGATGCGGCCGGGGGGCACCGCCAACAGGTTCTCGACGTCGCGGCGGGTGGCATCGGAAACCGCGATCACCCGGCTGGCGCGCGTCAGGCCGCGCCGGAAACGGAAGCGCCGCAGGTGCATGTGCACGGCGGAAAGCTTCTGCTCGTCGTAAAACAGGTTCACCATGTCGTGGATCGTCACCACGTAGGGCCGGATCATCAGCAGCGGAACGCGGTTCAGCGGAATGTGCACTAGGTCCGGCTTCAGGCGCCGCAGAAAAAGGGGAAACAGCAGGTGATCCGAATAAGCGTGATCGTCCCCCGCGTAGATGGCGACGCGGAAGTTATCCGGCAGCGCGCCCCACACGCGCACCTCGCCCGGACCGGTGACCACGGTGTAGTGGTTGGCCGCATCGATCCGGCTGAGCGCGTGCACCAGGCTTCGGATATAAGTCCCGATGCCGAAGTCCCGCACCCGGCGCCCGTCAATGACGATGTCCAGCGCCATTCCTCAAAAAGTTGGCGGACCCGAAGAGGCCTAGCCCACTTGCACCGCGCTTTCCGGCAGCACGGCGGAGGTCTCCGCCGGTTTCCGCTTCTTCCACTGGTACAGCGGGAAGCGGGCTGTCAGCGCTTCGACTTGTTGCCGCACGCGCGCGATGGTCTCTTCGTTGTCGATGTGCTCCAGCACTTCGCCGATGAGAGCGCCCACCTCGCGCATCTCGGCCTCGCGGAAGCCGCGCGTGGTCACCGCCGGCGAGCCCAGCCGGATGCCGCTCGGGTTGAGCGGTGGATTGGCGTCGAACGGAATCGCGTTTTTGTTCACCGTGATGTGCGCGCGGTCCAGCGTCCTTTCGGCTTCCTTGCCGCGCACGCCCTTGGAAAAGACATCCACCAGCATCAGGTGCGTGTCGGTGCCGCCGGAGACGACCCGGAAACCCGCGTCCTGGATGCTCTGGGCCAGCGCGCGAGCATTGGCCAGCACCTGCTTCTGATACTCCACAAATTCGGGTCGCATGGCCTCGCGCAGGCAGACCGCCTTGGCGGCTATCACGTGTATCAGCGGGCCGCCCTGTACGCCGGGGAAAACCAGCTTGTCGATGGCGGCGGCGAATTTCTGCTTGCAGAGGATCATGCCGGCGCGCGGTCCGCGCAGCGTCTTGTGGGTGGTCGAGGTGACAATGTCGGCCCACTGGCACGGGTTGGGATGCAGGCCCGCGGCCACCAGGCCCGCAATGTGCGCCATGTCCACCAGCAAAATCGCTTCCACGGCGTCCGCGATCTGCCGGAAGCGCGCGAAATCGAGCGTGCGCGGATAAGCGCTGGCGCCCGCGATGATCATCTTCGGCTTGTTCTCGCGCGCCAGCCGCTCCACCTCGTCGTAGTCGATGCGCTCGTCTTCCCGGCGCACGCTGTACGGCACCACGTGGTATGTCTTGCCGGAAAAATTGAGTGGGTGGCCGTGCGTCAGGTGGCCGCCATGCGCCAGGTTCAAACCCATGATGGTGTCGCCGGGCGCCAGCACCGCGGCGTAAGCGGCCTGGTTGGCCTGCGAGCCGGAGTGCGGCTGCACGTTGGCGTGCTCGGCGCCGAACAGTTCGCGGGCGCGGTCGCGGGCCAGGTTCTCGACGATATCGGCGTTCTCGCAGCCGCCGTAGTAGCGCTTGCCCGGATAGCCTTCCGCGTACTTATTAGTGAACACGCTCGAGGTGGCTTCGAGCACGGCCTCGGATGTGAAGTTCTCGCTGGCGATCAGTTCGATCTGTGCGTCCTGCCGCTCCACTTCCCGTTGGATCGCCCGATATACTTCCGGGTCCACCTCGGCTAGCGGCCGCTTCATTTGTTGTGCTGGCGTCATGAGAGTCGAAATCCTCCGTTCCAGAGCGTTTTGCTTACGGCCGCTGGCAACGTTTTTTATGGCTGCTGGCGGCCGGGCGTCTGTTCCAGTTCCGCGATCTTGGCCACACGGCGCGCGTGGCGGCCGCCGGCAAAATCGGTGTCGAGAAAGATGCGGGTCAGCTTGCTCGCCTGATCCTCGTCAAAATACCGGGCGCCGAGGGTCAGCACGTTGGCGTCGTTGTGCTCGCGCGTCAGCCGCACTTCGTCCTCGGAAACGGCCGGCGCCGCACGCACGCCCGCGATTTTATTCGCCGCCATGGCCATGCCGATGCCAGTCGAGCAGACCAGAATGCCGCGGTCGGCGCGCCCGGCGGCAACTGCGCGCCCCACCGGCTGCGCGTAATCCGGGTAATCGCACGATTCCGCGCTGGCCGGGCCGAAATCGGTTACTTCGTGCCCCTCTGCGGCGAGCGTCTGCCGCAGTTTTTCCTTCAAGACAAATCCGGCGTGATCCGCGGCAATGGCGATTTTCATCGGGAAAGACTTCAATTCTACCATGCTAAGATCAGGGTTTATCCCTCTCAAACTATGCTTTGGAGTAAGCTCTTCATCCCCACGCTGCGCGAGGTTCCCGCCGAAGCCGAAGTCGCCAGCCACCAGTTGCTGTTGCGCGCCGGATACGTTCGCCAGCTCTCCGCCGGCATCTACAGCTTCCTGTTTCTGGCGCAGCGCTCGCTGCTGAAGATTCAGAACATCGTGCGGCAGGAGATGGACGCGATGGGCGCGCAGGAGTTCTCCTGCCCCGCCCTGAATCCAGCCGAAGTGTGGCAGGAATCCGGCCGCTGGGACGTGATGGGCGACAATCTGTTCCGCTTCAAGGACCGTTTCGGCCGTGACATGTGCCTCGCCATGACGCACGAAGAAGTGATGACCGTGATCGCGCGCGGCGAGCTGCGCAGTTACAAACAGCTTCCGCAAATCTGGTACCAGATCCAAACCAAGTTCCGCGACGAGCCGCGTCCCAAGTCCGGCCTGCTGCGTGTCCGCGAGTTCATGATGAAGGATTCCTACACCTTCGACATGGACCAGGCCGGCCTGGATGTGGCCTACGATAAGCACTACAAGACTTACTGCCGCATCTTCGACCGCTGCGGCCTTGCCGTAACGGCGGTGGACGCCCACTCGGGAGCGATGGGCGGCAGCCAGTCGCACGAGTTCATGGCGGCGTCGGAAGCCGGCGAGGACTTTGTGGCGCAATGCCCGAGCTGCGGCTATTCCGCCAACCTGGAAAAAGCGGCTGCGGTTCCCGCCGCGCCGGCCGCCGCCGATTCCGCCGGCGACTTTGCCCCGGAGGAGTTCCACACGCCCGGCCGCAAGACCATCGCCGAAGTCGCCGCCTTCACCGGCCTGCCCGAGAGCTCGCAAATGAAAAGCCTGGTGGTGGTGGCCGACGGCAAGCCGGTGCTGATCCTGTTGCGCGGCGATCACCAGTTGAGCGAAACCAAGGCGGGCTCCATCGTCAACGATCCCGAGTTCCGCCCGGCCCATCCCGAGGAAATCCGCCAGTGGTTCGGTGCCGACGCCGGATCGCTGGGGCCGGTGGGCGTTCGCAACATGCCCATCTTCGCCGACCGGGCGCTCGAAGGGCGCCGCAACATGATCGCCGGCGCCAACAAGAACGATTACCACCTGCGGAATGTGACCATCGGCGAGGATTTCCAGGCCGAGTTCCACGACTTGCGCCAGGCGATGGCGGGCGACGCCTGCGCGCGCTGCGGCGGTACGCTCAAGGTGATCAAGTGCGTCGAAATCGCGCACATTTTCAAGCTCGGCTACAAGTATTCCGAGCCGATGGGGCTGCGCGTGCTCAACGCCGACGGCAAGGAAGTCACCCCCATCATGGGCTCCTACGGCATCGGCATCGGCCGCATCCTCAGTGGCGTCATCGAGCTCAATCACGACAAGGACGGTATGGTGCTGCCGCCCTCGATTGCGCCCTTCGAGTTGATCGTGACGCCTGCCAACAACGCCGACCCGGCGCAAATGGAGACCGCCCACGCGATCTACCGGGAATGCCTGGGGCTGGGCATCGACACCCTGCTCGACGACCGCGACGAGCGGCCCGGCGTGAAGTTCAAGGACGCGGACCTGATCGGCGTCCCTTTCCGCGTGGTGGTCGGCAAGAAACTCGCGCAAGGCAAGGTGGAACTGGTGGAGCGCAGAACCCGTGCCACCACCGACGTCGCCTCTGCCGAAGCCGCCCGCGCAGTCCTCGGCCGCCTGGGCCGCTAGGGCATGCTTTTAGCTTGCCAATGCCCGCCAGTGGGCGCATGCAGTTTCAGAAAGAACACCGCCGGTCTTTGGTGTGCCCCAAAGGGGCTGATTACCAGTGGGGGAAGGACCCACACGAATAGTGGATGGTTAGATTCGATAGCTGGCGAGCGATGGGCGCGCCTCCCGCACTGGACAAGACCGCCGGCGCTACCGCACGTCTCACAGTTGGCAGGCGGAAGCGCCTGCCCCACTTCGGTTACCGGTTATCCGGCGCCTTCCAATATCCGGGGCGGACCTGGATGCGCCGGGCGACCGGCGAATTGACGGAGACCTCGATCCGGTGGAAGCCGCCTTCCAGCTTGTTGTTGGGGCTGTAGCTGAGCAGGTACTCGCTGTGCAGTTGCTCGCCAATGCGCTCGATGGCCTCCTGGAGCCCGTTGCGCCGGTAATAGCTGAACTGGCTGCCACCGGTTCCGCCGCTGAAGACTTCCACCGGGTTGCGCTTGAAAATGGCCTTGGCGTCCTGATAGATCTCGATCAGGAGAGGCAGGAACTGCGCGCTGTCGCCTTGGGTGCCGTAGGCCTGCATCACCGTGTTGGGCGTGGCGGGCACGTTCGACGGCAGTGGATACATAGCGGGCGGCAGCCGGTCCGGCACCGGATCGGGCACCGGCGCGGTGAGTTTCTCGATCATGCGCGACATATCCACCGCATAGAATACGATGTTGGACAAGACCATGGTGTTCAGCGTTTCGCGCCCGCGGGCTTCGCTGCCGAGGTCGCGCGTTTCGCCGATCAAAAGGATGATGCGCCGCCGGTTCTTCGGGCGGTGGCTCAACAGGCCGATGGCTTGTTCGGTGGCGTCGATCATGTGGCTGGAGCTGCTGCCGGGCTGAATCTTGCGCACCGCCAGGGTGATCTTGTCGGGGTCGGAAGTGAACTCCTGCAGGGTGCGGATGCGATGATCGAAAGCAATTACGGCGGCTTCGCCCTGATCGCCCAGGATCAGCGGCTGGATCATGTTGCCGATCTTGTTAATAGCCGGCAGCATTTTCTCCACGGCGGCGTTGGCCTGCACCAGAATCACCATCGAGATCGGCTGAAACGCCACGTCCACATGGATATTCTGTTCCTTGCCGTTGTCGAAGAGGTGGAACTGGTCGGGCGACAGGCCGTTGACGAAATTGCCATCGCGGTCGTATACGAGCACCGGCGCCAGCACATTTTGCACTTCCTGCGTGAAGCGGGGAACGGTACTTTCTTCCTGGGCGGGAGGCGGATTCTGTTCGGGATCTTGCGCGAGCAGCATTCCCGCAAGCAACATCATGATCGACAATCGAAGCATTTCAATCCTGCGCGGCGATATGGGAGGTCTGCCCCCGGAGTAACTCCAGCACGTGGGGCACCAACTCCACGATAGCATTCAAGCTCTCGACCGCGCCCTTGGGAGAACCGGGAAGGGTGACGATGAGCACAGGCCCGCGCGTTCCGGCGAGGGAGCGCGAGAGCGCGGCGAGCGGCGTGGATTCGCGGCCGCGGGCGCGCATGACCTCGCCGAAGCCCGGTATTTCGCGGTCCAGCACCGCGCGCACGGCCTCCGGCGTGACGTCGCGCGCGGCGATGCCGGTGCCGCCGGTGGTGAAGATGACTCCCACCGCGCCCGCGTCGGCCAACGCCGCCAGCCGGGCGCCGATGGCGGCCCGCTCGTCGGGAATCGTTTCCGTGACTGAGACATACCAGCCCAGTTGTTCCAGGCGTTCACGGACGGCGGGACCGGAGCGGTCGGCGCGCGTGCCGGCGCTCGCGGAATCGCTGATAGTGATGATGGCTGCGTGAATCATACTTTTGGCTTGCGGCGGACTCTTGGTTTGCGGTGGAATGTACCGCTCTTGCCGCCGGTCTTTTCGAGCAGATAGATTTCGCCGATCTCGATGGATTTGTCGAGCGCCTTGGTCATATCGTAAACCGTGAGCGCGGCCACCGCGGCGGCGGTGAGCGCCTCCATTTCCACGCCGGTCGGCCCGGTGGTGACGGCGGTCGACTCAATGCGTATCCCGCGCTTTTCGATTCGCACTTCCACGTCGGCGTGGGCGAGCGGCAGCGGATGGCAAAGCGGGATCAACTCGGCGGTGCGCTTGGCGGCGGCGATGCCGGCGATGCGGGCGATTTCGAGCGGGTTGCCCTTGGGGTTTTCGGGCAGCTTGCGCAATACCGCCGCGCCAATGCGCACGAAAGCGTGGGCGCGCGCGGTGCGGCGCGTTTCCGGCTTGCCGCTCACATCCACCATGTGAACCCGGCCGGTCGAATCGTAATGCGAAAGCTTCTTCTTCATGAGTTCGCGATCCGCAATAACTGTACCAACCGGCGATTGAACCGGTTATTTCGACGTGGCGCACGCACTCGTGCGTGCCGCGTCGGCACTCGTGCCGACGCCTGGTTTCCCATGCGCGAGCGGGTGTCGAGAAAAGTCTCGACACGGCACGCACGAGTGCGTGCGCCACGTCGTTCGCCAGGATCTGGCATGGTTATTTTATGACACCCTAAGTCCCCGATCTTCATTTGGGCAGCACCCGTATCCATTCACCCGCGGCATAGACGGGATGGTTGGGATCGGCCACCAGAAACGCGTTGGCGCGGGTAAGCGCCGGAACGTCGCCCGAGCCGTGCCATTCCACCGGGGTGACTTCGGCGCCATCGGAGGTCAGCAACGCGGGAAGAAAACGCGTCAAGCCGGCCCGATGGCGAAACTCGCGCGTCAGCCGCGCCCAGGGCATCGCCAGCGCCG
Organism: Bryobacteraceae bacterium; assembly: GCA_050010695.1. GTDB lineage: Bacteria > Acidobacteriota > Terriglobia > Bryobacterales > Bryobacteraceae > Bog-375. The sequence continues at coordinate 16,000 of JBEKKO010000005.1, forward strand.
TTTCGGTCTGCCCGCCGAGCAGTTCCAGCGCGGCGCGCGCAAAAACTTCGAACGTCACCATGGTCGACGCGGGATTGCCCGGCAGACCGAAAAAAAACTTGCCGAGCACGCGCCCGAACACCAGCGGCTGGCCCGGCTGGATGAGCACGCGGTCGAAATAGAACTCGGCGCCGAAGCCAGCCAGCACTTCTTCGACCAGGTCGTACTTGCCGGCCGAGACGCCGCCCGAAATCAGCAGCAGATCGGCCTCGAGGCCGCGGCTCACCATCAGGTGCGTTTGCTCGACCGTATCGCGCGCCAGCGGCAGGGTCACCGGTGCGCCGCCCGCGCGCACCACCTGCGCGGCCAGCGAGTGGGCGTTGGAATTGCGAATCTGGAACTCCGCGGGTGTTTCGGCCACCTCGACGAGTTCATCGCCGGTGGCGAGGATGGCGACGGTGGGACGGCAATAGACCGGGACGCGCGAATGGCCGAACGCAGCCAGCGCGGCGATGCCGGTGTAATCGAGCCGCGTGCCCGCCCGCAGCACTCGCTCGCCCGCGGCGGCTTCCGCGCCGCGCGGATTGATGGCCTGGCCCGGCTGTGCGCCGCGATCAATGCGCACGCGGCCGCTGGCGGGGCGCGTGTTTTCCACCATGACGACGGCGTCGGCGCCCGCCGGAACCGGAGCGCCGGTCATGATCTCGACCGCCTGGCCGGGCCCCACCGCGCCGGAGAATCGCTCGCCCGCGCGCACTTCGCCGATCACTTCAAGCTCGCCCGGCAAATCCGCCGCGCGTACCGCGTAGCCATCGCGCGCCGAGCGGTCGAGCGCCGGCGAGTCGCGATCGGCGGTCACGTCGGCCGCGAGCACGCGCCCCGCGGCAGCATGAAGCGCCACATCTTCTACAGCCGGAAGCTCGCGCGCCTGGCGGACCGTGTCGATAACCTTCGCGCGCGCTTCCGGAAACCCAAGCGGAACCACCTCACTATTCTATGCCGGGTACATTGGTGGGGCAGGTACCGAAGTGGGACAGACGCTTTCGTCTGTCAAGCGCGCCCGGCCACATCAATTCCAATAGCTACGGTCCAGGCTGCGGTATTGCACGGCTTCGGCGATGTGTTTGGCGGAGACAGGGGCGGATTCGGCGAGGTCGGCGACGGTGCGGGCGACTTTGAGGATGCGGTCGTGCGCGCGGGCGGAGAAGTTCATCCGGCGGACGGCCATTTCGAGCGTGCGCTCGCCGGCTTCGTCGAGGGCGCACAACTTGCGGATGAGGTTAGCGGGCATCTCGGAATTGTAGAAGCCGCGCGCCTGCTGGAGGGCCCGAGCGCGCTCGACGCGGGCGCGGATGGCGGCGGAGGATTCAGTTGGCGCGTTCGCGCGCAGTTCCTTGAATGGAACGGCGGGCACTTCGACATGGATATCGATGCGATCGAGCAGCGGCCCCGAGATCTTGCTCAGGTAGCGCTGAATGATGGCCGGCGTGCACCGGCATTCGCGCCCCGTATCGCCGTAGAATCCGCAGGGACAAGGGTTCATCGCGGAGACCAGCATGAAATTGGACGGGAAGCAGACCGTCATCACGGAGCGGGCGATGGTGACCGACCCGTCTTCGATGGGCTGGCGCAGCATCTCCAGCACGTCGCGGGGGAACTCGGGGAATTCGTCGAGGAACAGGACGCCGTTGTGCGCCAGGCTGACCTCGCCCGGGCGAGGCGTGCCGACCCCGCCGCCGATCAATCCCGCGTCGGAAATGGTGTGGTGGGGAGAGCGAAACGGGCGCTGCTGCAGGAGGCCGCCGCCGGAGCCGAGCAGACCGGCGATGCTGTGGATCTTAGTGGTCTCGATGGCCTCCTCGAAAGTGAGCGGCGGCAGGACGCCGGCCAGCCGCTTCGCCAGCATGGTCTTGCCGGAACCGGGCGGCCCGATCATGAGAACGTTGTGACCGCCGGCGGCAGCCACTTCCAGGGCGCGCTTCGACATGGTCTGGCCGCGCACGTCGCCGAAGTCCGGCGCGGTGGGCGAATCTTCCGGACGGCTGTTGGCGGCCGGAACCGCGGGCGTGAACTCGAGCGGCCGCTGCACCAGGGCCACGACCTCGGCCAGGTGGCGCATGCCGTACACGTCGACGCCTTCCACCACGGCGGCTTCGGCGGCGTTCTCGGCGGGAAGAATCAGGTTGCGGATTCCCTCGGCGCGGGCGCAAACGGCGATCGAAAGAGCGCCGCGAATCGGACGGATGGCGCCATCGAGCGACAGTTCGCCCGCCAGGAAATGCTGATCGAGTCCCTTCACCACCCCCATGGCGCCGAGGATGCCGAGCGCCACCGGCAGATCGAAGCCGCCGCCCTCCTTGCGCACGCTGGCCGGCGCCAGGTTGATGGTGAGGGTTTTATTGGGGTACCCGAAGCCGGAGTTGATGAGCGCCGACTTGATGCGTTCACGGCTTTCGCGGACGGCGACATCGGGCATCCCGACCATCCGCGAGTCGCGCGGCGAGCCGTAGGCATACATGTCGACTTCGACGTCGATCCGGTGAGCGTCAATCCCGTAGACAGCCGCACTTTGAGTTTTGAAGAGCGCCATGGCCGAAAATCCGACTAAGAACTGAGTGCGCTGCCGATCGGCGGTTTCTCAACAACCTGACAATCCAATTTTGCCGGCTGGTTCGCCGGTAGGTGAAAAAGAGAAAAAAAGTCTCGATTCCCAAGGATGAGGAAGGTCAAAATAGAGTAAGATAGCTGAAACGGCCGATTTGTCCGCACCGTCCAAGTCAGAAAGGGGTCTCGCAAGCCGTGGCGGCAAGAGTGTCTCGTCTTTTCCCGGCTTGTCCACTCCCTGCGTCATCGTCCGTTTTTCCCGAGAGGCATCATGAAGCGCGCGTGTCTATCTATTGTGATCGCCCTGCTGTCGGGTTTCTCCCTGCACGGCCAGCCCGCCCAGATAAATGTGTTTGACATTTTGGGCGGCACCAGTTTTGCCCCGGGCAGCCTCGCCATACTCCAAACCGACTTCGTCAACCAGCTCGGCACGACAGTCGCCGTGAGTGTGGGCGGCCAGAATGCCTACATCGTTTCCTCGAGCGCCACTCAATATCAGATCCAGATACCGGTAACCGCACCGATAGGGGCGAATATCCTGGTGTCGGCTTTTGGCGTCTCTACCTACATTCCGATTGTGCCGTACGCGCCGCTGCTGGTGACGCAAGCCGGTTCGAGTTTTGTGGACGCCTGGCACTCGGACGGAAGTCCTGTATCACCGGCCGCGCCCGCGATGCCGAACGAGACCATCAACCTGTACGCCGTCGGCCTGGGGCCCACGACCCCGGTTGTCCCCACGGGAGGCACCGGGTACGGGCAAACCACAACCATCCCGACCCTCACGCTGGGCGGCAACCAGGTTACGCCTTTGCACGCGACATTGGGCACCGCCGGCGTCGGCCTGTACCAGGTCTACTTCAATGTGCCGGCCAACGCCCCGTCCGGCAATCAGCAGGTTTCGGTCAGCATCGGAGGCGTCACCAGCAACGCGCTGACTCTGTCCGTCGGCCCTGACCCGGCGATCGCGGCCGTCATGAACAATTACAGCTTTACTTTGCCCGGCACGGCGAACTACGGTATTGCGCCGGGAAGCATTTTCGTGATCTTCGGCTCCGGCATGGCAACGCCGGGCGTGCCGGCAGTCTTGCAGGACAGCACCAATGGCCTGCCATTGACGCTGAATGGCGCCAGCGTGGAGGTGACGGCTTTGGGCGTCACCGTGCAGCCGGCGCTCTACTATGCGACTGCGACGCAAATTGCCGCGGTGCTTCCTTCCATCACACCGGTAGGAACCGGCACGATCACGGTGACTTATAACGGGATCGCCAGCGCGCCGGCGACGATTCAGGTTGTGGAGAGCGCCCTGGGACTCGCCACCATATCCGGCGACGGTACCGGCCCGGTGATTGCGACGGACGTGAACTATAACTTGAATTCACCCACCAACCCGATCTCGTGCGGCCAGATCGTCAGTCTCTGGGGATCCGGCTTGGGTGCCGATCCGGCGGCCAGCGACACCACCTATTCGCCCACTCCCCACCCCATCTCGAGTAGCGTCGTTCCGCTGACGTTTTATCTCGCCACCGTGAACCCGCAAGTTGTCTGGCAGGGCCGAAGCGGCTATCCGGGCCTGGATCAGATTAACATCCAGATGCCCGGAACATACGAACCCAACTGCTACTATGCTCTCACCAGCAGTTGCGCGGCCCCGTTGCTCGCGGTGAGCGGCACCGACTTCCTTTCGAGCAACAGCGTGACGCTGTGGACGTGTCCGCCAGCAACGAGTTTTTAGACTCCGGAAGCGGAAACGGAGAAAAAGAGGCGAAACGGCCGGCCCATCCGCCGGGAGCTACACTGGTCAAGGAGGCTCTTAGCCATGGAGCCAATTGCGCCCCGTCCTTACCCCCGCTGTCCATCCTCCGGGTCATCATCTATTCCAAGTGATAAGAGCACCCGGCCGGCAACCACCGCAGCCGGGTTTTCCCAGGAGGCATTATGAACCGCGCGTGTCTGCGTATTGCGATCGCACTGCTGGCGGGATTCTCCGTGCACGGGCAAAGCACCACATCGATGGTGGTGCAGGACATTTTGGGCGGCACAAACCTGGCCCCAGGCAGCCTCGCCCAACTGATTCCCTATTTCTATCCCGGCCTCGCTCCCACGGTGACTGTGGGCGGCCAGAATGCCTACGTCGGTTCCACCTCCGCCCCTTTGGTTTTTTCGTATGCGATCCAGATTCCGGTAAATGCACCGACAGGGGCGAACATACCGGTGGTACTGGCAGGTTCCATCGAAGGTGGCTCCAGCGTCGTTACTCTTTCACAATACGCACCGATCCTGATGCCGCAAGCCACCGGCGCAACTACAGTCAGCGCCTGGCACTCAGATGGGAGTCCTGTGTCCCCGTCGGCGCCGGCAATGCCGAACGATACCATCAACCTGTACGCCGTCGGTCTGGGGCCCACCATCCCAGTTATCCCCACTGGAGGCACAGGGAACGCGCGAACTACCACCGTCCCCACGCTCACCTTGGCCGGCAACCAATGTAAGGTTTTGTATGCGGTACTTGGTCTGGCCGGTGTCGGCATCTACCAGATCTACTTTACGATGCCGGCCAATGCGCCGTCCGGCAATCAGAGTATTTCGGTCAGTATCGGAGGGGTCACCAGCAACGCTCTGGCTTTGGCCGTCGGCCCGAACCCGGCGATCACGGCGGTGCTGAACAATTAGAGCTATGTTTTGCCCGGCCAGCAGAATTACGGCATTGCGCCGGGAAGCATTTTCACGATCTTTGGCTCCGCCATGGCGACGCCGGGCGCGCCGGCGGTTCTGCAGGACAGCAGCAATGGCCTGCCACTGACGCTGAATGGCGCCAGCGTCGCGGTGACAGTTGCCGGCGTCACCGTAAACCCGGCGCTCTACTACGCGACGCCGACGCAGATTGCGGCGGTGCTTCCTTCCAACACGCCGGTGGGAACCGGCTCCGTCACGGTGTCGTACAACGGAATCACCAGTGCGCCGGCATCGACCAAGGTTGTGCAAAGCGCCCTGGGACTCGCCACTATGTCCGGCGATGGCACCGGCCAGGTGCTGGCAACGGACGGCAACTATAACTTCATTTCACCGACCAACGCGGCGGCATCCGGCCAGATCATCACCCTTTGGGGATCGGGCCTGGGCGCCGACCTTGCGGTCAGCGACACCACCTATACGGGCCCGCACCAAATCACCAACATTCCGCTGACCGTTTATCTGGGAAGCGCGACGGGGCAGGTGATCTGGGCAGGCAGAAGCGGCTATCCGGGCTTGGATCAGATTAACGTCCAGGTGCCCGCCCCCTCCTACGGCTGCTCGAATCAATTGATGGCAGTGGACAGCAGCACCGGCGTGTCCAGCAACAGCGTGACGCTGCCGGCGGCCATAGCCGGTGGTCCGTGCATGCAGCCGCCGTTCGTCCTCGACCCCAGCGTGGCTCAGGCGTTCAGCGGCCAGGCTGCCGTCAACTTTGGATTCCTGTCAGTATCGCAATCTGCCGGCCAGATGCTGGCGGGCGGGTTCTTTGCCAGCATACCCGGCTCCGTGATCGCCGATTTCGCGGGCAATGAAACAGCTTCAGCGGGAAGTTGCATCGCCGTGCCACCGGCTGGCGCGTACATAAGCCCGGCGGTGTTCGTCGAGGCCAACATCAACGTCTCTGGCCCCCCCGGGCAGCAGCAAAGCCTCGGGAACGGCATAACGGGCGAATACGGTGGGCCTCTGCCGGCGTCATGGACTCCGTCAGCCGGCGAAGCGTTCACGTTCACGGGCCTGAGCCAGTCTGATGAGGGCTCCTGGGCTTTCTCGACGCCCGTGAATTATCCGGCGCCGCTCGATTGGACCAACCAGAAGTCGATCGGCGCCATCAACCGGTCGCAGGGCGTCCAGTTGACCTGGACCGGGGGCGACGCCGACGGAGTGGTCGCCATCCGCGGAAGTTCGTTTGCCGGGCCCGGATCGCAAACGCCGGTCGCCAGCTTCCTGTGCTCGGTTCCGGCAAGCGTCGGCCAATTCACGGTTCCCGCCTCAGTGTTGCAGACCTTGCCGGTTGGCGCAGGCACGTTGACGGTTGAGAACGAGAGCGCCTCGCAGGCGATATCGGCCACCGGCCTGGACATCGGCTACGCCTTCGCCGGCGCGCTGTTCACGATCAACACCACCTACAACTGACCCGCACGGTCACTTGTTCTGGAACTGGTTCCCGAGGATGAGGGAGACAGAAACAGAGAAAAAGGTGTGAAAGGGGCCGACCCTGCCGCCGGGAGCTAAACTGGTAAAGGAGGCTTGCAGCCATGGAGGCAAAAGCGCCCCGCTATTTCAAGGTGCCCACCGTCGTTGCCATCGCCGGTCTGACGTTAGCCTTAACCGGTAGCGCAGCCTGGCCAGCCGGCGCCGCGGATGGCAGTGGTTCCAGCGTCCCGGCGATCACCGCGGTGATGAACAATTACAGCTATGTTCTGCCTGGCGCACAAAACTACGGGATTGCGCCGGGCAGCATTTTCGTCATCTTCGGCAGCGGCTTGGCAACGCCGGGCGCGCCGGCGGTCTTGCAGGACAGCACCAACGGCCTGCCGTTTACGCTGAATGGCGCCAGCGTCGCGGTGACGGTTTCGGGCGAGACCGTGCACCCGGCGCTCTACTACGCGACTGCCACGCAGATTGCCGCAGTGCTTCCTTCCACCACGCCGGTGGGAACCGGCACCGTCACGGTGACCTACAACGGAATCGCGAGTGGGCCGGCATCGATTCAGGTGGTACTGAGCGCCCTGGGACTCGCCACCATGTCCGGCGACGGCACCGGCCAAGCGATGGCCACCGACGCGAACTACAATCTCATTACACCGACCAACTCGGCAGCGTCAGGCCAGATCATCACCCTCTGGGATCGGGCTTGGGCGCCGATCCTGCGGCCAGCGACACCACCTATACGGGCCCGCACCAAATCTCGAGAACCGTGATCCCGCTGACGTTTTTTCTCGGCAGCGTGAATCCGCAGGTTGTCTGGGCAGGCAGAAGCGGCTATCCGGGCCTGGACCAAATCAACATCCAAATTCCCGTGGGCTTCTGGAACGCCCAAGCCTCGGTGATTGTTCCTGTCGGCTGCTCGGTTTCGCTACTCGCGGCCGACAGCAACACCGGCGTGGGCAGCAACACCGTCACGCTGCCGATTGCCGCGGCCGGCGGCGCCTGCACTCAGCCATCCTTCGTCCTCGACCCCAGCGTGGCTCAGGCGCTCGGCGGCCAGGCCGCCGTCAATTTTGGGATGTTGTCGGTATCGCAGGATGGCAACCAGACGACGGCGGGAGGGTCCTTTTACAGCGTGCCTGGCTCCGCGCTCGCCGCCGACGCCGGCAGTGGATCGGCATCCGCGGGAAGTTGCATCGCCGTTCCACCGGCCGCGTACCAAACCACCGGGCTGAGCGCGGGCGGCTCCATCACCGTCACCGGGCCGGCCGGGCAGCAGCCTCTCGCGTCAGGCGATTATGTAAACTACGGTGGGATGGTGGCAGCGACGACGATTCCGCCAGCCGGCGGAACGTTCACCTTCGCGAGTGCGAGCGACCAGTACGCGACCGTCGGGCCTTTCAACACGGCCGTGAATTATCCGGCCCCGCTGGTTTGGACCAACCAGAATTCCATCGGCGTGATTAACCGGGCGCAGGGGGTGCAGTTGACCTGGACCGGGGGCGACGCCGACGGAGTGGTCGCCATCCGCGGGAGTTCGTTTGCCGCGCCCGGAGCGCAGATTCCGAGCGCCAGCTTTATGTGCTCGGTTCCGGCCAGCACGGGGGAGTTTACGGTTCCTGCCTCGGTGTTGCAGACCCTGCCGGTTGGCGGGGGAACGTTGACGGTTGAGAACCAGAGCTCCCCGCAGGCGATATCCGCCGCTGGCCTGGACATCGGCTACGCCTTCGCCGGCGCGGTATTCACGGTTAATACCGCCTACAACTGACGCGACTGGGACAGACGAAAGAACCGATCGTCTGTCCCACCGATTACTTGTTATCGAACTTGATTCCCGAGGACGCCTCGAAGCGGCGGTATTCGCGAAAAACGCTCTCGTTGCGCTCCACGATCTTGTTCCGCCTAACCTGCATGGTCGAGCGCAGCGGCAATAGATAATCCTCCGATCCGATCCGCACCATGCCGTATTCGAGCGAGAACGACGGCGATTGCAGGGGGAAGGTGGGAGGCAGGCCGTCTCCCTGAATGGTAAGCCGTCTCACCAGGCCAGTCTCGTCGTCGACGAAGACCTTGCCCGTGTAGCCGGCGGGCTCGCCCGCTCGGTTGTAAGTGAGAGTGAAGTTCGATTTGGCCCTCGGCACGGTGATATCGAATACCTGGCAGAGGACGCCCATGGCCATGGCCCGCCCGGCCCACTTGTACGACGCCCCGACCTCCGGATCGAACAGCCCCATCAGCATGGAGCCGAACTCGCCCCTGGAATTGACGAAATTCAAATCCTGGCGCGTCGCCTCGGTCCTGGTGCCGTTGATCTCGATGACATGGTAGGTCTCGTGGCCGTCTTCGAACGTCAATTCGTCCTTGAACGAGTCGGCCTCCTTCAAGTCATCCGGCTTGTTTGAGGGTCCGGTGAAGCGGTGAGTCTCCTGCGTGCAGCGGAAATTGGGGAGGTGCGAAGAGTACTCGCGCGCACTCGCGGCAGCCTCGTCCCAAAGATGCTTCTGCTCTTCTTGCGCCATCCCGAGGCCGCTCGAATCGATGGTGGCGGGTTCGATCTCCGGCAGCACCACCACTCCATCTTCCGCATCGGGCCGTTTAATGAGGGCCTTCTCCGGAGCGGCGGCTTCGGTGGCCCCGCGATCCCCCAGCACCCGAAACGGCGCATTGCGGGTGATCACGTTCTTGCCCTGCCGGATGGTGACAATGGCATCGTAGTTGCCGGCGGAGAGCTTGCTGCCGTTGACATTGGCCAGGTACGGAAAGGCGCGCGCCTGGCTGCCGATCATGGGGCCGTAGCCCTCCAGCGACTGATTGATGATCTTGGTCTGAAACTGCATCGGCATGCGGAACACCACGTGCCCCTCGCGGGAGAGCTCGAGGCTCATGTCCGGCTGGGCGCCGTGGATATCCGGATAAAGGATCAGGTAGAGCTGGAGTTGGAAATTCTCTCCGGCCTGGTAGACCGGTTCGAGCACCGGAGACAGCGCCTCGCCCTCGTAAGCGAGCACTTGGTCGGCCTCGAACTTGTCGGCGGCGCGTTTGAACGGGCGCACGAACAGCAAATCGCTGGCCATCAGACCGCGCGCACCCTGGCTAGCCCGCAGCGGCGTCTGGAGGCGCCCCGCGGTTCCGGCCAGCAGATCCTCGACTTTGGCGTCGATCGTGAAGCTGTCGTGGCCGGGCACAGTGAGTTCCCGCATGAACTCCAGGTTGCCCTTTTGCCGCAGGCTCAGGTCGCGGAGCAAACCGTGAATGTCGAGCTCTTTCTGCCCGCTCCACACCGGGGTGCATTTCGAATTGCGCAGAATCGCGACCACTCTGACGCGCGCCAGGTAGGTCCCGGCATTGTCATCCACCTGGAATTTCAGCGCGCTCAGCGGCGATTCCACCAGGATCAGGCCGCGCATCGGGCCAGTGGAGTCGTTGGCTTCAACGGATCGTTCATTCATCTGAATACCCGTGCCAACGCCGCTCGGGCCAGACCCGACAACCGATTCTATGCCCGACGTTGCGGCCCCTGAGGTCGACGAAGTGCGAATGAAACGCGCGTGCACCGGAATCTCGTTCTGCGCAGCCGTGGCCGCGGGATTCTCCGGCGCTGCTGCTGCGGCCGCCATCGCGGGCGGTGCGGCGGCTGACGTCGCCGGCGGTGCGGCAGCGCCAGGCGGTGCGGCGGCGGCGGCGGCTGGCGGCGGAGCCCAGGTTTTCGCCGACTGCGTGATCATCAAGAGGCTGCTTTCCAGGTTGTCCGCCTGGGTCACCCATCCGCCACCGGTGTTGTTGGGCAGCAACTCCAGCGCGGACGGGACGACTTTCGATCCCGGCCGGACGCTATCGAGCACAACCACGCGAATGGCGTTGGTCTGGCATAGCCCCACCAAATGCTTGATGGTGGCTTCGTTGTCCGTGGACAGGGGCGGGCTGTTCAGCACGGCGATGAGCAGCCGCGTGCCGGGACGAAGCGCGGCGGCTTGCACGGCGGCGTCCAAAGAAGTGAGGAAAGCCGCTGGATCGGCGGTACGCGCCTCCATCGCCGCGTCGGTGAAGGCCTGATCCATTTCCTTCGAATTCATCTTGGCGTCGATGCGCTGCCCATCCAGACTGCCGGCCCGCCTGAGTTCGACGGTAGCGTTAGTCGTCCCAAACCAATGACGGGAGGCCGAGGCGGCTGCGTGCGCGCCCTGCCGGGCGGTGGCCGCGAAACCCGGGCCAAACACGAATGTGATCGAATAATCCTCGGCGCGAACGGTGGCAACACCGGCAACGCCAAGCAAGAGCATAATTCCTAGAAAACGATGGTAAACCCGCATTTTGGTAATCCTGTCTACTACCCGATTATTGTCCCGCAGTTCGCCCCCGAAGGGAAGCTGGCGAACGGACACGTCGCCGTCTGGTAAGCTTGTCGCTGCATGCGTCTGAACGCCTCCCTGCTGAAAAGCACCGTAGTGGCCGCGCTGGGCGGGCTGCTGTTTGGTTTCGACTCCGCCGTCATCGCCGGCGCCACCCACGCGCTGACCGAGTTGTACCAACTGTCGCACTGGATGCTGGGCTTCACGGTGGCCGCCGCCCTCTGCGGTACGGTGGTCGGGTCGGTGCTGGCCGGTTACCCCGGCGACCGGCTGGGCCGCCGCGACAGTCTGCGGTTGATGGCGGTTCTGTACCTGACCAGCGCGCTGGGCTGCGCGTTCGCCTGGAATTGGTATGCGCTGCTTTTCTTCCGTTTCATTGGCGGTCTGGGCATCGGCGGTTCCTCCGTATTGGGGCTTATGTACATCGCCGAAGTTTCTCCCGCCAGGTGGCGCGGGCGGCTGGTGGGCTTCTTCCAGTTCAACGTGGTCTCGGGGATTCTGCTGGCCTATTTGTCCAACTACCTGCTGGGGCGGTTTTCCCTCGGCGGCTTGGAATGGCGCTGGAAGCTGGGCGTTTCCGCCCTGCCCGCCCTGCTGTTCTTTGTGATGCTGTTTGGAATTCCGCGCAGCCCGCGCTGGTTGGCGCAGAAGCGCCGCGTGGCGGAGGCGCGCCAGGCTCTGGAAACCATCGGCGCGGAGAACCCAGAAAGCGAGTTGGCCGAGATCGTCGCTTCCATCGACGCCGAACACGGGCATGCCCGGGAACGGCTGTTCTCGCGCAAGTACCGGCTGCCGATTCTGCTGGCGGTTTCGCTCGCCATGTTCAACCAGCTTTCCGGCATCAACGCGATTCTCTATTACCTGAACGATATTTTCGCCAAGGCCGGTTTCAACAAGGTTTCGAGCGACCTGCAGGCGGTGGCGATCGGCGCCACCAATCTGCTGTTCACGGTGATTGCCATGTCCGTGATCGACCGGATCGGCCGCAAGTTGCTGCTGCTGGTGGGCGCGGTGGGCACGGCCGTCTGCCTGGGCGGCGTCTCGTATATCTTCTCGACCACGCGTCACGAATCGATGCTGGTGTGGCTGCTGGTGGGCTTCATCGGCTTCTTCGCGTTTTCGCAGGGCGCAGTGATCTGGGTGTATCTGAGCGAAGTCTTTCCCAACCGCGTGCGCGCGCAGGGCCAGAGTTTGGGCAGCGCCACGCACTGGATCATGAATGCGCTGATCTCGTTTCTGTTTCCGATGGTCGCGGCCGCCTCCGGGGCTCTCCCGTTTGCCTTTTTCGGAGTCATGATGCTGGTGCAATTCGTAGTGGTGCTGATCTTCTTCCCGGAGACCAAGGGCGTGTCGCTCGAACAGATGCAGAAGCGCCTGGGGATCGCCTGACCCCGGGTGGGGCGCGCTGGCCCGGCGCTACCCGCGGAAATCCAGCACTACCAGCGTGATGTCGTCGGACTGCGGGGCGCCTTCGGTGAACTCGCGCACGGCCCCCTGGATGGCGTCATGCAGCTCGGTCGCAGAAGCACCGGCCTGAGCGCGGACCAAATCGAAGAGGCGCTTCCTGCCGAAGAACGCGCCGTGTGCGTCCTGGGCCTCGGTGACGCCATCGGTATAAATGACCAGCTTGTCGCCGGGCGAAAGCTGGCGCCCGGCAAGCTGATAAGTGGATCCCTCGACCAGGCCCACCGGAACGCCGGTGGCTTCCAGCTCCGCGGTTTCGCCGCCGGGCCGGACCACGATCGGTGGGCAATGGGCGGCGTTGACGTAATCGAGCTTCCCGCTCTGATCCAGCAGGCAGTAGAAAACCGTGGCGTATTTTTCGCCGCCGGTGCGGTCGAGAAGAAATGTGTTGAGCCGCTCCATGCGGCGCGCCAGCACGTCGGCGTGATCGCTGGCGGGTATTAGAGCGCCTTGCAGCAGGGCAGCCAGCAGCGCGGAGCTGACGCCTTTGCCGGAAACATCGGCCACCACCGCGCCCCAGCAGCGTTGGTTGACCCCGATCACGTCATAATAGTCGCCGCCCACCTGCGCCGATGCCACGCTGCTGCCGGCCGCACACAACCACCCGGCGGACGGCAGAGTGCGCGGCAGCAGGCTTTGCTGGATGTCGCGCGCGACCTTCAGCTCCTCCTCCATGCGCTGCTTGGCCCGCTCCTCCTCGAGCAGGCGCGCGTTTTCCAGCACCGTGGATGCTTCCATCGCCAGCGTCTGCAGCAGCTCGCGATTGCCGCCCGCCATATCGGCCGCCGCCAGGCGCGAATCCAGATACAGCACGCCCACGGTTTCGGTGCCGGTGGTGATCAGGCTGGTGGTGTCGCCCTGCCCGGCTCGGATGCGCACCAGCGGAACGCACACCACGCTGCGCAGGTCGAGATCGGCCACCGTATGCTCGGCAGTATGCCCTTCGCCCGAGATCGAGTCGAAGTTCATGTACAGCAGCTCCCGCCGGTGCTGCAAGGCTTTATGAATGACGGCCCGCGGCACGCGCAGCTCGTCGAGCGGAAGCTTGCGGCCGCCGCGGTGGCGAGCCACTCTGGTCTCCAGACCATCGCCCGACTTGAGCAGCAGAAAGCCGCGTTCGGAGCCGGTGACGGCGAGAGCGGTATCCACCACCTGGACCAGCACGTCCTCGAGCGAGAACGAGCTTTGCAGAGTCCGCGCCAGGTCGAGCACGGCGCGCAGCCTGGCCAGGCCGCCTCCCAGGCCGGGCGCGCCGGGCGTGGCTTCCGGAGCCGACACCTGTTCCATCAGGCGTCGCAATTCGGCGCCATCGATCATGAACAGGAGCTGGTAGGAATCCTGCGCGCTGAAATCGATGCGGTCGGAGTTGGCCAGCGGCTGCCGTTCCACGCGCTTCCCATTGACGAAGGTGCCGTGGCGGCTGCCGGCGTCTTCGAGCACGTAGCCGCCAGATTCGAAGACGATGCGCGCGTGCGTCCGCGAGACCCGGCTGTCGCGCAGGATCAGGTGGCTTTGCGGCTGCCGGCCAATCAGGAACGGCAGCGGCTGGATGGAGACGCGGGTGCGATGGCCGCCGGGATCGGTGACGATCAGGGAAGCCGGCTCGGCGGCCGGCGAAACGGCAGGGGCCGGTTCCATCTATTTGGCCCGGGCACGGGCGTGCCGGGTGCGTGTGCCACCCGCGGGCGCCTTCGCAACCGTTCTCGGTTCCTGGCGCATCGCCTCTATTTCGCGCGCCCGCAGCGTCTGGCAATGCGCGCAGTAGCCGCCCACTTCGGTGCGCGCCATCAGCACCTGAAATCCGAAATGGCTTTCAATCTGCTTGCGCAGGCGCTGGAGCGGCTCGCCGAAGAATTCCTCCACGCGGCCGCATCGCAGGCAAATCACGTGAGCGTGCTCCTGCTTGAGGCGGGTTTCGTAATAGTGCTGGTCGCCGCCGTAGTGCATCAGGTCGAGCTCGTCCACCAGCCCGCCCGCTTTCAGCATCTTCACCGTGCGATACACTGTGACGCGATTGATTTTCGGGTCGCGCTCCTTGGCCATGCGGTAGAGCTGTTCGACGTCCAGATGGGCGCCCGTCCGGTCGATCAATTCGAGCAGAATCTGCCGCTGGCGCGTGAGGCGAACCCCGCGCTCCTTCAGCGATCCTTCCGTCGAATCCAGTGCCATGACGAGACTCCCCCAATTCTACCAGGAGCGGGCAGGAACGGATGCCGCACCGGCTGCCAGGCTCCCAGTGCTACGCGGCGCGATTCCATGACTGATTTCTCGACCTGCTGCGTCAGATCGCGCGCCCAATTATCTCCGCACGTTCGTCCTGCGTCAGTGCGATAGGGTTGCCCTTCATGCTGCTGGCCTCGGCTGCGCGGCTGGCCAGGAGCGGAATGTCGGCCGCCGTCACTCCGTAGGCGCTCAGGGGAGGGATTTCGAAGCGCCGGCACAATGCCGCTATCCATTCGACTCCGTCCGCTGCCGTCGCGTGAGGCTTCCCCGTCAAAAGCCGCGCCACTTCGTGGTATCGGCGGAGGGCGCGGCTCTCCGGCGCGCGCCGCCGCAAGGCTTCCACGTTGATCTCGATCGTCGGCGCCAGCAGCGCCGCGCAGACCGCCCCATGCGGCGCGGGAAACATGCCACCCACCGGTGCGGCGAAACCGTGCACCGCGCCCAGCCCCGCATTGGCCAACGCCAGACCGCCCAGCAGGCTGGCCCAGCACATGCCGCGGCGTGCTTCCCGGTCGCCGCTGTTGGCCCATGCGCGCGGCAACGACGCCCCCGCCGTGCGCAGGCCTTCTGCAGCGTACAGGTCCGTCATCGGGTTGGCTCGCACCGAAACATAAGGCTCGATGAGCTGGGTCAGCGCATCGAGACCGGTCGACGCGGTCAGCGCAGGCGGCAGATCCAGCGTCAACTCCGAGTCCACCACCGCCAGCCTCGCCAACAGGTATGGGCTGCGAAGGCTGGCCTTCACCCCGCGTTCGGGCGCGGCCAGCACGGCGTTGCGCGTGACCTCCGAACCGGTGCCGGCGGTGGTGGGAACCGCAATAAATGGAGCCGAAGCCTGCCGCAGCGGTTGCCCGCGCCCCACCACTTCCAGATAATCGAGCGGCTCGCCCGGGTTCGTCAGCATCGCGGCCAGCGCTTTGCCGGCGTCGATCGCGCTGCCGCCGCCCACCGCCACCACCACGTCGCAGCCTTCCCCGCGCGCATAGACAGTGCCGGCCGCAATCATGCCGATCGCCGGTTCGCCGGAGACGCGAAACGGCACGGCCGTCACTCCCGCCGCTTCGAGCGCCCGCGCGAGCGCCGCTGACCGGTCCGCCCTTTCGCCCGTCACCAGCAGCGCGCGCCGGCCCATCGCGGCTGCCGCCGGAGCCACCTCGCTGGCGGCGCCTTCGCCGAACACGATTCTCGCCGCTGTCGCGAACTCGAAGAGCATCCGTTCTACCAATCGCCGTCAGCCGGATCGATCGCGCGGTACAACTGCCGCGTGCGCGGCTCGGCAAACATGTCGACCGTCCTGGCGGCCCAGGCGCGGTAGTGCGCCGTCTCTTTGTGCGCAGCCTGCGCGGCGGCGTCCCGATACGCTTCGTAGAGCATGAAGCGCGCCGGATCGTCGGCCTGCTCCATCAGGTCGAATCGCGCCACGCCCGGCTCGCGCCGGCTGTTGCGGGCGTTTTCCGTGGTTGCTTCCCGAAAAGCTTCCACCGCTTCCGGCTTCACGTGCACTTGCACACAGAGAATCAGCATAAGAATGGCTCTCTCTCATTATCGACAAATGCGGGCCCTCAATTCGCCGGCAGGGCATAATGAGTTATGCGGTTTTTCGGCCTTGTGGCCTTGGTTGCGGTGCTGGCCGCTCCCCTGGCGGCCCAGGAAAAGTGGCGCCTCATGTGGCACGACGAGTTCGACGGGCCGGCCGGCGCGCCGCCGGACCCCGCCCTGTGGATTCCCGAATCGGGCACCCACGGCTGGGGCAATCATGAAATGGAGCACTACACCAAGCTCCCCGAAAACGCTTCCCTGGATGGCGAGGGCCACCTGGTTATCATGGCGCTGGCCAAGCCCAACGGAGTTTACACTTCCGCTCGCCTCAAGACCCAGGGCCTGTTCAATGCGACTTACGGCAAGATTGAAGCCCGCATGCAGATTCCCTACGGCCAGGGAATGTGGCCCGCCTTCTGGATGATGGGCACCGATTTCGTCGACAAAGGCTGGCCCGCCTGCGGCGAAATCGACATCATGGAAAACATCGGCAAGGAGCCGTTCAGCATCCACGGCACCGTGCATGGGCCCGGCTACTCCGGCACCGGCGGCATCGGCGGCACGGCCACCCTGACCACCGGCCGCCAGGTCGCCGATGACTTCCACGTCTTCGGCGTCATCTGGGAGGAAGACAGCATTCAGTTCCTGCTCGATGGCGAACCGTACTTCCATGTCACGCCATCCCGCCTGCCGGCCGGCGCTCATTGGGTGTACAACCATCCTTTCTATCTGTTGCTGAATCTCGCCGTAGGCGGAGACTGGCCCGGTCCGCCCGATCGAACCACCGAGTTTCCGCAGCGCCTGGTGGTGGACTACGTCCGCGTCTACGCCGATGCCGACCGCCTGCTACGCCGCCAGCAGTAGGCACCGGCGCACGGTCCGACAACTCGAATCCGTTGAGCGGCCTTTGATGCGCATGTCAGTCTATGGCGCTCGGCCTGTTAGACTGAACGTGGTGGCGCGCAAGAAGTCCTTCACCGAACAGGCGGCGCAATATAGCACGCTGGCGTTCGCTCTTCCGGCCGCGACCGCCATCGGCTGGTTCCTGGGCTACCTACTCGACAAGGCTTTCGGCACGGGTTACCTCAACATCGCCGGCCTGATACTGGGAATCGCCGCCGGCTTCGTCCAGTTTGTCCGGCAGGTGATGCGGGACACCCACGATAGCGATGGCTGACGAACTCGACTTCGAGCGCGCCAGCCGCCGCATCGAGCGCATCCTCGGTTGCGTGGCGGTGGTGGGCACGGCGGTGGCCGGGGCGGCAGGCGGGTGGAAATGGGCGGCCGGTTTTCTGGCCGGCGCGGTCGCGGCTTGGCTAAACTTCCGCTGGCTGAAACGCCTGGTCAGCGCGCTCGGCGGGAAACCGGCGCCTTCCTCTTTCCAATTGGCGCTGCGGTACTTCCTTCTTGGCGGCTGCGGCTATGTTATAGTACGATTTTCTCGGATACCAGTGCCGTCCGTGATTGCCGGGATGCTGGTTCTGGCCGCGGCAATCTTCATCGAAATCCTCTTCGAGTTGGTGTATGCAAGAAAGCGAACTCTGGATCACCAGGATCTTTAACGACCGCTTCGGCGACCTGGGAAATGCCGCGCTGCAGTTGGTCGGCATGCACTCCCAGGCGCGGCCCTGGGCCAACTACATCCTGATGCAGTTGCTGGTGTTCGTGCTGCTGGTGGTTGTATTCGCCGTCTTGCGCGTGCGCCTTTCGCCGGCCAATCCGGGCAAGCTCCAGCAGACCTGCGAACTGATCTACGGGTTCGTGCGCGGCCAGGCGGAAAGCCAGATCGGGCATGCGGGCGGGCGCTATGTTCCTTTCTTCGGCACCATGTTCATCTTCATCCTGGTTTCGAACCTGATCGGGCTGATTCCTGCGTTCGAGTCTCCCACCATGAATGCGCCGGTCACCCTCGGCTGCGCCATGGCAACTTTCTTTTACTACCACCTGATGGGTGTGCAGGCGAACGGTTTCAAATACATCTTGCAGTTCATGGGACCCAAATGGTGGCTGGCTTTCCTGATGTTTCCGATCGAGATCTTTAGCCATTTGGCGCGTCCTCTTTCGCTCACCATTCGTCTTTATGCCAATATGTTTGCCGGCGAGCAGGTGACGCTGATGTTTCTCGGCATGACCTACCTAGTGGTGCCGGTGATTTTCATGGGTCTGCACGTATTCGTAAGCCTGCTGCAGGCCTACATTTTCATGCTGCTCACGATGTCATACGTGGGCGCTTCGGTTTCGCACGGACATTGATTCGGGCTTTATGCCGCTTTCGAGTGTGAGCCCGCCGGTCTCCCCAGGCACGGCGGGCACCACCTCCTCGGGGCGATTTCATCAAAGGAGAAAACAAGTGACGAAGAGGTTGTTTTTCGTAATGGTACTGATGTTGCTTGCCAGTTGCGTGCTGTGCGCGCAGACGCCGGGCACGGCGGCCGCATCCGGGCAGTTTGACTCGCGCCCGCTGGCCGCCGGACTGTCGATGGCGATTGCTTCCGGCCTTTGCGGGCTGGGGCAGGGCAAGGCCACTGCCGCTGCGGTGGAAGGCATGGCACGCAATCCGGGAGCTGCCGCGGCGATTCAGTTGGCGATGCTGATCGGTCTGGCATTGATTGAGTCGCTAGCGCTGTACACGTTGTTGATCGTGTTCCTCAAGGTGACGTAGTTTCCTCAAATGGGGGGAGCGGACACTGGGCCGTCCCTGGGCCATCCCCCCTGTACCAATAAGCCCCAAACTGTACTGATAAACCCGGAATCCTAGTACTTGTGGTGGGTGGTTCGAGGCATGGTCTATTGATTTACGGCCTTGACGCCCGTAGCATTTAAGACGATCCACTCATGGAAAACAGAAGAACCCGGCGATTCACGCTCATCCTCCCGCTCTCCGTCGTCCGCTCCGGCGCTGAGCAAACCAGCCTGGCTGGCCATACCAAGAACATCAGTTCGACCGGTGTGCTGTTCACCACCGAAAACGAGCCGTCGGTGCAGGGTTCGATTGAGTACGTCATCAGCCTGAACCAGGATCGGCAACGGCCGGTCAACCTGCGTTGCCTGGGCAAGGTGGTGCGCCTGGAGCGCGCAGCCAACAGCCGCCACGCAGGTGCGCACTTTTACCAGGTGGCCGTCACCCTGGAGCGCTACGAATTCGTGCGCGCGTGACGCGTGGGCGGGCGCCCTCGCCCGCGTCGGACCCCCCCGGTCCGCCGGCCGAGCCAGGGTTCGGCCGGCACCGTTCTAAGGTTCCGTAAGGAAGTTCAGGATCTCCCGCATCACCCGCTCGGCCTGATCCGTCGAGAACAGAAACTGGGCGTGAGCGGACCCGTCCAGCACCACCAGCTTCTTCGGGCCCTCGGCCTTCTCGTAATTCGCACGAATCCAGGGCAGGCGCGGACCGTCATCATTTGCGTCGTCTCGAGCGACAATGAACAACTTGCGGCCCTTCATCTTCTCGGGTGATCCGTCAGTCCAAGCTGCCAGCAACACCAGGCGATCGATCTCGCCCGGCTGAGACTCGATCGACGCATCGGCGGCTGCCGCGCCTCCCATGCTTCCTCCCACCACCGAGACAGTCTTGGCTCCCGCCTTTCTCAGATAGCGGACTGCAGCCAGCACGTCCCACTGTAGTGGAGCCGAGAGAGGATCGGCCTGGCCGGGCCCACGGGATTGCCCGTAACCGCGGAAGTCGATGGCAAGCACGCGGAAACCAGCCGCTTCAAGCGTCCGCGCCTGCTTCTCCCAGCTTTCCTTGTTGAAACGTCCACCGTGAGCGAGCACCACGCCGCGGTCACCATTCCCGTAAAGGTCCGCGTAGACCAGCCCTCCGTCTTCGGTCGGAAAGGATACCCGCTGCTGTGCCCAGGCGATTCCCGTCAGAAATAGGGCCGCCGCCAGTGCTCTGAAAGATGAGGCGCCACTCACGATCATCCCATACCTCTTCGCTCCCGCAATAGCGTAACGGTTTTCCCCGGAGTGCCCGCCGCGCTTGAGCAGATCCTTGGCCTGGTTCTTCAGATGCCGGAGATTGGGGCGGTCGGGAAGCGGGCGCGGTGCGTTCGGGGTGTCGCTCGACATAGCGACCTCCTTTCATCGAAGCGCACGAGTTCCACGTCAGCCCAGAGCGAGCAGGTCGGCCGGGGGGCCGGCCGCGGACCGGGGTGCGGACCGGGGTGCGGACCGGGGGGTCCGCCCCACGAGCCGTCCTGGCAGCTAAATCTACGCAGCACGAACCGTACCCATCAGCGCATGAAGGATCTTCTGCGCGCAGACCGGGATCACGGTGCCGGGGCCGAACACGCCGGCCACACCCGCCTGGTAGAGAAAATCGTAATCCTGGGGAGGAATCACGCCGCCCACGTAAACCAGAATGTCGTCGCGGCCGAACTTGCGCAGCTCGGCGATCACCTCCGGAACCAGCGTTTTGTGCCCGCCCGCCAGGCTCGATACACCGAGCACGTGGACGTCGTTCTCGACCGCCATGCGGGCGGCTTCGAGTGGGGTCTGGAAGAGCGGGCCGACGTCGACGTCGAAGCCGAGATCGGCGAAGGCGGTGGCGATCACTTTGGCGCCGCGGTCGTGCCCGTCCTGGCCCATCTTGGCGACCAGAATGCGCGGCCGCCGCCCTTCGACCCTGCCGAATTCGACCGCCAGTTGACGCGCTTTTTGAAACTCGGGATCGCCCTGGCTCTCCGAGGAATAAACGCCCGAGATGGTGCTGTTGACGGCCTGGTAACGGCCGTACACTTTCTCGAGCGCGACCGAAATCTCGCCCAGCGTGGCGCGGGCGCGCGCGGCCTGGACGGCGAGTTCGAGCAGGTTGCCTTCGCCGCTTCCGGCGCTCGCGGTCAAGGCCGCCAGGGCTTCTTCCACCGCGTGGCCGTCGCGCGCGGCGCGCACTTGCGCCAGACGCCGCAGTTGCGAATCGCGCACCGCGCCGTTGTCCACTTCGCGGGTGTCGAGGTTCTCTTCGCGGCGGGTCTCGAATTTGTTCACGCCCACGATCACCTCGCGGCCGGAATCGATGTAGGCCTGGCGGCGCGCGGCCGCTTCTTCGATCCGCATCTTGGGGATGCCGGTTTCAATCGCCTTGGCCATGCCGCCCAGGGTTTCGACCTCTTGAATATGATGCCACGCTTTGTGCATCAGCTCGTGAGTCAGGCTCTCCACGTAATAGCTGCCGGCCCAGGGATCGACCGCGCGCGTGATGCCGGTTTCCTGTTGCAGGTAAATCTGCGTGTTGCGGGCGATGCGGGCGGAAAAATCGGTGGGCAGCGCGATGGCTTCGTCGAGGGCGTTGGTGTGCAGCGATTGGGTATGCCCGAGCACAGCGGCCAGCGCCTCGACCGCCGTGCGCGCCACGTTGTTGAACGCGTCCTGCGCAGTGAGGCTCCAGCCGGAAGTCTGCGAATGCGTGCGCAGCGCCATCGACTTGGGATTCTTGGGATGGAACCCGTGAATCAGCTTGGCCCACAGCACGCGCGCCGCGCGCAGCTTGGCGATCTCCATGAAGTGGTTCATGCCGATGCCCCAGAAGAAGCTCAGGCGAGGCGCGAACGCGTCGATATCCAAACCGGCGGCGATGCCCGTGCGCACGTATTCCACGCCATCGGCCAGCGTGTAGCCGAGCTCGATATCCGCCGTCGCGCCGGCTTCCTGCATATGGTAGCCGCTGATCGAAATGCAATTGAACTTCGGCATACGCTCCGCCGAATAGCGGAAGATGTCGCCGATGATCCGCATCGACGGCAGCGGCGGGTAGATGTACGTGTTGCGGACCATGAACTCTTTCAGAATGTCGTTCTGAATGGTCCCGGTGAGTTGCTCCGGCTTGACGCCCTGCTCTTCGGCCGCCACGATGTAAAACGCCATCACCGGCAGCACGGCGCCGTTCATGGTCATCGAAACCGACATCTGGCCGAGCGGGATCTGGTCGAACAGAATCTTCATGTCTTCGACGGAATCGATCGCCACGCCGGCTTTGCCGACGTCGCCCACTACGCGATCATTGTCGGAATCGTAGCCGCGATGGGTGGCCAGGTCGAATGCCACCGAAAGGCCTTTCTGTCCGGCGGCGAGATTGCGCCGGTAAAACGCGTTCGATTCTTCGGCGGTGGAGAAGCCGGCATATTGGCGAATGGTCCACGGCTGGAGGGCGTACATGGTGGAGTACGGCCCGCGCAGAAACGGCGGCACGCCGGCGGCGTACTGCAAGTGCTCCATGGCGTAGAGGTCGCTGGCGGTGTACACAGGCTTCACCGCGATGCGCTCCACGGTCATCCAGTCTTCGGCGGGCGCGGCAGCGGCGGCCGGCCCGGGCTTGGGCTGGTAATCGATCTTCGAAAAGTCCGGTTTCATCGCTTAGTCCTCCATCCCCAGCCGTTTTTGCCACTCGGTGAGGGTCTGGACGGCGTCGCTTTGTGCGTGAATGAAGCCCGCCACGCCGGCGGCCTTCAACGCGTCAATCTGCTCCTTGGGATTGCCGGCCACGATCACCGGCACGCCGGCGGCCGGGCAGACTTCCTGCGCCAGCGCCAGGTATTCCGCGTCGGAGCTGCACAGCACGATCAGGTCCGCGCCGGCGCCCGCAAACTCTTCCGCCTCGGCCACGTCGAAGCCGGCGCAGCCGAAAAAGTTGAAGCTGAAATTGGCGCGCGCCATGCGCATTTTGAGGTCGCCGCGCTTGAGCAGCAGCGCTTGGGGAACGCGGCCGGTCTTGGCGGTGTGGCGTTCGGTGCGGTGGCGGATCTTTTCGAACGCTTCGGCCAGGCGGAAGGCGGGAAATGCCGCGCCGCTTTCGTCCGGCGGTGCGGTCGCCTCCGCCGTTTTTTCTTTGAGATCGGGAAAATTGTTGACGCCCACCAGCGTGCGGTAGCGCGATGCCATCGCCTTCTGGAGCTTGGCGCGACTGGTTTCCAGAGCGCTCGCGACGGCACCGGATTCGACGGCCTGGCTGTAACCACCGCCGGCTTCCACCTGCTGGAAGAGTTTCCAGGCCGCGCGGGCCAGCGAATCGGTGAGCGCCTCGACATAATAAGAGCCACCGGCCGGATCGGCCACCGCGTCCACGTGCGCCTCATGGCGCAGGATGCGTTCGACGTTCACCGCCAGGTGCCGGTCGAAACCGAACGGCTCGACCGTCAACCGGTCGCAGCCGCCAACCGCCGCCGCCAGCGCTTCGGTGGTCACGCGCAGCAGGTTGGTATAGCGGTCATACACGCTCTTGTCGAGGCGAGTGGTGCGGGCTTGAATGCGGGCCAGCGCGCACTCGAGGTCCGCCGGCCCAAACGCCGCTACCGCCTGCGCCCAGATCAGCCGCGCGGCGCGCAACTTGGCGATCTCGAGGAAATAGGTCGAGCCAACGGCGTAAACGAATTCGATCGAGCGTGCGGCTTCATCCACCGTGCTCGTTGCGGCAAGCGCGGACAATCGCTCGACGCCCGCGGCCAGCGCATAGCCAAGCTGCTGAACGGCATTACCGCCGGCTTCGGCCAGCTCATCGGCGCGAATCACGTTGGCGCCGCATGGCACGGCGTCGGCTGCCTCCCATGGCTTGCCGCTGCCGCGCGCAAAGGGGAACTGCCCCGGCGCGGTCCGGGTCTGCGCCTCCAGGCCGGCCAGGTTCTCCGCGCGATAATAAGGCCGCACCGCGATACCCTCGTCGGTGCGCCACACCAGCTTCTTTTCGTAGTCGGCGCCCTTCAGGTCCTTCGCGATGGCCGCTTCCCAGACAGCGGTCGGAACGGGCGGAAATTCCTGGCCGAGGTTCAGAATCTCGGCGCCAGGCAGATCCTCAGGCATGGCTGCCCTCCTCGACCACCTCGATCAGGTAGCCGAATGCCGCGGTTTCGGTGGTCTTGGGATGGATGAAGAAAACGGTCGTATCGCGCGAGCCTTTGCGCGGCGCCTTGTCGATGATCTTGAATCCCTTTTCGCCCAGATAGTCGAAGGCCTTCTGAATGCCGGAAACGCGCAGAGCCACGTGCGCGAGGCCGCCCCGGCCACCGTTCTTTTCGATCTGCTTCGAGACCGGAGACTCGGGCGTCAACGGCTCGAGCAATTGCACCAGGTTGGGACCGTCGCCCACCTGCAGCAGGACCTCGCGAACCTGGTCGGAGCCGAGCACGTCCTCGCGATGCACTTCACGGAAACCGAGCGTCTGGTAGGCCGCGACGTGCGCTTCCAACTGGCCGGGCGGTACCGAAACGGCAACATGGTCGAAAAACAGAAAACCGGGTATTTGTTCCAATTCGGGATGCATTTTATTCGAACTCCACAACCACCTGTCCGGACTGCACGCTTTCGCCGGCGTTGACCTTGACGGCGGCCAGCTTGCCGGAAACCGGAGCGGTGATATTCGTTTCCATCTTCATGGCCTCGAGCACCAGTAGAACGTCGCCCACCTGGATGCTTTGGCCCGCGTGCGCCATCACCCGTACCACGTTGCCGGAAACCGGGCTGCGGCACACTTTCTCTTCGTTGACCGAGCCCGACGGCGCGGGCGGCGCGGCGAGCGGCGCGGGCGGCGCGGCGAGCGGCGCGGCCGGAACGCGCACCGGCGCCGATTCCATCACATACCCGCGCGGCGGCTGGCTGGGAGCGTCCGGCTCGGCGGCTTCCACTTCCACTTCGTACGTCTTTTGATCGATCTTGATGTTTAGCTTCACGGGCAAGTCCTGATTAGAAAAGTCTGTGCGAGGCCTGAATCGATACGCGTCCCTGTTGGGCCCAGGCCGACGAGCTGATGAGGCGGATCTGCCGCACGTGCACCCGCACTCCGAAATAGGCTGCCAGGGCGGCGGAAATGGCCAGCAGTTCCTCTTCGCCGATCGGCTCGGGGCCGGCAGGCGCTTCCGCCGCTGCGAGCGGACCTTCGACAGTTGGTTCTGCGGGAGCTGCGGCTGCGGCCACAGCCGGGGTTTCCAGATGCGCCACGCGCTCGGTCAGCGCGGCCAGTTGCGCGCGAATATCGCGAATCAGAGCTTCGAGTTCACTCGCTTGTATGTCGGTGGTCATCTTCGGCCTCGCGCTACAGCGGCATCAATCCGTGCTTCTTGGGCGGGCGCAATTCCCGCTTGGTGCCCAGGTATTCGAGCGCGCGCGCCACATGGCGGCGGGTCAGCGCCGGCTCGATCACGGCGTCCACCAGGCGGCGCCCGGCGGCCACGTAAGGATTGGAAAACGCCTCGCGGTAACGCGCAATCAGTTCCTTGCGCCGCGCCGCCTTGTCCTCGGCTTCCTGTATTTCCTTGCGGAACACGATTTCCGCGGCGCCCTCCGCGCCCATCACGGCCACCTCCGCGGTGGGCCAGGCGAAGACGCGGTCCGCGCCCAGGTCCTTGCCGCACATGGCCAGGTAAGCGCCGCCATAACACTTGCGCAGAATCACCGTGATCTTGGGAACGGTGGCGGCCGAATACGCGAACAGCATCTTGGCGCCGTGGCGGATGATGCCGCCGTGCTCCTGCTGCACGCCCGGCAGAAATCCCGGCACATCGACGAACGTCAGCAGCGAGATGTTGAACGCGTTACAGAAGCGGATGAACCGCGAGGCTTTGCTCGAAGCGTTGATGTCCAACGCGCCGGCCATCACCGCCGGCTGATTGGCGATTACGCCGACCGTGCGGCCGTTCACCCGCGCGAAGCCGATCACGATGTTCTTCGCGAAGCCGGATTGCACCTCGAGGAAATCGCCGAAGTCCACCACCGCCAGAATCACCTGGCGAACGTCGTACCCTTTCTTGCCATCCACCGGGACCATGTTTTCGAGCGCCGGGTTGGGATCCACGTTAACGTCGCCTTGCACTTGCGGCGGATCCTCCATATTGTTGTTGGGCAGGAAGCTGAGCAGTTTCTGGCAGAGCGCCACAGCGTGCCGGTCGTTTTCCGCGATGAAGTGGATCACGCCCGAATTCACCATGTGCGCTTCCGGGCCGCCCAATTGCTCGGCGGTGACGGTCTCGCCGGTGACCTGCTTGATCACCGAAGGTCCGGTGATAAACATCTGCGCTTGGCGGGTCTGCACGATGAAATCGGTGAGCGCCGGGCTGTAGGCGGCGCCGCCCGCACAGGGTCCGCAGATCAGCGAGACCTGGGGCACCGCGCCCGAGAGCATCACGTTGGCGTAGAACACTTTCCCGTAGCCGGAGAGCGAGTCGATGCCTTCCTGCACGCGCGCGCCGCCGGAATCGTTGATAAACACGAACGGCGAGCCGGTCTTGAGCGCCTGCTGCATGACTTCGGCGACCTTTATGGAATGCACCTCGCCGGCCGCGCCGCCCATCACCGTGAAATCCTGGCTGGCCAGGTGGATCAGGCGTCCGCCCACGGACGCCGCACCGGTCACTACGCCATCGGCCGGCAGGCTCTTGCCTTCCATGCCGAACATGGTGGCGCGGTGCTCGGCGAACAGGCCGTTCTCTTCGAAGCTGGACGGATCGACCAGCGCGTCGATTCGTTCGCGCGCGGTCAGCTTCCCCGACTGGCGCTGCTTTTCCAGCTTGTCGGCCCCGCCGCCCAGCATTACCGCTTCGCGCCGCCGCTTCAACTCTTCGATCTTCTCTTGCATCGTGGTGGTCATATTTCGAGCTCTCGCAAGTCCTGGCTTCGTCAATTCCTATTTACGATGTCTCTCCATGCCGCCCGAGCGGCGCGGACAATCGCTCACGCCGGCGATACCGTCACCTTGTGAGTGCGGCCGTTCAGCTTCACGTCGTAAGTGATGGTGGTGGTAACCGGGCCCTTCCCGTTTTCCGCCGCAGGAGCCGGGGCCGGGGCGGGCGCCGCCGCCGCGGCCGGGTCCTTGCCCAGGTTCTTGGGGCCCTTGGCGCGGGCGGGGAAGAACTTCGGCGCGACACCGGGAAACATGGCGTAGGTGAGCACATCTTCGTCCGACCCGTTGCAGCCATCGAGCGCGAGCGCCGCCGACCGCAGTTCCTGCCATTCCGGTTTCAGCAGATCCGCCGGGCGCGTGCTGATGGGCTGCTTATTGGTCTGTTTGGCTGCCAGCTCGACCACGTGGCGGTTGCGCTGGCCCAGCGTTTCGCCGTAGTAGCCCAGCATAATGTCGGCGAACTCGCCGGTCAGCACTTTGTAGCGGCCCATCATGACGTTGAAAACCGCTTGCGTGCCGATGATCTGGCTGGAGGGCGTCACCAGCGGCGGGAAACCGGCGTCCTCGCGCACACGCGGCACTTCCTCGAGCACCTCTTTCATGCGGTCGCCCGCCTTCTGCTGCTTGAGCTGGCTTTCCAGGTTGGAAATCATGCCGCCGGGAATCTGGCTGTCGAAGATCTCCGTGTCTACGCCGGTGATGTTGGAAAGAAATTCCTTGTACCGCGGGCGGATCTTGTCGAAATGCGTTTTGATCGCCAGCAGCCGCTGCTTGTCCACGCGGGTGGAATAGGGCGTGCCTTCCAGCATCTCCATCAGGCTTTCGGTGGGATTGTGGCCGGGGCCCAGGCTGAGCGAGCTGATGGAGGTGTCGACGCAGTCCGCTCCCGCCTCGATGGCCTTCATCAGGCTGACCATGGTGACTCCGGTGGTGGCGTGCACGTGCACGTGTACGCGGGTTTCCTCGCCGCAGGCCTGCTTGATGCCCTTCACCAGATCGTAGGCCGGTTGCGGCTTCAGCAGCGCGGCCATGTCCTTGATGCAGATCGAATCGCAGCCCAGCTCCAGCAGCCGCTCCGCCATCTCGACGAAGCCGGTGATGGTGTGCAGCGGGCTGACCGTGTAGCAGATGGTGCCCTGCGCATGCTTACCCGCGCGCTGCACCGCCGCCACCGCGCGCCGGATGTTGCGGATATCGTTCAACGCATCGAACACGCGGAAGACGTCCATCCCGTTGGCCGCCGCTTTCTCGACGAAGCGGTCCACTACGGTGTCTTCGTAGTGCCGGTAGCCCAGCAGGTTCTGCCCGCGCAGCAACATCTGCAACCGCGTGTTGGGCATCAGCTTGCGGAACGTGCGCAGACGCTCCCACGGGTCTTCGTTCAGGAAACGGATGCAGGCGTCGAAGGTGGCGCCGCCCCAACATTCGGCCGACCAAAAGCCGGCCTTGTCGATATCCTCGCAGGCCGGAATCATGTCTTCCATCGCCATCCGCGTAGCGAGCAGGCTCTGGTGGCCGTCCCTAAGTATAAGTTCAGTGATATCTATAACCTTCGTCATTGCATAACCTCAATAACCCTCAGCAGGAGCCGTTCTTGGGCTGTCGCAGGAGTGCTAAAAATGTTCTACTTTATTATCCCTCGAAAATGGGCGAATTGGGGACAAAAAGATGCGGGGGTCCGCAATCAGAATTATCAGTACTGGTGAAATGAAAAGACTTGCTAACGATTTCCGGGTTGCCGCTCAAGTGGTTTCGTGAGACGGTTTTTCACACGATGACGAAGTTTTCCGCAAGCGTATTCCCGCTGGTTCGTTAGTGACGCCAGCGCGGGAAATGTCTCATCGATAGCTTCGTCAACGAACTCCAAAAGACAACTTCCATCGGCAAACTCGGTGGCGCACTCAGCCTTCGACCAACGACTTTAGCCTGGCCAGCGCCTGATCCCACTGCTCGGAAACCAGAGCGAGGTATTGCCTGATCTCTTCCATCGGCTGCGGATCGAACGCGAATAGCTTCTCGCGGCCGGCGCGGACGCCGTGCACGATTCCGGCGCCCTCCAGTACCCGCAGATGCTTGGTGATGGCCTGCCGGGTCAGCCTGGAGCCGCCGGTCAACTGGGAGATCGAACAGGGCTGCCCAACGGAGAGCTTGGCAACCAGCGACAACCGCGTCTCGTCACCCAGTGCGGCGAAGACCGGTGCGCGAGCCCTCCGTTTGCCGGCCATGCCACTACGGCTTCTGTGCGACATGGCTTTCGATGTTCTTCATTTGCTCCGTCCAACCGCCGTCATTCCGGCGGAATGCTTCCAGGCGGCGATGGCTGGGGATCTTGTCGAAGCCGGACTCGGTGAGCAGGAGCAGCGTGCCGCTGGCGGTTTCCTCCAGTTTAAACTCGACGAGCGTGGGCGTCTCCTTCGAATAGTCTATGTTGGGATCGACCGAATAAGGGTGCCAGGTGAAGGAAAAGAGCCGTTCCGGCTCTATCTTCTCGACGACGGCCTCCCATTTTACGTGCTCGTAGCCAGGGTGGGTTATGTAGCCGCGCGAGATCCGACCCGGCAGGAATGGGCCATCCAGTTTGACGCGAAACCACTCGCCAAACTCGCGATGGTCCGTCAGTGCGCGCCACACCCGCGAGACCGGCGCGTTGAGCTCGATACGCTTCTCAATGCGGTCATTCATCTTAAAGCAACCTCCAGGTTGCATATTAGCCTGGTCCGGCGGAAAGAGCAACCTGTTAGTTGCGCTTTACAGGGCTTTGAATCTCCAGCCGTGTAAACTATCGTGGTGTCGAGGGCCGCTAACCAAAGACATCATAGGGCCGGGCAGACACGCAGGATATGATGCTATCGGGCGGCTCCGAGCCGTCCGCAGGAACACACGTGGATCAACTCGCGAAGCAAGCTGCCGAGGTCGCTTTACGACTCGGCGCGCTCCCCGCCGATGGATTGCGGAGCAACGTCGAAGCTCTTGATTCCATCGAACAACTGGCCCTTCAGATTCTGAGGGAAGTGTCGGCGGTTCGTGCCAACAATAGTCGTATGCCCGGCGAAAGCAGCGGGATGTGGCGCGCCAGGCAAGCACTGCAGCGGCAGTGACTGCGCCGGCCGGGCAGCGTTGCCGCTCATGCGAAGCCACCCGCAGAACTTAGTGGTGGTGTCCCTCGTGTTCCCGGTGTCCTTCGGCGGACGCCGGGATGGCGCAGCCGTTTTCGGAGATGGCGCAGCGCAGGTGCTCGAACTGCACCGTGCTATGGAAGATGTGGAACCGCTCGGCCAGCACCTGGTTCAGCCGGCGCAGCACCACATCGCTGGCCGACGCCGGGATATCGGCAATCGTGACGTGACAGCTCAGCGCGCGGGTGCTCGATCCCAGGCTCCAGATGTGCAGGTCGTGGACGTCCAGCACGCCTTCCACGTCCCGGATGGTGGAGATCGCGCCGCTGAGGCTGAGGCCGCGCGGCAGGCCCTCGAGCAGAATGTTGAGGGCCTCGCGAATGATGTCCCAGGCGGTCCACACGATCAGTAGCGCGATCAGAATCGAAAGCCAGGGATCGATCTGCAGCCAGCCGGTGAAGCGGATGGCCACCGCGCCGATGACGATGGCCATGGAGCCGAGCGCGTCGCCCAGCATGTGGACGAATGCGCTGCGCACGTTGAGGTCGTTCCGCGAGGAAGCCCGCAGCGCCAGCATGATGCCGCCGTTGACCAGCAGGCCCAGCGCCGCCACCGCCATCATAATACTCGCGCTCACCGGCGCCGGGTGGCGCAACCGCTCGGCGCTTTCCCAGACGATCCAGACCGAAAGCGCCACCAGCGTGGCCGCGTTGACGAATGCCACCAGCACGCCGGCGCGGTGGTAACCGTAAGTCTTGATCTCATCGGCCGGCTTGGACTGGAAGTAGAGGCCGAACCAGGCCAGCAGCAGCGCCAGTGCGTCGGTGAAGTTGTGGCCGGCGTCGGAGAGCAAGGCCAGCGAATGGGCGCGCATTCCGGCCGCCACTTCCACCGCCACGAAGACCAGCGTGGCGGCCAGCGACCAGCGCAAAACGCCGCCCGCGTCCGCCGGATGGGAGTTGGTATGCGAGTGCAACGGATTCCTTGAGACCCTGGCCGGCAGCGCGGGCAAGTGTCCGCCCCGCGAACCGGCTTCCTTTATATTAGCTGCCTGGGCAGGGGTCCAGAGGAACAAACGGCAAGCTGAAGCATGCCCCACCTACCGCACGTCGATCCACTCGGGCATCATGCGCAGCATGCCGCCCCGCATCCAGGCGCGGAACGGAACCCGGCCGAACGCCGCGCGCAGCCTGGTTTCGAGCGCGTCGTCCTGCGAGCGCTTCAGCCAGAGATCGAGCAGGTTGCGGCGTCCCGGATAGAGCAGCAGGCCGACGTCCTCGGAAGCGGGAAGCCCCGCCTTCTTCTTGAGGAGGGTGATGGCGGTGTCCAGGCCGCCCAACTCGTCCACCAGCCCGCGCGGCTTAGCCTGCGAGCCCAGCCAGACGCGGCCCTGGGCCACCGGCTCGATGTCGGCATACGGGCGATGGCGCGCGGTGGCGACCTTGGACACGAACTCGCGATAGCTCTGGTCGATGCCGCGCTGCAGCAGCGTGCGCTGGGCGGGGTCGAGCGAGGTGTAATCGGAATCGATGCCGGCGTTACGCCCGCGCTGGATGGAATCCTTGGTGATGCCCAGCTTGTCGTAAAGCCCGTGCAGGTTCGGTTTGCCGAAGACCACCCCGATGGAGCCGGTCTCGGTTTCCGGGTAAGCCACAATCGGATCGCCGGTCATCGCCATGTAATAGCCGCCCGAGGCGGCCACGTCGGACATGGAAATCACCAGCGGCTTTTTCCGGGTTGCCAGGCTCATCTCGCGCCAGATTTCGTCCGACGCGGTGACCTCTCCGCCGGGAGAATCGATGCGCACCAGGATGCCCTTCACCAACGGGTCGGCGACAGCCTCGCGCAGCAGTTTATCGAATCCGTAGGAGGTCAGCCCTTCGCCGCCATCGTCGCTGGGATCGCCGCGAACGATGTCGCCCTCCGCCACCACCAGCGCGAAATGGTTGCGCGGAACAGTGCGCGGCGAGGCCTTCAGGTAGCGGGCCAGGGCGACCCGGTTGGGCTCGGCCGTTTGCAGACGCTGGCGGAGCTCGCCCCACATCTGGTCCTCGAAGCGCAGCTCGTCCACCAGGCCGGCCTGGAGCGCGTCGGGAGCGCTGAACGGCCCCTGGTCGATCAGGGCCCGCACCTGGTCGGGCTGTTTCCGGCGCGCGGTGGCGATGCGCTCCACCAGGTTGCCGTACAGATCGTCGACCAGCGCGTTGAGGACCTCTTTGGTTTCCGGGCTCATATCGGCGCGGGTGAACATGTCGCCAAAATCCTTGTACTTGCCGTCGTGCTCCACGTCCACCGAAACGCCGAGCTTGGCGAGCGTCCCCTGGAAATAGAGGATCTCGGCGCGCATGCCCTTCAGCAGCAGAGGATCCTCGGGTCCCAGGTAGATGCGGTCGGCGGCCAGCGCCAGGTAGTAGTCGCGCGCGGAGGGATTGCGCAGGTAGGCGAACACCGGCTTGCCCGATTTGCGGAACTGCTCGACGTCGCCGCGGATCTCTTCGAGCTTGGCCCAGCCAACCGCCAGGTCCTCCGGTTCCAGGACGACGGCCCGTATGCGGCTATCCTGCGCCGCGCGCCGCAGCGCCGTCCACACGCCGGCGACGGTGACGGCGGCGCGCGGGTTCTCGATAAACGGCAGCTCCATGGAGGGCTTTTCCGGAATCTCGCCTTCCAGTCGCACCACCAGCACGGAATTGGAGGCGATTTCCGGCGGCCGGTCGCGGAATTGAAACAGCAACGCCAGCAGCAGGATGCCGCCCAGGAAGACCAGCAGCACGCCCGTAAACAATCCCAACAGAAACTTCAGCATGGTACTTCGAAATTAGCACAGGGGGCGGGTCACCAGGCTGGGCACGGGGCGGGAAAGCCTGGGAGCTTGCTGAAAAACACAAAACAACGATGAGCCACAGATGAACACGGATAAACACGGATAATCAAAACAAGATCGTGGCTTTCTTGTCTGTGTTTATCCGTGTTCATCCGTGGATCGAGAAAAACGCCTCGTCCGGGCGTATACCGGACAAAGTTCCGGCCGATAAGTAGAATAGAAGAGGAGCGGTATGCCGGCCAGCGTGGTTTCCATCTCGGGCAATCGCCAGGGCACCTACGTGCTTCTGGAAGCGGTTTTGCCGGGCGTGGCTCCGCGTCACATTGGGGTGATTCTGATCGACCCGGCCACCGATCGGGGCTGGGTGAAGCTGCGCGGGCGGTACGACGATTTCGCCGCCCCCGAAGACGCCGAAGTGCTGGCAGCGCTGGAAGCCGATTTGCGCGACAAGCTGGCCGAAATGGGCGCGGAGTCCTGCCTCGCAGCGCTCGAGGATTCGCTTTCGAACGTGCTTCGCGTGGGCGAGCGGCAGGCGGTGGCGGTGGATGCGTTTTCGCGCGCGATCGAACGCCTGTACGGCGAACACGTCGAGCCAATCGCGATCGGGCGGTTCTCGACCCACCTGCCGCTTTACAGCCTGCGCGCGGCGGCCGGACGGCTGGGCGAGGAAATGGAATCGGTGGAAGAAGACTGGGTGCCCGCGCCGGCCGGTGTGCGCCTGACGCCCGATCTGTTCGTGGCCCACGTGGTGGGCCGGTCGATGGAGCCGCGCATCCCGGATGGCAGCCTCAACCTGTTCCGCTTGCATCCGGTGGGTTCGCGGCAGAACAGGATTCTGCTGATTCAGCGCTTCGGCGCGCTCGACGACACGGCCCGCTACACGGTGAAGAAATACACCAGCCGCAAAGTCGAAACCGGAGAGGATCAATGGCGGCACGAACGGATCCGGCTGGAGCCGCTCAATCCGGAATTTGAAGCCTGGGACGCGGGACCCGAGGATTTCGCCGTGGTTGCCGAGTGGCTGCTCGTCATCGAGTGAAGCGCCGCGTCTCGAGCCTGCTGGCCCGGTGGTACGCCCAGGGGCACCGCGATCTGCCCTGGCGGCGCACCGCGGACCCGTACCGCATCTGGGTTTCCGAAATCATGCTGCAGCAAACCCGCGCCGCGGCGGTGATCCCTTATTACAATCGTTTTCTGGAGCGATTCCCGACCGTGGAGGCGCTCGCCGGCGCGGCGGAACCCGAAGTGCTGGCGCTGTGGAGCGGTCTCGGCTACTATTCGCGTGCGCGCAACCTGCTGCGCGCCGCCCGCCAGATTGCCGCGCGCGGCGCATTCCCGCGCCACTATGACGAGCTGCGCGAGTTGGCGGGCATCGGCGACTATACCGCCGCGGCGGTGGCCAGCATTGCTTTCGGTGAACCACGCGCCGTGCTGGACGGCAACGTGCTCCGGGTGGTGGCGCGCGTGGAAAACGATGCCGGGGACGTTGGCAAGCCCAAAACCCGCGAGCGTTTTCGCGCCGTAGCCGAAAGCTGGCTCGACCGGCGGCAGCCGGGGGCTTTCAACCAGGCGCTGATGGAACTGGGGGCTACGGTTTGCCTGCCGCGGCGTCCGCTATGCCCGCAGTGCCCGCTGGGCGGCCAGTGCCAGGCGCGGCGGCAGGGAACGGCGGACCAGTTGCCGGTGAAGCTTGGGACTGCGCGGCCGGAGCGGATAGAGGCCGTGCTGCTGCTGGTGCGCCGCGGCCGCCGCATCCTGCTGCGCCAGCGCCCGGTCACGGAGCGCCGCATGCCGGGCTTCTGGGACTTGCCCGCGCCGGAGCACCTGCCCGGCGCCCGCCCCGGTGCGATTGCGGGCCAGTTTCGCCACACCATCACCCGTCACGACTACACCTTCACGGTGAAGACCGCTGGGGCGCCCAAGCGGCTTCCAGCCGGCGCGCTCTTCCAGTGGTTGGACCCGATCGAGGCCGAGCGAATCCCGCTGAGCACCACCGCCAAAAAGGCGCTGCGGCTGGCGGAGTTGTTGTGAACGTGGGTGCAGGCTGGCAGGCCCTAGAAAAGCCGACACGAATCTCGGCTCGGCAGGACGGACAGCCTGCGCCACGATTAAAATAAGGGCGGAGGCAAGTATCTTGCGCGCATCGCTTCTGATTGTCGTTTTCGCGGTGGCTCAACTCGGGCCGCTCTACGCCCAGGCTGGCGGGCAGCCTCTGGAAGGCCGGTTCGAGCCGCTCTTTGCCAAGGGCGTCGGGGGGCCCCTGGAAGCGCGGCGGGCGCAACTCAGTTTTCTGCTGAACGATGAGTGGAAGTACACGCTGCGCACCCAGCCTGAATTGGCCACCCACGTAGGGGACGACCGGTACAACGACCGGCTGAGCGATCTTTCCGACCAGGCGATTGCCGGCTCAATCGAACACGCTCGCCAGTCGCTCCAGCGATTCGAAGCGATCGATGTCACGGGGTTTCCGGAGCAGGAGAAGCTCAACCGATCGCTGATGCTGCGCAGCTTGCGGGAAACCGTCGACAGCGCGCCATTCAAAGACTGGGAGATGCCGGCCACGCAGTTTGACGGGGTTCACCTGGATTGCGCTTCGCTGGCCCAGGATACGCCCTTCCGCAACGCGAAAGACTACCGGGACTACCTGTCGCGCCTGCGCCAGATCCCGCGCGTGCTCGAGCAGGCCATGGGACACATGCGCGACGGATTGCGCGACCACCGCATACCGCCGAAGTATCTGCTCGAGAAAGTGTCCGGGCAGGCGCAGGAGATTGCCGGCTACCCGCTCGATAAGAGTCCATTTACCGAACCGCTGCGCAAGTTCCCCGATTCCATCTCCGAGGCGGAGCGGAAACAATTGCGCGAAGGGATTGAAAGTGCGGTCAGGGACGCGGTCGCGCCGGCGTATGCGAAGTTCGCCCGGTTCGTGCGCGAGGATTACGCGCCGCACGGGCGCCTGGAGCCCGGCGTGTGGGCGCTGCCCGATGGAGACGCGCGCTACCGGTTCGCCGTGCGTCACGAGACCACCAGCGATTTCACCGCCGAGCGGATTCACCAGCTTGGCTTGCAGAGCGTGGCGCAAATTGAAACCGAAATGCTGGCCATCGCCAAAGCGCAGGGATTCGGCGATCTGAAATCGTTCAATCAACACATCCGGCAGGATCCGAAACTGCACGCAAAGTCGGCCCAGCAACTGCTGGACCTGTACACGCAATATCGCGACCAGATGTACGGGAAGCTGCCGGAGCTGTTCGGGCGGCTGCCGAAGACCAAGCTGGCGGTGGTGCCCATGGAGGCGTTCCGCAGCGCCGACAGCGTTCCGGCCGACTATTCGCAGGGCGCCGGAGATGGCTCGCGCCCCGGGCGGATCAACGTCAACGAGTATGCGCCGGAGAAGCGATTGCTGCTCAACGTGGAAGCCATCGCTTACCACGAAGGAGTCCCCGGGCATCACCTGCAGTTTTCGATTGCGCAGGAACTCACCAGTTTGCCGCCGTTCCGCCGCTATGACCTGGATCTGAACGCCTATACGGAAGGATGGGCGTTCTACGCCGAGCGGCTGGGAAAGGAAGTGGGCTTTTATCAAGATCCGTATAGCGATTACGGGCGGTTGCAGAACGAAATGTGGCGTGCCGTGCGGTGGGTGGTAGACACGGGAGTCCACGCCAGACACTGGACGCGCCAGCAGATGGTCGACTTCTTCCACGAACACACGGCCATGGACGATCAGAATATCGAGACCGAGGTGGACCGTTACATTGCGTGGCCGGGGCAGGCGCTGTCTTACAAGATGGGACAGATGAAGATACTGGCTCTCCGCGAACGCGCGCAGCGGGAGTTAGGAGCGAAGTTCGATCTGCGCGCCTTTCACGATGCGGTGCTCGACCAGGGCCCGCTGCCGCTCGACCTGCTGGAAGCGAAGATAGACGCCTGGATAGCGAGCCGCAGATAGCTGCAACCGGGCCGCTAGCCCGGCACTGACTCAGTTCTGCACCGCGATGTACAGCGTCTGGGTTCCCGCGATGCCGGCGAGCGTGAAGGTTACGGGTACGGAGTCGCTGGCCGTAACGTTCGGCACCACTAAGTTGAACTGATACAGCCCAACGGCGCTGGGCGCCAGTCCGTCGTACTTAGTCGTGGCTTCGATTTGCCCGAACAGGATGTGGAACGGCGCAACCAGCGTGTTCAATTGCTGCACGATTTGGCCTGCCGGAATATCGGGCGTCACCGATCCGAAGCCGATGCCATATAGGGTGATAATATCGCCAGGCTGCGCGCGGCGTGAGGTCACACCCGGGATTGCATCGGGCGGGAGTACGTAAGTCGCGCCATCGGGGAACAGCGCCACCACATATTGCGTGCCGCCGATATTGAACGAAGGCGGCGACAGCAATCCCGGTTCCTCCAGATTGACCGCGACCGTGACCGGATCGCTCGCGCCGTTGGGCGTACTGACGACGACCGGTTGCGGTCCAGTGCCGATGTTGGATGGCACTTGCGCATTGACCTGGGTCGGGCTGATGTAGTAGAGGAAGGCGGACTGGCCGCCGACGGTCACCGTGGTCTGGTCGAGTGACATGGGTGCGTAGATGCCGTTGAAGTCGGCGCTGGTCCACAGGCGCGTATCCAGCGCCAGGTTGGAGCCGTAGATTTCGATCCAGGAGCCGGCCGCGGCCGAGGCGAACGCTCCGAAGGAGCCCGCGCTGATGACACCGCCGGATGTGATGGAAGGTATATTCGACTTGCTGATGGTCAGGCTGTTGTCGTCCACGAAGGCGTCCAGATCGGAACCAACGTTGCGAGTGAACAGCATGGTGTAGGTAATCGAGCGGGTGCCGGCCGGTATGGGGTAGCTGTCGGCGTAGTTCTGCCATGTCGAATTATGGGAATCGATAATCGGGCTGGTCACCGAGCCGATCGGCACCGATGAGCCGTCCAGGAAGGTCAATTGGACGGCGGCATCGTCGCTTGGGTCGCCCTGGTCCAGTCCCTGCTCCCAGAAGCTCAAATTGGCCAGCAGTGTGCCGCTGTCGACCAGCGCCGGGGTGATGCCCGAGACCAGGATGGAGACAGTCTGCGAGAGGGAATCCGAGCTTCCCGTATACCCACAGAAATCGAAGCTGCCGGTGTGAGGGTCGATGCCGGAATCGAACGATCCGTTGTCCACTTCGGGCGTACCGGGGCCGTCGGCGGTCCAGCCGGTCAGGTCGCCGGTTTCCGCTCCCGGGTTGGTGAGAAGATTGCCGGTGTTCGCGCCTTGGGCCCTTGCCACTGACATCGAGCACAAGAGCGGGGCAGCCAGCAGAACGATCCTCTTCAGGGTCTTTATTCGCGTCATTGTGTCCTCCTCCGATAAGGGCAAACTATAGCGAACGGGAAATAAGGAGAATTGTACCAGAAACGCCGGCAAAATGAGCCGATACAATTAGGGACAATACAATAGGGAAAAGCTCGATGGCGAGCCATCGGAATGGAAGCCTACACGACCGGAACGCGGGTGAATATCAATGTTCTATCTTGATTCAAATCGGACTTACCGCGTGAGCGAACTGGACGAGATGGAGTGGCTGGTGCACGGGTTCGGCACGCGCCAGGCGGACATACCGGCGCGGTTCCCGCGGCTGGCTACGCTCCGGCAGATCCATTCGACGGAGTGCGTGGCGGGCGCGGGGCGCGGCGGGGTGCTGGGAAGCGGCGATGCGCTGCTCGAGAACACGCCGGGCGCCGTGGTAGCGGTCAAAACGGCCGATTGCATCCCGCTGCTGCTGGTGGATCCGGGCCATCGCGCGGTGGCCGCGGTTCACGCCGGATGGCGCGGCACGGTGTCGGGCATCGCGCGGAGAGCGGTAGCGGCGCTGGGCGCGCAGTTCGGCAGCTGCGCCGGCGATCTGCACGCTGGGCTAGGACCGGCCGTCGGCAAGTGCTGCTACGAAGTAGGCGCGGAAGTGGCGGCGCAGTTCGGCGTAGACGGGCGGGCGCACATCGACCTGGCGGAAGCGGTGCGCCGCCAATTGGAAGCGGCGGGCGTCGGCCAGCGGCGGATCTATGCGTCCGGCCTGTGCACCAAATGCGGCCCGGGCGAGTTCCATTCTTTTCGGCGCGATGGCGCAGCGGCGGGGCGCCAGTATTCTTTTGCCGGAATTCTTTGAAACCGGCCCGGCGGCGAATGCATCGGCTCTTTTACAGTAGAATTAAGGCGAGCCCAAAAATGTTTACCTGGATCTGCCCGCAATGCGGGCGCGAAGTGCCTCCGGCCTACACGGAATGTCCGGACTGCACCAGGAAGTCGCAGCCGGCGGCAGCGACGCCACCTCCTTCAACGCGGGCCATTCTGGAACCGGTGGCGGCGCCAGCCGCACCGGCGGAGCCGCCGCCCGATATCAAGCCTCTGGCTCCGCCGATTGAGTCTGCACCCGCCTTCCAGGCGCCGGCGCCAATGCCGCGGCAGCCGGAGGCGGCACAGACGCGGGGGTTCCCGGTCTGGCTGGCTGCGGTGTTCTCGGCCCTGGCGATTGCCGGCATCGTGCTGGGCGTGTATTGGACCGTAAACCACCTTCACGGAAGGTCCGGAGGTCCGACCACGGCGGAGGAGAGCCCAGCCGCCAAGCCGGGCGCGGCGGTCGGTGCGGTGCAGAAGTTCATCGAGGTTTCTTCGGTGCGCTTTATGGAAGACCCCAAGAGCAAGGACAAGGTGCTGGTGAAGTTCGTGGTGACGAACCACGCCGAGGCCGAACTCAACGGGGTGGCGGGCAACGTCACCATCTGGGCCAGCACCGGCCGCTCGGAAGAGGACGCCGAAGGCACCTTCGAGTTCACCACCAATTTGAAGGGGTTGGAGTCGAAGGAACTCACCGCGCCGCTGGCCGGCAAGAAGAAGATTTACGAACTGCCCGACTGGCCGAACATGACCAACGACGTGCAGATCACGGCGCCAACTTCCTAAGGTTCTCGCGCGCGGCGGCCAGGCCGGGATCGAGCTCGACAGCACGTTCAAAATCAATGCGGGCGGCTTCCGTCTGCCCGAGCGCCTGGAGGGCGACACCGCGGTTGTTATAGTTGTTGGGATCGCGCGGAGCGAGCGCCAGGGCGCGGCCGAAATGAGCCAGCGCCTCGGCTGGGCGGCCGGCGGTCAGCAGGACACGGCCGGTTTCGGCGGCCACGTCCGGGTCATCCGGAGCGATGCGGCGCGCCTCGGCCAGCAGGGCCAGCGCTTCCCCGGTCCCCACATTGCGCGCCAATTGGATTCGCGGACGCACCTTGTCCGGCGCGCGGGCGACGGCTTCGCGCCATAGCGATTCGTCACTGGCCCAGACCTGGGTCCGGCCGATGCTCACCACCACCAGCGCGGCGATGACCAGCGCGGCGGCCGCGCGCGGGCGGAAGCGGACGAGAACGAGCGCAGCGGCAGCGGCCAGCGGGAGCATGGCGAGATACATTCTGCGATCGGCCGCCAGGTCCGCGGCGGGGAAGATCGAGGAACTGGGCAGCAGCAGGAGCGCGGCGGCGGTGAGCCAGATGGCGAGATCGCGGCGCCATCTCCACAGAGCGGCCAGCGCGGCGGCGATGGCGAGCCAGCTTGCCACGCCCAGCCACGCGGCGGGAAGGCGAATTTCGGTATCCACCGTGAACCCGTAAGGAAACGCGAACAGCCGAAGGTAACGCCAGAGCACGGTGCCTTCGGCCAGCAGGTAATGCGCAGGCGAGATGCCGGCCTGCGCGCCCGCCTGCGTGCCTGGCATCGCCGCGGCGGCGTAAGTGGTGCGAAGACCGGCGGCCAGCGATAGGGCGAGCATGGCGGCGAGCGGAGCCCAGCGCGTGGAACGCCGGCCGGCGGGGGGCTGGGGAATGAGCCGCGCATCGAACAACCAGAGCGCCAGCGGAAACGCGGCGCATTCCTCCTTGGACAGCAGGGCCAGCGCGAACAGCGCGACCGACAGCCAGGGGCGGCCTGCCATCCACGCCAGCAGGGACGCGAACACGAAGACGGCTGCCAGAACGATGGCGCGCGCCCAGATGTAATCGACCGCCTCGGCCTGCAGCGGATGCACGGCGAAGAGGGCTGCGGCCAGCCACGCGGCGCGCCGGTCCATCAGCCCCAGCAGGCACTGGTAGGCGAGCAGCGCGGCGGCCAGGTGCAGCGCCAGGTTGACCGCGTGATAGCCGGCCGCGTTTTCGCCGCCGAGGGCGCGGTTCGCCCAGAAGGTGAGATAAGTGAGCGGGCGGGTCTGCCACACGGCGAAGAGGGAGGCAAAGCCGGAAGCGGACGCGTGGTGTGGGTCGTCAAAAATGGCATAATCGTCAAAGTGAAAACCGGAGAAAAGGGAAGCGCCAAAGGCGGCCAGCGCGGCGGCGGCAAGAAGAAGGCGAGCGCGCATCGTATTCTACGAGCTTACGGGAAACGGCCGCGCAACGCAGCCGGGCGCGCCGCGCGGGTGGAGGAAATGCTGCGCCGCCTGGACCAGATGTATCCCGGCGCCACCTGCGCGCTCACACACCGCAGCCCCTGGGAACTGCTGGTGGCGACCATTCTCTCGGCGCAATGCACGGACAAGCGCGTCAACCTGGTGACGCCCGCCCTGTTCGCCCAGTACCCCACGCCGGCCGATTTCGCCGCCGTGCGCCCGGAGGTGCTGGCGCAGGATATCCGCAGCACCGGCTTCTTCAACAATAAAGCGAAGTCGATTGTGGGCGCGGCGCGCCGGGTAGTGAGCGCATTCGGCGGCGCGGTGCCGAAAACGATGGAAGAGTTGCTCACCATTCCCGGCGCGGCGCGCAAGACCGCCAACGTGGTGCTGGGCACCGCTTATGGGATTGCCGCCGGCGTGGTGGTGGATACGCACGTGAGCCGCATCGGGCAGCGGCTCGACCTGACGCAGAATGCCGATCCCGTAAAGGCGGAGCAGGATCTCATAAAAATCATTCCGCAGGAGCACTGGATTTCGTTTTCGCACCAGATCATTCTGCACGGCCGCGCGATTTGCGTGGCGCGCAATCCGCGCTGTGTGCAGTGCGAGTTGAACGATCTGTGCTACGCAGCGGATAAGACGGTGTAACGCCGCGGCCCTCAAGCTACGTAAAGCCCCATGCGCTCTTTGACCAGTTGGACGGTTTGATTGGCGATGGGGGCTACCCGCTCGGCGCCCTGGCGTAGGACGCCGGCCAGATAGCCGGGCGTGTTGACGATTTCGCGATAGCGTTGCTGGAAGGGCTCAAGGTGCGCGATGGTCATGTCGGCCACCTGCTTTTTCAACTCGCCGTAACGCATGCCGGTGAAGCGCGCCTTCATGGCATCGTCGGTGTCACCGGAAAAGGCCTGGTAAATGGCGAGCAGGTTGAGCACGCCGGGGCCGGCGGCCGAGAAATCCACGGCTGGATTGGAATCGGTGGTGGCGCGCATGATGGTTTTGCGGATGGTGGCCGGCGGATCGAGCAGCGCCACCGCGTGGCCCTGGCCGGCGGCCGATTTGCTCATCTTCTGGGTGGGATCGTCAAGGCCCATGATGCGCGCGCCCACCGCCGGCAGGCTGGTGCCGGGCACCACGAAGGTTTCGCCGTAGAGCGAATTGAAGCGCTGCGCGATGTCGCGGGTCAATTCCAGGTGCTGGGCCTGGTCTTCGCCCACCGGCACGATGCCGGCCTGGTAGAGCAGAATATCGGCGGCCATCAGCACCGGGTATTGCAGCAGCCCGGAGCCCACCGATTCCTGCTTCCCCGACTTGGCTTTATACTGCGTCATGCGCTCCAGCCAGCCCACCGGGGTGACGCAGGTGAGCATCCAGGCGAGCTCGGCGTGCGCGGGCACCGCCGATTGCACCATAATGGAACAAGTGTTGGGGTCGATTCCGGCAGCCAGGTACAGCGCGGCCATCTCTTCGATCTTGCGGCGCAGCGCGGCGGGATCCTGGTAAACCGTGACGGCGTGCAAATCGACGATGCAGAAGATGCACTCATAGTCGTTCTGAATGCGCACCCAGTTCTTGAGGGCGCCCAGGTAGTTGCCGATGTGCAGGTTTCCGCTTGGCTGCATGCCGGAGAAGACTCGTGTTTTCATGGTAGAGGTACGGGAGTAAATCCTATCGTAAGCAATTTCGAAGTGCGGGTGGAAAAGCTGGTGTACGGCGGCGACGGGCTGGCGCGGCTGGATGGGCGCGTGGTGTTCGCGCCGTTCGTGCTGCCGGGCGAGCGCATCCGCGCCACGGCGCGCAGCGAGAAGCCGGGCCTGGTGCAGGCGCGGACGCTGGAAGTGCTGGAGGCCGCGCCGGAACGGGTGGCCGCCGGCTGCGCCGTGTTCGGCCGCTGCGGCGGCTGCCACTACCAGCACGCGCCGTACGAATACCAGTTGCAGGCCAAGCGCGCCATCCTGGTCGAGGAACTGCGGCGGCTGGGGAAGATCGAAGCGCCGGCCGAGATCGCGGTGGTGACGGGCCCCGCGTGGGGATACCGCAACCGCGCGCAGTTGCACGTCGAGGGCCGCAAGATCGGCTATCGCGAGCCGCGCTCGCACAGCCTGTGCGCGATTGACGATTGTCCCATTTCGTCGCCCAAAATCAACCAGGCCATCGCCGCCCTCAACCAAATGGCGCAGGAGCCGCGCTGGCCGGTGTTCATGGAAACGATCGAGGTGTTTAGCGACGAAGAACGCGTGCAGATCAACGTCA
The DNA here is from genome assembly GCA_050010695.1 of Bryobacteraceae bacterium. Lineage (GTDB taxonomy): Bacteria > Acidobacteriota > Terriglobia > Bryobacterales > Bryobacteraceae > Bog-375. The sequence continues at coordinate 59,520 of JBEKKO010000005.1, forward strand.
TCGACACCAAGCGGCCGGTGGCGCGCCGCTTCTTCGAGTGGTGCGGCGAGCGCATTCCAGGGCTGGTGGAAGGGGCGCTCGATTACGGCGGCCGTTTCCGCGTCAGCAGCAATTCCTTTTTCCAGGTGAACCGGTTTCTGGCCGACCGGTTGGTGGAAGCGGCGCTCGATGGCGCCGAAGGCGAAGCCGCGCTCGACCTCTACGCCGGTGTGGGGCTTTTTACACTGGCGCTGGGGCGGCGCTTCCGGCGAGTCAACGCCGTTGAATCCGGCGGGGGCGCGGTGCGCGATTTGCGATTCAACGCCGAGCGGGCGGGACTGACCGGCGTCAAGGCCCAACAGGCCACGGCGGAAGCGGTGCTCGAAAAGCTGGAGCGCGCACCCGACTTCGTGCTGGCCGATCCTCCGCGCGCCGGTCTTGGCAAGGCCATGGTCGAGCGGCTGGCCGCGCTCAAGCCGCGCCGCCTGACCATTGTGGCGTGCGATCCCGCCACGCTGGCGCGCGACCTGGCGGCCCTGACCGCGTGCGGATACCGCATCGCCTCCATGACGCTGGTGGATCTGTTCCCGCAGACGTTCCATCTCGAAACCGTGGTGCGGCTGGAGGTGGGGTAGGGGGGGCGGAGCGCGATAATGGAGTAGTGGGCGCCGTCGCCGATTGCGGAGCGACGAAGGAGGATATGTGGAGACGGTCTCGGATAAGCACCATGCGCACGAGCTCATCGAACGGCTGCCTGCGGCGCAGATCGACGTCGTAGTCCGCTTCCTGGAGTTTATTCTGCTAGACCCCGTCTCCCGATCCATCGCTACGGCGCCCGTCGATGACGAGCCGCTCACGGCTGAAGAGGAGCAGGCGCTCGACCGCGCGGACGCCTGGCTTCAACAGAAGAGCCACGGTATTCCGCACGAAGAAGTCCTGGCCGAGTTCGGGCTGACGATGCAGGATTTCCCGCTCAAAGAGAATGGCGCTTAGCATCGAGTGGACCGACGAGGCGCGCGCCCACTAACTGCGCCGGCCTACGATGTGATGCGTGAGTCCGGCGCGACGCCCATTTTGTCGATCTCGTTGAAATAGACTTTGCGGCCTTCGTCCATCGCCTGGTTGGATAGGATCACCGCCACCGCGTCGGCCAGGCCGATTTCCAGATTTGCCCTCGGCCGGCCGCCGTCGCGGCAATGCTGGAAGAAGCTTTCCAATTCCACGTCCACCGGGTTGCGCTCTTCTTCCTGCACCAAAATGCCTTTCGAATACAACCAGCGGCGAGCGTACTTCACTTCGCGTTCGAGGAAGCTCTCCTTGCCTTCGAAGGCCAGATCGCCGGTCATCAGCGGAATCGGGCCGTTGGCGCCCCCGGCAGCGATCATGGTGGCGCCGGCCACGAACGGCTGATTCTTGTCCGTGGCCTTTTCGACGGTCGAGGCCTTGGGCGGCTCGCGATACCACCAAGCCACGGGCTGGTGCAGGTCGTCGCCGAGCGTGATCTCAATCGTGCCGTCGGTGCCCATGATGATCTCGCCCATCTCCGGCCGCGTGCCGTTGAAGTAGGGCAGAAACTGGTTGGTGCTGATCGAGGAATAGGTGAGCTTCTGTCCGTTCGGATAGCGGTAGATCAACTGGATGTTGTCGTAAACGTCGCGGCCGTCCTTCAGCGTGTCCAGGCTCCCCAGACCCATCACGAACTCGGGAGCCGAACCGAACATCCAATCCGAGATATCCACCTGGTGCGAAGTCAGCTCGGCGGGCAGGCCACCGGAAAACTGCCGGAACAGGCGCCAGTTGTATACGTTGGAAGGGCCGCCCGGCTTCATCGTCCACAGTGTGCTGGGCTTGTTGATCATGTTGCGGTGCCACTGCGCGTGGATGTGATGCACGTCGCCCAGGATCCGCTTGTCCACCATGTCCTTCACCATCTGGTAGAACTGGCTGTAGCGCCGCTGCAAACCGGTCTGCATAACCTGCTTCGGCCGCGAGAGAGAAAGCGCGCGCAATGCGTGCACCTCATCCGGCTTGAACACCAGGCACTTCTCGCAGAAGACGTGCCGGCCGCTCAACAGCGCGTCCCTGGTTAGCGGGTAGTGCACGTAGAGCGGGGTGATGACGAAGACGGCGTCGAGATCCTTGCGGTCCAGCATCTCGCGGTAGTCCTTGTACGTTTTTGGATTGTTGCCGATGGTCGCGACGCCGTGGTCGAGCGCGGTCTGCTGCAAGTCGCACAGCGCCATGCAGCGGCCGGTCGAAATGTTCTTGAGGTGCTTCAGCAGGTAACTGCCGCGGCTGCCAGTGCCGATCATGCCGTATTGCACCTGGTCGTTGGCGGCTTTCACGGTTTGGATCGCCGGCGCGCCCTCAATGGCGGCGGCTACGGCAGCCACGGCACCGGCAGTTTTCAATAAGTCGCGGCGCGAGAGATCCGTCTCCTGGGACATCGGGGAACCCCTTGAGTGATTTCGGTTTGATTTTAACATGCCGAAAAGGGGGACTTTTTGCGGACTCCGATTCCCGATCCCAACAAAAAAAGGCCGGCGGCGCGCTTCGCCACCGGCCCCCCTCCGATAACCCGAAACTGCTGCGCCGCTACCGGCGCCAGTGACCGGCGTAATAGCGGCCACCGAAATACCGCGGGCCTGCCCACCTCGCGCCAACATAGGGCGGCCGGCCCCAGTAACCTGCGTGGCCTCCCCAACCGGCGGTCCACACGTAGCCGGGGCCCGGCATGGGCGGCGCATAATACGCCGGCGCCATCGGAACGGGCGCGGCGTACGCCACCACCGGAGCGGGAACGTAGGCGCGGTACGCAGGATACGCGTGCCGATAGCCGCCGAACCCGACGCCGACAAACACGCGCGGCCCGGCCATCGCGCAGCCAGCGGCCAAAAGCAACACGGCAAGCAATTTCGTTTTCATAACTCCTCCTCGTTGTTCCCTTTGTTCCGCCCTCATCTCGGAGCGGCTCACGTTCTCCTAACTGCACATCGCGTGCCATACGCAACTCATTGAAATATCAGGGGCTGTGCCGCTTTCTCGCTGGCCGCCCTCCACCGCCACGGTGGTTTTCGGCCACTGCCAAAGGCTCCCCGTACCGGTTTTTACACGCGTGTGTCGACTGACACGCGAGATGAAACCAGCAAGTTTCGGTTTGTCAGTGACTTAGCCTTCGGCAGCCGAGCTGCACCCGGAGTGCGCGTACGGAGGATCGGAAGATGTTCAAGACCGTAGAGCAGATCAGGAAGATGGCGACGCTGACCGGCGTGCTGCTGATGGTGGCGGCGGAAGCGCTCGCGCAGGAACAGCAGCGGCCCGCGCGCCGCATCGTGGTCAGCATTCCGGACCGCAAGCTGGCGGTGATGGAAGAGGGGCGCGTGCTGCGCGTCTTCCCGACTGCGGTGGGCGCGCCCAAAAGCCCCAGTCCGGCCGGCGCTTTCAAAATCGTCGTGCGCATCCCCGATCCCACCTGGTACACCAAAGGCCGCATCGTTCCTCCCGGCAAAGGGAACCCGCTGGGCACGCGCTGGCTCGGCCTCAGCGTCAAAGGATACGGCATTCACGGCACCAACAACCCGGCTTCGGTAGGCCACAACGCATCGCATGGCTGCATCCGCATGCGCAACCACGACGTCGAGCAGTTGTTCGAGATGGTTTCCGTGGGCGATGCGGTGGAACTGTACGACCAGGCGACGCCGGAAACCGCCCAGATCTTCGCCGTCGCGGCCGCCGTCGGCACGTTGTAAGAAGCACGGAATCATTCGCGGAGCGCAATCATGGAAAACTTTTTCGGATGTATCGCGATGGCGGCGGTCTCCCTGCCGCTCTCGTTCTTCGTGGCGCGGGGCTGCCTGCGCGGCATCATCCGCGTCCTCGGCGGGAGCCGCAATCGCGATGTGCTATGATCGCAGCCGTGAATGGGAGGCGCGCGGCCTGGACCGCGCTTCTGCTGTGGGCCGCGCCGCTGGCCAGTGCGGCTGAGAACCTCGATGGCGCGGTGCGCGAACTGGCCGGCAAGACGGTGCTGCTGGCGGGCGCCGGCACGCCGGTTTCGGTGTCCTGCCGCAACGCATCGTCGCTCGATTCTTCCGACGTGGCTCGCCTGCGGGCGGCATTCGAAAAGATGCTGCAACAAGCCGGCGGGCATGCGGGGCAAGGCGCGACGGCCGTGGATGTGTCGCTGACCCTCTCCGAAAACGCGACCGACTACCTGCTGGTGGAAGAAGCCGGCAAAGGCGACGAGCGCACCGTATGGATCGCCGCCTGGAAGCGCGCCGCCACGGGACAAGCCGTGGTGGCCGGCGTGGGCCTCGAGAAGAAGCTGGCCTGGGAGCAGGAGGAGCAGATTCTGGATCTGGCGATTTCGGGCGACGCCATGCTGGTGCTGGCGCCCTCCCGGATCACCCTGCTTGCGCGGTCCGTGGACCGTTGGGAACCGCGTCAATCCGTGCGTTTGAAGCCGCCCGCGCCGTGGCCCCGCGACCTGCGCGGCCGTTTGCGCCTGAGCGCGCCGGGCTTTCAGGCGTTTCTTCCCGGCCTCGCCTGTCAGGGCGCCATCGCACCGGAGTTGAGCCTGGACTGCCGGCCGGGCGATCAGCCGTGGATGCTCGCTTCCGGCAGCCGCGCGCCGCTGGCCGCCAATTTCGCGCCGGGCCGCAACTACTTCGATGGACGTGTGGCGACGACAACCGGCGTCGCCCGCTCCGCGCCGCCGTTCTTCTCCGCTGCCGCCGTCGAGGATCGCGCCTCCACTTATTGGCTGCTGGCCCTGGCGGACGGCCACGCCGAACTGTTCGACGCCAATTTCAACCCGCTGGCGCCCATGCCTGCCTGGGGCAGCGACCTGGCCGGCATCGACGGACGATGCGGCGCAGCCACGCAAGTGCTGGCCACCCGCGCCGGCGATGCCAACGAGCCCGACGCCATTCAATCCTGGGCGCTCGCGGACCGCACCGCCGCCCCGCTCACGGCGCCGATCCTGTTCCCCGGCCCGGTCACCGCGCTGTGGGCCGCCGGCCCCGATTCGGCCCTGGCCGTCGTTCGCAACCCGTCCAGCGGCAAATACGAAGCGTATGTGGTTACGCTGGCCTGCGGATCGTAAAGCGATGCTGACGAAGACGACAGAGAGCCTGTGGGGCAGGATGACATCCTGCGCGCGACCCAGAGGGTGCCCTGCCAATCGCCGCGCGTGCCGATTGTCACTCGGCACGCAGCTTGGCAAGCTGCCCCACGCCGTTTGCGTCTTTCTCATCTGCTCCTCTCTCCCCGCCGCTGAGCGCCCGCGCTACGGCGGCACGCTCCGCATAGAGATTCACGCTTCCATCGAGACCGCCGATCCGCCGCAGCTCGGGCCGGGCATGCCGGATCTGGCGCCTGCGTTCGCCATCACGCGCTGGGAAGCGGGCCGGCGCGCCGCCTATGCCGCCGATGAGAACGCGCCCGGCGGACGGCCGTTTCTGGACGCGGTCGAGGTCGAGCTGGCGCGTCCGCCGCGCGACCAGGCCATCGATCTCGACGTCGGCAAAGCCGAGATGATCGAAATCCCTCCAGGGGAAGCCCGGCGACAGCCCCCCGGCCGCCGCACCTGGGTCTCGCAACCGGTGCGTGTGTTGCTGCTCGATTTCGGCGCGCGGGTGGACGATCCGCGCGCGCGGGAAGCGCTCGCGCTGGCGGTGGACCGCACCGCCATTTTCAACGTGCTGCTGCAACGGCAGGGCGAAATTTCGGGTGCCCTGCTGCCCCAATGGCTCTCCGGCTACGCGTTCGTCTTCAACGCAGCTTCCGATGCCGCCAAAGCGCGCGGGCTGGCCGCGGCCGTCCCGGCGCCGGCTCGTAGTTTCAGCATCGGCGTGGAAGATGCCGCGTTGCGGCCGATCGCGGAACGCATCGCGCTCAACGCGCGCGATGCCGGGCTGGCGGTCTCCTTGGCTCCGCAAGCCGGCGCCGCCGACGTCCGCCTGCTGGAGGTGCGCATCGCCGCCGCCGATCCGGCCCACGCGCTGGCCGCCATCGCCGCTACGCTGGGTCTCGCCGCGCCACCTCGCGCCGATTCGGCCGACGCGCTCTACAACGCCGAGCGCGAACTGCTCGACGGATTCCGCGTGGTTCCGCTCTTCCACCTGGCGGATGTCTACGGCGTAGCCGCGCGCGTCAAGGGCGGCCCCGGCATTTCGCCGCTGGGCCAGTGGCGCCTGGAAAACGTGTGGCTGGAAGGCGCCCGGCCGTGACCTTTCGCACCCGCCTGCTGGTCGTCTTTACGCTGGCCGTGGTGGCTTCCGTCGGGATGGTCGAGTGGCTGGTCACGCGCGCCACGCGGAAAGCTTTCGAGCGCCTCGAGCGTCAGCGCGCCGACGTCCTGGTGGCCCAATTCCAGCGCGAGTTCGACCGGCGCGGCCAGGAAATCGTGCGCGCCGTGCACGATATCGCCCTCTCCGATGCCGCCGTCAACGTCGCCATCGCCTCGGATGACTCCGCCTTTTACAACGAAGCTTCTTCCATGGCGCGCGCTCACGGGCTCGGGCTGCTCGAACTGGTTGGCGGCGATGGCGCCATCGTCTCCTCCGCGGAATGGCCAGTGCGTTTCGGGTATGTGGAAGATTGGCTGGCGCCGCCGTCCGGCTGGAAACCGGGCGTGGCGTTCCTCCGGCGCGAAGAACTGCCGGACGGCTTCACCCTGGCGATGGTTGCGGTGGAAACCGTGAATGCCGGCGGCCGGCAACTGTACGTAGCGGGCGGCCAGCAGCTCGATCGGGATTTTCTGTCTACGCTGGTGCTGCCCGCCGGTATGCGCGTCCTGCTCTACCGCAACCTGGAGCCGCAGTTTGCGCCGCGTCTGCTGGCCGGCTCAATCGATACCGCGGCCGATGCGCCGGAATTCCAGCCGCTGATCGAGCGGGTGGTCCGCGATCGGCGCGCACGCGTCGCCACTTTGGGCAGCGGCGCCGCGGCGGAGACCGTTCACGCGCTGCCGCTGACTGGCATCGAAGACAACCTGCTGGCCGTGCTGCTGATCGCCAGCTCGCGCCGCGAACTGGTCGAGCTGGAGAATTCGCTCGGCCGCAACGGCGCGTGGGTGGCGCTCTTCGCCATGCTCACCGGTATCCTGATGGCGGCCTGGGCCACCGCGCGCGTCACCCGCCCGGTGCGGCGCCTCGCCGAAAGCGCCGGCCAGGTGGCGGCCGGAAACTGGAACTCGACCGTCGAGGTGACCTCGCGCGATGAGATCGGCCAACTCGCGCAGGCCTTCAACCGAATGACCCATGAGCTGGTCGAACAGCGCCAGCGCCTGCTGCAAACCGAACGCGTGGCCGCCTGGCGCGAGCTGGCCCGGCGCCTGGCGCACGAGCTCAAGAATCCGCTCTTCCCCCTCCAAATCACCGTCGAGAATATGCAGCGCGCCCGCGAGAGCCACCCGCAAGAGTTCGACGAAGTCTTCCGCGAAGGCAGCCGCACCTTGCTGGCGGAGTTGGCCAATCTCAAGCAGATCATCGCCCGCTTTTCCGATTTCGCCAAAATGCCCGCGCCCGAAATGCAGCCGGTGAATCTGAACGCGCTGGTTGGGGAAACCACGAAGCTGTTCGAGGCGCAGTTCGCCCAGGCGCGGGTGACGGCGCGGGCGGAGCTGGCGCCGGAGCTGCCCACCGTGGCCGCCGATCCGGAACAGATCGCGCGGGCGCTGCGCAACCTGGTCCTCAACGCCATCGATGCCATGCCCGAGGGCGGCACGCTGACGGTCCGCACCATGCCGCGGGGCTCGGGCGCGCGCCTCGAGATTTCCGATTCCGGCAAAGGTCTGAGCCAGGAGGAATGCGAGCGCCTCTTCACCCCCTACTACACCACCAAGACCCACGGCACCGGCCTCGGCCTGGCCATCGTGCAATCGGTGGTCGCCGATCACCACGGCCGCGTTTCGGTGGAGAGCCAGCCCGGCAAGGGCACCACCTTTCGCATTGACTTAGGCTGAACGCTTTTTGCGCCGCGCCTTCGGGTAGGCTAACCTCAGATTTGGCGCACCTGCTGATTGTCGACGACGATGCCAACACGCTCGCATCCCTCGCGCGCGCGTTTCGCCTGGCTGGCCATGCAGCCACTGTCTGCGACAACGCCGCGCGCGCGCTCGAGCTGGCGAAATCGCAGCCCTTCGACCTCATGATGTCCGACGTGGTGATGCCGGGCAAGGACGGCCTGGCGCTGCTCGAGGACCTGCGCGCGGCCGGCATCGCGCTGCCGGTGGTGATGATCTCCGGCCAGGCCAACATCGAAATGGCGGTGCGCGCCACCCGCCTGGGCGCCATCGATTTCCTCGAAAAACCGCTTTCCACCGACAAGCTCCTGCTCACCGTCGACAACGTGCTCAAGCTGAAGCGCCTCGAAGAAGAGAACCGCGACCTGCGCCACCGCGTGGGCAAGCACGAGATTGTGCACGCGGGCGAGGCCATGCGCCGCGTGATGGCGCAAGTGGATCGCGTCGCCGCCAGCGAAACCCGCGTCTGCATCCTGGGCGAAACCGGAACCGGCAAGGAGTTGATCGCCCGCGCGCTGCACGACCGCAGCCAGCGCAGCGCCGGCCCGTTCGTCACCCTCAACTGCGCCGCGGTGCCGGGCGAACTGATCGAGTCCGAGCTTTTCGGCCACGAGAAAGGATCCTTCACCGGAGCCGCCGCGCGCCATCTCGGCAAGTTCGAGCAGGCTCACCACGGCACCCTGTTCCTGGATGAAATCGGCGACATGCCGCTGGTGATGCAGGCCAAGCTGCTGCGCGTGCTCGAGGAGGGGCAGGTGGAGCGCGTCGGCGGCGACCGCGCCATTCCGGTCGACGTCCGCGTGATCGTGGCCACCCATCGCAACCTCGACGACTTAGTCAGAAAGGGCGCCTTCCGCCAGGATCTGTATCATCGCATCTATGTTTATCCGCTGACGCTGCCGCCCTTGCGCGAGCGCACCGAGGACATCCAGCCGCTGGCCGAGCATTTCGCCCGGCAGGTGGCCGAAATCAACGGCTGGAAAGCCAAGCCGCTGACGCCGGAGGCGATCACGGAGCTGGTCCGCTACCGCTGGCCGGGCAACGTGCGTGAGCTGCGCAACGTGGTGGAGCGGCTGCTGCTGCTGGCCGATGGCCCGGTGGACGCCGCCGCGGCCCGCCTGGCCCTGCCCGAAACCGCCGATGCGCCGGCCGCCGGCGCGCCCCTATCCAGCCGCACGCTGGCCGAGCGCGTGGACGGCTTCGAGCGCGACCAGATTCTGGCCGAACTGAAGCGCCACAGCCAGCGCATGACCGACACCGCCAAGGCCCTCGGCCTGGAGCGCAGCCATCTCTACAAGAAATGCCAGGCGCTCGGCATCGACCTCCGCGCGTTGCGCCACACCGAACCGTCGTAGGCGCCGCGCACGCCAACGGTGATCGTCACTGTTCGTGGGGCATTTCTTCCCTCGGAAGTAGTAGACTGTGGGCATGTTCGAGAAGTTCACGGAGAAGGCCCGCCGCACGATTTTCTTCGCGCGCTACGAAGCATCGCAGCACGGTTTGGCGTGGATCGATACACGGTGCCTGTTGCTCGGAATCCTGCGCGAGGAAAAGCTCGCGATGAGCCGGCTGCTGCCCGCGGGTTCCGAAGAGCTTGCCCGGCTGACCGCGGAGGTGCAGGCGCTTTTCCCCGCGACCATCGAAAAGATCGCCACCAGCGTCGACCTGCCGTTGGACCATGCGGCCAGGCGCGCGCTACCTTACGCGGCGGAGGAATCCGAGCGGCTCCAGCACAAGTTCATCGATGGGAGACACCTGCTATTGGGGTTGTTGAGAGAAAACGGGCCTGAGGCAAAGTGTCTGCAAGCGCATGGCATCGAGCTGGAAAGGGTGCGCGCCGATTTCCCCCAGAACCCGCCCACGGATAAGCCGGGCGCCCCGCAGGCGCCGGGCCGGAGCATAGCTTTTGAGCCCCGGCCCGACCTCCTTCGGATGCTGCACGCCATACCGGCAGACCGCTGGGAAGCCGCCGCGACGCTGTTGGAAGGATTGGCATCGGGCAAGTTCGAAGCCACCGGCACCAGCCGCAACGGCCCCTTTCATTTCTCGTTCGACGACAAAACGGAATGATGGAGCCGGCGCGGCGCTACCGGGCCCGCTCCATTACCGTACGCAGGATGTTGTTGATCCGGGTCGAGTAGCCCTTGCCATACTGCATGAGCCAGTCGTAGACTTCGCGGTCGATGCGAGCGGCTACGAGTACCTTTGGCGTGCGGCGGAATCGCGCCAGTTGCTTGTCGGTCAGACAGGACAAACTTCGGTGAAAGACCGCGAAATCCGGCAAAAGTTGAACAGGACCGCTCAGACAGCCGCAACGAGCAAAGGGCCCACCGCCAGGTCTTCGTCTATCAAAGGCCAGTGGATCCCATAACCGGAGGGCGAAAGCTCCGCTCGACTTCGTTCCAGCAAAGAAGCGCGGGCAAGCCGCTCGGAACACCTTTCCCACGGAATCGACACGGACCCGCTTTCCATAATCACGATGAGCGCGCGGGGCGTGGTCTCGATCGCCTTTGCCAATACCGGTTTCGTCTTACTCTGCACGGAGCCCTCCGAAATGCTCCCGCCGGGCGGAAACGATTTGATCGAAGTGCTCGAAGATTATCTGGCGCACCTCGCGTCGCAAACGCGGCGTGAAGTTGTATTCAAAATCCTCAGCGATATCGAAGCGGTCGGGGATCAGGCAATACTTGCACTCTGCATCTCCCTTCACCGCATGGACGTGCATTGGCTCATTGCCCTCGTTCGAGTAGAAATGGAACCGCCAACCCTGAACATAAAGAATAGTGGGCATCGGTTCGCAATCCCATTATATGGAGTCTCAGACTGCCAGGGAACGCCACCGCTTGACCGCTCAGCCGCACTCCGCCGTCTGGGCCGCCAGCTCCGCCAGTATCCTGCCTGCCACCTGCTTGCCGCGTTCGCCGGTTTCGCCCGTGGGGCCGACGCAGGAGGGGCAACCGGACTCACACGGACAGGCGGCGATCAGTTCGGCGGTCTGCGATAACAGGCGCGGCGCCAGGCGGTAGAGCGGCGCGCTCTGGCCGATGCCGCCGGGGTAAGCGTCGTAGAGATAGAGATTCGGCTCGAAGGCGGCCAGGCCGGCCGCGTCTTCTTCGCTCAAGGCCACGCCCAAGTCGTGCGGATCGCACATCAACAGCAGCGCGGCCACGGTGCGCAGGGCGTTGCCCAAGCCCCCGATGCCGCTCTGCTTTTCGGCCGGCGTGAATTCCGCCAATCGCGCCAGAAAGGCGGCCGGGAAATGCAGCCAGAAAGCCGTGGTGTGCATTTCCTGCTCCGGCATGGAGAGCTTGCCCGCGCCCACGTTTTCGTTGGTGTAAAACTTGATCTTCTTGAAGCCGACAATTTGCCGGTTGACGCGCACATCGCCATGCACGCGGCGCGCGCCGGCCAGGGTTTCGCTTTCGTATTCTTCAAGCACCTTCACCTGCGTGTAGTCGATGGCGTCGGTGTAGTAGTCGGACTCCACGCGCTTGACGTACGCTTTGCGCTCGGCGTAATCGAAGCGCTCGACATGATACTGGCGGGCTTCGTGCAGATAGATGGCTTTCTCGTGCAGCGTGGTGAGAGCGGTGGTGAAGGAGACTTCGGCGATCACTTCCGCCTCGCCGGTGATATCGACCACCACGAAGTTATCGCTCGAGATAGAGCGCAGGCTGGTCGAGTCGGCCGGGTAAGTATCCGAAGTCCAATGCCACGCGCCGGCCGAGTGATGCAGGAAGCCGGCTTCCTCGAGGAAGGCGCAAACGTCGGCCGTCGAGTGCCGGCCGTAAGTTTCGCCATCGCGAATCGGCAGCTCGAAGGCCGCGCATTTCAAATGGGCGACGAGGATTTCCAGGTTGTCCGGATTGATGTAGGCGTGCTCCGGCGAGCGGCCGAAGAAATAATCCGGGTGTTCGACGATGTATTGATCGAGCGGCGCGCTGGAGGCCACCAGCACCGCCGCGGAAGTGCCCTGACGGCGCCCTGCGCGGCCGGCGCGCTGCCAGCTTGAAGCGATGGTTCCCGGGTAACCGGCCATCACCACCGCGTCCAGCGCGCCGATATCGATGCCCAATTCGAGGGCGTTAGTTGCCACCACGGCACGGATCTCGCCATTGCGCAGGCGGCGCTCGATTTCGCGGCGCTCGCGCGGCAGGTAGCCGCCGCGGTAACCGCGCACGGTTTCCGAAGGCACCGGCCCGCGGTCGCAGGCATCCTTCAAATACGTCACGAGCACTTCCGTGGCCAGGCGGTTGTTGGCGAAGACCAGCGTCAACAGATTCCGTTCGATGAATTCGAGCGCCACCCGCTTCGCTTCGTGTATGTAGCTGCGGCGGATGCCGAGCTGGCGGTTGACCACCGGCGGATTGTAGAAGACGAAATACTTCTCGCCGCGCGGCGCGCCGTTGCGCTCGACCAACTCGAACCGCTCGCCGGTGAGCGCTTCGGCCAGCTCGCGCGGGTTGGCGATAGTGGCCGAACAGCAGACGAATTGCGGATGCGAGCCGTAGAACTCAGTGATCCGCTTCAGCCGCCGCAGCACGTTGGCCAGATGACTGCCGTAGACGCCGCGGTAATAGTGCAGCTCGTCGATCACGATATAGCGCAGGTTTTCGAAATAGCGGGCCCACTTGGTGTGGTGCGGCAGGATGCCGGAGTGCAGCATGTCCGGATTGGTGAGCACCACGTTGGCACGCTGGCGGATGGCTTTGCGCGCGTCCTGCGGCGTGTCGCCATCATAGGTGAAGGCCCGGATTGAGGAGCCCATCGCATCCACCGCACCCTGGAATTCGTGCAACTGATCCTCCGCCAGCGCCTTGGTTGGGAACAGGTACATGGCGCGTGCGCCGTCCTCGGCCAGCAGCCGGTTGGTCACAGGCAGGTTGTAGCAGAGAGTCTTGCCGCTGGCGGTGGGCGTCACCACGACCACGTTTTTGCCGGCTTCGAGCGCGGCGAAGGCCTCCGCCTGGTGGGAGTAGAGGCGCGCGATGCCGCGGGCTTCGAGCGCCTGGCGCAGGGCGGGATGGATGGCCGCGGGCAGGTCGGCGTAAACCCCATCCGCGGCCGGTTGGTGGTGGATGGCGCGGACGGGCGATTCGGGATCGGCATGCGCCGCCTGGAACCGGGAGACCACCGCGTCGAGCGACTGCTGCGACTTGAGCGCCAATTCAAGCGAGAACTCGGGAAATCCAAGCGGCAGGCTCATAGGTTTTTCTTGCCGGCGCAGCGGCTTGAATAAAGAGCCGGATCGAGGGTGCCCCTCTTGCCGCCGCGCCCGGCTTCGCCTTTTCTTCTCTACCATACACCGAAAGAGCCGGCGAAACAACAGCGGAACGATTTGTTTTGACCGGCTGGAGCCGGCGGCGTCACTTGCCGGCGCTGGTGGGCTGCGGCAGGAAGGGAACCGCGACCTGCTGGGTCCACGCCGCACCGCTCGCGTCCATGCCAAAGAACGCTATCGTCACCGTCGTCGGCACGGGGATGTTCCCCGCCTTCAACTGCGAGGAAAGCGTGCCGTGCGCGGGCAGCGTGGTGCTGCCGAAAAACTTCGCGATCGAGGCCGTGAAGCTCACGCCGTCGAAAAGGAATCCGGTCAAGGTGGTGGCCACGCCGGCGGTTTCGTTCAGTTGGATGGTGAAAGAGAACGTGGCGCCATTGGAATCCGGCGCCTGCTGGTAGACCGGATTCGGCGTCACCAACATGGTTACGTTGGAGGTCGCAGTTGGAGCGCCCAAGCTGATGGTTGTGGTTCCCGATGAGGAACCGAAGGTGGAGCTGCCACCGTAGTAAGCCTGCACCGTGTTGCTTGTCGCCAGCAACTGGCCGCCGGTAACCGTGATGGACGCGGAGGCGGTGCCTCCGGATCCCGAGAGCGTCGCGGTGGCCAGCGTATTGCCATCCAGCGCGAACGTAATCGATCCGGCGGGCGACGTGGTGCCGCTCGCAGCCTTCACGGTAGCCGTCAGCACCGTGGAAGCGCTCGCCAGGATGGTGGCCGGGGTCGCGGTGAGCGTGGTAGTGGTGGAGATAATCGGCACGCCGCCCCATGCCGTGAACAGGTTGTAGGCGTCCACCGAACCCAGGCCGGTCACAAGGTCGTACCCCACACCGGCGGTGTAGCCAAAGTGACCGGTGGTACAGTCGAGCGTAAACGCCTGGCACGGGACGATGTTGTTTCCGGTGGTCACGTCGTGAAAAATGCCGGGTGTGCCTGCAGCCGCCATGCCGTATAGCTTCGGGTTGATGTTGCCCAAGCCGGATTTGGTTTGCACCTTGTTCTGGACCAGGTACTGATTGAGCAAGGCGACTATTCCGGCGAAAGAAGGCGATGAGGCCGAGGTGCCGCCCGCGGCATATGTCGCGCCCGAGAAAACGATGATGTAGGGGTCGTGCAGAGCCGACGACGTCAAGGAGATGTCGGGCACATCGCGCGCGCCGTCATTGGGAACACCGGGACCGGTTTGCCAGGCGGGCTTCTTGTAAATCGCACTCAACCCGCCGCCGCTCGACTCAATCATCCCCCCGGTTGGCGTGCTGATCGTAGTATCGTTCCATGCCGTCTCGGGAATATAGGAAAGCGCCGAGCCACCATAGAGCCCGTTGGTGCCGCTCCAATAGGGGGTGCTTCCCTCGTTGAATTCCGTTCCGCCCACCGCGGTAACCTCGGGAATGCTGGACGGCAGGATAACTGCCAGACCCTGGGTTGCCGTGGTGACTTGATAGTCGCAGCCGGCCGCTCCCGAATCGCCCGACGAAGCCAGCCAGGTAATTCCCAGCACATTGCCTTTCTGTGCCTCCACCTCAAAGTAGTAAAGGCCCATACGATTCCACCCCACCAGGAATTCGCACAGCCCAAAGCTCTCGCTGATCACCGGCCCCAGGTTGTTGTCAATGGCATAGAAAGCCGAGTAGGTCGCGTCGTCGCCGTAAACGAAAGTCAGGGACGCATCCGGAGCCACCGCGCCGGCCCATTCCAGGTCCAGGTCCGCCTCTCCTTCGTCGTCGGGGTTGACTCCCGGGTAGGCGCCGGTGGGAACCATCTTTATGTTGGTCGGGGGCAGGCCCAAAGTTTTGCGGAAGGTCGCGATGTCGCTGGGATCGATGTCGCTCTGTCCTACGATCACAATGCTCTGTCCCGCGCCCATATATCCGTAAGCGTACAGAGGATTGAGATCGTAAATCGTCGCGAAATCCTGCGGCGCCATGAGGTGGGTTCCGGTAGTGCTGGTATAGTTCGGCAGGAGTTGCTTGTGGGGTGACCTTGGGTGAAAGTCGTGAAGCCCGAGGACACCCGCCACCATGGGTTCAATGGCTGCCGGCAAGGACAGATCGGTCGAGTTCGCGAAGTGAGTTTCGGCGCCCACCCGGTAGCGATGGATTTCCGTATGCAGCGCCGCCTGCACCTGGCTGGCGGTGCCGCTGAAACTGATAAAGTCGCGCCCGCGCGCCGTATACTCGACGGCGAAGCCCTGCGAGCGCAACCAGGCGGCGACTTGGTCCAGATCCGCCGCGCTGGCGCCGAAGCGTTCGGCGTAGGTTTCCGGTGTCAACCAGTTGTGGTAGTTCGGCGATGCCGGATCCTGCAGCTCCGCCAGCAACTGTTCGAGCGCGGCTTGCCGATCAGCCGACGGCCTCAGCATGAGTGTGATGTTGCCGAGCCGGAAATCGGGTTCCACCGCCCCCTGATCGTACTTCGGCTGCGCCAGAGGAGAAACGCTGCCGCTGACGACTACCGGCCGGCGGGCATCGATGGCGGCCGTAATGCGATCCGGCTGGGCCGGCAAGAGGGAAGCGAAGAAGGAGATGCAGAGCACGGTGCGGACACTTCGGCACAATAGCATGACTCGTTGTACCGCTCAAAGCAAGGTGGTGTCCATAACCAAAAGGTTCACAGACGGATATAGCCGGAAGGTAAGAGGGAGAGGAGTAGGAGAGCGAGCGCTCTTGGCCGCCAGGCTGTATTCGCCTTTTCTTCGCCATTATACGCTGAAAGGCGTCCCGGAGGCGCTTGCGGCTGTCTTCCGGCCGGCCGCCGTGGGACAGATCGGGCCTGTTTTTTTGGTGCTAAGTTATTGAAAACAATAAAAACCGGTCCGAAAAATGGGAACGAATCGGCCCACGGGAGCCGGTCCAGCTAAGCGAAACGAACCGCGACCGTCCAAACAAGACTGCCTCCCAACCTCAGTGTGACACAAGAGGGTCCGCAGATGCGACAACCGGAGCGCACGAGGAGAGGTAAGGGCTGTGGGGACAACGGCTTGGGAGAATTTGTGGGGCCGCGATCATGAAGGTGTGAGGAGCGGCGCGCGAATTGCTTGGGGCCGTCTAAAGCATGCCCCACCAATACCTGCCTGTGGTACGCTGAATTTCTCATCGAATTCCTATGCGAAACGTTGTCATCATCGGCTCCGGGTGCGCGGGCAATACGGCGGCTATTTACGCGGCGCGCGCCAATCTGAAACCTATTGTGGTGGGCGGCCACGAAGCGGGCGGGCAGCTTTCGCTGACCACGCTGGTGGAAAACTTTCCCGGTTTCCCGGAAGGCATCAACGGTCCGGAGCTGGTCGAGAACATGAAGCGGCAGGCGGAGAACTTCGGCGCCGAGTATCTCGACGGCGCGGTGCTCGATACGGATTTCTCGGTGCGTCCGTTTCGCCTGAACATCGAAGGCGAGTGGACGGAAACCCGCACCGTGATTATCGCTTCAGGCGCCTCGGCACGCTGGCTGGGTCTCGAGGCCGAACAGAAACTGATTGGGCACGGGGTGAGCTCCTGCGCCACCTGCGACGGCTTTTTTTACCGCGGCAAGAAGATCATGGTGGTGGGCGGCGGCGATTCCGCCATGGAGGAGGCGAACTTCCTGACCCGCTTCGGCAGCGAAGTGGCGCTGGTCCACCGGCGCGGCGAGTTTCGCGCGTCCAAGATCATGCTGGATCGCGCGCAGCACAATCCGAAGATCAAGTTCCTCGCCAACACGGTGGTGGAAGAGATCCACGACGCGTCGAAACAACTGGTCACCGGGGTGCGGCTGCGCAACGTCAAAACGAACGAGGTGTCGGAGCAGGACGTGGACGGCTTTTTCGTCGCCATCGGGCACGTTCCCAACACCAAAATCTTCAAGGGGCAAATCGATACCGACGCCGAGGGGTATATTCTCTCGCATGGCGGCGCGCGCACCAATATTCCGGGGGTGTTCCACGCCGGCGACGTGCAGGACCGGGTTTACCGGCAGGCCATCACGGCTTCCGGCGCGGGCTGCATGGCGGCGATCGAAGCTGAGCGATTTCTGGAAGCGGAAGGACTCTGAACATGATCGAGCGCATACACCCTGCGGGCGCACCGGCGCCGCGCGGTCCCTATTCGCCCGCGGTGCGCGCCGGCGATACCATTTACGTTTCCGGGCAGGTCCCGATCGACCCGATCAGCGGCCAGATCATTGCGGGCGATGTGCAGGTGGAGACGCGGCAGGTGCTGACCAACATCCGCAACATCCTGGCCGGTTGCGGAGCGTCGCTGGCGGATGTGGTGCGGTGCGCGGTATACCTCACCGACGCCGCCGATTTCAAGGCCATGAACGAGGTCTACGCCGAATTTTTCGGTGAAGCGAAGCCGGCCCGCACCACGATTGTGGTCGCGGCATTGCCGCTGCCCGGCGCCAAGGTGGAGATTGACGCCATCGCGTATCAGCCGAGCGCGGCCCGAAGGGGCTGAAGCGGGGCGCGCGGTTGGCGCCTTCTGCCGCCCCGTTCCGGGGCTCTTCGGAGTAGACTGTTTTCGCAGGCGCTCGCGCCTTGGGCTAACTTCTGACGCCCTGACGGGCTGAAGGTCTGCGCTTCTTCGGCGGCTGCGGAGGACATGAAGAAATGCGCCCGCAAGCGGGCGTTGGCAGGCCGAAGCATGCCCCACCTAGCGCCCGTTAGAATGAAAAGAGTGTCGGCTCCCTATCGTTCTTTCGTGCTGGTGTCGCGCGGCCAGATCGCGCGCAATTATCGAAACGTGCGCTCGGTGGTTGGGCCCGGAGTGGACGTTGTGGGGGTGGTGAAGGCCGATGCGTACGGTCACGGCGCCATCGAAGTGGCGCGGGTTCTGGTCGCCGAAGGCGCGCGCTGGCTGGCGGTGAGCTCGGTGGACGAAGGGGCGACCCTGCGCGCGGCCGGCGTGGTTGCGCCGCGGATTCTGGTGATGGGCGGGTTTCTGCCATTTGAAGGGGCGGCGCTGGTGGAGCACGATCTCACGCCGGCGGTGCACTCGCTCGGGCAGATGCGCGATCTGGAGCGGCTGGCCGCGGCGGCTGGAAAGCCGGTGCGTTATCATCTCAAAATCGACTCGGGGATGGGGCGCCTTGGCACACGCGCCCCGGCGGAGGAGATCGTGGCGGCTCTCGAGGCAACGCCGCACGCGCAACTGGAAGGTCTGATGACGCACTTCGCCTCGGCGGCCGACTACACGAGTACGCAAACCGCCGATCAACTGGCTTACTTCGAGCGAATCGCCGCGGCCATCGAACTGGCCGGCCACCGCGGGCTGCGCCTGCACACCTCGAGCACCAACGCCATCGCCTACGGCTGCGCAAGCTCCGGCCACAACCTGGTGCGCGCCGGCCACGCGCTTTACGGTTATGTGTCGCCGGCGCGCGGGAACGCGCCGCGGCAGCGCCTCGAAGTGCATCCCGCCCTGACTTGGAAGGCCAGGCTGCTGGCGGTCAAGGATTTGCCGGAGGGCGCGCTGGTCGGTTACGGCGGCACGTTCCGCACGCCGCGTCCGATGCGGATCGGCGTGCTGGGCGCGGGCTACGCCGATGGCATCTTCCACCGCCTTTCGAACCGCGGCCAGGTGATCGCCGACGGCAAGCTGACGCCCATTCTGGGAACGATTTCGATGGACCTGACCACCATCGACCTGAGCCACACCAGCGCGCTGGGCCCGGGCGACGAAGTGACCCTGCTGGGCCAGGAAGGCGACGCGCGGCTGGACGCGCAGCAGATCGCGCGCGTGGCCGGCACCATCTCTTACAACATTCTGTGCAGCATCAGCGCCCGCGTGCGCAGAGTGTACGTGTGACGCACGAACGTCCGCTTCAATAGCGGCAAGAAAAGTCGAGACGAATCTATCTCGACTGAGCCGGCTTGACAGCCCGCGCCACGATGACGGCGGTCACTTCGTTCTTGGGGCGGCTTTGGCGGGGTCCGGTTTAGCGAGCTCTTTGCGGAGGCCGTACAGCATGGCCTCGATCTCTTGGTGGAGATCGTCGTAGACCGGGTCGGGCGGCTCGACGGTTTTCAGGGCGCGGTCCAGCAGGGCTTTAGTGGGAGCGGCGTTGCCCTGTTCCCACTGCCAGTTGGCCCCAACCTCAAGACCGGTTGCCAGCGAGCGCGCGCGGATGGCGTTGGCCCGGTCCAGGGCGACCTTGGCCCGATCGTATTTCTTCTGCTCGTTGTAAAAGACCGCGACCTTATCGAGCGCGACGGCGACCATTGGATGCGTGTTACCCACCGAGAAGACCCATAGATCGATGAGGCGGCGGTAGATCGGGTCGGCCTGGTCGTACTTCTGCTGGCCGAAACAGGCGTAGGCTAGGCCGTCGACGGTCGCGATCAGGTCGGCGTGCATTTTGCCGTAAGCGCTTTCGCGAATCACCAGCGCGCGGCGGTAAATGTATTCGGCGTTGTCGTACTGCCGCAGGACGATGTAGGCATCCGCCAGGCGGTCGAAATCGGGAAGCAGGGTAAGATCAATGGGGCCGGCGAGTTTGGTGCGGATGGCGAGCGCCAGGTTGAGCGGGCCGACCGCGAAGTCCGCCAGCTTCTGGTCCATGTAGAGTTCCGCCATGCGGCTGTAGTCGTCGGCGACGGGTTTCGAGTCCGGGCCGGTCGCGGTGTTATCGAGCGCCAGCACGCGCCGCAGCAGCGACAGGGCGCGATCGAAATCCTTCAGGCCGCGGCAGACGGCGAAGGCTTCGAGCAGGTCGCCGGGCAGTTTGGGATCATCCGGGCCGAAGGTGGTTTCGCGCCAGGAGATGGCCTGTTGCAGGTACCGGTCGGCGGCGGGCAGGTCGCCGGAGGCGGCGGAGACGCGCGAGAGACGCTTGAGGACGTCGTAGCGGGCGGGGTCGGTGGCAGCGCCTTGAGAGGCGAGGCCCCACGCCGCCGCGAACGATAGGCGCGCGGCATTGTAATCACCGAGCATGTAGCTGGCATCGCCGGCGGCAAGCAGAGACTGGATGCCGGCTTCGGGCTCCTGCGCGGCCGCGCCGGCCAGCGCCAGGCAGGCGAGCGAAATCGTCCATCGGGCAGACATGCTAAATGAATAGTACTAATTGATTAGGAAAGTCAAGCCGGGCAAGCGAAAGCATGCCCCACCCGAGCTATGCTGGACACTGATGCGCATCGTGGTGCTGGTGGGTCTGCCCGGTTCCGGCAAATCGACTTACCTCGAGCAGTTGGGGGTGGTTGGCTTGTCTTCCGACCGGATTCGGCAATTGCTGGCCGATGACGAAAGCGACCAGACCATTCACGACCGGGTGTTTGAGACGCTGCGGTATCTGCTGCGGCAGCGGCTGGCCATGGGGCGGCCGGTGACCTACATCGACGCCACGAATTTGACGCCTCAGGAACGGCGGCCCTACATCGCCATCGGGGCTGCCTACGGCTGCGAGGTGGAGGCGCTGTTCTTCGATGCGCCGCTCGAGGTGTGCCGCGAGCGCAATGCCGGCCGCGCGCGCGTGGTCCCCGCCGACGCCCTTGCCAAAATGGAGGAGCGGTTGGAGCCGCCTACGATGGCCGAGGGATTCACCCACATCACCCGCGTTTCGCACCTGGATCCGCCGGCCTCTCGGCTATAGCAGCGGAGGCGGCGTGGGACGGGGACGTGCGGGGGGAGATACGGGTTGGCAGGCGAAAGCGCCTGCCCCACTTTCGGCGTTAGCCTTCGAGGAACATTTCGCCGCAGACTGCGTCCCAATCGGCGGCGGGGTAGGCGGCGGCGATGTCGGAGACCGGGACGCCGCCATCGGCCAGGGCTGGGGCTGCGCCTTCGGCGGTGAGCGCCAGTTGCAGGCGCTCCATTTCGCGCTGGATCCAGGGTTTGATTTCAGCTCCGCGCAGCAGGTGTTGGAACGTCTTCGCGTCGTTGCTGGTTGGTTTCACTCGCAGATACCAGCCACGGTCGGCGCTGCCGGTTTCCACCACTTCGCCATCGATCGGAGATACCACGCGCACTTCGGCATTGCGGCGGCGGGCATGAAACGCGGCGCCGTTGGCGTGGACGCGATCTCCCGGTTTCGGCAGCCGCAGCTCATCCGGCTGGCCGAGCAGGCGCGCGCCCAGTTCGTCCAGCCCCACCAGCACGGTTCCATCCTTCTCGGGCCGCGCCCAGGCGTGGCCGCGATGGTAGAAACGGTCCAGCGGAAACGCCATCCCGAAGACATCTTCTTCCGGCTCCGTCACCGGTGGCAGCGGGTGGCACTCAATCAGTTTGGCGTGCGTCTCGCATTCCCGGCAATCGAACGCGTGCGGACACTGCCGCTCGCGGAATTCGCCAGTCAGCACGTGGCGGCACACCTGGTCGCAGGCGGGCATGCCTTCAAAATCGGAATGCCAGCGGATGGCCTCCACCTGGCCGGCGCGCAGATCGCGCCTTGAGCGGATGGCCGCCTTGGCCAAAGTCGCCACCAAGGCCGCGAGCACCGCGTAGAAGGCGCCCAGGAAGACGATGTGACCGGCATTCCAGTTGAACCCATAAATCCACGGCAACACTTTTCAATACCTCCCGGCCAGCGCGAGTTCCTCTTCTTCCTCCCGCGCCGCCGCTTCGAGTCTCAGTTCGCGCTCTTCCGGGAACAGATTGAAGTAGCGGAACGAAAATGAATACACTAAAACCCCGTACGCCACCACCGCCAGGAAGGTCCCGATTTCCTGCCAGCTCGGAAAGTAAGAAAGGTAAGGATCGAACGACAGGGTGGGCAGCGCCAGCGTCTGCACCGTCATCACGAAACGGTTGAGCGCCACGCCGCAGCAGGCCATCGCCGCCGCCGATACCAGCCAGCCGGTGTGCGCGCGCAGCCGCGGCGTCAGCATCACCAGCGCAGGCAGCAGGCCGAACAGCACGATTTCGGCAACCAGGATCCAGGTGCCGAACGGTTGCCAACTATAATATTGCCAGGCCTGGAAACCGGTCCCGGGCGAAGTGCGGTTGATCCAGACCAGCGTGTCCAACGCCTTGGCCAGCACATACACGGCCAGCAGCAGGCCCGAAATGCGCGCCAGCCGCCGGAACACGGCGGGCCGCACCAGCCGCTTGCGCGAGAGCTTCTCGACGGCCCAGGTGGTCAGCAGGATGAAGCTTGGCCCGACCGCCGCCGCCGAAAGAATAAACAGGAAAAACGTGGTGGGCCACACCGCCAGCCCTTCCCGGAACGCGAAAGGACGGCCGCGCAGCACGCCGTACAAGCCGCCGAGCGAACCTTGATGGAAGAACGAAAGGAAGGTGCCCACGCCGGCCAGCACGTAAACCAGCTTATGCAGTTCGTGCTCGAACACCAGGAACGACGGCACGTCGCGCAGCTTGCGGTTGCGCAGCACGATGGGCAGGTATTCGATCAGCAGCACGGTGAGATAGCAACTGATGCAGAAGGTGACTTCCGTCAGCATGGAGTGCACGTTGGGGTACCAAAAGGTGAACCACGACCGCAGGGGCTGGCCGACATCTACCATCAGCGCGGTCACCGCGCCGCTGTAGCAGACCAGGCCGATCACCACGGCGCTGTTGATCACCGAGCGCATCTCGTCGATCTTCAAAATGTAAAGCAGAAACCCGGTGAAGAACGCGCCCGCGCCGAGCGCGATCACCGTCAGATCGAGGAAGATCCAGAGGCCGAAGGCGAAGCGGTTGTCCATGTTGGTCTGGTTCAGGCCTTTCACCAGGCACAACCCGGCGCAGTACAGGCCGAACACCAGCAGGGCGGCCCAGGGAAGAATCCACAGCAGGAATCGTCCGGTGGAGGAGCGCCGCAGACCGCGGGTGATGAATTCCTTATCCACGGAGACCATCCTTTCCTTCGGGCCGTGGAGCGGCGGCGATCTCGCGCACCCAATCGCGATGGGAGCGGTAATGAATCTTCGGCTCGGTGCCGATCTTCTCGAGCAGGCGGAAGCTTTCCGGGCGTTGGGCGTCCTGCGCGACTTCGGTCGACGGATCGTTGAGATCGCCGAAGCGGATGGCGCCGGTGGGGCAGGCTTCCACGCAGGCCGGAACGTAATCGGCCGCATCGATTTCGGGCTGGCCGGCGGCCGCGGCTTTCTGTTGCGCGGCGTGCCAGCGGCCGTGGCAGAAATTGCATTTTTCGACCACGCCCCGCATGCGCGGCGCAACGTCGGGATTGAGCGTTTTCTCCATGCCGGCCGGCCACGCCGGGTCCCACCAGTTGAAATAGCGGGCGTGATAGGGGCAGGCCACCATGCAATAGCGGCAGCCCAGGCAGCGCTCCGGCATCTGGCCCACGATGCCGGTGGCCGGGTCCACATCCACCGCCTGCTGCGGGCAGACGTGGACGCACGGCGTGTCGTGGCCGCACTGCTGGCAGAGCACCGGCACAAACGCGGTGCGCCGTTCCGGATAGGCGCGGTGGTTATCCACTTTGTAGACGCGAATCCAGGTGATGCCCTTGCGATCGTTGGCGGCTTGCGGCGCGGGCGGGATATTGTTCTCGACCGCGCAGGCCATCATGCAGGCGCCGCAGCCGTTGCATTTGTCGATATCGATCGACATGCCGTACCGCCGGTTCTGCTTTTGCGCCGTCATGCTCGCACCACCCTGGCGCGCGGGCTGGCGCCGCACAAATCGGCCATCCGCGGTCCACCCGCCACTTCCACCACGCCGGCCGGCACGCCTGCATCGATGGTGGCCACCACGCTCAACCGGCCGCAAGCCGTTTCGAGCAGGCAACGGCCGCCATTTTCGATTCCATTCGCGCGAGCATCGGCGGGCGAGAGCGCCACCCGATTGGCGGACAGACGCAGGTTCGACTCGCGCTCGAGTTTCGACATCAGCGGCGATTCGAGACCGCCGCGCCTCGCTTCCGCCGCTACCACGGCCAGCGGGAGATCGTCATGCGGCTGCTGGGCGGAAGCGCGGAACTCGAGCTTTCCCGGCGCCGCTTTTTTTTCCGTCGAGTCCATCCAGCACCCGCCCTGGTTGAGAGTTTTCCAGAAATCGTCCGCTTTTACGTCCTTCATCGGGGTCGATTTTCCGTCCACATAGCTAAGCAGCGTGCCGCGTCCGGCTTTGTGAATGGCGCCGGCCCGGTCGTGCAGCGCGTCGGTTTGCGGCAGGCCGGCGATCCGCGCCACCAGCTCGCCCGGATTCACCACCGGGACAGTCGGCGCAATCAGCGGCGCGGCAATCCGAAAGACCGCGGCCACCGTGTCGATGGCCGGCCCAACGTCTTCGACCGCTTCCGGGTAGACCGGCGCCGGCAGCACGTATTGGGTGTGCCGCGCGTAGCCCTCGCTTGACGAACTGAACACCACCACGACGGCATTCGGCGCCAGCTTCGGTTGGATCTCCTGCCACGGCACGTACCCGCCGGGCAGCGATTCGTCGATCAGCAGGACGCGGATCGACGCATCCGGCGTGGCGGCCATTTCGTTTATCGGCGCGGCTTTCTTCCATGCGTCCGGCACCGGCGCTTCACGCCGCGCTATCAGCGTGTGCCCCAGCGCTTTGAATTTCGCGTTCAAGCTCATCAGCGGCGAGGCAGGGTCCGCGGCCAACACTACCGACGGACCGCTCCCCAAGGCTTCTTTCACCGCACCGATGGCTTCCTCTTCCGCGCCGGTGATGCGGGCGGCTTCGGCGATGGTGGTTTCTCCGGCGAGAGCCGCCGCGATGGCCGCTTCGGTGCCCGGCCGGATGGGCAGCCACACATCGGCCAGCGCCGCGGTCCGCGATTCCACCGGTTCGATTTGGACCAGCCGGAAATTGGCGCGTGCGGCGAACACGTTGCCCGGCGTGCCCCACCCATCGAAGAGCGGAGCGCCGAAGCTCACCACGTTTTGGGCCGCGGCCAGGTCGACGGAATAAGCGGGCTGACGCGGCGCCAAGTAGAGGCCGTGGTCGATGGCGGCCATGGCGCGGCGATAGGTCCAGGACACGGTGCGGCCGGGGCGCAAATCGAGCATCGCAACGCGCTCGCCGGCGCCTCGCTGCGAAATGGCGCGCGCCACCGCGGCGAGCGCTTCCTTCACCGGCCCTTGCCGCACGCGTGCCGGATGATAAGGCAGATGATGTCCGGCGATACCCCACGGGCATAGCGCGCCATAGCTGATGGGGTGCGGTTTCACGCCGGTGAGCGACACCGGTTGGCTGTTGACGCACCGCGCGCGCACCGCGCATCCGGCCGGGCATAGCGTGCAGTGCGTGAAGCGGGCGCGAATCTCGCCGCGCGCCGGCCGCGGAATCCCCGGCCAGTTTTCGCTCCACAGCGCGGCATCCGTGATCAGCCGCCACGGCGCCGGCGTCAGCAGCGCGCCCGCCGCTCCGCCGCCTACGAATTTGAGAAGGTTACGCCGCGTCGTGGTCATTTGTGACAACCCAGGCAACTGTATTCCAAGCCCTGCCGGCGGTGGCAGTCCACGCAATCGTCCATTTTCATTCCGCCTTCGGTCCGCAGCGCGATTCGATTCACCGGCCGCCCCCAGATATCGCGCGAGTAGCCGCTGATGGGGTCCCACTGATACGGCCGCAGTCCGCCAGTGCCGCCTTCGTTGCCGTGGCACTGCTCGCATTTCACGTGGCCCAGCTTGACGTGCGAGATGTGCGAGAAGTAGACGTTCTCCGGCTGCCGCGCGTAGCTCAGCCATTGCGGCTCGCGGTTGGGCGTCACGTACTGATCGATGAAATTCTTCTCTTCCGCCGTGGTGCCCATGGCCGCGGCGTGACAACCCGAGCACTTATCCAGGGTGGGGATGCCGGCATAGGTTCCGTCATCGCGGAACGAGTGGCAATCCTCACACTTGGCGCTGGCCTTATCGGCATGCACTTTATGGCTGAAGTTTACCGGTTGCAGCCGGGTTTGATACAGAATGCGCGGGAATGCCAGCCAGCCGCCAGCGAGCGCTACCAGCATTCCCGACGCAAACGCGATTTTGCCGCCAATCATTCAGAAACCCTCTTCCCGCTCGCAAACGGCGAGAAAAACTCGTGAAACAGCGCCGGCCTGGATTCGCGATCCAGGCTGCTCAACACGCCCGCGACGAACAACCCGCCGTCGGCGGCCATGCCGGAGCCACGCTGCAAAGATTCGTGGATGCGGCGCACGTCGTGTTCCATCCACGCTCTGGCCGGCGCGCCTTGCATCAGGTTGTCGGTGGTGCCTTCGGCCAGGCTCCCCTCGAACAGCCATCCCGCCGCATACGGTTCGGAATTGAGGCGGGACGGGTTGGCGCGCAGGTACAGGTTGCAGGCAGTCAACAGCAGCGGATTGGGGAACACCACTTCCCAATCGGCTCCGCCAGCGGTCAGGATGGCTGTCGGCCGGTGCAGCCCCTGTTGCCACACATATTGGACACGTTCCACCTTGCCGAGCGCGCGGCTAAGAAAGGCGTCGATGCCGGCATGGCACTGGCCGTCCTCGCCCACTTCCAGCCACAGATGGTTGGCCGCGTAGCTCAACTCCGGCGGCATGGCGATTCCGTCCACTTCGTCGCTGGCGGCCACCGGGTGCGCCATCGAGGTGTAGAGTTCGCAGTAACGGTGACTGTCGTTGCCGCAGCGGGAAAGCAGCGACTCGCTGAACGGCACCAGCTTCGCCACCGGCGCGGCCGCGCAGTATTGCATCAGCGACTCTCCCAGGCACGGGCAGGACCCGTCCACCGGTCCTTCCATGGCGTGCGATTGATACACACGGCAGGTGAGGTAGGCGGCCGAGGAACATTTTTCCTCCGCGCGCACTCTGCCAGCCGGCGCCACGCTCAGCGGAATCAGTTTCCGCACGCTGGAAGCGTGGCAGAATTTGACTTGCGCTTCTCTGAGGAAGGGGCAGGTCATGCGACTACCGCTCTTTGTCTTTCTCGGCTTGTTTCTTGTCGGTTGGCTCGCCGCCATCCGCCATGGTCAGCCCGAGTTGCGGGAATTGGAATGCATGCCCGTCGCCGAAAGAGGCAGCCAGGTCGGACACCTCATTGTCGAGCGTCGAAAACGCCGCCTTCTTTTTCCGTTTGGCGGCCAGCTCCTGTACCACTCCGAAGGCCACCGCGATGCAGCAAATCAGTGTCACCACCCCCAACCCGACGTTGGTAATGGTGAGCCAGTAAGTAGATGGATCGCTCAAGATACTTCTCCCTTCGTTTTTGAGTAATGCACGAAAGGGGCCGTACTGAAAGGAAAGGAGTTAAGCTGAGCGGAAGGACCGGTCGTGGCGGATTTTCAGACATTAAAATCCGATATTGCGGCACAGGGGTTGTTTTCGGGCAAGTTAAAGCATGCCCCACCACGGCATTTCAGCTTGCCGGTTTGCCCAGCGGCGTTCCGCTACGGTATTCGCGCAAGATGACCGTGCCCATCGCCACCGCGCAGGCCAGCATCGCCACCCGCACATAGACCGCGGCGGGGATGCCCACATCTCCCACAATTTGCCGCGCCAACCCGAACCCGGCGCTGGTAGTGCAGAGCCCGAAATAGATCCGTTCGATAGCATTGCCGCTGATCGCAGCCAGCACTAGCAGCGCGGCGGTGACGGCGACGTATACGCCCATTATGACCCACCCGGATACGGGCGAACCGGCGTGCAGCGGTCGCACCAGCAGCGTCCCCGTGTACACGGCCAGCAGCAGAAACGCCACGGTATGCGCCAGCGCGATGATCACCCGCTTGCGATTGCTGAGAATGACGTACCGGCGCTTAGTCGACGGATGTAAAGTCGTCATCGTCATCCAGCCGGATCTCCACGCCAAATGGCAACTGGCCAGCGTCCAGAAAACTGAGTGGGTTTGGCCCTTCGCCGACAATCTTGAAAGATCCGAACCTTGCACCAGGACGTCTCCGGCACATCCGGCTGGGATTCAACCCAGACCCGCAGCTTATTCAAATCATCGGACGTTATCTTGCGGGACAGGAGCCGCTCACTGAGATGGCGCTGAACGCCTCTGGGGAAGTCGCTCCAGCGATTTAGCTTCACCGCCCAAAGATCATAGCACCCAACTCATCGCTCAGGCGCTCCGCTTCCCGGGGATCGGCGCATTCGCGATATTCGCGAAGCATCTCTTCTAGACGCTGTTTCTTCTGCCGTTCGGCTTCAAGTCCAGCACGCAGAAGCTGCAAGATTGCACGATTCAGGCTCATGTTGTTCTGCTCGGCCCTCGCGCTTATCTCGCTGTGAAGCTCCGGAGTGAGTGCAACGCTCACACGCATTTTTGCCCCATGCTTGGTAGCGATCATTGCAGCACCATTGGTTATCCTGATTCATTATGCATCAAAATGAAGCATCGAATCAACGAGCTTCCACTCGCACATGGTCCAGCTTTGCAATTTATCGTATACCGGTATACGATATGTTTGTGATTCGATCTTTTCGAGACGGCGAAACGGAAAGGGTGTTTCTGCAGCAATCGTCGAAGCAGTTTGGCTCCATCGAAAAGACCGCGCTCCGCAAGCTCATTCATCTGAACCGGGCGACCTCTCTGAGCGACTTGGCGGCGATTCCCGGCCATCGCTTGGAAGCCCTGAAGGGCACCAGGAAGGGGCAACACAGCATACGGGTCAACGACCGATACCGCATCTGTTTCAACTGGAAAGGTGGCGACGCCTTCGACGCGGAGATCACCGATTACCATTAGGAGCATAGTGTTATGGCTAATCTGATATCAGTTCCCCATCCCGGCGAGTCCATACGCGAGGATGTCCTCGAGCCGCTGGGCATGAGCGTGAACCAACTCGCCAAGGCATTGGGCATCACTGCGACCCGCCTCAACGATGTTGTGCGCGGCCGCAGGGGGATTACAGCCGATACCGCCCTGCGCCTGGCGCGGTACCTTGGGACCTCGGCCGAATTCTGGCTCGGTCTCCAACTCGAATACGACCTACGCACCACCCGACAGGTACGGCAAAGAGAGATCGAGAAGGCGGTCAAGCCGCGGGATGCGGCGGCTTAGGCGGAGAGGGGCGGAAATCACTCGCCCTTTTCTGCCGGGTCCTCGCGCTCGATCTTCACAATCTCGTCCTCGATCCACCGCACGATCCTATTCACGGACGTCGCGAGCCCTCGCCCGACGGCTTGGCAATCGCCGAAGCGTACGAAGTCATCTTCGGTTAGATTCTCGACGTTTCGCTTCAGCAGAAGCAAATCGAATTGCGGCGGATTGGCCTGCGTGCGCTCCACAGCGAGCCAGGACGCTGCGCTGTGAGCAAACCAGTCCCGATTCTCCTTCAGCAGCGGAATCCACGTCACGTCGCCGCCCCGTGCGCTCACTGCCGAGACGACCTCCGTTTCCGTGATTCTCCGCCGGAAAACGAGCCTGAAGAACCCGTCCAGAAACTTGCCCGGTATCTGGTACGTCGAGCGCGCTTCGAAAAGGAACGTCTCTATGCCCAGGCACAGGCGCCAAAGGTCCAGTTTAGCTATGGTGGGTGCCCGCCGCTCGCGGATGCACTGCTCCACGACGGCAGGAGCGGAATCAAGATACTCGACCAACTTCGCCACATCGGCGTCCAGCCAAGCCATGGCGCGATTCAACATCTCAATCTTGGCGACGACGGCCAGAGCAGCCTCACCGTGAACGTCGGATTCCCACTGCGCAAATCTCCCGCGCAACTTCGCGCTTGAGCTCTGCCGAAGTCGAGTTTGAAGCCGCCCTACGAAGAAGTCGACCGGCCGGTGGTTTAGGTGGAAGTATTCCATGCGTGAATGTTCAGGCACTGCCGCTGTGGTTTCGGGGCCGTCCCCGGAATCCGGGCGGCTTGTCAGCTCTGGCTCCTTTCCCAGATGAGGACACCGCCGCGAGGTCCAAACCTAAATCTCTCCTCGTAGTGGCGACCTCGGTCTTTCCGAAATCCCTTCTGCGTCCACGTCCCGCCTTCTGTGATCACGATCTTGGCTCCAAGATAGAACCTCCGGTAGCGCCCTACAAAAGAAAGAACTCCATCGAGCGCATCCGCAAGACCGGGCGTCATGCCCGATGCGCCAGGCAAAACGACTAGGCCTGGGTTTCTGTGAGCCGGGAACCGCCGGTCATCGAGAAAGTCTTGATCATGCGTCAGTTAGGACGCGATCCTCCTGCCATGCGCGCGAGAAGATGGTCTCGTCCGGATACCCTCCAAGGCCAAGGTCGCCAACATAGGCGGCGTTCCAACCGCGACGTCTGATTTCAACGGCCAAAGCCGGTCCTGCGCTTTCATCAGCGAGGAAGCGCGCTTTTCCCCGGTAGCGCCTATCAAGCTCCCTTGTGCGCTCTTTGCTGACCCGTTCGACAGGTTTCCACATAAGCTTGGGAAGCGTCCATGCCTCCCACAGCACACATTATCCGCCCGCCGTTCCAACCTCAAACTCTTACTTGGTGATGTCGCCCAACTCGCCCTGTCGCAAAATCCCACACCCGCCCTGTTCCCTCCGCCCTCCGCCCTACCCCGTTCAGGCCCCGATTTCGGCAATTCGGGTCTGTTTGATTGAAAATGGCGGCTTCCGGCACCACACTGTATAGAATGGGTATCAATCTCGGGCTGGACATTGGGGCCATCAGCCTAAAGCTCGCTGCCCTGGGTAAAACCGCCGACCGGCCGATCCTGGAAAGCCTTTGCGCCGCTCGCCCGGAGTTCCGCCTGACGGAGTTCGATGGGCGTCCGCTGGTGCTGTCCGATTACCGCCGCATCTCGGGCAGTCCGATCCAATCCACGTACGACCTGTTGGACGAGTTCTACGAAACGGTTCCCGAGGTGCGGGTGGAAGGCATCCGCGTCACCGGCTCGGGCAGCCGCACCATCGCCAAGGTGCTGGGCCTGTTCTTCGAAAACGAGTTCAAGGCCATTGCGCGGATGATGGCGGCGTTCTTCCCGCAGGTCCGCACGGTGTTTGAAATCGGCGGCGAAAGCTCGAAGTACATTCGGCTCGATGCGACCGGCATTCAGGATTACGATCGGTCCGGGGAATGCGCCGCCGGCACGGGTTCGTTCCTCGACCAGCAGGCGCTGCGCATGGAGTACTCGGTGGAAGAAGTGGGCGGCCTGGTGTGTGGCGCCAGTTCCGCCGCCCGGATTGCCGGACGTTGTTCGGTGTTCGCCAAGAGCGACATGATCCACGCCCAGCAGAAGGGTTACCAGCCGGCCGAAATCCTGCGCGGCCTGTGCGACGCGGTGGCGCGCAATTTCAAGAGCTCGATCGTCAAGGGGCGCAAGGTGGAAGCGCCGGTGGCGCTGATCGGCGCGGTTTCGCAGAACGCCGGCGTCACCAGGGCGCTCAAGGAAGCCTTCAACCTGCGCCCGGAAGAGCTGCTCATCCCCGAACAGTACGCCTGGTGCGGCGCGATTGGCACGGCGATTCTGGAGGCCGAAGAGACGCGCAAGCGCTCGATTCTGGAAATACACCGGCTGGCCCAGCACGATTCCGAAGTCCCGGTGCAGGATTCGCGCCCGCTCTCGAGCGAAAACGTGATCCAGTTGCGCGACCGGGTGGGGGTGTACACTCCGCCGAGCGATGGCGGCCCCATCCCGGCGTATCTGGGTCTCGATATCGGCTCGGTTTCCACCAACGTAGTGGCGATCGACGAATCCGGCACCGTGATCCACGACGTTTATCTGCGCACCGCCGGGCGGCCCATCGAGGCCGTGCAGCAGGGCTTGAGCGAAGTCGAACGGCTGTGGGGCGACCGGCTGGAGATTCGCGGCGTGGGCACCACCGGGAGCGGGCGCGAGCTGATCGCCGAATTCGTCGGCGCCGATTCGGTCAACGACGAAATCACCGCGCACAAGACCGGCGCCATCCACATCTCGAGCACTTTGGGCGGCGAACCGGTGGACACCATTTTCGAAATCGGCGGCCAGGATTCCAAGTTCATCTCGATCGAACACGGCGTGGTGGTGGACTTCGCGATGAACGAGGCTTGCGCGGCGGGCACCGGTTCGTTCCTCGAGGAGCAGGCCGAGAAGCTGGGCGTCAACATCAAGGGCGAGTTCGCCAAGCTGGCGCTCAATTCCGCCAGCCCCACCCGCCTGGGCGAGCGGTGCACGGTCTTCATGGAACGCGACGTCACCGGCTGGCTGCACAAGGGCGAAACCGTGCCCAACCTGGTGGCCGGCCTGGCGTATTCGATCGCGCTCAATTATCTGAACCGCGTGGTGCGCGGGCGCAAGATCGGGAAGGTGATTTACTTCCAGGGCGGCACGGCGTACAACGATGCCGTCACCGCCGCCTTCGCCAGCACGCTCGAGAAGAAAATCACCGTGCCGCCGTACAACGGGGTGATGGGCGCCATCGGCATGGCTCTCATCGCCCGCCAATGGCACCAGGCCACCGGCGCGCAGACTCGCTTCCGCGGTTACGATTTGCAGAAGCTGGAGCTGTCGAGCCGCGACTTCGTTTGCAAGGCCTGCTCGAACCTGTGCGACATGAAGGAATTCGTCATCGAGGGCCAGAAGAGCTACTGGGGCGACAAGTGCTCGGACAAGTTCCGCAAGCCTTCCCCCACCGGCCGCAAGCCGGTGATCGAGGACCTGTTCGCTTACCGCGACCGGCTGCTCGAGGCGCTCCCCAACGCAGCCGAAGGCCCATTTCGAGTGGGCCTGCCGCGGGCGATGGCGATGCTCGACAACCAGCCGTTCTGGCGCCGCTACTTCGCGGAGCTGGGCATCCCCACCGTGCTCTCGCCGGTCACCGACCCGCGCATCTCGGCCAACGGCATCGAAATGGCGGTGGCGCAACCCTGTTACCCGGTGCAGGTGGCGCACGGCCACGTGCAGGCGCTGATCAACCAGGGCGTCGACTACATCCTGCTGCCAAACCTGGTGGATGCCGATTCCGGCGAAAACTCCGGAGCCGCGCATTACTGTCCGTGGAGCCAGACACTGCCCTGGGTGCTGCGCGCCGTGCCGGCGCTCGAGCCGCACCAGCACCGCTTCCTGATTCCGACGCTGCACTTCCAGCTTGGGCCTTGGCAGATCAAGAAGGCGCTGGCCGAAACCATGAGCCGCATCGGCGTCAAGCGGCGGGCGAGCGACCGCGCGGTGGACGCCGCCTTTTCCGAACAGCGCGATTTCCAGGACAAGCTGATCGAAGCCGGCCGCCGCGCCATCGCCACCCTGGACGAAACCGGCGAACCAGGCCTGGTGCTGGCCGGACGCGGCTATAACATCTATGACCGCGGGGTGAACTGCGACATCCCGCGCAAGTTGCGCCACCGGTACGGCGCCAACGTGATACCGCTGGATTTCCTGGTAACCGGCCGCGAATCGATGGCCGGCCTGGGCTCGAACATGTTCTGGATTTCCGGCCGCAGAATACTGGAAGCCGCGCGGCAGGCCGCCGCGCGCCCCAATCTGCACCTGGTGTATATCACCAACTTCAAGTGCGGGCCCGATTCCTACATCAAGCACTTCGCCCGCCAGGCCGCCGGCGCGCCGCTGCTGATTCTCCAGTTCGACGGCCACGGCAACGATGCGGGCTATATGACGCGCTGCGAAGCCTACCTCGATAGCAAAGGAATTCTGCGATGCTACCAGTCCTCGACCCCGCCCGCGCCGCCGGAAGCGAAAGCGGCCCAGCCGGCGATTCAGTAAGCGGCAAGCGCATCTACATTCCGCCGATGGCCACCGGCAGCGCGCGCGCTTTTGCCGCCGCCTTCCGCGCCATCGGTCTGGACGCCGAACCCACGCCGCCTTCGGACCACCGCACGCGCGAGCTCGGCGCACGCTACACTTCCGGCGACGAATGCTATCCCGCCAAAGTCACCGTCGGCGATTTCATGAAGGTTCTGGAAGACCCGGGCGTCGACCCTGCGCGCATCGCCTTCTTCATGCCGACCGCCGAAGGCCCCTGCCGCTTCGGCCAATATGCGCCCTACCTGCGCCACGTGCTGGACTCGAACGGCTACCAGGCGGTGCAGATCCTTTCTCCCAGCAGCGGAAATTCTTATGACGGGCTGGGCGGCCTCGCCAAGCCCTTCCTGCGGAGCGGATGGCGCGCGCTGCTCTGCGCCGACCTGCTGGAAAAGCTGCTGCTGATGCGGCGGCCGTATGAGCAGGCGCGCGGCGACGCCGAAGGCGCTTACGAAGAGAGCCTCGCCGACCTGTGCCGCACCATCGAAACCACCACCGTCGAGCCGGGCGAGCAACTGGCCGCGCTGGAGCAATCGATGCTGCGGACGCGCGACCGTTTCCGCAAGCTGGATGCCCGCCGCGACCGCGAACAGCCGCTCATCGGCATCGTCGGCGAGATCTTCTGCCGCCTCAATACGTTTTCCAACGAGAACCTGATCGGCTCGCTCGAACAATACGGCGCCGAAGCCTGGCTCTCCGATATCGTCGAATGGGTCTGGTACACCAATTCCGAGGTGTTCCGCAAGCTCAAGCTGGAAAACCGCATTTGGAGCCTGGAAGCGCTCGGCTCGTGGATTCGCCAGCGCGTGCAGAAGCACGATGAGAACCGCCT
>JBEKKO010000006.1:0-91860 GCA_050010695.1 Bryobacteraceae bacterium
CTGGTGGAGGCCGCGATCCACAACAGCGTTTTGGCGCTGGTGGATCGCGACGAAGACAAGGCCAAGGAAGTGATGTGGAACGAGGCGCTGGTCAACCAGAAGGAAATCGAGATCGACGAGCTCGCCACTCGCATGCTGGCCCTGTTCCAGCCCATGGCGCGCGACCTTCGCTTCATCACCGCCGTCATCAAGATCAACAACGACCTGGAGCGCATGGGCGACCTGGCGGTCAACATCACCGAGCGCGCCCTGACCCTGATGCGGGAGCCCGCGGTGAAGCCGCTGATCGACATTCCCCGCATCGCGGACCTGGCCGAAAGCATGGTGCACCGCGCGCTGGATGCGTTTGCCAAGCACGACGCGGATATGGCGCGCGACGTGCTCCTGTCCGACGATGCCGTCGACCGCCTGCGCGACGCCGTCTATGACGAACTGCTCAGTTTCATGCAGGAAGAGCGCAGCACTATCAATCGCGCGGTCTCCCTGATGTTCATCGCGCAGAACCTGGAGCGCATCGCGGACCATTCCACCAACATCGCCGAAGACGTGCTCTTCGCGGTGAAGGGCATCGACGTCCGCCACCACAACGAAACCGGCGAATAGCCGTTGGCGCAGGCTGACGAGCCGGCCGGCGCAGTCCCTTACCGTTTGCGGAAGGCCACCACGGCCAGCGGAGGCAGCGTGACCGCGATGCTCGACGGGTGGCCGTGCTTGGGAATCGGCCTTGAGGACACCAGGCCCCCGTTGCCCAGATTCGAGCCGCCGAACAGCTCCGAATCGGTGTTCAGGATCTCTTCGTAAAAGCCCTCTTCGGGCACGCCGAACTCGTAGCCGGTGCGCGCCACGGGCGTAAAGTTGCAACAGAACAGAATGAAGTCCTTGGGATCCTCGGCGCGCCGCAGGAACGCGATCACGGAGTTGGCCGAATCGCGAAAGTCCACCCACTCGAAACCGCGGTAGTGAAAATCCACCTGATACAGCGCGGGGCTGGAACGGTAGATGCGGTTCAACTCGCGCACCAGCGCCTGCAGCTTGCGGTGGTAGTCGAATTCGAGTAATTCCCAGCGGACCTGGCCGGCGCTGTTCCACTCTTCCCGCTGCCCGATATCCTGCCCCATGAACAGCAGCTTCTTGCCTGGATGACCCCACATGTAGGCCAGGAAAGCGCGTACGTTGGCAAACTGGCGCCACTCGTCGCCCGGCATTTTGTTGATCAGCGAGCTCTTGCCGTGCACCACTTCGTCATGCGAAATCGGCAGCACGAAGTTTTCCGTGAATGCGTATAGCAGGCTGAACGTGATGTGGTTGTGCTGGTACTTGCGGTAGACCGGATCGTGGCTGAAGTAGTCCAGCATGTCGTGCATCCAGCCCATGTTCCACTTCATGGTGAAGCCGAGGCCGCCCAGGTAGACCGGCTTCGAAACGCCGGGAAACGCGGTGGATTCCTCGGCCGCCGTGAAGACGCCCGGCTCCTTGTGCGCCAGTTCGTTGAAGCGCCGCAGAAAATCGATGGCCTCCAGGTTTTCGTTGCCGCCGAACTGGTTGGGCAGCCATTCGCCCGGCTGGCGCGAATAATCCAGGTACAGCATCGAGGCCACCGCATCCACCCGCAGCCCGTCGATGTGATACTCCTTGAGCCAGAAGAGGGCGTTGGAAATCAGGAAGGTGCGTACCTCGTTGCGGCCGTAGTTGAAGACCAGCGTGCCCCACTCCAGGTGCTCGCCTTTGCGCGGGTCGGCGTGTTCGTAGAGCGCGGTGCCGTCGAAAAAGACCAGCCCGTGCGCGTCCTTGGGAAAATGCCCGGGCACCCAATCCACCAGCACGCCGATGCCCGCCTGGTGGCAGCAATCCACGAAGTACCGAAAATCGTCCGGCGTCCCGAAGCGCGAAGTGGGGGCGAAGTAGCCGATTACCTGGTAGCCCCACGAGCCCGAGAATGGATGTTCCATGATGGGCAGCAGCTCAATGTGCGTGTAGCCCATCCGGGTAACGTATTCGACCAGTTTCACCGCCATCTCGCGGTACGTCAGCGGCTGGCCTTGCGGGTCGCGCATCCACGATTCGGCGTGAACTTCGTAAACCGAAACCGGCGATTTCAGCCAGTCGGTTTTCGCCCGCCGCTCCATCCACGCGCCATCGTTCCACTGGTAGCGGTCGATGTTCCACACCACCGACGCCGATTTGGGCGGCGTCTCGCACTCGAACGCGTACGGGTCTGCTTTAAGCTGCTGATGACCCGCGAAGCGCGACCGCACGTTGTACTTATACGTGGTGCCCTCGCCCAGGCCCGGCACAAAAAGCTCCCAAAAGCCGCCGTTGCGGCGTCGCATCGGGTGGCGGCGGATGTCCCAATCGTTGAACTCGCCGGCCACCGTCACGTTTTCCGCGTTCGGCGCCCACACCGCGAAACGCACGCCGCGTACTTGATCGGATTCCGCCAGGTGCGCGCCCAGCGTGCGGTAGGCTTCATGCAGCGTGCCTTCGCCGTGCAGGTAGATCTCCGTATCGGAGATCAACTGGCCGAAACGATAAGGGTCTTCGATCTCGACCTCGCGGCCGTCCGACAGGTGCGCGCGCAGGGTGTACCGCTGCGGCTCGCCCGTCAGTTGGGCGCAGAAGAAGCCAGCGGCATGCCTCTTCTCCATCGGCCAGGCCTGGCCGCCGGCTAACACTTCGGCGGTTTCGGCCTGCGGCAGAAACGCGCGTACTTCCCAGCGCGCCTGCCCGACTTTTCTGCGAACGCCGTGGGGGCCGAGGATCCGGAAGGCATCCCCGTGATACCCGCCCACAATGGATTCAATCTCTGCCGCGGTCATAGGAGCTGACAAGGTCCCGTCGCAAATATGCGAATCTCAATAATAGCCGAGTATGGAAGACTTTGCCGCGCAGTTGCCCAAGGCCGAGCTGCATCTGCACCTGGAAGGGTCCGTGGATGCCGAGACGCTGCACGAGCTGGACCGGGCCACGCCGCTCGAAGAACTGCGCGCGCTCTACCGTTACCCGGACTTCAACGCCTTCCTGAAAACCTTCGGAGCGGTGGTGACGCGCCTGGCGCGGCCCGAGGATTATGCGCTGGTCACGCGCCGGTTGATCGAGCGACTGGCCGCGCAGAACGTCCGCTACGCCGAAATCATCATTGCGGCGGGTGTGGTGCTGTGGAAGAAGCAGGAATTCTCCCCCATCTTCGACGCCATTCACGATGCCGCGCGCGGCTCGGCCGTAGAAGTTCGCTGGATTCTGGACGCGGTGCGCCAGTTCGGCGTCGAACCTGCGTGGGAAGTGGCCCGCCTGGCGGCCGCGCGGATGGACCGCGGCGTGGTAGCCATCGGCATCGGCGGCAGCGAGGAACGCGGGCCCGCCGAATGGTTCACCGAGGTCTTCGCGTTCGCCAAAGCCGCCGGCCTGCATCTCACCGCTCACGCCGGCGAGAGCGGCGGGCCGGAATCCGTGTGGGCCGCCCTGCGCCTCGGCGCCGAACGCATCGGCCACGGTATCGCTTCCGTGCGCGATCCGGCGCTGCTGCGCCATTTGCGCGACCGCGACATCCCGCTCGAGATTTCCATCACCAGCAACCTGGTTACCGGCGTGGTCGCGCGTCTCGAGGATCACCCGATTCGCGCTTTGTACGACGCGCAAGTGCCGATCGTGCTCAACACCGACGATCCCGCCATGTTCGGCTGCACGCTGGTAGATGAATACCGCATGGCTGCACGGGCGTTCCATTTCAGCGAAGCCGAACTGCGCCGCATCGCCGCCAACGGCTTCCGCTACGCGTTCGACTGGCAGGGCGCGGCAGCCGGAAGCGGGGAAGTGACCTGATGTGGCAATGCTCTGTAACTTCGCGATGTCCGCAAGTTGCAGTACTATCGATTGGAATGCCGTTGCGGGGTCTCCTCTGCCTTGTTCTCGGTCCGCTTGCGCTAGCTCTCAATGCGCAGTTGCTCCCGCAGGATATACCTAATAGCGATCTTGGGTGGCCCGCGCGCCCTCCGTTTATCACGTTTTTGGGGATCGGTTCCCAAGGCAAGATGGCCGTGGATCCATCGGCACGCCCGGCTGGTCCTGTGGCGGCGGTGACCTTCGAGGAACTTCGGGTAAGAGGCGACGGGACGACCGATCCCAAAGACCTCTCGTACTCGACTAGAACTCGATTTGACGAACAAGGGCGCCCGACCGAGGAAGTGCGCACAGAGCGTGAAACGCAGGCAACCACGATCAGCACGTACGAGCCCTCGCACATTCTAAGCCGCGAATACACGTTCGTTCGACCGGGTAAGCCCGCGCAGCCGAAGGGGTGGGAGTACTGGAAATATGATGTGTCCGGCAGGCTAGCCGACTTTAGGGCGGGCCGGGGCGACGCACTTCAGAACCACTACACGAACTTTAAGCGCGACACGCAAGGACACCTCACCAGCGTCGAATACCGCCAGGGAGCGAAGGATGAGCCGCAACTGCGCACTGAGTTTGAGTATTCACCCGATGGCCAAACCGTCAAGACCATCGAATACGGCGCTGGCGGCGCGCCCTTTCGATCCGTAACCGAAATCCTCGACCCTAAGGGCAGAGTGAGCCAAGCCACAATCGAGGAAACCGATTGGCGGACGAAAAAGCCGAAGCCAGCACTCAGAGTAGCCTTCAGCTATGACGAACAGGGGAGGCTCACTGAACAGGCAACCGATCTGTATAAGCCCGAGCAGAGTGAGCACGAATTGCCGCCGGGCAAGGTCTCTTTGACCTATGACGATGCGAAACATACCCGGACGGTTTCTTACTTCGGCGACGAAGGGTGGTCGTTGAGTTCGACCATCGTGCTGGACTCAACCGGCGCAACAGTCGCGCAGACCGTTCAGTCCGCGGGCGAGGGGACCAGCACGGTTCTAGACATGAAACTGGAATGCACTTTCGATGACCATGGCAACTGGACGCGTTGCCAGCGCTGGGCAAGCACAGCGGATAACCGCAAGATGACCGGAGCCTGGCGTCGCACCATTGAGTACCGACCGGTAGAACACCCCTCTGCGCCTGGCCCGCGGCACCCCTAAAAACCTTCGACCGCGAGGTGTGCGAGACGCTTTCGCATGTCAATCAGGCGTCCAACCCTTACCTTACTCGTACCGCAGCGCAGCCATCGGGTCCAGGCGCGCGGCTCGCCGTGCCGGCAGGTAACAGGCGACCAGCGCCACCACGGCCAGCAGGCCGGCGGTGGCGGCGAAGATCGCCGGGTCGCCCGGTTTCACCTCGTGCAGCAGGCTCTCCAGAATGCGTCCCGCGGCGAACGCGCCAGCAATCCCCACCGCGAGGCCCAGCACGGCCAGGCGCATGCCCTCGCCCAGCACTTCGCCAAGCACCCTGCCGCGGCTGGCGCCCAGCGACATGCGAATCCCGATCTCGCGCGTCCGCTGCCTCACCGCGTACGCCAGCACGCCGTAAATTCCGATCGCCGCCAGCAGTGCCGCGAGGCCCGCGAAGGAGCCCACGAGCACGCTCAGGAATTGCTGCCCCTCCGCCTGTTCTCCCACCACCTCGTCCATCGAGCGGACGCTGTAGAGCGGCAGGCTCGAATCGATCTGCCCCAGCGCGCGCCGCACCTGCGCCGTCACGCTGGCCGGCGGCATGGACGTGTGCAGAATCAGAAACACGCGCGAATCTCCGTCGAATGCGTCGTACGCCTCCGGTACGGGCCGGTGGGTGAGGCCCCATTGCCGTACGTCGCTCACCACCCCGACCACCTGTTTCCACGGCCCGGTGTCGCTGCCCTGCGAAAACATCTTCCCGAGCGCGTCTTGATCCGGCCAGAAGTGGCGCGCCATGCTTTCGTTGATCACGCACGGGTAGACCATGCCGTTGGTCAGATCCGCGGGTGGCTGCGTGCCGGCCTCCCAGAGCGGGTTGATTCGCATATCGTGATCGAGGGCCGTCTGGACGTCAGACTGCGTGAAGAGCCGTCCCTGGAGCAATCGCACTCCCACGGCCCGGAAATACTCCGGCGAGGCGGCATGCTTCTCCACCAGTTGGTTGCTCATCGCGCCGGTCTGCCCGCGCAGCTTGACATAGTAGTTGCTGCCTCCTTCGAGCGGCAGGTGGTCGCTGAGGGCCACCGAATCGACCCCTCCGATGCGCCGCGCCCGCTCCATCAGCGCCTCCGAAAAGTCGTACATCTGGCGGTCGGTTTTGTAGTTGGCGTCGGGCAGTTGGACGGCCGCCGTCCAGACGCCTTCGCGGCGCACGCCGATGTCCAGGCTGCGCAGCGCCGAAAAGTCCTTCAGCAGAAGGCCCGCCGAGATCAGCAGCATCAGCGAGAGCGCAATCTCGGCCACCACCAGGGCGTGGCTGGTGAAGCGCCGCCGCCGCCCGGGGCTGATCGAGCTGCCGGCTCCGCCTTTCAGCTCCTCGTGCAGGTCGGGCCGCGACATCTGCAGCGCCGGAAACAAGCCGAACAACAGTCCCGTCGCGATCGCCAGCGCGAAGGTGAAGGCGAGCACCGCGGTATTCAACTGCACCGCGTTGAACTCCGGAAGGTCGAAACTTTTGGCGTTGGAAAACAGGGTGACGCCGCCCCACGCCAGTAGCAGGCCTAGCGCGCTGCCCGCCAGGGCGAGCAGCAGGCTTTCGGTCAACAGTTGACGCACCAGGCGAATTCGAGACGCGCCCAGCGCGCTGCGAATGGCCACTTCCTTCTGCCGCGCCAGGGCTCTCGAGAGCAGCAGGTTCGCCACGTTCGCGCACGCGATCAGCAGCACCAGGCCGACCGCGCCCAGCATCATGAACAGCGTGCTGCGCGACTCGCCGACCATATCGTCGCGGAGCGGGGTTACGGCGGCGCCCACCTTGTCGTTCGAATTCGGATACTGCTTTTCCAGGCGCGCGGCGATTACCTTGAGATCCGCCAGCGCCGCCTTGATCGAGACGCCCGGTTTCATTCTGCCGATGGCGCTCGCCCAGTGGTTTCCGCGCCCGCCCATGAACTTGCTGTCCATCACCTGTGGAATCCAGAGCTGCGACTTCGCCGGAAAGCGGAAACTCGCCGGCATCACGCCCACGATCGTGTACTTGCGCGCGTTCAGCTCGATGGACTGGCCAACCACGCGGGGATCTCCGGCGTAGCGGCTTTGCCAGAGGCCGTAGCCGAGGATGGCAACGCCGTCCTTTCCCGGCTGGTCCTCGCCGGCGGCCCAGGTTCGGCCCAACAGCGGCTCGACGCCCAGCAGGGAAAAGAAGTTCGCCTCCGTGGTCAGCGCTTGCACGTGCTCCGGCCGTCCTCCGGCGCTGAGGTTCAGATCGTGCGGCCACCCATACAGGGTCATGTCCTGGAAGGTGCTGTTTTGCGCCTTCCAATCGACGAAATCCGGCTCGGCGAACGGATATTGCCCCGGCGCCGACTCCGTTTCATGGAGACGGACCAATCGATCAGGGTTGCGATACGGAAGCGGCCGCAGCAGGATGGTGTCGATGATACTGAAAATAGCGGTGTTGGCGCCGATGCCGATTGCCAGCGTGACAGCCGCAACCTGGGCGAATCCGCGGGCGTTCCCCAGGTTCCGGAACGCATATCGCAAGTCCTGCAAGAGCGTAGCCATATGAATACTATGAATACTGTATACGTTGCCGATGCACTCGTTAGACGCATTTTCTCATGGGAAGTTTGGTGGAGGCAGGGATTTTCTCGCTGCGGGCACGCAAACCTGGCATTGACCGATACGGCTGAAGCCCGCGCTGGCGTTGTTACCGGCCCTGCGTGCCTACCAGGCCGCGGGTCCAGACATCGGCTAGCGTGAACGCCATCATGATGAACAGCCAAAGGAAAGCGCCGGCGGCAGCGAGTTGGGTCAGCCTGGTGCTATGTCGCATGTGCATGAAGAACAGCGCCACCAGCAGCATTTTGACGGCGGCAATGAGCAGCGCGATCACTACGCTGAAGGCGCCTAAGTCGATATAGGCTACGCCGGTGGTGATGCCGGTGAGAGCCAGCAGGATCAGCCAGACGGCCGTATAAGTCTTGACGGAATCGACGTGTTCGCTCATGGCTATCTCATGTGCCGGTCAATCAGGTAAAGCAAAGGAAACAGGAAAATCCAGATGATATCGACAAAGTGCCAATAGAGGCCGGCGACATCGACGGGAGTCATGTACTGGGCCGTGAACCGGCCGCGCAGGGCGTGAAACAGAAGCCAGGAAAGAATCCCGGCGCCGACCACCATGTGCAGCGCGTGCAGACCGGTCATGGCGAAATAGAGCGAGAAGAAGAGCTGCGCCGGTCCCTGCTCCGCCGCGCCTTCGAAATGGAAGGTCGCGCCCGGAACGTGATGTTCGACGAATTTCTCGTTCCACTCATACGCCTTGACTCCCAGGAAGACCAGGCCCAGCAGCAGGGTGAGGATCAGGAAGATCACCAGGGCTCTGCGCCGCCCAAGCTGCGCCGCGCGCACGCCCATCACCATGGTGAAGCTGCTGCATAGCAGGACCGCCGTGTTGAGCGCGCCGATCAACGCATTGAGCGAGGTGGACGCCATCCCGAACACGACTGGGTACGTGTTGCGGTAAACCGTGTAAGCCAGAAA
Organism: Bryobacteraceae bacterium; assembly: GCA_050010695.1. Classification (GTDB taxonomy): domain Bacteria; phylum Acidobacteriota; class Terriglobia; order Bryobacterales; family Bryobacteraceae; genus Bog-375. Next base: position 8,559 of record JBEKKO010000006.1, read on the forward strand.
GAGTCCGCCGAAGAACATCACTTCGGTGACGAGAAAGATCCACATCCCGAAGGTGACGGATTCCTTCTGCTGTTCGGCGGTATTGAACTGCTCGCGCAGTGCGAGCGTTTCCACGGGAGCGTGAATCCGGTCAGCCAACTTCGACCCCCTCTTTCACCACGGTGCTGTAATCGTAAACCTCGTGCGTGACCACCGGAATCTCGTCGAAATTATGGACCGGCGGCGGCGACTGCATCGTCCACTCGAGACCCGTCGCGCCCCAGGGATTGGCGGGCGCGAGTTCGCCGTAGCGCAGCGACCACATGAAGTAGAACATGGGGAACAGGTAGCCGATCGCCAATATGGAAGCACCCGCGGTGGAGAGCACGTGCAGCACCTGAAACTCATCAGGATAATTGTGGTAGCGCCGCGGCATACCCAGGTAGCCCAGAATGAACTGCGGGAAAAATGTCAGGTTGAATCCTACAAAGATGATGGCGGCGGATAGCTTGGCCCAGTTCTCCGGATACATGCGGCCGGTGATCTTAGGCCACCAGTAATGCAGGCCGCCCAGGAACGCCATGATAGTGCCACCGACCATTATATAGTGAAAATGCGCCACCACGAAGTAAGTGTCAGTAACATGCACGTCGAAGCCCAGGCTGGCGACAAACAGTCCGGTAAGACCGCCGATGGTGAACAGGCCGATAAAACCGAACGCATAGAGCATGGGCGTGGCGAACGATATGGAGCCTTTGTACAAAGTCGCGGTCCAGTTAAAGACTTTCACCGCGGAAGGAATCGCCACGAAGTAACTGAGAAACGAAAACACCAGGCCCGCGTACACGGACTGCGTGCTGACAAACAGGTGATGCCCCCAAACCAGGAAGCCGATCACCGCGATGGCCATGCTCGAAAACGCGACAACGTGGTAGCCGAATATCGGCTTGCGCGAAAAGACCGATATGATCTCGCTGATCACGCCCATGGCCGGCAGTACCATGATGTACACGGCCGGGTGCGAATAGAACCAGAACATGTGCTGGAACAGCACCGGGTCGCCGCCCAGGTTCGGGTCGAAGATGCCGATGTGGAAGACGCGCTCGCAGAACACGAGCACGAGGGTGACCGCGACCACCGGCGTGCCCAGCACCTGAATCACGGCGGTGGCGTAGTTGGCCCACACGAACAGCGGCAGGCGGAACCACGTCATGCCGGGCGCGCGCATGCGATGCACGGTGACGATGAAGTTGAGCCCGGTCAGAATCGAGGAGAATCCCGAGACGAAGATACCGAGCGCGGTGGCGATCACCCATGTGTTGGAGTAAGTGGTGCTGTAAGGCGTGTAAAAGGTCCAGCCGGTATCGACGCCGCCGGCCAGCATAGCGAAAATAGCGAAGGCGCCGCCAATCACCAGCAGGTACCAGCTCAGCAGGTTGATGCGCGGGAAGGCCAGGTCGCGCGCGCCTATCATCATCGGCAGGAAGAAGTTACCCAGCGTGGCCGGTATGGACGGGATGAGGAAAAAGAAGATCATCGCGATCCCGTGCATGGTGAAGAGCTTGTTATAAGTCTCCGAGGAGACCAGGTTACCCTGGGGCGTCAGCAGCTCGATCCGAATTAGCGAAGCGAAAATGCCGCCGATGAAAAAGAACAAGGTGATGGTGATGAGATACAGGATCCCGATGCGCTTGTGATCCTTGGTAAGAAGCCAGCTTTTCAGGCCGTAGCCGGCGTTCAGGTAATTCTCTTGGGTCTCGATCACGGCGGTATTCATATGGCTAACGGTTACTGGGCGCGGCAGTGGCGACGCCCGGGTTCACGTTGATCTCCGCCGGAGTCGTTCCGGCCCCGGCCGCCGGCGGCGGCGCCAGCGACTTGATATATTCGATGAGTTCCAAGACGCCCTCTTCGGTCACCTGGCCCTGGAAGGTGGGCATCAGCGGCTGATAGCCGGCCACGATCTTCGCGTTCGGCTGCAGAATGGACTCGCGCATGTAGGCCTCATCCGCGTTCACAAACCGCCCGTCGGCGAGCTGCACGCTTCTCCCGAAGAGTCCGACCAGGCTGGGGCAGCGGCCGGAGCCATCCGCCTTGTGGCAATTGCCGCACGCCAAGTCCTGGAACAGCTTCTCGCCATTCTCCGCCAGCGATCCGAAGCTCCGCCCGCCGCTCAGCCACGCCTGGTAATCCTGCGGCTCCATGGCGTAGATCCAGCCGGTCATGCCGGAGTGCTTGGTGCCGCAGTATTCGGCGCAGAATAAATGATACTTGCCCGGCTTGGTAGCCGTGAACCAGGTGGTGGAGTAGCGGCCCGGCACCACGTCCTGCTTGGTGCGGAAGGCCGGCACGAAGAAGCTATGGATGGCGTCCTCGGAAGTCATCGTGAGCTTGACCGGCCGTCCCACCGGAATGTGCAGCTCGTTGATTTCGCGCTGCCCTTCGATGTGCTGCAGCTTCCACATCCATTGCTTGGCGACCACGTAGACCTGCATGGCGTCTTTCGGGGGGCGGCTTTCCTTGAAGAATATGTTGGCGCCCCAGCCGAACATGATCATGGTCAGTCCGAAAGGAATCACCGACCACGCAATCTCCAGCGCCAGGCTGGCGTGGATCGGCTTCGGCAGGTCGTTGTCCGAGCGCCGCCGGTAGCGGATAGCGAAGTAAAAGATGGCGCCGAAAATCAGGACAGTGAAGAACACCGACACGCCGACCAGGTAAAACAGCAGATGGTCCACGTCGGGGGCGAAAGTCGACGCCGATTCCGGAAAAAGCGGTAGCTTCATATTCTTGCTTGTCCAGCCTGCCTCAGGCTCCGCCGCCGGCTGCGGGCATCGCGGCGCAGAGCGATCACGATTGCCATTCCTCCCACTAACAGAAAAGCCGCGGCGGTAATCCGCAGCAGGCTCATGACAACCGCGCCGTACTTGCCGGTTGCGGGATCGTAATGGAAGCAAAACAGGAGAACCTCATCGACCGGCGTGCCGATCTTATTGCGCGACGCCTCCACCAATCCCAGGCGGATATCGCGCGGCGAATACTCGACGCCGTAGAAATACTTCGACACCCTGCCCTCCGGGGTGAGGATCATGATGGCGCTGGCGTGGGCGTACTGGTCGGTCTTGGGGTCGTACTTATAATGGAAGCCGATCGAATCGGTCACCGCGCGCACATTGGCCTCGTCGCCGGTGAGGAAGTGCCAGCCGTTGGCAGTGCCGGGCCGGCGATAGCGGCGCAGATAGTTCGCCTTCTTCGCCGCCGCCAGCTCGGGCGTGTCCTTGGGATCGAAACTGATCGCGATCACCTCGAAATCCTTGGCCGGATCGAGCGAAACCACCTTCAGCGCGCTCTCCATGCCGCTCAAAATCTGCGTGCACAGCATCGGGCAGCGGAAATAAACCGGCGCCAGCAGCACCGGCTTGCCGGGATGGAAGAACGTGGACAGCGGGACCTCGCGGCCGGCTTCATCGCGGACAATGGTCGAAAGCGGAACCTGCGCATCCAATCTCTGATCGATGCCGACCCCCTCGAGCGAGCCCGGCAGCACCGGCTTCAGATTGGAATCCTGCAAGCTGTAAGAAGGTTGCATAGGCGCGGGCTGGCCGGGTTGCGCCAGCGCAGCGGTGGCGAAGAGGAAACCGGCGCAGAGGGCGAACGCGAATCTGGATTGACCGAAACCGATGTGGCGCGTCATTTCGTTTTCCCCTTGGGCGCTTCCGCCGTAGGCGCGGGCGTCGCGGCCACCATCCCTTCCGGAATCTGGCCGGCCAGCGGACCGCCTGGTGGTTGCATCTTGGGACCAAGGCCGGATGCGGTGGGAAGGCTGACGTCGGCCGCCGCGGTCTCGGGTTGCTGGGTCTGCCGTGCGGGCAGATGGCTCGCGGCGAGCATATCGATGGCCTGGTCGATCGGAATCCGCACGATGCCGTGTTCGCGATCCACCCAGCCGTAGCTCGACAGTATCTGGCGCTCGGCCTCGCGCTGGGCCGCCAGATCCTGCGGTTCGGTGACTTCCAACTGCGGCGCCGGCGGCAGGTGGCGGGCATCGAGAGTCAGCGATTGCGTGGCGCGCGGCAGCACTCCGCCGTACTTGCCTTCAAAATAGCGAAACAGCCCGAACACCAGGCCCAGCGACGCGATACACGTCAGCAGCAGCGCGATGGCGAATTTGCTCAGCGCCCAGACGTCGGCGTCAGTGCGCTCGTGGCGCTGCTCGGGGCGGCTCAGATCGACCGGCGCGTCCGGTTCGGCGTGTTGCCCGTGCTTATTCTCGGCCATGTTCCAAAGCCTCACTCAGGTGCGGATCGTGGAGCGGCAGCAGCGGCCGTTTTTCCAATTGGCTGAGGAAGTAAGCCAGCCAGATACCCACCAGCCCCACGATGGCGGTGAAATCCACCCAACTCAGGCCGAAGGAGCCTTTCAGAAAATCCGGCGCCACTTGCCAGTAAATGTCGACCACCCGCATCAGTAGAACGAACAGCGCGATGTTGCGCAGCAGTTTGAAATTGCGCTTCAGGTCGCGCGACAGCAGCAGGGCGAAGGGCAGCGCAAAGTGGCCGATGACAATCAGCAGGCCTACCCATTGCCAGCCGCCGTGCAGCCGCACCAGGTACCAGGGAATCTCCTCCGGCAGGTTGCCGGCCCAAATGATAAGAAATTGCGAGAACGAAAAATACGCCCACAGCATCACCAGCGCGAACATCAGCTTGCCCAGGTCGTGCAGATGGCGCGGTGTGACAACATTCACCATCGGTTTGTACGCCGACAGGAACACGACGACGGCGATCAGGAAGGCCATCGCGGAAAGCGCCTGTCCGGCGATCATCAGCAGACCGTACATGGTGGAGTACCAGCGCGGGTCGATCGATAGAACCCAATCGGTAGCCATGAAGGTGACGGCCAGGCCGTAGAAGATGAGGCCAGGACCCGCCAGGGCGCCCATTTTGCGGCGCGGCGTCTGGCCGCCCTCTTTATCTTCGATGGCCGACCACCGGCGAAAGAACCAGGAGAGGAAGCACCAGCCGCCCAGGTAAATCAGCGCCCGAATGGTGAAGAACGGGAGGTTGAGATACGGGTGCTTGTGCCGCAGAAACTCGTCGGCCATCACCACTTTGGAGTGCGACCACGGGTAGAGGTTGGGGATGCCGACGAAGATCGGGAGGAACAGCAGCGCCACCAGCGGCAGCGTCCGCGCAGCGGCTTCGGCCGGGCGGCGTATGATGACGCCCCAGGCGCCGCCGGTGAGGTACTGCACCATCAGCCAAGCCAGGCTGCCCGCCGAGAGGCCAACCACAAACAGATAGGACCAAAGCCAGGATCGGTAGAACTGGTTGGGAGACACCAGGAACAAGCCCGCCGCAGTGGCCAGCAAGCCGGCGGCGCCAAAGACCGCGAAGCGCGTGCGCCACTGCCGCATGGTGTCGCGAAGCTCGTCGGAAACCCGGAAATCGGTTGCCTGCGCGATCACTGTCCGCCCTCCTGGCTGAGCCGCGCTTTGGCGTCGGCCGGAATGTCATTGATGGAAGCGTTCTGACTCAGTTGCAGCGCGCGGATGTAAGCCACGATGGCCCAGCGGTCGCTAGGCTGAAGTTGAGCCGAATAGTCGGGCATGGCGCCGAATCCATTGGCGATGACGTCGTAGAGATAGCCCGCCGGGGCCTGGCGCAGGCGGTCGATGTGATAAGAAGGCGGATGGCGGAAGCCGCGCCGCACGATGCGGCCGTTGCCGGTGCCCAGAGAATCGTGGCACGGCGTGCAGTAAATGTTGAAGCGGCCCTGGCCGCGCTCGATGACATCCTTGGTTACGGGAAAAGGAAAATCGGGCGTAAACTTGCCGCCCGGCCCTTTGGCAGTGTAGTAACCGGCATCGTCATCCAGGTGGCCGCGCGCCACGGTGCCTTCGGTCAGCGGGCGCGCCGAACGGCCATCGGCGAAGAAATCGGTTGGCCGCAAGGGAATGTATTTCGGCTGGTCGTGCATGTCCTGGCGGCAGGCTGCGGTTGCGGCGGCGAGCAAGAGGACAGCAAAGAAAAACATTCGCCCGCAAGCGGGCGTTGGCAAGCTAAAGCATGCCCCACCTTTAGTGCGCAACTTCGGACACCTCCCTGGGCTCCAGGGTTCCCAGAAACTCGCTGGTCCTTGCCCGGTCGAACAGCGGGTCGGCGGCCTCGATGCATAGGAAAAACCGGTTGCGGCTGGCGGCGCTGAATCGCGGCACGTTGAACACCGGATGATAGGGCATCGGCAGGCCGCACAGCGCCATCATGCCCAGCACCGCCGATAGCGACGCGAACAGGATTGTCAGCTCGAAGGTGATGATGATAAACGAAGGCCAACTGTTGAGCGGCCGGCCGCCGATGTTGATCGGAAAGTATACGACCGCGATCCAATATTGCAAAAAGAAGCCGGTGAGACCGCCGATGATTCCGCCGGCCAACACAATCAGCGGCAGCTTGTTCTTGTGCAGGTGCAGCGCTTCGGTCAGTTCCTCGATGGGAAACGGAGAGTAGGCGTCCAGCTTGCGATATCCCTTGGCGCGGGCCGCTCGCGCGGCGCTCACCAGGGCCGATGGGCTGTCGAACTCGGCCATCACTCCGTAGATGCCTGGCTCGCTCAACTCTTAGCCTCCTTGCTCACTTTGGCCTGCGGCAGCAAAGTCCGCACTTCAAAGATGGAAATCATCGGCAGCGCGCGCACAAACAGGAAGAACAGGAACAGGAATAGGCCGATGGTACCCAGGTAGGTAGCCCAATCCCAGCGGGTGGCCTGGAAAATCCCCCACGAGGAGGGCAGAAAATCCTGCGCCAGGCTGCTGACGATGATCATGAACCGCTCCAGCCACATGCCGACCAGAACCACGATCGACGCAATGAACAGCAACACCGGGCTGCTGCGCACTCGCTTGAACCAGAGGAACTGCGGCGCCACGATGTTACACCCGACCAGCGACCAGTATTGGACCGCGTACGGCCCCGTCATGCGATGCCAGAAAGCGGCCTGTTCGTAAGTGTTCCCGCCGTACCATGCGCCGAATAACTCCAACATATACGCGTAAGCCACAATCCAACCGGTGGCTAACATGATCTTGCCGCAGTTATCCAGGTGCTTGTCGGTGATCAGACCTTGCAAACCATAAACCGAGCGCAGCGGAATCGCCAGCGCCAGCACCATCGCGAAGCCGGAGTAAATGGCGCCGGCCACGAAGTAAGGCGGAAAGAAGGTGCTGTGCCAGCCGGGCACGATGGCGATGGTGAAGTCGAAGCTCACCACCGTGTGCACCGAAAGCACCAGCGGCGTGGCTATGCCGGCCAGCAGCAGGGTAGCGGTTTCGTACACGCTCCAATGGTGCGCCGAACCGCGCCATCCCATCGCCAGGATGCCGTAGATGGCGCGGCCGATCGGATTCCTGGTGCGGTCGCGCAGCGTCCCCAGGTCGGGCATCAGGCCGACGAACCAGAACAACAGCGAGACCGTGGCGTAGGTCGAGACCGCGAACACATCCCACACCAGCGGGCTGCGGAATTGCGGCTCGATGCCCATCGTGTTGGGGTACGGCATCATCCAATAGAACAGCCACGGGCGCCCCATGTGCAGCAGCGGAAACATGCCCGCGCAAGCCACCGCAAACAGCGTCATGGCCTCTGCAAACCGGTTGATCGAGTTGCGCCAGCGCTGGTTGAGCAATAGCAGGATGGCCGAAATGAGCGTGCCCGCGTGGCCGATGCCGATCCACCAGACGAAATTGGTGATGGCGAATCCCCACATCACCGGCGTGCGAATGCCCCAGACGCCCACGCCCTTGACCAGCAGAACGGTCACCGCCAGCAGGAAGAGCATCAGCAGCGAGCCGCCAAGACCGAAGGCCGCGAACCAGAACAGCGGCGTCTTCCGGGTCAGCACCACGCTCGAAATCTGATCCGTGATGGTGCCGAAGGTATAGCCCGGAGCGATGATTTCGCCCGGTGCGGGCCTTTCGACTACGATTTGTTGGTCGTCTGCCATCGCGATGCCTAGTCCTCAATCTCCGGGTTGGGGTTGCGTAGCGCCGCCAGGTAGGTGGTGCGCGGCCGGGTGTTCAGGTCGGCCAGCATCCCGTAGTTCCGTTGCTCGGCTTTCATTTTCGATACCCGGCTGTTGGGGTCGTTGATGTCGCCGAAGACAATCGCCTCGGCCGGGCAGGTGGCCTGGCAGGCGGTCTGGATCTCGCCGTCCTTCACCTTGCGGTTCTGCTTTTCGGCGTCGATCTTGGCCGCGTTGATGCGCTGCACGCAGTAGGTGCATTTTTCCATGACGCCGCGGCTGCGCACGGTCACATCCGGGTTGCGCTGCAGCTTGAGGCTGGGAGTTTCGAAATCCGAAAACAGGTAGAAATTGAATCGCCGCACTTTGTAGGGGCAATTGTTCGAGCAGTAGCGCGTCCCCACGCAGCGGTTGTACACCATGTCGTTGAGCCCTTCGGCGCTGTGGGTGGTGGCTTGCACCGGGCACACCAGCTCGCAAGGGGCGTTCTCGCACTGCTGGCAGGGCACCGGTTGGTTGTATACCTCGGGGTCATTCACCGGTCCGCTGTAATAGGAATCCACGCGCAGCCAGTGCATGGCGCGTCCGCGCCGCACTTGGTCTTTGCCCACCACCGCGATATTGTTTTCCGCCTGGCATGCCACCACGCACGCGCTGCATCCGGTGCAGGCGCTCAGATCGATGGCCATGCCCCAGGCGTGGCCCGGATAGGTCCAGCCGGGATAAATCGTCAGCGAGGGCGGTGGATCGTCGGCGCCTTCGTGCACCGATTTCGGGTCCTTCAGATAGTCGGCGAGATCCCCGGCGCGCACGATGTGCCGTTTGGGATCGAGCGCGTGCTCGTTCTGCGTGGTCGCCAGCAAGTAGCTTCCGGCAGTCTTCTTGGCCGCGAGGCCGGTATCGTTCCACAGCGCTTTGGCGGTGCGCAGGCCGTAAGGATTGAAGCCGGCGCCGGTACCGGTGCGGCCGGCCTTGGTGCGACCGTAGCCCAGGTGCACCGTGACGGAACCATCCACATGCCCCGGTTGCGCCCACACTGGCGCGCGCAGCGTGCGGCCCTGGTAAGTGAGCTCCACCATCGGCACACCGTCGTAACCGGCGTTCAGCGTCTGCTTGTACACGCCTAACTGGTTGGCCGTCGCCGGGCTCATGATGGCGGCGTTGTCCCAGGTGATCTTGGTGATGGGCTTGGGCAGTTCCTGCAGCCAGCCGAGGTTGGCGAAGCGTCCGTCGTAAATCGCCGGATCGGGACGGAAGACGATTTCCAGCTTGCCTTCGAGACGATATTTGTGCGCCGGCGTAGCCAAAGCCGCGCCGTTAATGGCAGGCGTTTTGGTGGGCAGCGCCGAGCCGGCTACCACGCCATCGTGCACCGCGCGCCGCCACCAGGATTCGAAATCGGCGCCCGTGTGCTGCGCCGCCCAATAACCCTTGACGATTTGATAGCCGCCCGCTTCCGGCGCGTCGGTGAACATCTGCAACACCTGGTGTGCCGAGCGGCCGTCGTAGAGCGGCTGAATCAGCGGCTGCTGGATGGTGACGGAGCCATCGAAGGCGCGCGCGTCGCCCCAGCTTTCCAGGTAATGCGCTTCCGGCAAGCGCCACTGGCAAACTTCGGAGGTCTCATCCTCGTACAGGCTCAAGTGCGCGCACACGCGGGCTTTTTGAATGCGGTCGGCCAAGCCCAGTTCCACCGGCGCGTTGAAGACCGGGTTTCCGCCCAGAATCAGCAACAGGTCCACCGTCCCCGAATCCAGATCGCTGACCAGGTCCTCGAGTGAGGCTACCTGATCCAGCGGGCTGGCTTCGATGGAATCGGTGTAGAACACGGTTTTCCCCACGTTGCCGAGTTTCGCGTTCATCACGTGGGCCAGGGCGTGGACGACGGGCGGCTGGAATTCGCCCGCCACAACCAGGCTGGCGCCCTGGTTGTGCATCAGGTCCTTGACTATGCCGCCCATCCATTTATTGATGTCGCCGTTATCGCTTTGCTTGGGGCCTTGGGCAACGCCCAGACCGGCGGCCAGCAGCCACGCGAATTCCTCCACGTCGCCGGCGCGCAGCGGAACCCGATGGTCGGCTTTGCTGCCGGTGGGCGTGGGCATCGGCTCCGCCACGTACAGCCGGTTCATGGTGGTGTTGCCGCCTTCCACGCGCCGGCGCGCCGCGAACTGGCGCGCGTAGCGCAGGCTGGCCTCGCCGGATGCGAGGAAGTCCGAATCCAGTGAGACGATCACATTGGCGTTCGAAACGTTGTAGTAGGTGTGGATCGGCTGGCCGAATGCCACCATGGCGCCGGTGCGCGCGCTGTGTGGCCCGGCCGGATCCCACTGGTGCCACTTGGAGGCCGGAAACAGCTTCTTGATGGTGGCGAGCTGGTCCGCCATCGACGGCGATGTCACGGTTTCGGTGAGGATGCGAATGCCGGCTCCGCCGCTCGAACGCTGCTGCTCGACGAGGCCGCGCAGCATTCCCAGGAAATCCGCCCAGGAGCGGATCTCGCCGCCTTCACTCACCGTGCGGCTGCGATCCGGATCGTACAGTTGCAGCACCGAGGCCTGGCCGAACGCGTCGAGGGCGCCGAGCGTGGCCGGGTGCTCCGGGTTGCCTTCCACCTTGGTGGGCCGGCCTTCGTGGCTTTCCACCAGAACGCCGTTGGCCACGCCGCCTAGCGTCACCGCGGTGGCGTAGAACAGCGGCCTGCCCGGGATCAGATCTTCCGGCTGCCGCACGTAGGGCATGATGTGCTCGGTGGGCTGGCGTGTGCAGGCGGTCAGTCCGGCCAGCGCCAGCGACGCGCCCATCATCTTGAGGAAGTTGCGGCGCCCATCGACGCTGTTTTCATCCTCGCTCCAGCCAATGGCCTGACGTGGAAACTCGCGCTCCAGCAAATCCTCGAATTCGGGCGTGGCGGCCAGGTCCTCGAGGTTGCGCCAGAACTCGCGCCCGCGCTTCCCCTCCAAACGCGCCCGCGCGCCGGCCAGATCTAGGTGTTTCGGTGAGTCGCTCATCGGTGGCAAGTGGAACAGCTCGTCAACACGCGCGCATCTTGTATGTGATTTTCGGCCATCAGCCGGCGCCCGATTTCCTCCTGGTCGCCTGACGGCTGATAGCCCATGGTGGTGATGAACGCCTGCGGCCGCAGTACCTTTTCCGGATTGCGGTGGCAGTCCAGGCACCAATCCATTTGCAGCGAAGACTGCTGCCACATCAGCGGCATCTTGTCCACCCTGCCGTGGCAGGTCTCGCAGCCAACGCCCTTAGCAACGTGAATGCTGTGATTGAAGTAGACGAAATCCGGCAGGTCGTGGACCCGCGTCCAGCGGATCGATTGGCCCGCGCGGAAACTGGCGCGCACCGGTTCCAGCATCGGGCTCGTACTCCAGATCTGGGAATGGCAATTCATGCAGGTTTTGGTCGGCGGCACGTTGGCGAAACTCGATGTTTCGACCGACGTGTGGCAGTACCGGCAGTCCAGGCCCAGCCCGCCAACGTGATGCGCGTGGCTGAACGGAATCGGCTGCTCGCGCGCCATGAACGCGCGCGTGTTATACGCACTGCGGTTCAAAGCGTCGAAAGCCCAGCCCGCGAACATCAGGACGAAGATCGCGCCGTAGACCGACATGCGCGCGATCGCATTCGCGCTCTTCGGAAAGATCTGGGCCATGCCGCGCTACCTTCGCCCCGCTTCCACCGTCACAATTCTGTTAGTCCGCATCGGGAAGACAGCACCCCTCGCAACCCTTGTCCACATGCCCTCGGTCCCCAGACTCAACTCTCTTAACAGATGCAAAACTTGTTACGAAGTTCCAAGCTAATCCATTACCGCACAGTTTCACTAACTCCGCGCATAGAGAAATGCCGAATTCTCCTGACGGCTCCCGCCATCGCTGGTGCAAACGGCAAACTGCGCCCCCTGCTTGGCCTCGACTGATGATTTATTCCACAACGAGGCGCCCGCGTATTCCCCATCCTGACGCAGCGCGTAGAATTTCAGGTCGATGGCTTCCAGCCGCTTCCGATCATTGTTGAAGTTGCGCGCCACCCGCTCTAAGGCGTCCAGCGCGGCTTCTTTGGGCGCCATCCCGTGCCGCATATTTTCGACCACCGTGTGCGCCCCGCAAACTCTGAGGTTCTCTTCCCCGCGCCCGGTGGAACCAGCGCCACCCACATCCTGATCGAGCCACAAACCGCCGCCGACGATGGGCGAATCGCCCACCCGGCCGGAAATCTTCCAGGCCAGGCCGCTGGTGGTGGTAACCGCGGACATTTCACCCTTTTCGTTGAGCGCGATGCAATTGATGGTGCCATGTGGCGGGTGGTATGCGTTTTCGAGGGCTTCGAGCAGCAGCTCCTCGCTGGCCCAGGGAAACTCCCTTTTGAGTTCCTGGATGTAGGCCGCCTTCTGCTGTTCGGGCGGCGCATCCAGACCGGGGCCCCAGTTATTGTGGCCGTCGCGATCGCGCAGCGACCTCTTCCACACCAGCCATTGCAGCCGCGATTCCTCGGTCAGCAGGTTCTCTTCCTGAAACCCCTCGGCCTTGGCGAACTTGAGCGCACCGGCGCCGACCAGCATCATATGGTCGGTATCTTCCATCACGCGCTGGGCCACCTTGGAAGGAGTCTTGATGCCCTCGAGCGCGCCCACCGCGCCCATGCGACGGCTGGGGCCGTGCACCACGCTCGCGTCCAATTGCACCACGCCGTCCTCGTTGGGCAACCCGCCGTAGCCCACGCTCGAATCGCGCGGGTCCAGTTCCACGATGTTGACGCCGGCCACCACGGCGTCCAGCGTATCGCTGCCGGCCTTGATCAACTCCATCGCCTTGGCGCAGCAATTGACGCCGCCGTTGAGGCGGTTGGCGCTCGAAATCACGACCACCGGCGGACGCGGCTTGGCCGATACCGGGCGGGCCATCGGCAGCGCCGCGGCACCCAGCATCACCGATCTACGGCTCCAGTCGATCTTGCTCATCAGCGTGTCTCTTCCCGAGGCGAGTCGCGCCAACTCGGCGCGCCTGGCCTTTGAGAAGGATTCTCATTATGCCACAGCCCGAGCGGGATGGCGTACTCCGGTTTCTGACCGGTATCCCCGTCCTGCTAAACTGGCAGCCATGAGGTACCTCGCAGCCGCGTCCTTGTTGTTGCTCGCCTGTGCCATGGCACTGGCGCAAAAAAAGCACGACGTGGAGATTCTGGAAGCCAAGGCCAAGCGCGTGGAAGAAGGGCGGCTCTCGATGGACGGCCGGATCAGCGTCACAAAGCCCATCAAGGGGCTGACCCTGACCTTTGATTTCCTGACTTCCGACGGGGAATTGCTCAGCAGCCAGAAAACCGCGGTGGAGGATGACGCACTCAGGCGGGGCGACGAGTCGTCGTTTCACGCCGAGACCGACAATCCCCCCGGCTCGGTCCGTTTCAAGATCCGGGCGTTCGACGGCGAAGGACGCCAATTGCGCGTAGGCAACGATGGGCCATTTGTGATCGATTGAACCCGTTTCCGGCGCTTGCATGGGCGATCCCGATTATTAGCCCTTCACAACTGTTGCTTAACGAAGTACTATAGTTAGCAAAGGGGGGGCTATGGGACCGTTGTCACGAGTCGCCATTGCGCCGTATCAGGATGAGCACCTGACGGTGGACTTTGAGCATCGGGCCGTCACGCTGGATTCCCGTCCAGTCGGCCTGACGCGGAAGGAATATGCCTTGCTGGCGCTGCTGGTGAGCAATGCCAGCGAAATCGTTCCGCGCCACGCGTTGTTATGGGAAATCTGGGGTTACGGAGCCGGCATACGCACGCGGACGCTGGACGTTCATGTGCGCCGTGTACGGAAGAAACTGGGCGGGTACGCCGACCAGTATATCGAGACCATCTTCGGCATCGGCTACCGTTTCCAGCCGTTTCACATCGTCCGGCCTCGCCAGGATGCCGCGCAGGACCCGGTGGCCGGCGTGGCGTGAGCGGGGTTCGATGACCCGGGTGCCGCGGGACGCCGCGAAAGGGATTGGAAGCCGATGATGAGACGAGTTGCGTTGCTGGCTGCTATGGCCGCATCGAGCCTGGCGGCACAGGATTGGGCGATCGCGAAACTCGGCAAGAGCCCGCGCCATCAGGAATGGGTCACCGTGAAGCACGATGGCCGATCCGTCGAGACATTCGTGGTGTATCCGGAATCCGCGGCCAAGACGCCGGTGGTGGTCATCATCCACGAGATCTTCGGGATGACCGACTGGGTGCAGGATCTGGCGGACCAGGTGGCCGAGGCCGGCTACATCGCGATAGCGCCCGACCTGCTCTCCGGCATGGCCCCCAACGGCGGCCGCACCAAGGACTTTGCGCCCAACACGGTGGGCGAAGCCATCGGCCATCTCGGCCCGGACCAGATCACCGCCGATTTGAACGCGGTAGCCGACTACGGTCTCAAACTGCCGGCGGCCAACGGTAAGCTATTCGTGGCGGGCTTTTGTTGGGGTGGCGGGCAGAGCTTCCGCTTCGCGACCAACCGGCCGGACCTGAAGGGCGCGTTCGTGTTCTACGGTCCGCCGCCCGCCGCCGATGTCATGGCGCGCATCCAGGCGCCAGTTTACGGTTTCTATGCCGGCAACGACGCCCGCATCAATGCCACTCTCCCCGCCGCCAAAGAGCAAATGGCCGCCGCTCACAAGCAGTACGATCCGGTGGTGTACGATGGCGCCGGCCACGGCTTCATGCGCGCCGGCGAAGACCCCAGCGGCAGTGAAGCCAACCAGAAAGCGCGCGCCGCCGCCTGGGCGAGGTGGAAGCAATTGCTGAAGGAGCGGCCCGAGTAAGCGCGCGGCTGAATTCAGGCGGCCAGTGAGCTGTCGCAGGTTGGATTCGGCTGCAGCTCAGCCGGCGATTGTGTCGCTAGCCCGCTGGGGCCCCTTCAGCCTGGGCAAGACAGTCAGCACCGCGCCGCGATCCCGGATGCCTGCCAGACAAAACTGGCGGCAATCGCAATAGGGAGGCGAAGCGTGAGAGAGTGCACCACCCCTGTTATGCTAAACTAGCTTAAGCTAGATTAAATAATGAGGTGATATGCAAGAAATCGGTGCATTTGAGGCCAAGAACACGTTGGGGACTCTGCTGGATCGTGTTCAGGAAGGCGAGGAGATTGTGATCACGCGGCACGGTAAGCCAGTCGCGCGTCTGGTACCCAACGCCGGAGGCATCGACCGGTCCAGGGTTCAGGCCGCAGTCGAGCGGATACGAGCGAGGGCGCGAAGCCTGCGCGCGGGCGAGTTCAATTGGGACGCGCTAAAGGCGGACCGGGATGCTGGCCGGCCGTGAGTCTGGTGCTTGACAGCTCGGCGACTTTGGCGTGGGTGTATAGCGACGAGGCTACAGAGGCCATCGGCGAGGTCTTCGCCCGCCTGAATGAAAGGGGGGCCTGGGTCCCCGCCCTATGGAGGCTCGAGGTCGCGAATATTCTGGAAATGGGGGTCCGGCGCGGCCGTCACGACGCTGCTTTCCGGGATGCGACTCTCGCGGACCTGGCTCTTTTGCCGATCAGCCTGGATCCGGAAACGGACCGGCACGCGTGGGGCGCTACGGTACGCCTGGCCAGGCAACACAAGTTGACCGTGTACGATGCGGTGTACCTGGAGTTGGCGCAACGGCGGGGACTGCCGCTGGCCACGCTGGACACCGAACTTCGCCGCGCCGCAAAGACGGAAGGCGTTATTCTGCTGGGCAAGTCATGACATGGGACGGAAAAAGTCCCCCGGGCGAGAAGGACTCGATCACCGATAAAAGATGATGCGCTGCGTACTGGATGCCGCCAGTGTGTCCTCGCGTTAGCCGGCAGGGCAGACTTACGCATTCTGCGTGATGACGGAGTCGCTGAATGGATTGGGCGCCTTTATCAGCGGAACCATCAACGCGGAAAGCTGCATCCTCTCATACAATGGGACAGCAGTGTGGGCCGGCGCGCCGTCAGCAATTCGTCTCTCGAACAACGACATCTTTAACAATGGAACGGGAATCGGAGCAGGTGGCGGGACTGTGGCGACGGCGGGAAACAACAAAAAGGCCGGCAACCCCGGAACAGGTGCAACAGTCGGCGCGCCGAATGCCACGATAGGGCTGCAATAAGGGAGGGCCGGCGTTTTTCATCAGCCCGGCGGCCGTCCCGGCCATGAAGACAGGCGACAGAAACCGATCGCCTGTCCTACCATCACCCAACCCACGCCGACTGCCAGCCGACGGCCAGCCCTGCCAGCCCTTGCGTCAGAGCCCGCTTACGGCTACCATCAAGTTCCCACATCAATATGCCCAACCAACCGGTGACAATTGAAGGTTTGGTGACCACAGGGGGAGGCCCGAGTTCCACGGCGATCACGGATCCCCAAGCGCGGGGAATCACCTATCAGGAGCTTGGTGACCTTGTTCTCGGTACTCGCCGGCTCCTCCGCAGCCGCGGCATTGGGCCACGAGACTCCGTGGCTTATGTGTTGCGCAACGGAGCGGAGACGGCTGCGCTATTCCTCGCCCTGGCTTCCTATTGCCGGGTTGCGCCGATCAATCCGAACTACCAGGCCGCGGAAATCGAATTTGTGCTTCGCGACATCCAGGCATCCGCGCTGATTACGACCGCGGATCTGCCGAATGCGGAGTTAGCCGCACGGAACTGCGGGGTCGGTCTGATCCGGTTAAGTCCGCACGAATCCACGCTCTTCGAACTGCACGCAGACATACCCATGGCGGAGATTCGGACTGATGATGGGGAAGCCGGGCCGGAAGACATCGCGCTTCTCCTTCACACTTCGGGAACCACCGCGCGTCCGAAACTGGTGGGACTGACGCATCGCAGCCTGTGCTTGTCTTCCCGCGGCGTGGCCAGCGTGCTGAACCTGACCGCGCAGGATCGTTGCCTCTCGCTGATGCCGTTGTTTCACATCCACGGACTTGTGGCCGGTTTGCTCTCCTCGATCTCGGTCGGGGCAAGCGTCTGCTGCGCGCCGGGTTTTCAGGCCATGAGCTTCTTCTCCTGGATGAAAGCCTCGCGCGCGACGTGGTACACCGCGGTGCCGGCGATCCACCAGGCGATTTTGAGCCGTGCGGCAAGGAACCCGGAGGTGCTGGCTTCGCACAGCCTCCGTTTTGTCCGCTCATCCTCTTCGCCACTGCACGCGCCGATCTGGAGCCAGCTTGAATCGACCTTCCAGGTTCCGGCTTTGAATGCCTATGGCATGACCGAGGCCGCCCACCAGATTGCGAGCGTTCCCTTGTCTGGATGCCCTGGCCGCAACTCGGTCGGGTTCTCGTCCGGTCTCGAGATCGCCATCCTCGGTTCGGAGGGAATCATTTTGCCGGAGGGCTCGGGCGAGATCGTGCTGCGTGGAGAGCAGGTCATCCGCAGCTACCTGAATCCCGCGGCTGCCAACGAACAGGGATTTCAGAGTGGCTGGTTTCGCACCGGAGACGAGGGCGTCCTCCGCGCGACCGGCGAATTGAGCCTGACGGGCCGGCTGAAGGAGATGATCAACGTCAGCGGCGAAAAGGTGGCTCCCGCGGAAATCGACGAGGTCCTGTTGCGTCATCCGGCGGTGCACCAGGCGATGGCGTTCGGGGTGCCCTGCCCCACGCGCGGTGAGCGCGTCTATGCCGCCGCCGTGCTGCATGCGCCCGCCGATGAACGAGACCTCAAGAAGTTCGTGCAGGACCGGCTGGCGAAGTTCAAGGTGCCGGAGAGGATCTTGATCATGGACGAAATCCCGACGGGACCTACCGGCAAGGTGCAGAGGGTGGGAATGGCGAGCCGCCTCGGCATCGGCTAGGATCGAAGGGTGAACAATTTGGATGCTGGCGCCTCGAATCCCAGCGAGACGCCGCCAAGACGCTCGAATAAACCGGACTACGAAGCTTCATCAAAAGGAGACTCTATGTACAGAACCATGAGACAATTCTCAGCGGTCGCGTTTGTCGCGATGGCGCTTGCTTCTTTCGCAAATGCTCAGGCCACGCGGACCTGGGTTTCCGGCGTCGGTGACGATGCCAACCCATGCAGCCGTACGGCGCCGTGCAAGACCTTCGCCGGCGCGATTTCCAAAACGGCTGCCGGAGGCGAGATCGATGCGCTCGATCCGGGAGGGTTTGGCGCACTGACCATTACCAAGTCGATCGTGATCGATGGCGGCGGCAACCTCGCCGGCGTTCTTGTAGCTGGAACGAATGGCATTACTGTCGCGGCCGGCGCGACGGATACCGTGATCTTGCGCAATATCTGGTTCGATGGGGCCAACGCCACCGGCGTGACCGGAGTCAGCTTCATCTCAGGCGGCTTGCTGGTGGTCGAGAAGTGCTTGATCTTCGGATTCTCCCAAAGTGACATCAACGTTGCGCCTAGCGGCGGCGGGAATGTCTCCGTGCAGGACGTCAGCATGACGGGTGGTGTCACTGGAATCAAAATCGGCGGCGCCGGATCGGGGATCGGGGGGACGGTGCTCGCTACGCTGAACCGGATATCGATCAAGGGCGCCACCAACGGCGTGGACGGCGAGTACGGCCTCACCAACATCACCAATTCCGTAATCACCCAGAACACGGGTGTTGCCGTGCTCAGCGGCGGCACCGGCACCGTTAGTGTGACCAACAACCTGCTAGTGGGCAACCAGGTCGCTGTCGAGGCAGGCACCGGATCGACGATCCGCCTGTCCAACAACGACGTGTACGACAATCAAACCGGATTCGCTTGCGGCGGTGGCACGCTGGCCTCGGCGGCGAACAACCGGAAAGCGGGCAACGTAGGCGGCAGTTTGCCGGTTTGCGCCCCGACCGTAACCATGACCGTCCAGTAGCGTCGCACGAACCGATGGGGCCGGCTCCGGCCACTCAGGAGTCCGGCCCTGGATCGGGGACGTCTTGTGCTGCCTGGGCGGTCGTCGAGACTTGGTATCCAAGCTCACTCAGCAATTCCCCGGCCACCGCAAGAAACTCGGCCTGTTCTTGCGCCGTCATCTCGGTTTTCCACCGGAAGACCCGTTCCGGTTGGGGACTACTCATCGTCAGACGTTGCTGGTCCAATCTCTGCTCGTGAGTTACGATGACGCTTCCATCGAGGCGGCGGCGTGTACTGTGCTCCTCCAGCCTGGAGGGCGTCCGCTCCCAATAGCGAAGCATCGCCGGATGGAACGTGAGGCCGAGGAACGAGCAGACGGTTTCGAGTGCCGGTTGCGGGTTTGTCACCAGGTCCTCATAGCGCACCTCCATATACGAGGGCGAACCCAACCCCGCGTCACGGGCACTCCGAACGAGGCCGTTCCAATAGGCCGCGAGGGTGGGCGTGTCCTGCGCCGGGGCGAACCACCGGTTGCGGAGCGACAGGGATGCATCTCTCCCATCCCGAATGATATGAATGAAATGGGCTTCCGGCAGCAGGTTCCGGATCGCGGGGAGATGCTCGCAATACGCAGGCGTCTTTTCGCCGTAGCGAGGCTTGTTCTGCTTTCTGGCATAGAGCCGATAGAACGCGCGCAAGCCTTCCGCGGCCGTGAACGGCTCTACCCTCTGCAACTCCGTCCAGTAGTTGTCCGCTTCGAGTCCGAAGTCCTCCCATCCGGGACCCTCCGGAGGGAAGGTCGTCACGATGCGAAAGAGGTCTTCCTTCGCGAAGCCACCCATTGCAGCGGCGGCTGCGACGACAGGGAGAAAGCCGGTCTCCGGAGGAATACACAGCAACGGGTGGGAGTCCAGCATGAACCGAAGCAGCGTGGTGCCCGAACGCGGAGAACCGACGACGATCGGCATCGCGGGATTGTTCGTGTCAGTGTGCGGAGTCAATGCCCAACCTGAGCGGCCGTTCCGGGCCGTTGCACTTTTCCCGCCGCGCTCCTGGGGGCCATCTCCGCGATCGAGCCGCGGATCACCGCGGTGTTCCCTTTTCCGCGCTTGCCATCAGGCGCAACATCTTTCGATGACTCATCGCCAGGCTTCCGGTAACCCGCGTGCCCGCCTCGACGTTCCGGATGACCGTCGCGCCGAGGCTGATCTGGGCGGCGTCGCCAATCTCGATACAATTCACGACCGTGGCGCCCGGCCCGATCTTGGCGTTCGCCCCAATCGTCACGTTACCGTTCACCACGGCTCCATGACCTACATCTACCCAGTCTCCCAAAACACAGTTGTGAGAAATCACCGCGCCGTTCCCCACTCGACAGCCCGTTCCAATGCGAGTGCTCTGCCGGAACACTCCCCGCGCGATCACGGCATTGGCGAAGATGTGGCAACCGGGGCCGATCTCAGCCGCCCCTGCGTGCACCAATTCGATCCCATCGGCGCGGCGGTAGCTGGCCTGAAAACCCGCCGAGCCAATTACGGCCCCCGCGTGAATTACCGTCCCCGCACCCACCACCGCGCGTCCAAGGACGCACGCGTTGGGCCCGATGGCGACTCCGGCCTCGATGATGACGTTCTTCTCGTCTACCCAGCTTCGCGGGTGCAATCGGGCGCTGGGGTGGACGATCGACACGAAGTCCGCGCCGTAAAAACCGGTCTCCGCCAACAATCGGTTGTGAATCTCGAAGAAGCAACGTCTCGGGTCTCCAGCCACCGCGAGCGCGATCCGTTCCGGAAAAAGACCGGCCAACTCAGGCGTGGTAAGGACGCACGACGTCTGCGGACAGGCTACGGCAGCGGCGACAAACTGGGGGGATTCCACGAACGTCAGCATACGGTCCTTCGGGTAGGCAACGAATCCCAGGTTCGCGAACTTACCATCGCGCACGATTTGCGCGGACGTCCAGGATGCCACCTCCTGGAGCGTCCTCTGGTCCGTCAATCCCTGGTCTCCCGAATCGACGGTGACCTGCCACTCGATCGCGACGGGCCGCGGAATCTGGTCGAACCAGAGCTGGCCCTCCTGCACCAGCGTGAGCACCAGCACGTAGTGCCCAGGCTCCTCCGGCGCCAACACGCGCATCTCCTGAGAGTGCCGCGATCGGGGCCGCACTTGGGCGGTCAATGGCGTCCGCTTTCCGTCGAAAACGTGGCAGAGATTGGTCCCGGCTTCGAGCCAGTGATAGGACAAGTGCACTGGATGCGGATCGAGACTCGCGAGCACCTCCGCAGAACGGTTCTCAATCTCCACCGAGATCTGCGTTTCGGCTCCCGCCGCCATTCTATGAACCGTGCCAGGAACGCGAAGTGCGATGTTAGCGGCCGCCTGGGCCGGAAGCGGGGGCATCCAAAACCGTTCGCCGGCCGAACGTAGCAGAGACTCGAGCGAGCCGACATCGTGGGCCAGCGACTCGAGCGTGTCCTCAATCAAAACGCAAGTGTCATCGGGCGCGGCGAGCACCTCCTGGTAGAGCCTCACATAATCGGCTACCGCCGCTTCGAGCGATGCCTCGCTTCGGATAACCGCCGTGACGCGCGCGGCATCGGCGGGGTCATAGCGCGCGATCTGGCGCCGGACGGCGCCAGGCGTCAGTTGTTCCTGCAGGCACCGAACTCCGAAATTCCACTTCCGGAGATCCTGAACCTGTTCGCTGGTGACCATCGGCCCCAGCCCCTTTGCGTGGTATAGGATGACGGCGCAGCCGGTGGCCAGCGCTTCCAGCGCACACCGCCCCTTGGCAAACACCAAATCGTAATTGCCCAGTATCTCCTCCGGCCGGCTGGTCTGCGCAGCCACGCCATGGCCAACCACATCCAGTTCCAGACCGGCCTCGGTGCAGGCCCGGCGCAGCGTTTCCAGATCCACGCCCTCGCTGGCGTAGTTGCTGAAGACCAGCGCCCTCGCTGGCTTGTCGGGAAGCGGCTGGCGCTGTCCGAAGCGGCGCAGGTCCACGGCGTTCGGTATCACGCGCGTGCGATTTTCCGGGATGCCCGCTTCAACCACCAGGCGCTCCAGGCAATTCAAGTCCACGGCAACATAGCGGCGGACGGCCTTCAGACGCGGCGGACTATCGTGCCACTTCAAGCGGTCATGGCAGACGAAGATCGCGGGAACACTCCGAAAATGCGCCAGCGCAAGTACCGTCTCCACGTGATGGTGACCGTGGACAATATCCGGCCGGAAGGGGACATCCTCCAGCCGGGTCACGACAGACACTCCGGCACCCGCGATCTCGTCGCCGACAGCTCCGAGACTCGGCGAGAAAACGCAGACCTCATGCCCGGCCTGGGTCAGCCCCAGCGCCAAGTCCCGCGTCACGATCTCCGTTCCGGTCTGCGTAGCAAGCGTTATGTTGGTTATCAGAATCCGCATGGGGTTGTTGCTGGCGCGTGGAACCGATGCGTCCCACGCTGTGCCGCCGCGGAGGCAGCCCTTCGCAAAGCAAGCCGCCCATCACCACTATAACAGCGCGCACAAGCCGGGCCCAGAGACGACCTTCGCACCCGGCCAATTCCGCGCGGACGCATAGCGGCGAACCGAAGTGCTCTCCCACCAGGGCGATCCCGGTCCACCCCCGGTCCACCCCTTGACAAGGGTATGGGACAACTGGACCTTGGATCACGTCGGGTGTGTGCAGCGCGACCCTTGCTCCAGCACAGCAAACACCGATGCGCGTTTGAACCTGACCAGACGAAGATGTCAACTGATCGCGGAATCACGCGATTTGGTAGCAGTCCTCTGCGTGCAGGTGTAGTCGCGATTTCAACACGGAGGAAATGTCATGAGTATTCGAAGCGTCATGCTTGCCTCCGTCGCTATTGCGCTGTTCGCGACGGTATCATCGGCCACGGCTCTCCCAACGCACACCTGGGTTTCAGGAGCCAATGGCAGCGACTCGAACCCTGGCACGCGGGCGCAGCCATTTGCCACGTTTCAAGCGGCGGTGAACGGTACCGCGGCGGGCGGACTCGTCTCAGTGGCGGATCCGGGCGACTTCGGCCCCATCTCAATCAGCAAGGCGATCACGATCGACGGCGGCGGTGTCGGCGGCGATCTGACTTCCACAGGCAGTACAGCAGCAATCTCTATTCAGGCCGGGACCACGGATGTTGTCAGGCTGCGTCATCTAGTAATCAGCGGTCTGGGGCAAGGTTCCGTGGGCACCGATGTCGCGAAGGCAGGGCTGGTCGTGGTCAAAGATAGGACAATCGAGGACTTCACGAATGTCGGCATCGGTATCGACACGACGCCGACGGACATTGTCGTGAAGAATACGACCATCACGAACTGTACCGCCGGCATCTTCCAGACCTCGCTAAGCCGGGCCTCGCTCGAAGGGGTAACCATCAGTCACACCATCGTGGCAGTTACGAGCGTCGCGGGCGTAATCACTGTCAGTAACTCCGTCATTACGCAGAATTCGACTGGATTGGAGACTAGTAGTGGCAGCTCCAACGGCGCGATCAACGCAGAGAGCTGCATTCTCTCCTTCAATACAGACGCGGTGTCCGCCGAGACGCCGGGGACGACAATTCGTCTCTCGAACAACGACATCTTTGACAATTCCACGGGCATCAAGGCAACCTTTTCCCCCGGGAACGTTGCCCCGGCGGGAAACAACAAGAAGGCTGGCAATCCCGGAACAGGCGGGACGGTCGGCGCACCGAATTCGACGATTCGCATTCAATAAGATGGGTGTGGCTGGCCGTTGCCTTTTGTGACTGGCGGGCTCGGCGGCGGAGACAGGCGACAAGAGCGATCGCCTGTCCGACTCATCGAAGGGCGCCATGCTGCGTGAAGTCCGGGCGCCCGCGGCACCCGGCGGGTGGTATGATGGCGCGCAACGGCTATGAAACGTTCGTGTTATCTCTCATTACTTGTTCTGGCGGTCGGAAGCCCGGCGGCATGGTGCCAGGCGGCGGATCACTCGATGGTGCTGCACGCAGCCCGGCTGTTGGATGTGAAGACGGGGAGAGTGATCGCGCCGGGCGAAGTGCTGGTGCGCGGGGACCGGATCGCCGAGGTTGGGGTGAAGGTCGCCCGGCCGGCGGATGCGGAGGCGATCGACCTGGGAGACCGCACGCTGCTGCCGGGAATGATTGACGCGCACGTGCATCTGTTTCTGCATCCCGGCGCGGAGGATTTGCAGACGGTCGAGGAATCGGTGCCGCAACGAACCATAGCGGCGGTGCTGGCGGCGCGCGACGACCTGATGGGCGGATTCACGGCCGAGCGCGATATGGGAACCGAGGGCGCCGGGTCGGCCGATACGGCGGTGCGCAATTCGATCGACGCCGGCTCCTTTCCGGGTCCGCGGCTGCGCATCAGCGGCAACGCCGTCGACATTCTGGGCGGTCATGAAGACTCGATCGGCTACAACCCGGAGCAACAGGTGCTGCCCAACGCAACCCAAGCCAACGACGCGCTCGAGTTGATCCGCGTCATTCGCGGGCAGTTCAAGGAGGGGGCGGACTTTATCAAAATCTACGAGACGGGTCACGACACGCTGGCTGGCGGCAAATTCGCCACGCCGTATCAATACACCGAAGCCGAACTCACGGCTGCGGTTGCGGAGGCGGCGCGGGTGGGCAAGCGCGTGGCCGTGCACGCGACCGGCGAGCCGGGCACGCTGTATGCGGCGCGCGCCGGAGTGGCATCCATCGATCACGCCTACCAATTGAGCGACGAAACTATGCGTCTGATGCGGGAACGCGGCATCTTCGCGGTGCCCACTTTCGCCATCGTCGAGTACTTCGCGGATCACGCACCCTCATCGGCTGCGGCGGCGCGGGAACGGGCCATGCTGGAGTTTCATGCCGCGGAATTCCGCAAGCAGTTGGCGGCCGGTGTCGAGTTCGCGATGGGCTCGGACGTGGGGCCGTTTCCGCACGGCACGCAGGCGCGCGAATTCGTGCTGATGGTGAAGTACGGCATGTCGCCGCTCGAGGCGATACAAGCCGGCACTTTGCACGGAGCGAAGCTGCTCGGATGGGAAGGCCGGACGGGCGCGTTGCAGGCGGGTTACTTGGCCGACGCCATCGCGGTGGAGGGAAATCCGCTCGAGGACATCGGCGCGCTCGAAAAAGTCAGCTTCGTGATGAAGGGCGGCGTGGTGTACCGGAAGTAGAGAAGCGGCCGTCTATTCCATGCGAAGCGAGCCGACCGGGTCTACGGCGGCGGCGCGGCGCGCGGGCAGCCAGGAAGCAAAAAGGCCGACCACCAGCAGCAGGGCGCAGACGGCAGCGATAGTCAGTGGATCGGCCGGGCTGATGTGGTAGAGCAGCGACCGAAGGAGCCGCGTGAGCGCGAACGATGCCGCCAGGCCCCCGATAATTCCCGCCAGCATGAGGCCAAGCCCATCGCGAACGATGCCCCGCGCCAGTTGCGCCGGGTTCGCGCCCAAGGCCATGCGGATGCCAATCTCCCGCGTACGTTGCGAGACCGAGTAGGCGAGCACGCCGTAGAGCCCTATCGCCGCAAGCAGCAAAGCGACGCCGGCAAAGATACCGAGCAGAATGGATTCGAGCCGCGGTCGCGCCACCGACGCCGAGAGCACCTGCTCCATGCTCTCGACATGCGAGATGGCCTGATCCGGATCCACGGCATGAACGGCCTGTTCCACGGCGGAAGCGACGGTCGCGGGCGGCAGCGCCGAGCGCACCACCAGGGCGCCGAAATACATGGGCGTTTGGGCCTGGTTCAGGAAGATGGTCGGCTGTGGGTCAACCTTAAGGTCGGTCTGCCGTGTGTCGGCTGTGACGCCTATGATTACACCGTGCCGGACGTTCCAGTCGAGACCGAGTCGCTTGCCGATGGGATCCTCACCGCGGAAGAACCTCTGCACGAAGGTTTGGTTGACGACGATCCCCGGCTCGGACGAGACCGTATCGTGCTCGTCGAAGTCGCGGCCGCCGAGGAGTGGAATACCCATGGTGACGAAATACTGCGGACTCACGATTAAGAAATCGGCGCCCGGACCCGTACCCGGTGCGGGCTCGGGTCGATCCAGGCGATGGAAGCCGGAGCCGGAGACGACGCCGACCAAGGGCAGGAAGTGCGCCGAACTGGCCGCCTTCACACTGGGCAGAGCGCGCACGCGGGCGAGTATCTGGTCGAGATAGCGCGCGCGCCGGCGGTCGTCGTAGTAGCGGGCCGGCGCGAAAAACATGCGCATGGTGAGGATGTGGTCGGTTCGGAAACCGCGGCTGACGCTGGTCTGGTTGAAAAAGCTGCGGCCCAGCAGGCCGGCACCCACCAACAGCACCAGGGAGACCGCGACTTCGGCAACCACCAATAGTCCGCGCACGCGGCGGTGGCCGCGGCTGGTGCCGCGGAAGCCGCCCTGTTTGAGCGCTTCGTCGGGATTGGTTCGCGAGAAGGCCAGCGCCGGGGCGAGGCCGAAGAGAAAGGTTGCGCCCAGGCAAAGCGCCGCGCTGAACGCAAGCACGCGCAGATCCATCTGCAGCCCATCGATGCGCGGCAGTGCGAGAGCGGGAAGCGAGACGACGAGCGCGCGCAGTCCGGCAAAGGCCAGCCCGATGCCGAGTATTCCTCCGGCGATGGAGAGCAACAGACTTTCGGCCAGGAGTTGGATGGCGATGCGGCTCCGGCTGGCGCCCAGAGCGGCACGCAAGGCAATCTCGCGCTGTCTTCCGGTGCCGCGCATCAGCAACAGGTTGGCGACGTTTCCGGCGGCAATCAGGAGAACGAATGTCACCGCGCCAAACAGCAGCAGCAAAGCGGTGCTGACTTCCCCAGTCGTCTGCTCGTAAAGCGAAACGGCTCGGGCGTCCCAATCGCGACTCAAGTACGGACGCTCGCCGGAGATCTGGCGTGCCACGGCGGAGAGGTCGGCTTGCGCCTGCGCTACGGAGACACCCGGTTTCAACTTTGCGATCACGTTGAGATAGCGGCCTTCGTCAGAGTCCATGCCGGGGGCGATCTGGATGGGCACCCAGATTTCAGCTCGCTCGAATGGCAGATCGAATCGCTGGGGCATGACGCCGAGGATCGTATATGGCTCGTCATGGAGGCGAACGGTGCGGCCGATAACAGATTTGTCGCCGCCGAACTGCTGCTGCCATAGATCGAAGCTGAGGACCGCCACGTGCGGCCCTTTGGGCACATCTTCGCTTGTATCGAAGGCGCGTCCCAGCAGCGGCGCAACGCCGAGTATGCGGAAGAAGGCCGCGGACACCTGCAAGGCGTCCACCTCGCGCGGTTCGCCGAATCCGCTCAGGCCCATGGGAAATGAAGAGATCGCGGCCATCCCACCGAAGGAGCGCGTGCGCTCGCGCCAATCCAGAAAATTGACCGGACTGACCGGATTCTGCTGGTTGCGCGATCCCAACGAGGCGGTGCTCATGGTTTTCGGAGGCCGCTCCCACAGCACTACGATACGATCCGATTGCGGAAATGGCAGTGGGCGCAGCAGCACCGCATTGATGAGGCTGAAGATGGCGGCATTGGCGCCGATTCCGA
This sequence comes from Bryobacteraceae bacterium, assembly GCA_050010695.1. Taxonomy (GTDB): domain Bacteria; phylum Acidobacteriota; class Terriglobia; order Bryobacterales; family Bryobacteraceae; genus Bog-375. Next base: position 35,894 of record JBEKKO010000006.1, read on the forward strand.
GAGCCAGCGTCGCGGCGGCAACGGCGGTGAACAGCGGGGCGCGCAGAAGCCCACGCGCGGAAATGCGCAGGTCGCGCAGCAGCGATTCGACAAGCGCAAAGCTCCACACTGCGCGGCTTTGCTCCAGAACCGCGGTGCTGTTGCCGAACTGGGCGCGGGCGGCCAGCAGGGCTTTTTCCCGGCTCATCCCGGCTTCGACCAGCTCGTCGGCTTTCTCTTCGATGTGCACGGCGATCTCTCCGGCTAGCTCGCTGTCGAGCCGGCGGCGATGGAGGATCTGACCGAGGCGGCTCATGATTCGGCCGGCCTCATCACCCGGTTGATGCCCGTGAGCATACGCTCGAAGCTGGACACTTCGCGTTGGAGCTGCTTCCGGCCGGCGGACGTGATCCTGTAGATGCGAACCTTGCGGTTGCGCGGGGAGATGCCCCATTCCGCGGCCACCCAGCCTTCGCGGAGCAAGCGCTGCAGTGCGGGGTAGAGCGTTCCTTCTTCAATCTGCAAAAGATCGTTCGAGGTTTGCCGGATGTGTTGAGCGACGGCGTAGCCATGGAGCGGGCCGAGCCGGAGTGTCTGGAGCACCATCATCTCCAAAGCGCCGGGGAAAAGGCTGCGTTGTTCCTCGTCTGTCATTTGATCTATGCCTTGAGTGTCTATGCATAGAGTCGCGCGATACTGCGGCGGTGTCAAGAGGATTTTCGTTCGCGGAATCGGCATTCATGCCGGCAGCACAGGCTCTAGCCACTGCCAGCGTATGTTCTGCTGGCGGCCCGGCAAAGAACCGGCGGCAAGACCGCCGGCGCTGCCAGAAAGGCGGCAGGGCCGTAGCGCCGGCGGTCTTGCCGCCGGAGTCTCACATGCAGAACTGGAACGGCATTCCGCACCTCTTACGAAAATGGAGAAACTCCAGTGGCAGGCGAAAGCGCCTGCTCCACAGGCTTGCTGCCGCTTTTCTTGAAGGGTCGCTGCGGGCTCGTGATAAGATAGCTTCCAGGTTAGTTCGCCCATGCGAGTGCCTAATCCCACCGTCGACTGTCGGTAAGCGCCGAGGGCGCTTCCGGTAGCTTCCGTTTCCCGTCAACCCAAGAACCAGGTTAGTGCGGAGCTGTACTCCGCGAGGGCTTTCCCATGCAGGCGACAGAGAAGAGTACTTTTTCCCGCCAGCGCAGCTTTCTGCGCGAAGCGCTGGCGGGAAGCGATCGGGATTTTACCGAAGGCAGCCTCAGCCGCGGCATCGCGCTGCTGGCCATCCCGACCATGCTCGAGATGGCGATGGAATCCACCTTCGGCGTGGTGGATGCGTTCTGGGTGGCGCGGCTGGGCGCGGATTCGCTGGCGGCGGTCGGGCTGACGGAGGGGCTAATCGTGCTGGTCTTCAGCATCGCGCATGGGTCTCAGCATGGCGGCCACGGCCACGGTGGCGCGGCGCATCGGCGAGAAGGATCGGGAAGGGGCGTCGGTTGCGGCCGGGCAGGCGATTGTGTGCGGCGCGGCGGTGGGCATCTCGACGGGGCTAGTGGGCGTGTTCCTGGCCGCGCGCCTGCTCGGGCTGATGGGCGCACCGGCGTCGGTGATCCACACGGGTTCGCGCTACGCCAGCATCGTGCTCGGGGGCAACGTCGCCATCGTGCTGCTGTTCCTGATCAACGGGGTGTTCCGCGGTTCGGGGGACGCCGCCGCCGCGATGCGGACGCTGTGGCTGGCGAACCTGATCAACATGACGCTCGACCCGTGCTTCATTTACGGCTTCGCGTTTTTCCCGCGGCTGGGAGTGACCGGCGCGGCAGTGGCGACCACCATCGGGCGGTCGATCGGGGTGGCGTACCAACTCGCGGTTCTGTTTCGGGGCAAGAGCCGGGTGCGACTGGCGCTGCGCCATGTGCGGCCGGATTGGCCGGTGATGGGGCGGCTGCTGCGGGTGGGTTCGACGGCGATGCTGCAGTACTTCATTTCGACCGCGAGTTGGGTCAGCCTGGCGCGCATCAACGCCCTCTTTGGAAGCGCGGCCATCGCCGGTTACACGCTGGCGCTCCGCATCATCCTCTTCGCCCTGATGCCATCGTGGGGCATCGCGGCGGCGGCCGCCACGCTGGTGGGGCAAAACCTCGGCGCAGGGCGGCCGGAGCGCTCGGAACGCGCGGTGTGGGTGGCCGGCATGTACAACATGTCATTTCTAGCCGCGGTGGCAGTGTGCTTTTTCAGCGCGGCGCGACCGCTGGTGGGCCTGTTCACGACCGACAGCGCGGTGGCGCCGGTGGCCGTAGCCTGCCTGCGCTATATCAGCCTGGGTTATCCGTGCTACGCCTGGGGCATGATCATGGAACAGGCGTTCAACGGGGCCGGCGATACGGCGACGCCAACCTGGATGAATTTCTACTGTTACTGGCTGCTGCAGATTCCGCTGGCCTGGCTGCTGGCCGGATGGGCGGGGCTGGGACCGCGCGGCGTGTACCTGGCCATCTGCATTGCCGAATCGGTGCTGGCGGTGGTCGGAATCGTGTGGTTCCGGCGCGGGACCTGGAAGCTGGCGAAGGTGTAGGAAGATCATTTGAGGGCGGGACGGGCCGGCGCCGATTCGTCAGGGTCGCGGCTCTGGTGCCCTTAGCGTAATGGTCCGCCCCGTCCGGGCCGATTCGCGTGCGGCGTCGAGGATTTCGATCACGATCATATTGTTCTCGAGCGACGAGAGGCTGCGGGGCTCGAACTTACCGCGGGCTACGCCGATCAGATACGAAATGGAGTCGGCCTCCTGCGGCTTCAGTTCCGGCGGTGTGCGCGTCTCCTCGGCCGTGGCACCGGGCAGGCGCACGCGCAGGTTGTCGCCGCCCGTGGCGATGGCGTAGCCCTTCGCGCCGTAAACTTCGAAGTCCTTGCGGCCCACCGGCCAGTTCCACGACGCTTGAATAATGCCCTGTGCCTTGGGATATTCGAGCAGCACGGTGGCTTCGTCATCGACGTGCGGGTAGATCTCGGGCTTGTCGGTTTGCGTCAGTGCCGTCACCTTCAGCGGCCGTTGATTGTCCATCATCCAGGTCATCAGGTTGGCGCCATAGCAGCCGAAATCGAAGAGGGCGCCGGCGCCGTTCTTCACCGGGTCGCTCAGCCAGGCGAAAAACTCCGGCTGCACGCCAATCTCCTGGGGGCCCTGGTGGCCGTCCATCGCCACCATCTTGCGGATTTCGCCGGCGGCTTTTTGTTCGTGCAGCAGGGTCCACATCTCGCCATGACTGCGGTACCAGGTGGTTTCGTAGTTGACGATTACGGGCGTCCGGTAGCGCTCCGAGGCCTGCCGGATGGCGTGCGCCTGGTTCATGTCCACGGCCAGCGGCTTTTCCATCATCACGAGGATGTGGCGCGGGGCGCAGGCTTCGACGACTTTGACGTGCGAGAAAGTATCGGTGAAGGTCGCGACGGCTTCGGGTTTCGCCGTGTCGAGCATTTGCGCGAGATCGGTGAAGAGCTGGTTGTCGGCAACGTGGTTCAAACTGGCGCAGCGTGCCAGCAGGGTGGCATCGGGATCCCAAACCGCGACGATGGCGACATCGGCCGGGCGGCTCTGCGCACTGTGCAGAAATGCCCAAACGTGGCCGTGGTTCAGCCCGGCGATAGCGATGCGCAGCGGATGAGTCTCGGGTGGCTGCGCGCCGGCGATCACGGAAAAGGCGAGTGCGAACGACAAGAGGCGAGTCATGGCGGTGTCTCGATCATAGCGCGCGTCGCCTGGCCGGATTCGGGGAACAAAGCCGCCCCCGCTGGTGTCTAGGACAGCATGCACGATATGCGGCTGGCTCTGCGTCTGTTTCGCAAATCGCCGGGATTCACCTTTCTCGCGCTGCTGTGCCTGGCCCTGGGCATCGGCGTCAACGCGTCCATCTTCAGCCTGCTGGACTTCGTCTATCTGCGGCCGTTGCCGGTTGCCAACGGCGAGCGCGTGGTGGTGCTCAGCCGCGGCGGCAATCCTCTTTTTTCCTACGCCGAGTACCGTAGCCTGCGCGACCGCAACCGGACGCTCGACAGCCTGGCAGTCTCGGAGCCGGAAGAGTCGGACCTGAGCTTCGAAGGCAACGCCGTGCTGATTGGCGCGGAGCCCGTATCGGACAACTACGCAACCACGCTGGGCGCGCGGACGCTGCTCGGCCGCTGGTTCAACCGGGAAGACGAGCCGGCGGCGGTGATCGGCTACAGCGCCTGGCATCGTTTGTTTCACGGCGATCCCCATGTGCTCGGCAAGACCGTCCGCTCGGAGTCGCACAGTTACACCGTGGTGGGAGTGACACGGCCCGAATTCGGCGGCATCTACATGCCGTTGCGGATCGACCTCTGGGTGCCGTTCCGCTACTGGGCGGGGAGCAACGCGGACCACATGCGGGTGATGGTGTTCGGCAACCTGAGACCCGGCGTCACGGCGGCGCAGGCATCCGCGGACTGCAACACTATCGCCGCGCAGATCCGCAGGGAGACTCCGGCGCTCGAGAAGGAAGATGCGCCGCTGACGGTGGAACTGGTGCGCGGCGTCCCCAGCCCGGTGAGCCGGCGCCAGGCGATGCCGGTGGTGATTCTGCTGATGGCGGTGGTGGCGGTGGTGGCGCTGGTGCTGCTGATTGCGTGCGCGAACGTCGGCAATCTGCTGCTGGCGCGGGGCGCGGGCCGGCAACGCGAGATGGCCGTCCGCTTCGCTCTCGGCGCCAGCCGGCGGCGCGTGCTGCGCCAATTGATGGCGGAGAACCTGGCGCTGGGCCTGGCTGGCGGTGGGGCCGGGATCCTGGTGGGGTACGCGAGCAACCGTTTGCTGCAGGCGGCCATTCCCGCGTTGCCGTTCGGCGAAATGCTGCGATTTGAATTGCCGTTCGACTTCCGGGTGGTGCTCTACAGCGGTTTCGTTGCCCTGCTCACCACGCTGGTGTTCGGACTCCTGCCAGCCTGGCAGGGAAGCCGTGACGATCTGGCCACCGTGCTCAAGGGCGCCAGCTTCACTGGCGGGCGGCTGCGCCTGCGCCTGGCGACCTTGACCGGACAGATTGCGGTGTCGCTGGTGCTGCTGTTGACGGCCGGTCTGTTCGCCCGCGCCATCATCCGCTTTCACAACATCGATCCCGGCTTTGCGAGCGCCCATCGCCTGTACGCGCCCTCTTTCGTACCGCAGCCGCAGTTCACCGCCGCGTCGGGCAGAGTTTTCTATGACCAGACGCTGAATCGTCTGCGCTCGCTGGCGGGTGTTCGCAGCGCCGCGCTGACCACGCGGCTGCCGTTATATGCCGCGGGAATCGGGAGCACTTGCGTCGCGTCCACCGCGGAGAGACCGCTGCCGGCAACCACCATGACGGTGGGAGCCGGTTATCTCGACACGCTGAGAATCCGCTTGCTCGAAGGGCGCGATTTCAGCACCGCCGATCCAGCGGACGGTCCTCCGGTGGCCATCGTCAACCAGACGCTGGCGCGACGGCTGTGGCCCAACCAACCGGCCATCGGCCGCAGCTTTCTATACGGGTGTGACCATGCGCGGATGCTGCGGGTGGTGGGAGTGGCGCGCGATTCGAGAATCCGCACGCTCAACGAAGTTACGCTGCCGCACGTGTACCTGCCGTTCTCGCAGGCCTATGGAGGCGGCATCGTATTCATCGTGGTGGAGACCGCCGGCGATTCCGGCTCCATGCAAGAGGCCGTGCGCAGGACGCTGATCTCGTCGAACCCCGATTTCCGCACGTATGGCGTCAAGCGGCTCAGTGACTCGATGGACGCTTCCTTCTGGCAGACCCGCTTCGAACTCTGGGTGCTCGGCGTGCTCGGAACGCTGGCGCTGGTGTTGGCGGCGGTTGGAATGTATGGGGTGATTGCGTACCACGTTACGGCGCGCACGCGGGAGATCGGCATCCGGGTGGCCATCGGCGCCCAGCCTCGAGATGTGATCCGGCTGGTGATCGGTCAGGGTCTGCGAGTGACTCTGGCGGGCATCGCCATCGGGTTGATGCTGTCGGCCATGGCGGCGCGGTTGCTGGCGAGTCTGCTGTACGGCGTCAGTCCAACCGACGCCGCCACTTGGGCAGCGGCGGTGGCGGTGTGGCTGGCAGTTGGCCTGCTAGCCTGCTGGCTGCCCGCCCGGCGAGCCGCCCGCGTGGAGCCGGTAATCGCTCTTCGTCAGGACTGATCGCGAACGTCTAGCCTAGCCGCCCAGCGTTTACCGATACCTGGCGGGAACAAATCAGGGCTGTATCGGCAGTGCGCCGGCGCAGGGAAGTCCGCGAACGAAGGCAAAGCACGTTCGGCGCCGGCGCATTGCCGATACGGCCTGTTGTACTAAGCCGCAGGGCGCCGACTATGGGGATTGAATCTTCCGGTGCTGTTGGTGGAGTTGGCGGATGGTGGTACGGCCGAGGCGCAGTAGGCTTTCAGCGGTGCTTTTAGTGGGGATGGCAGGGCCGCGCTTCCCGTTTTTGCCGTTCTCAGCTGAGACGGCCTGCCTCCACCCGTACCCCTTCAACAACCTGAAACGGCCGCCGCGATAGGATGAAAGTGTGCGGCTGCTGGGGTTGGCTTCGCTTCTGATATTCGCGGCTTGGGCGGAGGATCCGCTGGTCGAGCGCGGGTATGTCCACTTTTACAATCTCGAATTCGACGAATCGATCGCCGATTTTGAGAGTGCCATCGCGGCTCACCCCAACGATCCGGAACTGCACAATCACCTCGCGCAAGCAATCGTGTTTCAGGAGATGTACCGCGACGGCGCGCTCGAAAGCGAGCTCGTCTCGGGCACTAATTCGTTTCTGCGCCGGCCGAAACTGAACCCTTCGGCGCAGACCGAAAAATGGTTTTTGGGCGAAGTGGCGAAGGCCATGGCGCTGGCCCAGGCGCGCATCGATAAGAACCCCAAGGACACCGCGGCGCTGTACGCCTTAGGCATCTCATACGGTCTGCGGTCCAACTATTACTGGGTGGTCAACAAGGCGTGGCGCGACTCTCTCAAGGACGCCACGACTGCGCGGCGCATGCACGCCCGGGTGGAGGCGCTCGAACCCACCAACGTGGATGCGCGGCTGGTGGAGGGCCTGCACGATTACCTGGTTGGCTGCCTTCCCTGGACCTGGCGCATGCTGGGCTTTCTGATCGGCATCCACGGCGATAAGGAGCTGGGTATACGCATCGTGCAGGACGTGGCGGCGCACGGGCGCGATAACCGGATCGACGCCGAAGTTTTTCTGGGCGCGCTCTACCGGCGGGAAAACCAGACGCGCCGCGCGGTGCCGATCGTCGAGGACCTGATCCAACGCTTCCCGCGCAACTACCTGCTGCGGCTCGAGCTCTCCCAGATGTACAGCATGGCCGGCGACAAGACGAATGCGCTGGCGGCGGTCGGGAAAGTGTCGGAGCTCAAGAACAAACACGCCCCTGGCTATGATCGCGTCCCGTGGGAGAAGATCTACTATCAGCAAGGCACCATCGAATTCTGGTACGGCGAGCTTGACCACGCGCTCGGCCATCTGCAACAGGTCGCGGCCGCCCCGGAGATCGACTTGAATACGGGCGTATATACCTATCTGAGGATTGGCCAGATTTACGATTTGCAGCAGCACCGCGCGCAGGCCCTGGAGGCATATCGCAAGGCGATTGCCTACGCGCCTGAAGCGGATGGCGCGCAGGAGGCGAAGAAGTACCTGGAGACGCCCTACCGGCGACGCACCGGCTAGGCGCGTGCCCCGCTATGGTTCGTCGATTTCCACCTTTACCGGCTGCTCGATCAACTTGGCGTCCTTGCCTGCCGTCAGCACCATCACCGTCAGCCGCGCTCCTTGCGGAGCCCTGGCGGGAATCTTGAACTTGATGGTGGTGTCCGTCTGTTCGAGCATTTCGCAGACGATGTCGTTCTTGCCATCGGTGAGGTACAGCTTGGCAACCAAGTCCTTCTGGAGGTTCTCACCGGTCGCGATGATCGTGTCCCCCGCCTTCCCGTTCAACGGATCCACCGTGACCATTTTCGGCATGGGCTGCTCAGCCCAGACTGCGAAGCCGACCGCGAGCAGCAGTGAGACCAAAACAGATAGTTTCATCTGAATATCGCATCCTCGACTCCATGCTATGTCCATTGCAGAGCGAATACAAGGGCAAGTGTGGGAATTCACTTCAGGCGGCGCCGGGCTTGCGGTACAATTGGGTTGGAGCGTTCCTGCGAAGCAGGTGCCGGTCCGCCTATTTTGATCCAACACTATCAAAATAGGGGTCCGACTCGATCACAACGCGCTGGTGTGCAAGCTCCTGGCGGTGGCGCCCTCGGCCTCGCAAGGGAGAAGCCTGAAGGCGCTCGGGGGACCCTGCCCCGTTTACAAGCGCGGGTCAATAACGGGGATCGGCACGGCCGAGCGGTGCGCTCCACACCTCCTGCCAGTGGGGCGGATGCCCCTCGTCCGCGCCCGACCCCCCGGTCGGGCCTCTTCCGAAACTGTTCAAATACGCGCGCTTCAGAACCATCCGTCAAGCCTTGAAATCGCCCGGTTCCTCGGTTCGCGGCTCTCTCTAAAATACTAAGAATAAACCAGTACGTACCGAAACGGTCCGTACTGTCGGCGCGCCGGATGGCCGTGGTACCTTCGGGTAAGTGGGGCTCCAGACAGTCTATTACAGTGCACTCGTGTGCGCACTGACGATCACCGTAACCTCTACGGCTAGCGGTGCGAGCATCCTGACCCCTCATAACGCCATAGTTAGCGGAAACTTTACCGACTTGAACTCTATCGATATCGGCGGCGGGCTGGCCGCTCAAGGCATCGTTACATTCCAGGGCAACAGCCTAGTCGCCGATGGCCTGGACGGCGAGCTCACCAACGCCTTCCCCCAAGACGCCACCTTCGTCGCCGCCGGCGGCGTGACCGGCGGCACGGCCCAAGTGGACGCCGGTAACTACTACGCGCCAAGCGGCACCGTCTCCTGCTCCTCCTGCACAAAGCTGACGACGGACCCGATTAACTTCAGCGCCGACTTCGGGACCGGTGGTACCTTTGATGCGCTGTCTACGCAGTGGTCGACGGCAAACGGAGGCGTGACCACCAGCGGCGATAGCATAGCGAACGTCTCCGGCTACAACGGCGGCACCACAACAATCACCGTCTCCCCGAGCAACAAAGGCATGAACGTAATCTATGTCAGCGCGGCGGACGCGCTCTGGCTCTCGGCGAATGTCGTCAACATCACAGGCGTCTCCTCCGCGAGCTGGCTGGTCGTCGACGTTCAAGGCACCGCCGATCAACTGGGCGGAAGCAGCATGACCGTCGATGGTGGGGGCGCCAACGGAAACACCACCACTACCGAGGTCGAAAACGTGGTATTCAACTACTACCAGGCGAGCTCGCTCACTCTCAACGGCGCCGTCCTGGGCAGCGTTCTGGCCCCCAGTGCCGCCGTGACGGGCGCCGGCAACGGGACTGAGTTCGACGGCTCGCTGGTGGCAAATTCGTTTACTGGCCATCCGCTGAGTGGCAGCGGCGGCACCGAATTCCACAATTTCCCTTTCTATGGAGGTGCGACTCCCGAGCCTGCGCCGCTGGCATGCGTGGGAGCGGGGTTGATCGCGCTGGCCCTCTTCCGCAAGCGCCGCCGAGGCTAGTCAAAAGTGGTGGGGCGGACGCTCTCGTCCTGGGGTCCCCTCTGGGGACGGACCCTCCTGGCCCGGCTCTTCGCGCCGCCACTAGATAATGGGCAAGCTGAAGCATGCCCCACCAGCGCCGTCAGGTTCTTCGCGTGGATTCTCGCGGCACAACCGCCGGCTGGAGCATGATGCTCCTTGGCTGTGGCGGGATCTTGGCCTCGATCAGGGACAGCACCAGCTTCCCGGCGCGCTCGCCGATGGCTCTGCTCTGCTGGTCCACACTCGATAGGGGCACCCGCAGGGACTTGTCGAAATGAAGATTGCCGCAGCCAATCACGGCGATATCCTGGGGAACGCGCAAGCCGGCCTCGAGGATTCGATCAATCGCTCCGATCGCGATCGGGTCGTTGTAACAGAACACGCCATCGGGGCGTGGGTCGAGTTCCAGCAACTTCTTCATTGCCTCGTTGCCGCTGCTCCAGCTATCCGCGTCAGGCGAACGTCCCATTACCACGTAGTCCTGAAACTGGCTCAGATCGCATCCGGCGAGCGCCTGGTGATAACCTTCCAGCCGCCCGACCGCCGTGCTGGTGGCGGGACCGCGAATGTGCGCAATTCTCCGGCACCCTGCCGCGATCAGGTGTTCGGTTGCCAGACGGCCCACCGCGATGTCGTCCACGCCGACAAAATTCGCCGGCATCCCCAGAAAACCGCGGTCAATCAGAACATACGGGACCTTCTGCGCTTCAATCCGCCGGAAGCTCTCCACCGTCCACTGCGTGGAGGCAATCATCAGCGCATCCAGCCGCCGGCTGAGCAGCCGCTTGATCTCCTGCCGCTCCAGGTCCGGGTCGCCCTGCGAGGACGAGATCAGCAAACTGTAATTCCTGCGGCGCAGCACATCGGAAATGCCGCCAGCCACTTCCGCGAAGAACGGATGCACCAGGTCCGGAACAATCAACCCGGCCGAATAGGTTCGGCCCGTGACCAGCGCGCGGGCGGCCATATTCGGCTCGTAGTTCAACTCCTTGATGCGTTTGAGCACGCGTTGCCGCGTCTCTTCTCCAATATCACTGTGGTTGCGAATGACCTTGGAGACTGTCACCACGGACACGCCGAGTTCCCGGGCGATGTCCTTCATCGTTACAGCCATTGCTTACTATTATGTACCCTTCGCCACATTCGCGAAATGACGTGACCGGCTATTTGCCCACAAACTTCGCGATATCGTCCACCACTTCGGGAGCCACGTGGCCGGGGTTGTGGTACTCGTTTTCGGTGCTGGGGCCGGAGCCGGCGACGAACGGGTGATTCAAGGCCGGGTAACTGCGGGCAGTGACATTCTTGGCGCCGGCGAGCCCGCTCTGCCACAGATCGAAGTCGACCTTCGGCACCTGGAAATCGCGCTCGCCATATAAGATGAGAATGGGGATGGACAGTTTCTTGGCTTTCGCCGCTGGGTCGTAGCCCTTGAGGTCCAGCCAGTAAGCGGCGGGCAGACCGAAAACCGCCGGCGCGTCAGCGTCGTTTTGTTCCAGGTTCTTGATGCGCGCCACGGTCTTTTTGGCTTGCGCCAGTTCCGCGGCTACGTCGCCTTGCCCCCCTTTATGTGCCGTGCTGTAGAAAAGCGTCAGTTGGTCGAACATCAAATCCTCGAGCGGCCGCTGATTGGCCCCCATCACCACTACCCCGGCCAGTTTCCCGTCTTCGGCGGCGATGCGCGGCGCCAGATAGCCGCCCAAGCCGTGGCCCACCAGGTAGACCTGCTTGGGATCGACCGCGGATTGCGCGCGCAGGAAGGCCAGTGCGGCGACGGCGTCGTCCACGGTTTCGTCGTCGGCCGTGTACGGCTTGCCGGACATGCGCTCGGCGTATTGCCGGAGGCGCTTTTCGTAACGCAGCACCACCATGCCGCGCGAGGCCAAACCGTCGGAAAGATCGCGGAAGGGCTTGAGCACGGCGTGCGAATCGTCGCGGTCCTTCGGCCCGAAATCCTGCACCAGCAGCACGGCGGGAAACGGACCCGCGCCTTTGGGCACGGCCAGCGTACCGGGCAACTTCCATTCGTCGTCGCCGAAGGTCACGGGGCGCTCGGCGAACGAATCCGGCTTGCTGTAGGCGGGGCGCGTCCATTCGGTTTCGCCGGGCATCAGGTACATCACCGAAACCTGCCCGGAAGCGTTGACGGCGAAGCGCGCTTTGATGCTTTTGTCGGCGAAGGAAACCGGGATGGTGACCACCCGGGTTGGACCCATTTCCTCGACCACCGGAGCGCCAATCTTTTCGACCGCGCCCCATCCCTTGATCTGGGCGCCCAGCTTGCCGAAAGCCTCCGCATTCTTGAGCCCGGGCGCCGCCAGGGCGGAAAACTCGGGATAGTTCTGCGCCAGCAATAGGTCGAGCGCCTTTCGTGCAATCGCGGCGGGGTCGGTGGCCGGTTGCGAGAACAGAACGCCAACTGAAAAGAGGCCCAGCAGGGCTGCCGCCAGGCGCGGGTCGAAGCCCGGCCTTCGATTTCCGGTGAAACGCTCGAGCGCGCGCATAAGCATGACGATTTCATGGTATCGCGTCGCTCGCCGCCAGGCATGTCAAGAATTCCGATATAATTACGGTAGATTTCTTGGAGAGGAGGTTTCCAATGGCCGAGTATGCCCATCCGGAAACACTGGTGACCACCGACTGGGTCGCCAAACACGCAAAAGACGAGGGCGTTCGCATTGTGGAGGTGGACGTCGATACCAAGGCCTACGATGAAGGACACGTGCCGGGCGCGCTAGCCTGGGCCTGGAACACGCAGTTGTGCGACACGGTGCGGCGCGACATTCTTTCCCGGCAGCAGTTCGAAGAGCTGATGGAGCGCTCCGGGGTGACGCCGGACACCACGCTGGTGATTTATGGCGACAACAACAACTGGTTCGCCGCGTGGGCGCTGTGGCAGGCCAAGATTTACGGGCACCGCGACGTGCGGCTGATGAACGGCGGGCGCAAGAAGTGGCTGTCGGAAGGCCGCGAGCTCGCGACCGAATCGCCCAAGGTGAAGTCCACCAATTACAGAGCGAAGGAGCCGGACGCGACGCTGCGGGCGTTTCTGCCGCAGGTGCAGGCGGCTTCGGCGCGCGGCGCGGCGGCGCTGGTGGACGTGCGCAGTCCGCAGGAGTTCACGGGCGAAATTCTGGCGCCGCCCGGGCTGCCCGAGACGTGCCAGCGCGGCGGCCACGTGCCGGGAGCGCGCAGCATTCCGTGGGCGAAGGCGGCCAACGATGACGGCACGTTCAAATCGGCGGACGAACTGCGCCAGTTGTATGCAAGCGAGGGCGTGGACGGCTCCAGGCCGGTGATCGCGTACTGCCGCATCGGCGAACGTTCGAGCCATACCTGGTTCGTGCTGAAGTACCTGCTGGGTTTCGGCGACGTGAAGAACTACGACGGTTCATGGACCGAGTGGGGCAATCTGGTGGGCGCCAGCGTGGAACGCGGAGCCCCGGCCAAGGCAGCGGGGGCGCGGCAATGAAAGCCGAAGAATACGCGGAACGCCGGCTGGAACTGGCGGGCTGGCCGGTGAACGTGGCCAGTTACCGGTTGGGGATTCAGTGGCACGCCAAGGCCGACAACGTATCGCCCGGCGCGGCGCTGGCGCGCGCCACCGCGACCACCCGCGAAGAGGCCGAACGGAGAGCGATCGAGCGCGCCGAGGAATTGCTCGGCCGGACCAGAAGACAAGCGGTGTAGTTCGCAGGGAGAAGGTTCCGGGGTTTCCGCGCACGATCGTCTGTTCGCAAGGAACCGGCGGCAAACACCGCCGGCGCTACTTTCGAGACTAGTCCGGAAGAAGATCCGATTGAAAGAACAGGGCGTATGTGACCGCGCTGGACCTGGCCGCGTGCTGGCGCCGAAGATGGTTACCATGAACACCAATAGCGCGCCCGCTCTGTTTCTGTCGCCACAATAGGCCTCCACTCTCGCTCGCCCCGAAAATTGACCTTGCAATTCCCGGTACTTGCCTGGAAAAATAGGGCTTTGGTGAAGACTATGCGCGTACGCGTGTTGGGCATTGTGCTGGCCGGCGGGAAAGGGACGCGGCTCTACCCGTTGACCAAGGAGCGGGCCAAGCCGGCCGTTCCGTTCGGCGGCAAGTACCGCATCATCGACTTTGTGCTCAGCAACTTCATCAACTCGGGCATTTACTCGATCTACGTGTTGACGCAGTTTCGCAGCCAGTCGCTGTTGCAGCACCTGAGCGAAGGCTGGCAGTTCGGCACCCTGCTGAAGTCGCAGTTCATTATTCCGGTGCCGGCGCAGATGCGGTCTCCGGGCGAGACCTGGTACCAGGGAACGGCCGACGCCATCTACCAGAACGTCAACCTGGTGGAGCAGGCCGATCCGGACGCGGTGGCCATCTTCGGCGGCGACCACATCTACCGGATGAACCTGAACAACATGCTCGACTACCATCTGGAAAAACGCGCGGAGGTCACCGTGGCCGCCATCCCGGTGGACAAGCGGCACGCTTCCGAGTTCGGCGTTATCGAAGCCCACGAGGACGGCCGCATTCTGGCCTTCCACGAGAAGAACCCCACCGCGCCGACCATTCCAGGCGACGACACCCGCGTGTACGCCTCGATGGGCAACTACATCTTTTCCACGCGCAGCCTGCTGCACCTGCTGGCGGACGATGCGGCGGAGGAAGCCAGCAGCCACGACTTCGGGCGCGACATCCTGCCCAAGCTGGCCGGCAAGGCGAAGATCTACGCTTACAATTTCCAGGACAACCGCATTCCCGGCGAACCGGCCGATTCCGAACCTTACTGGCGCGACGTAGGAACCATCGAGGCCTATTACGAGGCCAACATGGACCTGCGGACGGTCACCCCCGCGCTCAATCTGTACAACCCGGAGTGGCCGCTGCGCAGCGCCAGCTACGCGGACCCGCCCGCCAAGTTCACTTTTGACGACGAGAACCGCCGCGGCCAGGCCATCGACAGTATCGTCTCCGGCGGCTGCCTTTTGTCGGGTGGGACGGTGCGCAATTCCATTCTGTCGCGCGGCGTCCGCGTGCATTCCAGCGCGCTGGTGGATGAGTGCGTGATCCTGGACAACTGCGATATCGGCCGGCGCGCCAAGCTGCGGCGGGCCATTCTGGACAAGAACGTCCGCGTGCCGGAGGACACCCAAATCGGCTACGACCTGGACCACGACCGCCAGTTTCATTACGTCACCGAAAGCGGCATCGTGGTGGTGGCCGGCGAACGCACGCCGGTGGAGATTTCCTCGCTGGTGCTTTGACCCGGCCACACACGCCCGATGGAACAGCACATCCTGGCATGGATCACCGAGTACGGTTACGCCGCCATCGTCGGCCTGCTGATGCTGGGGATTGTCGGCTTGCCAGTGCCGGATGAGACGCTGCTGACCTTCACCGGGTACCTGGTGTTTCGCGGCACGTTTCGTCTGCCGCTGGCGTTCGCCGCCGCGCTCACCGGCAGCGGATGCGGCATCACCATCAGCTACCTGCTGGGCCGCACGTTCGGGCTCAAGCTGATTCATCGCTACGGCCGCTACGTGCGCATCCGGGAAGAACACGTGGAAAAGGCGCATGCCTGGTTCCGCAAGGCCGGCCACTGGAGTCTCACGCTGGGCTATTTCATTCCCGGCGTGCGGCACCTGACGGCTTACGCCGCGGGGATGAGCGACCTGGAAGCGCCGCAATTCGCCCTCTTCGCCTACACCGGCGCCGTCCTGTGGGTGTCGGCGTTTCTGGCGCTCGGCTACTTTCTCGGCGACCGCTGGGAGGCCGTGGAGCACAACATCCACCACTACCTGGTCTACCTGACGCTGGCGGGGATCATGGCGCTGGCGGCCTTTCTGGTCTGGCGAAGAGGGCGGGCGCGAGCCAGGTGAGAGCCGATGAAGGTAAGGGACATAATCAAGGCGATGGAGACGGACGGTTGGGTGTTGGACCGGACTCGCCTCTGGGAGAACGCCGCGTATCGGCACCCCTGTTAATGTTGGGATTAATACATTGTGAAGCGCCTGATCACCCGCGGAAAGTGGAAGCGGCACCTTGCCGAGCGAACCCGCTCGCAGGCGCAGGCCCGCGCCCGATTCGCTGATTACCGGCGTCGGCGCAATGCCGCGCTGGCCCGGCCCGCGCATCCCAAGAAGTTTCACAAAACATCCCGCATTGAGGCGCCCCGAGAGTTCTCCCTGATTCAAAACCCGAACGAGATGATAAGATTCTTCAAGGAAATCGAAGGCTTGGCGGAAACGCGCAACGTGTTCGTAGACATGGCCGGGGTCTCAGCCCTGACCCCGGATGCTATAGCGGGCCTGCTCGCCGCAATTCATCACGGCGCCCGCACCAGCGCGCACTTTTCGGGGAACGTTCCGAAAGATGGACGCCTGAGCGATATTCTGAACCGGTCTGGGTTTCGCGAGTACGTGACAAACCGGGAGGGAGCCCAGTTCAGGTCCTCATTCGGGAAAGTGCGAAAGCACTCGGGAAGCCGTGAGACGATGCAGACCAACTTCAACCAGGTTGTGGCAAATGACTTGGTCGAATTCGCCGTCCAGGCGATCACTGGCACGCCGGGGCCTCACGGACCGTCGTACAGCATTCTTGGCGAAGCGATGCTGAACACGCTAAACCACGCCTCCAGAGGCAAGGATCCGGAGCCCTGGTGGGCGTCCGTGTTCTTCGATGCAGAACGGCGACGGAGTTGCTTCACTTTCATCGACCAAGGGGTGGGGATCTTCAAGAGCCACCGGCTGACGCTAAGCTTGAAGCTCTTGGAGGGCCTCAGCATCCTAGATAATGCGCAGATTCTGGAGCGGCTGTTTCACGGTGACATCCCGTCGACGACGAAGATTCCAGGGCGGGGCAACGGAATACCTTTCATGTACAACCACCATAAAGCGAACAGAATAAAGAACTTCACGGTTCTGGCGAACAACGCAATCGGAGGAGCCGAAACGGAATCCTACCGGATGTTACGGGAATCGTTCAATGGGACGATACTATACTGGGAGATAGGAGAATGACGACTCAAAGCTTGGAACTTAACGTGGCGGCAGAATTCACGCGGACACCCGGACCACGAAAGCGGTCGGAGGGAGAATATTCGGGAGAGGAGTTCCTGAGCCTGCTCCTGCGCCCGAGGTTCATCGCCGCCCTTGAGGCTGGTGTTTCGCTTCGTGTAAACTTAGACTGCGCAGCCGGCTACCCGACCTCGTTCCTCGAAGAAGCGTTCGGCGGTCTGGCCCGCGAATTTGGAAGCGAGAAGGTCGCTGCAAACATCGAACTGTCGTGCGATGACGAGCCCTACCTGGTGGAAGACATCAAGAAGTTCATCCGCGAGGCCAAGACGACCAGGTGAGGTGGCTCATTGGTGGGCTGCTCCTTGTGATCGGTGCGCTCGCCGGATGGCTCCTGCCCGTCGTAACAGGACTTCAGCTCGGCCACACCGTGGAGGTTGGCAGCCTTTTTCACGCCCTCGCCACGTTAGTTGTGGCGCTGTTGATCGGCTACCTCTATAGTGAGCACTCCTCGTCCAAACGGGCCGACACAGGTCTGTTGCTTGAGAGCCTACGTGAGGCGAAAGCGGCATTTGCCGCGCTCCAGCAAGCGGCGCTCCCCTGCCACAGAACCAAGAAGCTGACTCAGCAGGAGCAGACCGCCTTGACTGTTGCGGAGCGCGAGTTGTCGAACGCTATCCACTCCTTCGAGTACGCCGTCAGCTGTTGCAAGATACGTCCCCACCTGATAGACGTTGACAAGCTGAAGGATGCACGCGCTGTCCTGAAAGATAGCCTGACCGACACGCCGTTTCCAGGTCCGTACGACGCGTCAGCCCGCTCGCGGATCAACTCCTCCTTCAAGTCGGTCCGGGACGAACTGACAGGAATAGCCTTCGCGGTTAGCCGCCGCTAGCGAGTTTTCGGGGACAGTTTTCGGGGACAGGCTACGAAACTCCGAAACTATCCTGCGAGCAGGCTCATCTCGCCCGCCACCGTGCTCAGGAACACGGCCGTGCCGCCGACCCTGCGGAAGGCGAACGCCACCACGAAGCAGCCCAGCAGCGAGCCGTAGAACAGCGAGCCCACCACGTTCACCGCCACGATCAGCGATCCCAGCGTCTTGCCCCAGTCGGCGAATGCCACCGCGTACGCGCTCCAGAACAAGGTGGCCTACCGCGAGTGTCTGGCGGTGAGCGCCTGGCCGCACTCGATCGGACGAACGTCACTTGGCAGAACGATTTGGCGGTGAGCAGGGCTCTTGTCGCCCGCCTGCGCGCGCCCTCGGCGTGATCGGTCACAGCTTCATCGATTTTTCCCCTCAGCCCCTAACCCTCCACCCCTGAACGCTTTCACCCGCCTGCCCCATCCGCCTCGCGGCCGCACCCGCCAACATCCATGTCACAGTAATTGCAGGAAGTCCGCGCGGCGCAAGCGTCCGCCCGTCCGGCATCGGCATTCGTGCCGGCGTCGGGCCGTTTTGCCGGCCGCCCGCCAAAGCGGGGTCAATTCGCCCCGTTTTCGGCCAGCCGTTTTATTTGTTTTCAATTGGTTAGCGCGCCTCGGGCGGGGCACACTCGCCCCACGGCGCGCCTCGTAAGATGCTTCCCTCGACCCCGAAACCCGACCCCGCCGGCCCGCTCGGCCTTGGTTCCACCCTGGGCCAGTCCCACGCCTTCGGCCTCGTCGCCGGCCGCTGCCTGGCCGGCCAGGCCGCTTGCCTCCATCGCCTGCGCAAGACGCGCGAGTTCCGCCGCGTGTCCCACTGCTGGCGCGATTTCTGTTCCCGTCATCTCGGAATCGACGGCCGAAACGCCGACAAGATCATCCGCCTCTGGGAGGAGTTCGGCGCACCTTACTTCGATCTCGCCCAACTGACTGGCGTCACGCCGGACCTCTATCGCGCCCTCGTCCCCTCTATCCGCGATGGCGCGCTCCATCTCAACGGCGAAGTCATCGAGCTCATCCCGGAGAACTCGCCACGCCTCGCGGCGGCCGTCGCCGGATTTCGCCGTGCCATCCCGCCTGCCAAGCCCCGCCGCCACCTTCAGCCGCATGAGCAACTCGCCGTTCTCGACAAGCGGTGTGACGCCATCGTCGCCGAGCTCCGGCAATTCTCCAAAAAGGAGCGCTGCGGCGAGAACTGGCTGCACTTCACTCAAATCCTGTCCCGCCTCTGCGCCGCCCTGAACCGGCTCCAACTCGAAAACGGTCTGCTCTGAAAGCGCGCCGCTATTGACGGCTAAGCTCTCCCGTCCTCCTGATCCGCCGCCCGCGATCTGGCGAAGACGCCGGGCGCGAGCCAGGTGAGAGCCAGCGCCACCGTCACCACCACCACGCAGCCGATCACGTTGTACCACAGATAGGAAATGTCGCGGGCAAACGGCGCTGTTCTTGGCGCTTGGGGCGGAAAGTGGAAGCATGTAGCCTGGCGCGGGTTTTTCAGGAGCCATCTGGATGTTAAGCGACCTTGGTGGAGGTGCAAGCGATAGCTGGCGATTGCGGTTTCCGTGCTGTTCTCTTTTAGCGTGGCAGCCTTTGGGCAGTCCACGCCCGAATTGGAATTCGAAGTAGCTTCCATTAGCTAAAGTCTCAACCCCGAATTGCCGATAGCCAGTATGAGCAACGGATCGCCTAGTGTCGGAACGAACCAAGCACCTCACCACCGGTCTTGTAGCGGTTGGCATGCTCGCCGTCGGCGCGTGCATGAGCCCCCACACCGCCGCCCCGCTTGAGCGTATCGCGCAGGTCGCGGCCTTGCCCGTGCAAGTCGCGGACCGTCGCGTGGCGGTGCACCTCAAAGGCTGGGTTACTGTCTCGGATCCCAGTACCAACCTGATGCATATGGTGTTCCTGGAAGACGGTACCGGTGCTGCCCGTGTGGATCTTCCCTTTCTCCACCTCGAGCTCAGGCCTGGCAACCTGGTGGACCTGATCGGCGAAGTGAACGAAGGAGGTCCAGCGCCCACGATTGTCGCCAGCCAGATCCGGCTTTTGGAAGGCACCCACGAAACGCGCGCCCTCCCCATCCGGGCCGCGGACTTGGTCGCCGGCCGCGCCGGCTTCCGCTATGTGAGCGTGGACGGCGTTCTTCGCTTCTGGCACCAGGACCGCACAGGGAATTCCATCATCAGAATGGGCTCCGGCGCAACGGTGTTCGAGGCTTACCTCGGCGCCACCGAGTTGCCGGATCTCAATGAAGCAGTCGGCTCCCGCATCCGGATACGCGCGGTGGCCAATCTGAGCCGGGATATTTACGGCCGCTTGGCCCGTGTTCGGGTGTCGATCCCGCGCGCCGCGGACGTCGAAGTCCTCGCGCCGGCTCCCCAAAGCATTCCCGTTCAGACCATTCGCGAGGTGGCCGCGTTGCCCGGAGACTCATTGGCTGAGCGCATGCTCCACATCCATGGCAGCATCCATTCCGATGGCGTGCGCGAGGGATTGCGATTTGGGGATGGCACCGGCTCCATCCGCATCCGCCAGGCCCCCAGCGCAGTGTTGCCAATCGGACAGGCGGTCGACGTCTACGGCTTTGCCGAACTCGATGGTGGCGAGCTCAAAATCACCGATGCCACGCTGGCGGAGGGGAATCTCCCGCCCCATCCTGCCGATAAGGGTCGGATCATCACCTCCGTGGCCGAAGTTCACGCCCTCAGCCCGGAAGAGGCCGGCAGGCGTATTCCCGTTCGCGTCCGGGCCACGGTGACCTACATTAATCCCGCCACGGCAGTGTTCTTCGTGCAGGATCAGACCGGGGCCACTTACGTGTCCGCTCCCCGGATTCGCAATTTCAAAGTGCAGGCGGGCGATCTGGTAGATGTATCTGGCGTCACTGCGCCCGGTCAGTTCGCGCCGGTCATTCTCAGTGCTTCGGTGGAACGCGTCTCCACATCTTCCATGCCGCCGCCGGCGCAGGCCGCCTTCGATGAACTGTTTTCCGGAAAAATGGACAGCGCCTGGGTGCAGACCGAAGGCATCGTGCAAAGTGTCGAAACCCAGCGCGGCAGCACGTTCGAAGACGTGATTTCGCTGCAGTGGGGAGACTACCGGTACGTGCTCCTCGTCTACAATCCAAACGGACGTCCCCTGCCGCCACCGGATAGCCGCGTCCGCGTCCAGGGTGTCTGCGCGACGTTGTTCAACGCCAGGCGGCAAATCGTTGGCATTCAGATCTATGTGCCCTCGCCCGAGTTCGTGCGCATGCTGGAGCCCGGTCCGGATCCGGCCTCGCTGCGGCCGCAGCCGATTGATGGTCTCCTCCGCTTCTCGTTCGGCGATTCGCCGGGGCACCGCACGCGAATTCGGGGCGTCGTCACCCTGGCCAGCCCATCCGGCCCGTCATACGTTGAAGATAGCGAGGCCGGCGTCAAAATCGTCAACCATGCGCGCATAAATCTCCATCCCGGCGATGTGGTAGACGTGCTCGGCTTCGGACACGCCGGTGCCTTCAGCCCCGAAATATGGGACGCGCAAATCTCGCTGGTCGAACGGGGACCCGCGACATTGCCGCCGTCCATCACGGTGGACGAGGCCTTGGAAGGCGCCTACGAATCCAGGTTGGTCAGCATCGATGCCGCCGTGGTAGACCAACTCAGAGGTTCCAGCCAGAACGCCTTGATGCTGCAGGTGGGCGGCAAGTTGTTCAGCGCCGCGCTGGATCGCGGGCGGATACCGCCGTTGGACCGGGGCAGCATCGTCCGTGTGACCGGCGTCTGTTCTATTGCAGCCGACAGCGACCTCGCCGATCATATCCCAAAGTCGTTCAGCCTCATCCTGCGCAGCACCGGCGACATTACCGTGGTTCGGTCCGCGTCCTGGTGGACCCCCGGCCGCCTGCTGGCGGTGCTCGGCTCGATGGCGGCTTTACTGCTGGCCGTTCTATCCTGGGTGGTCGTGCTGCGACACAGAGTTGGGTTGCAGACCGCGGTGATCCGGAAGAAACTGCAGCAGGAAGAACTGCTCAAACTCGCCGCCGAGCAGGCCAGCCAGGCCAAAAGCGAGTTTCTGGCCAACATGAGCCACGAGATCCGCACGCCGATGAACGGCATCATGGGCATGACAGATCTGGCGCTGGGAACCGACCTGACGGCTGAACAGCGGGACTTCCTGCTGACGGCCAAGACGTCGGCCGACAATCTGCTCATTCTACTGAACGACATTCTGGATTTCTCCAAGATTGAAGCCGGGAAGCTGGACATCTCGCCGGTGGATTTCCTGTTGCGCGACTGCATCGCCGATGCGCTACACATGCTGGCGGCGCGGGCCGGCGAGAAGGGGCTGAACCTGCTGTGCCGGGTGGCGCCGGAGGTGCCGGACGCGCTGATGGGCGACCCGGGCAGGCTGCGCCAGATTGTTATCAACCTGGTGGGCAACTCGATCAAGTTCACCGCCCGCGGCGAAGTGGCGGTCGAGGTCATGCTCGAACGCGGCGCTGGCGACAGCGTGATGCTGCACGTGCGGGTGGCCGACACTGGCATCGGAATCCTGCCCGAGAAGCAGAAGGCAGTGTTCGAGGCGTTCGAACAGGCCGATTCCTCGACGACGCGCAAGTACGGCGGCACCGGCCTGGGTCTGGCGATCTCGCGCCGGCTGGTGGACCTGATGGGCGGACGCATCTGGCTGGAGAGCCCGCGCGCGGATCTCGCCGCGAGTGCCCCCGCGCCGGGCTGTGCGTTCCACTTCACCGTGGCTATGGCCCTGGGGCAGGCGCCGCCCCGCACGGCCCCGGCGCCCGTGGACGGAGTGCCGGTCCTGATCGTGGACGACAATCCCGCCAACCGGACGATTCTGGTCGAGATGCTGCGCGCGAGCGGGATGAAGCCGCTGGCAGCGGAGAACGGTGAGGCGGCGCTAGCGATGCTCGACCAGGCGCGCGCTGAGGGCCGCTCGTTCCCGCTGGCCATCTTGGATTTCCAGCTGCCGGACATGGACGGGTTCGCGCTGGCGGCGCGCATCCGCGCACGAGCCGGGCTGCGCGATACGCACCTGTTCATGCTGACTTCGGCGGGGCAGCGAGGCGACGCCGCGCGCTGCAAGGACATCGGCATCGAGGTGTACCTGCTAAAGCCGGTCAAGCAATCGGCTCTGCTCGATGCCATCGCCCGCTCGCTGGGGCGGCCCGCGGCGGCCGGCTTGCTGCCGCTGGCCCACTACCTGTTGAACGAGTCGCCCCGCAAGCTGCGCGTTCTGCTCGCCGAGGATAATGCGATCAACCAGAAGCTGGCGGTGCGCCTGCTGGAGAAGCGCGGGCACTCGGTGACGGTGGCCAACGACGGCCAGCAGGCAGTGGCCGCGGTCGAGAACGGCGAGTTCGACCTTGTTCTGATGGACGTGCAGATGCCGAATATGAGCGGACTGGAAGCCGCATCCGCCATCCGAATCCTAGAGCGCGGCACCGGCCGGCACCTGCCCATCGTGGCCATCACTGCGCACGCCATGAAGGGCGATCAGGAACACTGCCTGGAGGCGGGTATGGACGGCTACATTTCGAAACCAATCCAGCCCGACCACATGATGGAAGTGATCGACCAGGTCACTTCGCCCCGCCGCTGAACCCGCGCCGCATGTTCCTGGTTATCCCATTCCGGCATAATCCCTCTTCGACGCCCGCGACGAGTTGCCCGGCGTGGGCTGCGGGCGGCTGGTGCCGGCACATCCGATCCACGGCTGCTAGCGGTCGGAGATGGCGTTAACGCGCGCCGGTGGATGCGCGGGAACCTCTCTCCGGCAGGTGTATATTCTATGGTATGGCTTTCGGTCCTGCGCGGTTTCGCAGCCTTCGATTGCTATCGGTGTTAATCGCCGCCGTCTGCCTTTGCACCGGGCAAAGCCTACCGCCAGCGGCGAACAGCGAAGTGCATTTGGCCTTGAGTTGCCCTGTTTCGCCGTGCCGGTTCCGGTTGGGTGAGGTGATTCCGATTGACCTCGTTTTCAGCGCAGATGTGCCTGGCTATGTAGCGTAGAGTTCAGCATGGCGTTGGACACGTTCACGGTCAGTCCCTCCAAGGGCGCCAGCGATCCTGTCGGCAAAAGGAGATTGGTCCAGGCTGGGCGTTATAATCTCAATGCGCCTCCTCTCCAGGAGCGAAGCCCGGTGAAGGTTCGCCTGGAATTCAACCAGTGGTTTCAGTTCGAAAAACCCGCCAAGTACACCGTGACAGTCTCCAGTTTGAGGGCGTCCCGGATCTCGGAAATGGGCGGTACGATCAACTGGGACCCTTCGAACCCAGAGAAGTTGACCTGCGGTCCGATTGAAGTCGAGATCGTCGATGCGGAGCCGGATTGGCAGCGCCGCGAGTTTGAGCGGATACTCAGCGCCCTGCCTGCAACGCTCGCATCGAATACCGATGCGGAACGCGCCGCCGTTCACGCACTCACGTATCTCGGAACCGACGATGCGCTTCAGGAGATACGAAAACGGTTGAACACCAACCAGGACCGGATTGACCGTGACTGGCGCTTTGCCCAACTGGTCCTGCTTCAGCGGGATTCGCGCACGGCGTCACAGTAGCCTGGTCGTGCCCGGAAGGTGCGTTGGCCGGACCCGGATAGATCCTCGTTGACGCCGTGCCGTACCTCATGTCTGGTTCACAATCGACTGGAAAGCCCCCCGAGCCGAGAAGATCGGGCACGGCACAAACGAATTGATCGACGAAGTGCGCGCCAGGTTGGCGCCGCTGCTTGGGTACTGAAGCTGAAAGCGAATCAACGGGGCTGTCCCCTTGCCTCCGCCCCCTTCTTGTACATCGCCGGATACGCTTCCCGCATCTCCCGCGCATGGTCGCGTGCGGATTCGATTTGGATCAGCGGGCCCTGGCCGATGCCGGGGCAATAGCGCGCGGTCTTGCGCCACTCCGCGCGGCCGTCCACCAGCTCCGGCCAAAAGGGAAAAATGCGGCACTGGACCGGCTTGACGGCGTGAATGGAGCATCCGCCCTCAAGCAGAAAGCGACACTGCGCTTCGCGCGGGACGCGCAGGCGAAGCCGGCGGCGGGTGCGGTAGCAGTACCGCTTCTCAAAGTCTCGGGCGCTCAGCCCCAGGTATGCCGCGATGCGTTCGGCATCGGCGTCGGTCAGGTATACGAACCCCTCTTGCGTGCAGCAGGCGATGCACCCGGGCTGGCAGGCAAACCGCAATCCCTCGGCCATGTTTTGATTATGAGGCAGCCGGGCGTGGTGCGGAATCATCCCAAAAACGCGCCAGCCCGGCCCGGCAAACTCGCTTGCCCTTTTTCGGCCCGCCCTTGTTAGACTGAAGAGGCGACATCATGCACGAAATCATCTCAATCTCAGGAGGGCGCCCGCATGTGGAATAAGCAGCGCCGGGAAGAAGAACCGCCAAAGCCCTTCGTCCCGCCCACCAGCCACCAGCCAAGTCCGGTGGCAACACCCTCGGCTCCCAGTTACACAGAATCGAAGAAGGAGGCAGTACCAGTGTCCAGCACGCCTAGCGCAAGACCCGATGTGGACGCCCGCAGTGGAATGGCCAGCATCGGGAAAGCGGTCAAGATAGTCGGCCAGATCTTTAGCAAGGAAGACCTGTATGTCGATGGCGACTTGGAAGGCACGGTTGAGTTGTTGGAGCACAAACTTACCATCGGCCCGAATGGCAACGTCCATGCCGGCATCAAGGCGCGTGAAGTGGTTGCGTTAGGGACCATTCAAGGCAACGTGGAAGCGGCCGATAAGATCGAAATCCGCAAGGACGCGCGTCTGGTGGGAGACATCCGCACGGCGCGCATCCTGATCGAAGACGGCGCGTACTTTAAGGGCAGCATCGATATCATCAAACCGGAACCTGCCCGGGCTGCCGTCAAGCCGCAACCGGCCGCACCGGCGGCCGCTCCTCCGGCGCAGGCTGTCGCTGCCGCCGAAGTGAAACGCTGAGGCAAACTACGTAGCCAATGCCGCTGCCAGGACCACTCAAAAACTTTTTGCGTGGGCAGGGGCGAGGTTCTGCTTCCGGCGGCGGCCCGCCAACCGGACGCTTTCGCCATGGCGGGCCCGACGAACCGGAAGTGATCACGACGCGGCGCAGCCGCGCGCTGGAAGAGTTCTTCCTGGATATCCGCGGCCAGTCCGGTCTCACCATTCTCGATTTAGGCGGTGCGTCTCAAGAGAACGTCAACTTCATCACCAGTCTGGGGCACCGGCTCTATTCCGAGAATTTCCTGCAGATCTTGCACGAGACGTTCGGTCCCGACGGCACGGTCGATCATTCCAATCCCGGCCGCATCGACTTTTTCCTGCGGCAGGCGTTGGACTATCCGGACCAGCATTTCGACGGCGTCCTGCTGTGGGACTCGCTCGAGTATCTGGCGCCGGCGTTACTGCAGGCGGTGGTATCCCGGGTGCGCAGGATCGCGCGCGACAAGAGCCAGATGCTGGCCTTCTTCGAGTCGGACGACAAACTCGAACGGGTTCCCTGTTACACGTTCCGCATCCTCGAATTGAGTTCGTTGCAATTGACCCAGCGCGGCACCCGCCCGGCAGTGCAGTTGTTCAATAACCGCGGTCTGGAAAAGCTGTTTGCCGAGTTCCAGTCCATGAAGTTCTTCCTCACCCGGGAGCGACTGCGCGAAGTGCTGGTGCGGGTCTGAGCGGAGGTGGGGCAGGCGCTTTCGCCTGCCAACCGGCTCCTTCACGGATTCCCATTCTCCTCTTTCATCGCCCCGCGGGCCTGAATTCAAGCGCGCTGGAAGCGTCGATTTTCCGGTACTGCATCGGGAAGCTGCGGCCGGCGTAATAATCGTCCCACTGGTCGCGGTAATGGCTCGAAAGCACCTGGGCTGATTGGCCAATGGTGATGTTGAGCAGCGAACGGTCCCAATCGGCGACGTCGGCATCCATCCGCATGGAGGGCGCCAGGCGCGCGGTGACCTGTTTCACGGTGACCTGCGAACCGCTCAAGGGCACCGGTCCAATGTCGAAATACTTGCCGATCCAGGGGATCCGGCGGATGACCGGATTGGGGGCGAACATCTTCGAATACGCGCCGTACTGCCAGCGTTGGTGGTCGCGCCCCTGGATGCGCTCGCCCTCCTCCACCGCATCCACCAGCGCGGCCAGGAGCATCTCGTCGTAATCGGCGAACCAGCCGGCCGGCCGTTCGCGGAGCAGTTTTTCCTCGACCGCGTAACTCATGGCCGTGTCGTAACGCGCCGCGGCGCCCGGGGCGGCGTTCTCGATCAGCGCCGTGCGCAGGTGGGCGGACGCCAGGGCGACGAGGAGCGGCGCGCCCCCGCCGATGTCCATCTGCCCGTTCCAGGCGCGCAGCATGGCGATCAAATCCTCCAGGTTGGTGACGTGCGTGTGGCGCTTGTCGTAAGCGGCCACCAGTTGCCCGGCCAGGAACTTGCCGAACGCCGAGTACACGTCGCACTGAACGCTCAGCATGTCTTCGGCACGCCAGCCCTGGCGGGACTGCAGACGCGCCCGCACCTGGCTGGCGCGGTATGGCGGCGCAAAGAGGCCATTCACCTGGTAAGGATAGTTGGTGGGAAACGGGTCCTGATTGGATGTGGCGATGATGCCGCCGGGCGGGTTGAAGGCGCTGGGGAGTTCGCCAAACGGGATGAAGCCGTCCCATTCGAAATTGCCGGACGAGCCATCCACCGGAACGTCGCCCACATACCCATGCCGCACCGGCAATTTGCCGGCCACCTGGTAGCCGATGTTGCCGTCCGTATCGGCGTAAACGAAATTGGAGGCCGGGCCCGGCAAGTGCGCCAGGGCGGCTCTGAATTCCGCCCAGGTTTGCGCGCGATCGATATCGAGAAATGGATATTGGACGAAGCCGGGTTCGGCGGCGACCCACCGCAGCGCCATTTGCGCGTCGCTCCGGTTGACGAACAGCGGCCCGTGGCGGGTAACCCAGATCGGCATTTCCTCCGTGCTCTGGTTCTTCACGCGGATGATTTCGCGTTCCAGCCGGGCCTGCTCCGTCTGGCCACGATACAGATAGCGGCCGGTGCGCGGATCGAGTTTTTCGATGTACAGATCCTGGGCGTCGAATCCGAGATTGGTGATGCCCCAGGCGATGCGCTGGTTGTGTCCGACGATAATTCCGGGAACGCCTGGCAGCGCCACCCCGGAGACGTCCATGCCGGGTGCCTGCAGGTGGGTCATGTACCAGATGCCGGGCAGTCCGTACTCCAGGTGCATATCGTTGGCCAGCAGCGGTTTGCCGGAAGCCGTGTGGGCGCCCGACAGGGCCCAGGCGTTAGAGCCCGGCGGCGGCTCGCCAGCGGCTCGCGTGGGAAACAGAACATCGATCTTGTGCGCGTCGCCGTGCTCCAGCAGGTCGTGCTTGAATAAATCGTCGCGCCAGGAAGTACTGAGCGTGCGATACATGTGCAGGCAGATCAGCAGCGAATCCACCACGCTCCAGGGACGCGGCTGGTAGCCGAGCAGGCGGAATTCGAGCGGCAGGTTGTCGAGATGGCTGTTGACGAACGCATTGACGCCGCGGGCGTAAGCGGCCATCGCGGCGCGATCCGGCGCGGGCAAATCGACATAAGCGCGCTCGGCGATGCGGCGCATCCGCAAGCGGCGGGATTCGCGGTCCGACTCGATGGCCCCGGCGCCCACCACTTCCGACAGGTCGCCGGCGGCCAGGCGCCGCAGTGCATCCATCTGCCACAGCCGGTCCTGCGCGGTCACGTAGCCTTGCACGAACAGGGCATCCTCGAGGCTGGACGCTCGAACGTGCGGCACGCCGTGCGCATCGAATTGCACCATGACGGTCGCCACCACCGGAGCTTCGATGGATCCGGAACGTTGCGGCAGCGGCCGCCAGACGCACCAATACACCACTACCAGCGCCGCCACCACGACCACGGCCACAGCCAGGTTTACGATCTTGACGATTCGCGCCAGTACGGAATGTGACATTCTGGGCTAACTCTCATCATAGACCGCGCGGGCGCGCGCTTTGGTTTGAGATGTCCGCTAAAATGTGTTCGGCGGACTGTGACTTATTACCCATTTCGAATCGTTCTGGTTGCGCTGCTGATCGCAGTGAACGGTTTCTTCGCGGGCGCCGAGGTGGCGTTGCTTTCGGTGCGGCATTCGCGTCTGCGGCAAATGGCGGAGAACGGCGCTGCCGGCGCGCAGGCCGCTCTCAACCTGCTTTCGAATCCCGGGCGGCTGCTGTCGGTAACGCAAGTGGGCGTCACGCTGGCCAGCCTGGGGCTGGGCTGGGCCGGCGAAAACACCCTGTACCAGATGCTGGTCTCCAGGCTGCGCACGCCGGCAAGTCCGCTGGTAGCCGACCTTCTACAGGGCGCCTGCCTGGCATTTGCCTTCCTGGTGATCTCGTACCTGCACGTGGTGCTGGGCGAAGTGGTTCCCAAGAATCTATCGATGGCACAGGCGGACAAGCTGGCGGCCATCGTGGCGCCGGCGCTGCTGCTCTTTTACCGCGTGTCATTGCCATTCGTAGTGGTGGTCGAGCGCTCTGCCGGCGTCATCACCCGCACGCTGAAGGTGAAGAACGCGCCGCACGGCGGAGGCCATTCGGCCGAGGAACTGAAGCTGATCGTCAGTTCCAGCCGCGGCCTGGGATACCTGCCGGAGGCGCAGGAGGACATGATCCACCGCGTGCTGGACCTGGACTACGTAGTGGCGCGCGAGATCATGGTGCCGCGCAACGACATCGTTTCGGTGGAAGCCGGCGCCGGCCTGGACGACGTGCTGCGCACGATGATCGCCAAAAAACATTCGCGGCTGCCGGTCTACCGCGGCTCGCCCGAGAAGATCGTCGGCATTCTGCACTACAAGGACCTGCTGCCGGTTTGGGAGGAGCGGCGGAGCGCCATCCGCTCCGGCAAGGCCAGCCGCAGTTTCCACATCGGCCGCCTGCTGCGCCCGCACCTGGTGGTGCCGGAAACCAAGCCGCTCTCGCAAATGCTGGAGCAATTCCGCGACGGCCACTCTCACATGGCCATGGTGGTGGATGAATTCGGCACCATTGTGGGGATGCTGACACTCAAGGATGTGCTGGAGCACCTGGTGGGACGCATCGAGGATGAGCACGCCGAGAGGGACGTGCGCCGCGACGCGTATACCGGCGAGATCGATCTGGACGGCGCCACGCGCATCCGCGATTTGGAAACCGAGTTCGGCATCGAGATTCCGGTGGATGCCGGCTTTGAGACGCTGGCCGGGTTTTTGCTCTTTCGGCTGGGCGCTATCCCGCGCTCGGGCGACCGGGTGGACTACGACGGCCGCCGCTACACGGTGATCGAGATGGACCGCCACCGCATCGCCCGCGTGCGGGTGGAGAAGCTGGCGGAAACCGCATAGGTGGGATAGACGATCGGTTTTCGCCGTCTGTCAACTGTCGCGCTTTGGCGCGATGACAGACCACCAAAGACGATGGTCCGTCCTACCGGCGCCTGCCGGTTACGATTACGGTTCCAATAAACCGGGGCCGCCAATGAGGCGCGCCTTCGCATCTGATAATGTAGATCCAATGCCCGCCGAGAACCCGTTTCAAGATCCGCTGCGCTTCGAACGACGCATCCCGCCGTGCGCCGTGGTGATTTTTGGCGCCAACGGTGACTTGACCAAGCGCAAGCTGCTGCCCGCGCTCTACCGTCTGGCCTACGACCGGCGGCTGGCGCCCGGATTCGCCATCGTGGGTACTTCGCGCACGCCTCTCACCGACGACCAGTTTCGCGAAAAGATGAAAGAGGCGGTCACCGCGTTTTCCGAAGACACGAAGTTGGACGAAGATCTCTGGAAGACATTTGCCGAAGGCCTCCATTATGTAGCGGGAGATATCGGCGATGTCGCATTGTTCCAGCGCATCGGAGAGAAGCTCGCCGAGATCGACAAATCGCGCCAGACCGGCGGCAACGTGCTGTTTTATCTTTCCACCCAGCCCAGCCAATACGCGCTGGCGGCGCAGGGCATCGGCGCGGCCGGTCTGCAGCACGGTTCCGGTTGGCGCCGGCTGGTGGTCGAGAAGCCTTTTGGCCACGACCTGGCCAGCGCGCGCAAGTTGAGCGATCGCCTGCACGACGTTTTTGCCGAATCCGACGTCTATCGCATCGACCATTACCTGGGTAAGGAAACCGTGCAGAACATCCTGGCCTTTCGCTTCGGCAACGGGATTTTCGAGCCGCTCTGGAACCGCCGCTACATCAATCACGTCGAGATCACGGCCGCCGAATCGATCGGCGTCGAGGGCCGCGGCGCTTACTACCAGGAAGCCGGCGCGCTCGCCGACATGATCCAGAACCACCTCTTGCAGGTGATGGCCACGATTGCCATGGAACCCTGCGCCAGCTTCCGCGCGACCAGCGTCCGCGACGAACGCTCCAAGCTGCTGCGCTCCATGAAGCCGATGACGCCCGACGAGATCCGCGAGAATGCGGTGGCCGGCCAGTACGGTCCGGCGCGGATTGGCGGAGAAGACGTTCCCGGCTTCCGCCAGGAACCCGGCGTCAACCCGGATTCGACCACCGATACCTACGCCGCGGTGACCCTCTTCGTGGAGAACTGGCGCTGGGCGGGCGTGCCGTTTTACGTTCGCACCGGCAAGCGGCTGCCCAAGCGCGTCACCGAAATCGCCATCCACTTCAACCAGGCTCCGCTGGCCATGTTCGATGGCGAGATGGCGGACGGCACGCCCAACCTGCTGATCGTGCGCATCCAACCGGAAGAAGGCATTTCCCTCAAGTTCCTTTCCAAGCGCCCCGGCGCCGGCATGAAACTGCGCCCGGTGTCGATGGATTTCAACTACGGCTCCAGCTTCGGCGAGCGCTCGCCTTCCGCTTACGAAACGCTGCTGCTCGATGCCTTGCTCGGCGATGCCACGCTATATACGCGGCAGGACATGGTGGAAGCCAGTTGGGCCGTGGTCGAGCCGGTCCAGAACGCGTGGCGCGGGCTCCGGTTCGACTTCCCCAATTACGCCGCGGGAACCTGGGGACCGGACGCCGCGGACGCCATGCTGGCCCGCCGCGGCCACATCTGGAGGAAACCGTAATGGCGGTGGCGCCTCCCGAGAAAATCCTCAAGGATCTCGCCGATCTCTGGGTGACCACCGGCAAGCAGGAAGCTGGCGAAGCGGCGCACGGCGTGCTCCGCGCCTGCACCATGACGCTGATCGTGATCACCGAAGACCGCGAGGACCCGGCTGCCCTGGGCGAAACCATCGCCGCCCTCATGCCGGAGCATCCCGCGCGCACCATCGTGATCCGGCTGACCGGCTCTGGCGAACGCTCGATCGCCCAGCGGGTGTTCGCGCAGTGCTGGATGCCGTTCGGCCAGCGCCGCCAGATCTGTTGCGAGCAGGTGGAGATCGTCTGCTCGGACGCTTCGCTCGGCGATGTGCCGTCGGTGGTGCTGCCGCTCGAGGTGCCGGATCTTCCGGTGATCCTGTGGTGCCGCAGCCCGCGCCTGCTGGAAATGGCGGAGTTCCGCGCCCTGGCCGCCGTGGCGCGGCGCGTGGTGGTGGATTCGGGCGCCATGCCGGATGCGCCCGCCACCCTACGGCGCCTGGCGGACGAAGCCAGTCACGGCATGCTGATCGGCGACCTCGCCTGGACCCGCCTCACCCGCTGGCGGCAAACGCTGGCGCAGATCTTCGAAGACCCGCGCCACGCCGGCCGCCTCGCCGGTGGCGCGCGCATCGCCGTGTCCGACGGGGGCGGCGTCACCACCACCGCGCTTTACATGGCCGCCTGGATGGCCGGTTCGCTCGACTCGGCCGGCATCGGCGCCACCGTTCGAATTCGCACTAAGATGTACCAGACCTTTGCCGAGCTCGAATGCGGCGACTTCCACGCGCGCCTGGAACGAAAGGACGG
Source organism: Bryobacteraceae bacterium (assembly GCA_050010695.1). Lineage (GTDB taxonomy): Bacteria > Acidobacteriota > Terriglobia > Bryobacterales > Bryobacteraceae > Bog-375. The sequence continues at coordinate 68,297 of JBEKKO010000006.1, forward strand.
CCACCTGGTGGCCACCGTCAACGGGCTCTCGCAGTGCACCCTCCTGCCCAGGCCGGACGACTACCTGCTGCTGCGCGAGGAACTCGGCATCCTGCACCGCGACCCGGTCTTTGAAAAAACCCTGGCGTCCGCCGCGCCGTTTGCGTATGCTACCGATTGAATGAGCGTTCATTACCACATCGGCGAGAGTGCTCCGGCCGCCGCCGAGGCGTGCGCCAGCCACATCGTCACCACCCTCGAAGCCGCGCTTGCCTGTCAGGAACTGGCCACCCTGGCAGTCTCCGGCGGCACCAGCCCTGCATGGATGTTCGAGCGGCTGGCGGCGTCGGATCTGCCGTGGAACCGCACCCACCTCTTCTTCGTGGATGAGCGGGTGGTGCCGCCTTCCGACCCGGCCAGCAATTTCAAGCTGGCCAATGAGCATCTCATCCTGCCCGCGCGGGTGCCCCAATCGAGCGTCCACCGCGTGGCCGGCGAACTGGCTCCGCAAGCGGCGGCCCAGCACTACACCGAGCAGATCCGCCGCTTCTTCGGATTGAACGAAGGCGAACTTCCGCGCTTCGACGTGGTGCATCGCGGGATGGGGCCGGACGCGCATACGGCCAGCCTGTTCCCGGGAGACCCGTTGATCGAAGACCGCCAGGGTATCGCCGCCGCTACCTTCGCCGCGCAGTTTCGCCAGTGGCGGGTCACTCTGCTGCCGGGCGTCCTGGTGGCTGCCAAGCACACCGTTTTTCTGATCGCCGGGGCCGACAAGAAAGAGGCCCTGCAAGCGGTGATCAAAGGCGAGTACGATCCGATGAAATATCCCGCGCAAATCGCCACCCGCCCCGGCCGCGATGTGGTCTGGTTCCTGGACCAGGCCGCCGCCGCGCTGATCGAGCAGTAGGAGTGAGCCCGTAAACAAGAAACGAGCGATGGCGGAAACCTCCGGAGCTTGATCTGCGCCCAACGCTGGAACGTGAGATCCAGTTTCGCGTCCCTCACCGAGCAGTAGCCGGCCGAAACGCTACACTATCTTTATGGAGTGGATCGAACAGGTACCGCGCCGCCATGCTCACATTCCGGCCGCCGCGGAAACCGCGGCCGAGCGCGCCGGGCGCATCGATCGGTCGCTCACCGCCTCCGCGCAGGCCCTGGAATCGCTGCAACAATCCGCCGGCTGCTGGTGGGGCGATCTGACGGCTGACACCACGCTCGAATCCGATTACATCCTCTACGCCCTGTGGCGCCATCAGCCGGACGCCGATGGCGAATGGCAGCCGCCCGCCACGCCTCGCATCCGCAAAGCCTGCCAGGCCATCCTCCGCCGCCAGCTCCCCGATGGCGGCTGGAGCATTTACCCCGGCGGCCCTTCGGAAATCAACGCGACGGCCCGCGCCTACACGGCCTGCAAGCTGGCCGGGCGCATCGCCAGCATCGATCCCGAGTCGGCCCCCATGCGCCGTGCCCGCGACCGCGTAGTGGCGCTCGGCGGCCTGCAAGCCGCCAACAGTTACACCAAGATCAACTTCAGCCTGGTGGGCCTGTTCCCGCGCCGCTGGGCGCCCAGCGTCCCGCCGGAAATCGTGCTCGCGCCCGGCGACATCCTCTATGAAATGTCCTCCTGGACGCGCGCCATCCTGGTGCCGCTCTCGATCGTGCAAGCCATCGGCAAGACCAAGATCACGCCGCACGGGATAGCGGTGGATGAGTTGCTGCGTCCCACGGCCAGGTTCTCGCTGCCCAAGGGGGACGCCGCCGCCCTCCTCTTCCACCAGGTGGATCGCGCCGTCAAACTCTGGGAAAAACGCGGCCTCAAGAACGTGCGCGCGCGCGCCATCCGCGAGGCGGAACGCTGGATGCTGGAGCGCACCGGCCACACCGACGGCCTCGGCGCCATCTACCCTTCCATGATGTATTGCATCATGGCGCTCGAGTCGCTCGGTTACCCGGAGGATCAGCCGGACCTGGTCGAGAGCGTCCGCCACTTCGAGAACCTGATTCTGGAGGACGAGGACCACTTCCAATTCCAGCCCGCCGTGTCGCCGCTCTGGGACACCGCCATCTGCTCTTATGCGCTCGGCCAGCTGCAGGAAGGGCGCGCCGGGACCGAAGCGTGGGCGCCCTCGCCCGCCGTCCTCACCCGCGCCGCCGATTGGATGCTCACGAAGGAAGTGCGCCGCAAGGGCGATTGGGCCATCAAGCGGCCCGACCTGGTGCCCTCCGGCTGGGCGTTCGAATTCGCCAACGAGTATTATCCCGACGTGGATGACACCGCCATGGTGTTGCTCGCGCTCGGCCACGCCAAAGCCAGCGATGCCGAGGCGCAGGCCCGCGTGGAACGCCGCGCCATCGATTGGATCCTGGGCATGCAGTCCTCCGACGGCGGATGGGCCGCCTTCGATGCCGATAACAACTGGCGGATTCTCAACAAGGTGCCCTTCGCCGATCACAACGCCATGCTCGATCCGACCTGCCCCGATATCACCGGCCGCGTCATCGATGCGCTGGTCAAGCGCGGATTGCCGATAGCCCACCCCGCCATCCAGCACGGCGTGCAGTTTCTGCTGCGCTCGCAGGAGCGCGATGGAAGCTGGTACGGCCGCTGGGGCGTCAATTACATTTACGGCACGTTTCTGGCGTTGCGCGCGCTGCGCTTGGCGGGCGGAGCGCAGGCGCAGCCGGCCATTGGCAACGCCGCCATTTGGATTCGCCACGTCGCCAATCGCGATGGCGGCTGGGGCGAGTCATGCCAGAGCTATCGCGACAGTCACTTCGTCCCCGGCCCTTCCACAGCGTCGCAGACCGCTTGGGCCTTGCTCGGCCTGTGCGCCGCCGGTGACACCAGTTCGGCCGCCGCCGAACGCGGCGTCAATTACCTCATAGAAACTCAGCAGCCCAACGGCCGCTGGAAAGAAGAGCAAGCCACCGGCACCGGCTTCCCCAACGTCTTCTACCTGACTTACCACTTATACCGGGATTATTTCCCGTTGTTAGCGCTGGCGACCGTGCGGGCCAGCGGGGTGCAGCGGCAGATGGCGTAGGGACGTTGAATGCGGAGATGTTGTTGAGGTTGGTGGGGTAACGAGGGATGACTCGTGGCAATTCGCCCAAATAGGGAAAGGCGGACACGGTACTCAAAGGTCCTCGGGTTTTAGGCCGGTCTTCTTGGCGATCTGCGCCAGGAGTCCTGGCCCAACCTCGTCGGCGTCATGAAACGCAAATGTGTAGTTATTCCATCCGGCGCGCTTGAGACGACGATGGGAAGCATTCCGCCAAGCCAGCGTCCACCCATCCGAAGTAACGCGGCCAAGAGTTGTTTTGCTTTGACGGACCGCCAACGACTCATGCAACTGAGAAGACTTTTCGCGAGCGGCGCGGGAACTTCCTCGCGGTGATCGATGCAATCGGCGGTGACCCGTGGCGCCAGCGCGCGCGCGGCGGCGGTGGCGGCTCCTGCGTATCGCCATAGGCCATCACGCCCGGCATGGACTCAATCTCGGCCCACCAGCGGCCGTCATCCTCTCGTCCCAGGGTGATTGGAATCGATTCGAACGTGACTGTCTCCATCGATATTCTCGCCTTCATTATAGTTCTTCCACTGGGGGGTTGACAGACGAAAGCGTCGGTCCCACTTTAGTGTCGAGGGCTTCGTAAGTGCGTGGGGCAGGCGCTTCCGCCTGCCAACCAGTCTCGCTATTTCGCCGCCCCGTTCAACAACCCCCGCACACGCAGCCAATCGGCCAGCCTCGCGGGCCAGGTGGAGAGCGCTTCGTCGGTGGGAGCCAGGCCAACGCCGTGCGGTCCCCGTTCGTAGATGTGCATCTCGGCGGGCACGCCGGCCTTGCGCAGCGCCAGGTAAAAAAGCACGCTGTTTTCCGCCGGTACCACCGTATCGGTGCTGGTGTGGAAAAGGAACGTCGGCGGCGTTGCGGCTGTCACCTGCAACTCGTTCGAGAGGCTCTCGACCAGCTTGGGATCGGGGTCCGGCCCCAGCAGATTGTCGCGCGAGCCGCGGTGCGTGTACGTCGTGAAAGAAATCACGGGGTAGACCAGCACGGCGAAATCGGGGCGGCTGGAAACGCGATCGATCAAGTCCGCGGCGGCGGCGTTGCCGGCATCGAAATGAGTAGCGGCAGTGGATGCCAGGTGGCCGCCGGCGGAAAAGCCCATGATGCCGACGCGGTCCGGCAACACGCGGTAAGCGGCGGCTTTGGCTCGCACGGTGCGGATGGCACGCTGCGCATCGCCCAATTCAATTGGATGGTGATAGCGCGGGCCCAGGCGATACTGGAGCACAAAGGCGGCGACACCGATCGAGTTGAGCCACTGCGCCACTTGCGCGCCTTCGTGGTCCAGCGCCAGATGCTGGTAGCCGCCGCCCGGACAAACGACGATGGCCGAGCCGGTGCCGCGGCCCTCAGGCACCAGGTAGGGCGTGAGCGAGGGTTTGTCGGCGTCGGCATCGCCGAGCGCGCCGGGAGCGCCATCGGGCCAGAGCAGCTCCGGCTTGGTCAGGATCGGCGCTTGCGCGAACATGGCGGTCGCCAGCAGCGGGATCAACAGAGCGCGAATCATGGAGAATACGGTACCACCGGGAGCCGCGCCAGCGGTGGGCCGGTTAATCACGATACTCTAAGCCCAATGCCCCGCGATTCGTTTCTTGCCGCCGAGCGCGTCGCTTTCCGCCGCCTCAACACGCCGGAAAGGATTCAGCACTTTCTGGACCATGAGGTGGCCTACAACAAGGAACCGGACGGACCCACCTGCGGCTCGCCGCGGCGCGTGCTGCGCGAGCGCAGGGCGCACTGCATGGAAGGGGCGCTGTTTGGCGCCGCGGCGCTGCGCGCGCTCGGCTACCCGCCGCTGCTGCTGGACCTGGAAGCGGTGCGGGACGACGATCACGTGCTCGCCATCTTCCGCCGCGACGGCTGCTGGGGCGCTGTCGCCAAGTCGAATTACTCCGGCCTGCGCTACCGCGAGCCTGTTTACTGCAGCCTGCGCGAACTGGCAATGTCGTACTTCGAGCACTATTACAATCTGCGGCGGGAGAAGACGCTACGCAATTACTCCCGCCCCGTCAACTTGCGCCGGTTCGATTCCATCCATTGGATGACCGCCGAGGAAGACGTGTGGGCGATACCGGAGTATCTGACGACGATCCACCATACCCCGCTCATCGGGCCACGCGCGGTGCGCTGTCTGGCCCGCGTGGACGACCGCCTGTTCGCCGCCGGGTTGGTGGGCTTGGCGCGGTAATGGCCACGCGTCCGCGGGTTGCGTGATATTTCGGGAACCAGTTCAGCCCAATAGATCGTATTATCGGATGTGCGTGATATGGCCATCGATCCGCAAATCTTAGACTTGTTGGCCGATCCGGAGACGCATGACCCTCTGGAGTTGGGCGATAACTGTTTGATCAACCCGAAGTCCGGGCGGCGCTACCCGATTCGCGACGGAATCGCCGTGTTTCTCCAGGAAGTATCTGGGCCGAACCGGAAGTATCAAACCATGTATGACCGCCTGGCGCCGGGCTACGACTTCGCCGAGCGCCTCTACTATTGGATTTCGCGCAAGCCGGACCGCCGCCTGGAATTCATTCCCGAGTTGGAAATCCCGGCCGGCGCGCGCGTCCTGGAAGTATCGGTCGGCACCGGCGCCAACCTCCGCTTTCTTCGGAAGGACATAGAGTTCTTCGGTCTCGATTTGTCCTGGGGCATGCTGCACAAATGCCGCCGGAACTTGAAGCGCTGGCGGCGTGACGCGCATCTGTTTCATGGCGAAGGCGAACGACTGCCGTTTCGCGGCGCGGTCTTCGATTGCGTTTATCACGTCGGCGGCATCAATTTTTTTAGCGACAAGGCGCGCGCCATCACGGAAATGATCCGTGTCGCCAAGCCGGGAACGAAGATCGTGATCGTCGATGAAACCGAGAAGGTGGTGAGCCGGCAGTACCGGAAGAATCCTTTTACGCGGCGGTTCTATGCCGGCGCGGAAAAATCGGCATCGGCTCCCGTCGAACTGGTGCCCGCCGGAATGCGCGAGATTCAGTCGCGGCTGATTACCGCCGGGAACGAGTACTGCCTGACGTTCCGCAAGCCGTGATGCCGCTTTCCCGCGCGAACACGCCCCGGTCAGTGTATCGACACCGGGCGCGCAGCCGAACCGGGAGGCGAGCTTGGTTTGAAATCGGCGTAATCGACGTTCTTTGAATCCTCGGCCTCCAGGGCGCCCGAGAAGTAAGCGGGCAAGTTATCGCCCCAGCTCAAATCGAAGTCGCGGATGCGGAGGCCGTCCGCATAGCGCACATAAAGCGCCGTGATATCGTGCTTGAATATCGCCTCACCCAAGCTGGTGGCCGTCCAGCGCAGATCGAAGTTGCCGCCGACGGACTGCGCGATCCGCGGCTGCGGCGCCCGCACATGCATCCGGATTTGCTCCAGGTAGACATCCCGCACAATGCTGTCGGGAGCTCCGTAGATCATCATTCCGCCCTCTGCCTCGATCGTAATATTCGTGAAATGAATGTCACGAACCTCCGCTTTTCCGTTGCCTTTCCGGGCTGCAATATAGATCGGTTCGCCTTTGCCCCACCAGTGCCCGGTGATCAGGCTCGTCTCCATCGTAATATTGGAAAACAATACATGAGCCGTGTGCTCCTCACCGAGACTGAAGACGGCGAGACCTCGATTGGCATGGATCGATAGGTTACTGAAAGTGGTGTAACGCGTGTCCTCCAGCCGGACCGCGGCCGAGAGAGAGAATAACGAGCAGTTACTGACATGCACATCTTCGCTCGAGACGATCGCGAAATCGTCGTCGCCCGCCCGGATATCGCAATCCGAGATATGTACGTGCTTCGAGCGCATGCAGTCGATTCCGTCATTATTGGGAATCAGCACGTCGTTGTTAATATGGATGCCGGCGATGGTGGCGCCTTCCGAGCCTTGCAGGTGCAGCGTCCAGTTCGGCGCGTTGCTCAGTGTCACGTCGCGGATGAGGATATTGCGGCAATCGGAAAGGATGATCATGGTCCCCGGCCGCCCGGCAGAACGAGTCTCGATGGGACCGAATTCCAGGCCGAACTTAGGAGCGTCGAAGTCCGCGCCTTGTCGTGTGTAAGTGGCGTCGAAATCGGAACCGGTGTGGAGCGATTTCAGGTCGAAGAAGGAATCGCCATTGCCATCGATCGTGCCTCGGCCCATGATGGCGATGTTATGCGCTTTCCGCGCCACGATAAGTCCGACGCGAAAGCCTTCGCCCGAACTGTCGACACCGTAGTTCCGGCCGATGCCGTATTCCGAGATACTGTCATAGTCATTAAGATTCGGGCTTGCCTGCAGCACCGCTCCGGCTTGGAGTTCGAGAGTTACATTGCTCAGCAGTTCCACTGTTCCGCTGAGATAAGTGCCTGGGGGAAAGATAACCGTCCCGCCGCCGGCGGCATTGGCCGCTGTTATCGCCTTTGAGATCGCAGCCGTATCGAGCGTCGTGCCATCGCCGCGCGCGCCGAGCGCCCGCACGCTGAAGAACGAACCCTCGGGTTCAGTCTTCTGGGCAAAAGCCGTAAATCCGAATACGCATGCCATCAGCGCGGCCAAGCCAAGCGTTCTCACCAGTCCACCTCTCGACAGTTACATATAACACGGCGTCCGCGCAGCGCTGAGGTGGTCGGGGGAGCGGAGTTCGAAAAGCTGAACGGGAACCAGGACTCCGCTCATTCACCTGTCCGATCTCGGTTTTCCGCGTAATCAGCCGGAGTGGTTGGCTGGGGTCGAAATGGAAGTCGTCTAGCCATGGCGTGGTCACGGGCTTGCGGGCTTTGAGGGCTGCAATCCTCTGCCAAACTTCGTTCTCGCTGGGTGTTTGGGTAGAATCAAACATTGCCAGCTTTGGCATCAATAGGGGCCCAATTCGGCTCATAGACTGCGGATTCCAGCGAAGGCGATCACTGATTCCGAACTGATGGCGATCACGATTCCGAAGGATGCCAAGCGGCTCACCGATGGCGAGTTGATTCCCGAGATAAGATATCGAGAAGTCCGTGGTCGTTGAGGTGCCTCAAGCCGGGCACGCTACCTATGTGTTCGGCAAGCCGCCAGATGTTTTCTCCGAGGGACCGCGAAGTGCCACGCAGAATGCTCCTGGCTTGGGCGCTACAGCACGGAGCAGTCTCGGTTCCAGGCGATGAGTGAGCGAGCAGGCGCTGCGCCCAGCGGCGCGGAGGCGCCTGAACGCGGCGCTGGGCGTTGGCGGTCGCTGCCTCGAGCGTCGGCTGGTCCAGATAAGGCGCTACGGGAGGCGGGCCGCTCCAGCTCACCATCGGGAGATGCCCCATCGATGTAAGGTTCGGGCCGGCGAATTCGACGCCGGGCGCCAGCCTTTCATCTTTCACGCCGCAAATCCAGCGTGAACGGGAATTCGGGATTGCGCTCCTCCGGTGGAACAACCATCGTACCCGGCGTATGGCCGGTATCCTGAAACCGGGCCAGGCGGCGGCTCTCCGCCTCCTGGGCGTTGACGGGAAACTGTTCGTTGGCGCGTCCGCCCGGATGCGCCACATGATACGTGCAGCCCCCGATCGAGCGTCCGGACCACGTGTCTACGACATCGAACACCAAGGGCGTGTGCACCGGGATGTTCGGGTGGAGGCACGAGGGCGGCTGCCATGCGCGATAACGCACCCCCGCCACAAATTCGCCACTCTCGCCCGTGGCGTGCAGTGGCACCCGGCGGCCGTTGCAAGCCACCACGAAGCGCTCCTCCGTCATACCGGTCACTTTCACCTGTAGCCGCTCGACCGATGAATCCACGTTGCGGACGGTCCCGCTGCCGGAGGCCTCTTCGCCCAACACGTGCCACGGTTCCAGAGCGTGCCGCAGCTCCAGCCGAATGCCTTGCCTGGTGACCGAACCGATCAGCGGAAATCGGAATTCGAAGTGCGGGGCGAACCATTCCGTCTGAAACTCGAAACCGGCTTCGCGCAGGTCCGCCATTACGCTCTCCCAGTCGAGTTGAACGAAGTGAGGCAACATAAAGCGGTCGTGCAGCATGGTTCCCCACCACACGAGTTTCCGGCGGTACGGGTTCTTCCAGAAATGCGCCGTCAGAGCCCGCACCAGCAGTTGTTGTGTGAGACTCATTTGCGCGTGCGGCGGCATCTCGAAGGCGCGCAGCTCCACCAGGCCGAGCCGCGATCCGGCGGAGTCGGGCGAGTAGAGCTTGTCGATGCAGAACTCGGCGCGATGCGTGTTGCCCCCCAGATCGGTCAGCAGGTGCCGGAACACCCGATCAGCCAGCCATAGCGGGCCCGCCGGAGAACCCTTGTCCGGGATCTGGTCGAAGGCGATCTCCAGTTCGTAGATGGCATCCGTGCGCGCCTCGTCCACACGGGGATGTTGGCTGGTGGGACCGATGAACAGCCCCGAGAGCAGATACGACAGGGATGGGTGATTGTGCCAGTAGCCAATCAGGCTTCGCAACAGATCGGGACGGCGCAGGAAAGGACTGTCCTCCGGAGTCGGGCCGCCGATGACCACGTGGTTGCCGCCGCCGGTGCCGGAGTGCTGCCCGTCCAACATGAATTTCTCCGTGCCCAAACGGCTTTGGCGCGCGAGATCGTATAGTGCGGTGATGTTTGCCGTAAGCTCGTCCCAGGATGCCGCCGGATGGATGTTGACTTCGATGACACCGGGATCGGGCGTCACTTTTAGGACGGAGATTCGCGGATCCCAGGGAGGCGCATAGCCTTCCAGCAGGACGGGCATTTTGAGATGAGCGGCCGTATCTTCGACCGCCCCCGTCAGATCGAGATAATCCTCGATATACTCGACCGGCGGCATGAAGACGAACAGCTTTCCCTGGCGCGCTTCCACGCAGAGGGCGGGGCGCATCATCCAGGCTGCCGATGTGCCTTTTTCCGGCGGCACGACTTTGTCCGCATCCGGCGCGGGACTTTCGGCAACGGAGGGCGCGTCGAAAAGGTAGCTCTTGCGCTCCTGACTTGCCGGCAGGCGGCTCCGTTTTGCAAAGGGATCCGGGTCAGGGGAATAGAGCACATCTTCCGGCTTGGTCCAGGGAAGAGATTCCAGCGGCAAACGGTATCCCATTGCCGAAGCGCCTGGAATTAAGAACATCTGTTTCGAGGCCAGAAACCAGGGCTGGCTGGTCCATCCCGGCGCGCCCGAACGGGTAGGGCTGCGGCGCAACGGCAGAACGTACCCGATCGGCTGACCCAGTCCCTGTTCGAAGACGCGCGCCAGACGGTCGCGTTCGATCGGGTCGGGGAGCTTGGAATCCAGCGCATCGACGTTGATTGGCAGCCTGCGCTCTTTCCACAGATAGTAGTAGATGTCCTCGTATGCGGCAATCGTGAATGCGGCATCCACCTGGAGGCGGCGCGTGAGGGCTTCCAGAAACTGCCGCGCATGCTCCGCCGTGTAACGGTAATATCTGCCGTCCTCGGCGATGAGGCTGGCGTTCTCCCAGATGGGAACCCCATCCTTGCGCCAGTAGCAACCGAAGGCCCAACGCGGAAGCGGCTCGCCGGGATACCATTTCCCCTGCCCAAAATGCAGCAAGCCGCCGGGCGCAAACCGTCGGCGTAGCCTGCCCAGCAGTTCCACGGCACGCTGGAGTTTCCTTGGCCCCAGCGCGGCGGTGGTCCATTCGGCTCCGTCGGGGTCGTCGAGAGAGACGAAAGTCGGCTCGCCGCCCATGGTGAGCCGCACGTCTCCCGCACGGAGATCGGCATCCACCTGAGACCCAAGCTTTTCGATTGCCGCCCACTGTTGTTCGGTATACGGTTTTGTGACGCGGGGGGATTCGTAGATTCGCTCGACCGTCATCTCGTGACGGAATTCCGTTTTGCAGGACTCGATCCGGCCGAAGATGGGTGCTGCGCTGCTGGCGTCCGGCGTGCAGGCTAGCGGGATATGCCCCTCGCCGGCCAGCAGCCCGGACGTGGGATCGAATCCGACCCATCCGGCGCCCGGAAGATACGCTTCGGTCCACGCGTGGAGGTCCGTGAAATCGGCGCTGGGGCCGGCCGGTCCTTCGAGCGGCTTCACGTCCGCCACGAGCTGAATCAAGTAGCCGGAAACGAAGCGGGCGGCCAGTCCGAGGTGGCGCAGGATCTGGACCAGCAGCCAGGCCGAATCGCGGCATGAGCCCGTGCGCAGCGTGAGAGTTTGCTCGCAAGTTTGCACGCCAGGCTCCAGGCGAATCACGTAGCCGATTTCGTTCTGTACCAGTTGATTGAGACCGACCAGAAAATCCATCGTGCTTGTGGCGCCGCGCGGCACTTTGGCCAGAAGAGCGGAAAGCATAGGCCCGGCTGGCTCGGTTTCGAGAAACGGGCGCAACTCGCGCGCGGCCGAGGGCTCGTAGCAAAACGGGTATTGTTCCGCGTGGGGCTCCAGGAAGAAGTCGAACGGATTGTACACCGCCATCTCGGCCACCAGATCGACTTCCACGAATAGTTCCGTGGCCGGTTCCGGGAAAACCAGCCGGGCGAGGTAGTTGCCTTGCGGGTCCTGTTGCCAGTTGATGAAGTGGTTCTTGGGAAGAACTTTCAACGAATATGCGAGGATCGGCGTGCGGCAGTGCGGCGCGGGGCGAAGCCTGATTATATGAGGTCCGAGCGATACCCGCCGGTCGTACCGGTACAGAGTCTCATGATGAAGTGCAACGTGAATGGCCATGGGTTTTCTCGAGGCAGCCGGCTATCGCCGCGGACCCGGACGCGTCTCACAATCGCAGAAGGGCATCGCCATCGGGCGATCGGCGGATCGGGTTCGACGGGGAATTGGCCGGAGACAAAGGCTAATGTACTAGTATACTTCACGCAGCGGCGGCCGCTTCCGCATTTTGTGCGATGCGGAGCATGTGCAACTCTAACGCCGCTCACTCGCTCGCCGGCACCACCCCGACGGAAACATGGATCGACTGCCGGCCGCCACCTATCGTCACGCCGTTCACCGGCGCCACATCGGAGTAGTCGCGGCCCCACGCCAGCGTGACATGGCCGCCGCTGACCAGCAGGTCGTTGGTTGGATCCAGGTCCAGCCAGCCCAGACCCGGGAAAAAAACCGACACCCATGCGTGAGACGCCTGGCTGCCGATCCATTCGCCCCTGGTCAGGTATCCGCTCACGTATCGCGCCGCCAGGCCCAGCGACCGCAAGCACGCGATCATGAAGTGGGCGAAATCCTGGCAAACGCCCCGCTTGAATTCCAATACCTCAGCCACCGAGGTGCTTACCGTTGTGGCTCGTGGGTCATAGTGAAACTCCGTGTAGATGCGATGGCATAAATCCAGCGCCGCATCGAGAAACGGCCGCCCGGCGGTGAACGAGGTTTCGGCGTACGCCGCGAATTCCCGCGCGAGCGTGATGCGTGGCGATGGAAACACGAACTGGTATGCTTGGAGTGTGCGGCCATCGGCGTTACGCCATTTCTCGCCGCGTGCCCCTTCCCACGCCGGCGTTAGACAAGGCTCCAGCGGATCGCCCGGCTCCATCTCAATCAGGCTGGCCGCCGAAATCGTCAAAGTTCGGTGAGGTTCGTGGATCGAGAAACAGGTTACCTCGTTACCAAAAAAGTCCTTGTGAGGGAAAGTCGCCTCCGGCATCGGAACAACGGAAAGAGTGTGGTCCAGCACTCGCTGATGCCGGCCGTCGCGAGGCATCAAATGGACTGCCGTGTGACAGATCGAGACCGGCTCGGTGTACTGATATGTGGTGGTGTGAGTGGTGCGGAGCTTCATCGCGTGGCCTACGGTACGGAAAACTGGCGGGAAGGGGCAGCCTGGCTGAAATACTGGCGCGTCAGCGTTTCCGACAACGATCGGAGTTCGCTGCTGAGTCGATTCAATAGGGTCTCGAGGTTTTCCCGCCGGCCGTCCGGGTTAGTGCCGATAAACTCGTGTGCTTCCGCCAGTTGAACCGCGGTAAGCAGCGATATCGCGATGCGCGATTCCGGCGCGCGGCTGATCGGCGACCAGCTCGCGGGCAGACGGTCGACGTGGTCATGCAGTTGCGCCAGTTGGTAGGCAACCGATCGCGGATTGGCTTCATCCAGCAGAAGCAGGTCGAGTACCAGTTCCGGCTGCATGGAGGTGAGATAACGTGAGTGATAGGTGATCGAGCTATCCGCAATCTCGAGTAGCACCTCGAGTTGGCCGCTGTCGGTATCGCGCTCGAAACCGAATCCATGGCGGATCAGGTCCACCATTTGGGCGGCGCGCTCGATTCGCCGGCCCATATCCAAGAAGCGCCAACCGTCGCCGCGCGTCATACTCTCCATCACCAGGCCGCCAAAGGCCGATAGCGTGCTGATGGCCTGATCCAGCAGAGCCTGCGCCCCGCTGACGCGGATTGGTTCCGGAGGAGGAGGCGCCGACAATTGTAGGTCCAGTTGGTTGAGGATGCGCCACGCGTCGGCGGAAATCCGGTCGCGCAGCACCCACCCCACGCCGCGTACCCGGTGGATATTGGCGGGAAGGCCGTGGAGCGCCTCCCCATCGTAAATCATGGCCAGCAGTGCCCGCTCCAGCCAAGCCAGGTGCCCGTTGGACGGCTGAAGCTCCTGGCTGATGTAGCCCATGCCCGTGAGGATTCGCTCGCCAGCCGCCACGCCCGCCATCGCCATCAGATCCGATTCCTGGATCAGCCGGGGCAAAATGGCGCGCGCCACACGCATGGCCGGTTCCACACGTTCCACGTAACGGCCCAGCCAGAAAAGATTGTCGGCCACGCGGCTGGGCAAATCGAAGGTAGCCCGGCTCACATCCAGGCGCGACGGCGCACGCGCCAGGAGGCTGAACTGCGAAGTCGGCCCCTCGGCTAACACCCAGGTGTCTTTGCTGCCGCCGCCGCTCTGCATGGAGGTCACCAGGTCGTCCAGCGATGCGGTGACGCGCGTGAGCCCGCCCGTCATCACGCTGTAGGATGCGCCTGAGGCAACTGCGTAGACCCGGAGCACCAGGTGGCGCGGGCGGAGCACCCCGTCTTCCCACACCGGAACTGTGGACAGCGGCACCTGTTCCTGAGCGACGTAAGCGCCCGGCGCGGCGCGGATCCTTTCCACCAACGTCGACCTGTCCGCTTCCCTCAGCAGCGCGCCAAACACCGGCTGCAGGCCCGGCGACGGGAATGCCGGCTTGATGACCAGGTTCGACAGATTCTGGACAACATAGGAGAGCGCCGACTCTTCGCCGCACCACCACGTGGCCACCGCCGGCATTTTGAGTTCTTCGCCCAGGATGCGGCGGCAAAGTCCCGGCATGAAACTCGCGGGAGCGGCCGATTCCACCAGACCGGAGCCGAGAGCGTTGGCGACGGTGACGTTCCCGGAGCGAACCGCTCCCATAAGGCCTGGCACACCCAGCATGGAGTCGGGCCGCAGTTCCAAGGGATCGCAGTAGGTATCGTCCTGCCGCCGCACGATCAGATCCACCGGCGGAAGTCCGCCCAGCGTCTTCAGGAACACCCGGCCATCGCGGACGGTCAGGTCTCCGCCTTCCACCAGCGTAAAGCCCAGGTACCGCGCCAGAAAGGCGTGTTCGAAGTATGTCTCGTTGTACGGCCCCGGCGTGAGCAACACAATGCGTGGGTTTTCCTTGTGGCCCGGCGCCAGCGAACGGAGCGTTTCCTTATAGGTTTGGAAGAAAGCCGCCAGGCGGTGAATATGCGCGGTGCGGAAGACATCCGGCAACACGCGCGTGGAGACCAGGCGGTTCTCCAAAGCATAGCCGGCTCCGGAAGGTGCCTGGGTGCGGTCGGCAAGCACCCACCAGCGGCCGTCGGGGGAGCGGGCCAGGTCGGCCGCATAGATGTGCAGGTGAATACCGCCGGGCACCGGCACATGGCAGCAGGGCCGCAGGAATGCAGGATTCGGAAACACCAGTTCCGGCGGCAGACCGTCTCGCAGCAGCTTCTGGGGTCCGTATAGATCCGCCAGAATCGCATTGAGCAGCTTGGCGCGCTGCGTGATCGCGGCAGAGAGGAACGACCACTCCGCGCTGTCCAGAACCATGGGCAGCGGATCGAGCGGCCAGGGCCGGCCGGCGCTTTGCGGATCGCTGTAGACGTTGTAAGTGGTTCCGTTTTCGTGGATGACGCGCCGGCCTTCTTGCCAGCGGCGCGCGAATCCCGCCTGCCCCATCCGCTCCAGTGGCTCGATCAGAGGCCGCCAGCGTGGGCGCATCGTCCCGTCCGCGGCCATCATCTCGTCGTAATAGCGGGGGTTCGGCTGATAGGGCCAGTCGCGATTCAGTTGCTCCGCCTGGCCAGTGTCTGGATTCATGAACAAATCGGAAACCCTTGTCGTCTGCTATCAGCATTCTTGCATATCGGCGCCCGCTTACGGATATCGCCGGGTGAGCGCCTCGGAGCCTGAGTTCACTTGTGATGTCTGGATGAACTTCCCCGGCACCTTCATCTTGCATGAGGCAAGCATCAAACCTTCGTCCAGGTGGTTCGTCCTGGTATGATTAATATCAACGACACGGGATACTGGAAGCCGGAAGCGCGGAATGGCCCTACGCGTGCTCGTTTTAACCGATCTAGTGAACTAGCGGCCGTCGGCGCCGCGGATTAAGGTGTTTGCCAATGCAACTCCGGATCGGCTACGAACTGATATACAGCTTTCCACAACCTACGCCGATCATTCTTGTTGTGAATGTGCACGATTCACGGGCTTCCGACCTCGTCGTTCCCGATCGCCTCACCGTCGAGCCATCTATTCCGATTAGCCCCTATTGCGACGCCTTCGGAAACCGGTGCCACCGCGTTCTCGCGCCCGCCGGCCGCCTCCGCCTCACGGCCGACGGGGTAATTAGGGATAGCGGCCAACCGGATGAGGTTGTATCCGCCGCCGGGCAGGACTCGGTGCAGGATCTGCCCGAAGAAGTCCTCGTCTTCCTGTTGGGCAGCCGCTATTGCGAGACCGATCTGCTGTCTCAGACGGCCTGGCAGCTCTTCGGCGGCACCCCTCCAGGCTATCCGCGCGTGCAGGCCATCTGCGATTACGTGCATAATCGCATTTTCTTCGACTACCAGAACGCCCGCGCGACCCGCAGC
Source organism: Bryobacteraceae bacterium (assembly GCA_050010695.1). Classification (GTDB taxonomy): domain Bacteria; phylum Acidobacteriota; class Terriglobia; order Bryobacterales; family Bryobacteraceae; genus Bog-375. The sequence continues at coordinate 84,360 of JBEKKO010000006.1, forward strand.
GCCGCGCAAGCTTTCGGCGAGCGGACCGGCGTTTGCCGCGACTACGCACATCTGGCCATCGCCTTCTGCCGCTGTATGAACATTCCAACCCGGTACTGTACCGGCTACCTGGGCGATGTCGGAACGCCACCTCCTTTTCCTCCGGGCGATTTCGCGGCGTGGTTCGAAGCCTGGATCGGCGGCCGCTGGCATATATTCGACCCGCGCAACAATATGCCGCGCAGCAGCCGCATTCTGATGGCGCGCGGCCGCGATGCGTCCGATGTCGCCATCGCCACCACCTTCGGTCCCAACCTGTTGGAGAGTTTCAGGGTCTGGACCGATGAGATCCCCGGAGCGGCCGGCTGATGTCTCTCCTAACGGTTCACCACTCCACCGTCTACCGTTACCGGGAGCCCGTCGGCCTGGGCGAACATCGCATGATGTTCCGCCCGCGCGCCAGTCACGACCTGCGCTTGATCCGCACCAACCTGCTCATCTCGCCGCCGCCCGCTCAGTTGCGCTGGCTGCACGATCCGTTCGATAATTCCGTCGCCGTTGCCACTTTTGAGGACACCACGTCCGAGCTCCGCTTCGAAAGCACCGTAACGCTGGAGCATTTCGAGAACTCCATGCCGGATTATCCGCTCGAAGAGCACGCGCGAACGTATCCTTTTCGCTATTCCGACGAGGACCTTCCCAATCTTTCGATGGCTCTGGCTCATCGCTACCCGGGCGAGAGCGTGTCCGCATGGGCGTTGCAGTTTCTGGATCAAGCGGATACTACCGCCACCATGAAAATGCTGCGCGCCATGACCTGCGGCATTCGCAAAGAGTTCACCTACACGCGCCGCACCGAGAAAGGCGTGCAGACCCCCGCGGAGACGCTGCGGACACGGTGCGGCAGTTGCCGGGATTTCGCGGTCCTGATGATGGAAGCTACCAGGTCGTTGGGTGTAGCGGCGCGGTTCGTCAGCGGCTATATCTTCGTGCCCACCAGTTCCGGCCTGGCCGGCGGCGGAGCCACCCATGCCTGGATGCAGGCCTATCTGCCCGGCGCCGGCTGGATCGATTTCGATCCTACCAACAGCATCGTCGGCAACCGTAATCTGATTCGCGTCGCGGTTGCGTGGGCGCCTGAGCAGGTGCTCCCCTTGTGGGGCACCTACGAAGGCCCCCCGGGAGCCTTCCGCGGTATGGACGTCACCGTATCCGTCACCGAAGCGGCGGCTTGACGAGCACATGAGCTTACCTCGAATCCTTCGCGTGCGGGGGGCCGGCCGCTTCGTCTTTTTCTGCGATCACGCCAGCAACCGCATTCCAGCGGAACTGAACGACCTCGGTTTGCCGCCGTCCGAGCTCGCCCGCCACATTGCGTGGGATATCGGCGCGGCGGGCGTTACGGAGGCGCTATCGGAAATCTTCGATGCCCCGGCCATACTCTGCGCCACCTCGCGCCTCGTGATCGACTGCAACCGCCATCTCGACGCCGCGGAACTCATACCGGAGGTGAGCGACGGGACGGTGATCCCCGGCAACCTGCATCTCGACAAGGCTGCCCGAGCGGACCGCATCGAACGCTGGTTCCACCCGTATCATGACGCGGTCGAATCGGTCTTGCTGGGGCGCGAAGCGCGGGGCACGCCTTCTGTCGTGGTTTCCATTCACTCCATGACGACTTCTCTCGCCGGCAAACCAAGACCCTGGCAGATTGCTGTCTCCAGCCATCTCGACCGCGGCCTTGCCGACCCTGTGCTGGCTGCCCTGCGCCGGCCTGGCGACATAGCTGTGGGGGACAATCAACCATACGATCTGAATCCGGAGATGGACTACAGCATTCCGTTCCACGCCCTGCGACGGAGACTGCCGCACCTCCAGGTGGAATTCCGCCAGGACGAAATTCCCGACGCAGCCTCCCAGCACCGATGGGCTCTGCGTTTCGCTCAGACCTTGATGTGAGGCGAAGGTCAGAGAATTCTCCGAGGCGGTTCGGGTTAACGCCGCTCTCCCAATCCTTGAGGGCCGAAAAGGTTTCTGTCGCAAACGCTGCGGGCGGTAGCCGCCCCTCTTTATTTCACCCTGACGAGCTTCGGCGGCTTCTCCCAGATCGCCTGGAGCTTCTTTTCCACGGTCTCCTGGCGCGCGCCGCAAAAGCTCGCGTAATGTTTCTCGACGACCTTGACCGAATTGCCGAGCAGTCCCGCCACTTCCTCGATCGTGAGTCCCGACGCAAGCCAGTTGACCGCCGCCGTGTGGCGGAACCGGTGCGCATGGAATCCGGGCATCTCCTTCTTGAAGGCGTCGTTCAGGATCGTGCGCCACGCGTCGGTCTGCGAGTAGTGTTTTTCGCTCTGCCCCTGGAGGAAGTAATATCCGCCGTTCAAGGGGATCTGATCGAGCTCCGCCTTCAGGCCGGGCGGGATCGGGATGAAAACGGTCTCCTGGTTCTTCTGGTTCACGCGTCTGATTTTGTTACCGTCGAAGTCCTCCGGCCGGAGCATGCAGGCGTCGGAGATGCGGAGGCCGGAATGGTAGAGGACCCTCACGAAGCATCTGAGGTCGCGGGTCTGCGGTTTCGCGAGGAGGAGTTCCTGCTCCTTCGACGAAAAGGGCTTGACCATCGGCGTGCGGGCGCCGGCCGCCTTTATCGCGGTCGTCGGGTTCCTGCTTATCCAGCCGGCGTCGTGCGCGAACCGGAAGAACGCCTTCAGCCTGTCGAGCTTCTTGCTCCTGGTAGCCGTCCCCTTCTCCGTCCATGAGCTGCGGAACTGGACCAAAACATCGAAGGTGAAGGCGGTGATCGCGGAGAGTCCGCGCCGGTCGGCGAATTCGCCGAGCTGTTTGAAGAGGAGCCGGTATTTCCGCACGGTGTCGGCGGCGCGGTTCTGGGCCTGGAGGTCGTCGCTGAACGTGTCAGCGGCGCGCTTCAGCGTGACGACGGGAACTTCGGGTTTCCTGCCGTCTTCGATCTCCCGGATGAGCTCCTGCGCCCGTTCGAATGAGCGCGTCTTCAGCGATTTTCGGTAGGGCTTTCCTTCAAGAGTCCCGTCGGCCCACAGGGCGCACCGGCATTTCCTGCTGGCGCGGTCGTCGGCGAACTTGCACTTCCCCCGGTGGCGGCGGTAGGCGGTGAGCACGGAAGCCTCTCACCCGATCATCGTACAAAATCATGTACAGCTCAATCCGCAGGATCAGAAGTTGTTGATAATAGAGGAAATATCTTGGAGGCGCGGGTCGGAATCGAACCGACGAATAAAGGTTTTGCAGACCTTGGCCTTACCACTTGGCTACCGCGCCCTGCTGAGGCTATGGCTACTTGCACGATAGCGCGGGCGCCGGAGTCAAGTCAAACTGCGGCGTCAGAGCGCGTGCAGGGCCATCACGGTGATGTCGTCGCTGCGCGGTCCGCTGCTGAAAGCGGCGACCGCGGCGAGGACGGCGTCCACTGTCACTGCGGCGGGTTGTCCCTGCCGGCTGCGGAGTACGCGTTCGAGCCGCGGTTCGCCGAATTCATCGCCGGAAGCGGAAGCGGCCTCGGTCACGCCGTCGGAATAGATCACCATCGCGTCGCCGGCTTCGAGAGCCACCTCAGCCACGGTGCAACTCCACAGCTCGAAGGCTCCCAGCATCAGCGCCGTGGCGTCGAGGCGCTCCAGCGCGCCGGATCGCCGCAGGAGCAGCGGCGCATTGTGGGCGCAGTTGACGTAACGCAAGCGGCGCGCGTGGTCGTCGTAGAGCCCGTAGAACAGGGTGGCGAAGCGCTCGGCGGCCGTGGAATGGAAGAAATGGCGATTGATGCCTTCGAGCAGCGCGGCGGGCTCGCACAGGGCTGCCTCCGCCTGGCTGCGGAAGGCGGCCTGCAAGTTCGCCATCAGCAGCGCCGCCGGCACGCCCTTGCCCGAAACATCGGCCAGCAGAAATACTTCGCGGCCGTCGCCGGCGGCGAGAAAATCGTAGTAGTCGCCGCCCACTTCGCGCGCCGCCAGGCACTGGGCGGCGCACTCCAGCGTGGCCAGCCGGGGCGGATCGCCAGGGAACAACTTCTGCTGCACCGCGGCGGCGATTTCCAATTCCGACTTGCGGCGCCGGCCCGAATCGGCCTGTTTGCGAATGGCCGCGATCAGCCGCTGGTTCTCCCACGGTTTCTGGATGAAATCGCACGCGCCGCGCCGCATGGCTTCCACGGCCAGATCGAAACTGCTCCAGGCGGTCATCACCATCACCGGAGCGGCGTTGCCCTGGGCCTCCAGGCTAGCCAAGAGATCCATGCCCTCCGCGCCCGAAGTGGTATCGCGCGCATAGTTGAGGTCCAGCAGCACCAGGTCGAAGGCCTCGCCGCGCGCCCGATCCAGCAGGGCCGCTGGCGAATCCACCGTCACCGCCTGCCAGCCTTGACTCTTCAAGAGCAGCCGCAGCGCCTCGCACACATCCGGCTGGTCGTCACAAACCAGCACCCGGAAATCGGCCAGCGGCGGACGCGCACTTTCGAGAGGGTTCATCACTGGGATCGGCACTGAACACTTATGGCTGCACGTCACAGGCCCTTCACAAGCTGTTTTAGCACAGCGCCTTGGCGATCCGGCGACTGTCCGCTTCCGGGAAAGCGCGTCGCGGTATGGGACGGCGTCCGCATATGAAACGCACGGGGTGAAACGCACGGGGTGTGTTCCTCGGCAAGGCGATTGGCTAGAATAAGCGACGTGGTCAAGGTGGATCTCGGCATCTCGCTCAGCCGTCGCGATTTTGGTGGGTGGATGGGGGCTGCGTTGCTCGGCGGCGGCCGCCGTGCGGCAGAGGCGCCGGCAAAATGGCGCGGTTTCAACTTGCAGGAAAAGTTTACGGCGACGCCCGAGGAATGGGCGGCGCTCGACCCGGAATGGGGACGGCACAACGAACCGTTTGTGGAAACCGATTTTGAGTGGATGGCGCGATGGGGGTTCAACTTCGCACGCCTGCCGATGTCCTACCGTTGCTGGGCCGATCCGAAGGATCCATTTCACATGGCGGAGAGCACGCTGCGCGAAATCGACCAGGCGGTGGATTGGGGCAGGCAGTATGGCGTCCACGTGTGCCTCAATTTTCACCGCGCACCGGGGTACTCGGTCAGCGGGGCGCTGCTTGCCGAACCGTGGAACCTGTGGACCGACCAGCATGCGGTGGACATCTTTCGCTTCTACTGGGGCCATTTTGCGGAGCGATATCGCGGGATTCCGAGCCGCCGCCTGAGTTTCAATCTGATTAACGAGCCGAGCCATTGCACCGCGGCCCAATACGAGAAAGTCATTCGCGCCGGCGTAGATGCCATCCGGCAAGCCGACCCTGCCCGCCAGGTTTTGATCGACGGCTTGTTCGGCGAAGCGTTCCTGCCGGTGAAGGAGTTGGCCGACATCCCCAACGCGGTGCAGGCGACGCGCGGCTATGCGCCATTCGCCCTCACCCACTACCTGGCGCCCTGGGCAGGCACGCCGCGGCAGATGCCGGCCTGGCCCATGCGCGTTTCGGAAACCGTGGAGTGGAACCGCGCCATGCTGGAACGCTGGTGCATCCAGCCCTATCGGGAAATGGCCGATCGCGGCGCGACCGTTTTCGTGGGCGAGTGGGGCTGCTGGAACCGGACGCCACACGCGGTGACGTTAAGCTGGATGCGAGACTTCCTGTCGCTTTGGAAAGGCGTCAACTGGGGCTGGGCGCTGTGGTGCTTTCGCGGTTCCTTCGGGATCCTGGACAGCAATCGCAGCGACGTCAGTTACGAGAACTGGCGCGGCCACAAGCTCGACCGGCGGATGTTGGAACTGTTGCGCGAGTTCTGAGAGCTTGTCGGCCAGCCAAACCCGCACGAATCCGCGTCCGCCATGCAGTATCGCCGCGGGCTCATCCAGCATGAGGCGCGACCGACATTTGACACCTGGCAGTCCGTTTGTTGTAATGAAGTTAACTCGTTGCTCCTCAGTAGCTCAATGGTAGAGCATTCGGCTGTTAACCGAAGGGTTGTAGGTTCGAGTCCTACCTGAGGAGCCAAATCCTTTCTCTCCGAACCCAGCCTCCCCTGTTGTTGACGCCATCGGTCTTCCTGCGCCTGCCATAGCCTCGCCAGATATCCCCAATTCTGCCATACATTTGCGGACGATCCTGTTCTCCCCTTCCGGCCTCGGAGAGTCGTTGTGGTTGGCCCGATGCGTCCCCTGCGGCAGTCCTCCACCCGACTTCTCCGTCTCTCTGGAGAACGCCCACTCGCGGTTAACGCGGCGAACGTCTCGGTTTACACTTTTCGGACTCCTTGCGTATGTTTACAGCGGAGGGTGATTCGCACTCTCCAGCAGCCACTCGACAGCGGAACGACCGCGACGCGGACTTTCGCTGTGGTGCCAATCCACAGCGAGGTGAATCGTCTTGGGCATTCCGACTGAAGATCTACGATCCATCGCCAGTATCCTCGCCGCCGGCTTCCTCCGGCATCGCGACCAACTCCGGCGAAAACCTCCCCTTGATAGTTCCGCAACTTCGAGCCCTCATGGACACGAGGTTAACTGCCATGAGAATGGAGAACGAAGTGGAGACCGCGATGCGGAAACAGATTGATGAGCTGAGCAGGATGACGGTCGGCCAGCTCCGCCAGAAGTACCTTGGGGTGTTCGGCGAGGAGTCCCGATCAAATCACAAACAGTTCCTGTTTCGGAGGATCGCCTGGCGCATCCAGGCACTGGCCGAGGGCGGCATCTCTGAACGTGCGCGCCGCCGCGCGATGGAAATCGCCAACGACGCAGACCTGCGCATCCGGGCGCCCAAGACCAAGTTCGGGCCAGACGTCATGCTGGACCCCACGCTCAGCGTCAGCCGCAAGGTGGCCAGCGCTTTCGACCCGCGGTTGCCGCCGCCGGGAACCTACCTGGAACGCGAGTATAAGGGCCGCCGAGTCATCGTGAAGGTCCTCGTGAATGGATTCGAGTTCGATGGCGAGGTCTACCGGTCCCTGAGTGCGATTGCCAGCGAAGTGGCCGGAACGAAGTGGAATGGCTTCCTCTTCTTCAACTTGACGTCCACGGAGGAAAATCCCAATGGCAAGGAGTAGCGCCGCACCAGCGCCCGTGAAGGCGTCGAACGGATCGTCCGATGCGAAGACCGTCCGCTGCGCGATCTACACGCGCAAGTCCACGGAGGAGGGACTCCAGCAGGAGTTCAACTCCCTTGATGCGCAACGGGAAGCATCTGAGGCCTTCATTGCCAGCCAGAAGCACGAGGGCTGGCAGGTGATCACCGACCATTTTGACGATGGCGGGTACACCGGCGGCAATATGGATCGCCCGGCCCTGAAGCGGCTCCTGGCGGCGGTCGAGGCTCGGTCGGTAGACTGCATCGTGGTGTACAAGGTCGACCGCCTCAGCCGGTCCCTGCTCGACTTTGCACGAATCATCGAGGTCTTCGACCGGAACGGCGTTAGCTTCGTGGCGGTGACCCAGCAGTTCAACACGACGAGTTCCCTCGGCCGCCTGACGCTGAACATCCTTTTGTCGTTCGCCCAGTT